>JAVRCH010000084.1:0-11311 GCA_034530795.1 Nostoc sp. DedQUE12a
AGTGAGGCATCCGTCACTTTAAGAATGTTGTCATTGCTGCCTTCACTGATTTCAATGCCATCTTCACCACTGCCGGAGATGCTGATTTTGGAGGCAATCACTTTGTTATTGCTGCCGTTGAAATCGATGCCATCACCTGGATTGTTGTTGATAGTGGCCTCAGTTACAGTCAGCGTGTTGTTGCTGCCATCAATTTCGATACCATCTTCGACTTCAATTGCTGTACCAACACCGTTGTTGCTCAGATCTACTTTCTTGAGGGAGACGGTGTTGCGATCGCCATTGATATCCAAGCCATCGCCTGTGTTGGCATCGAGTGAGGCATCACTCACTTTGAGAATGTTGTCGTTGCTGCCTTCGCTGATTTCAATGCCATCTTCCCCACTGCCGGAGATGCTGATTTTGGAGGCAATCACTTTGTTATTACTGCCGTTGAAGTCGATACCATCACCGGGATTGTTGTTGATGCTTGCCTCAGTTACAGTCAGCGTGTTGTTACTACCATCAATTTCGATGCCATCTTCGACTTCAATTGCTGTACCAACACCGTTGTTGCTCAGATCTACTTTCTTGAGGGAGACGGTGTTGCCATTGTTATTAATATCCAATCCATCACCTGTGTTACCACTGAGGTCGGTATTGGCAATGGTCAGCGAGTTGTTACCGCCATCATCAAAGCTGATTCCATCCCCAGTGTTGCCAGTAATACTGCTGCCACTAACTATGAGGGTACTGTCACTAGCATCAATTTCAATGCCATTATTACCATTGTTAACGATGCTTGAGCCAAAAATGTTCAGTGTGTTGTCAGTACCATTAAAGTCAATGCCGTCATCAGAATTGTTGATAAAAGACGAATTCCTAACCGTAACAGTACTACCGCTATCGTTGATTTCAATACCATCCTGTGCGTTATTGCGGAAAAGGCTGTCTTTGACCGTTAGGTTAACACCACTACCCACACTAATGCTGTCTCTAGCATCGGCGAAGGTCAAACCCTCGATGGCAACATTGGCGTCCTCAATGAACAGACTATTGAAAGCTGAAGCGCCGCTGATAGTTAAATTTTGCGCTCCCAATCCTTTAATAACTAAATCGTCCAGAATATCTAGCTGCTGGGTCAAGTTGATTGTTGAACCTGCTGTCAAATCGAACTTGATGGTGTTGCTTCCACTCAAAGCGTTAGCAGCGATAACTGCTTCCCGCAAAGTTGTCAGACCATCATGGGAATTAACTACGTCTGAAAGACTATTCACAACGAAGCTATTAGTTCCCAAAGTTGAAGAAGTATCACCTGTTATATCTAGCATGAGTCAAACTCTCTATTGTTGTAATCGTTTTATGTTGGAAAAGTGAAAGTATCAGAACGAATATGTTCTTTTACGGCAGTCGCTAATTGCTAAAGGTATTGATTGAAGGTTTTTGCCTGTTGAGTATTCACATGATTGAACTACGAAATACTGAAAGAAGTAAAAAGATAGAAAATGTTACAGGTTTTAATGCTTTCATTTTCATGTTTGAAGCTTTTGTCGTGAAAATCCAAAGTTGCCTAATTAAGTCAATAACTTTTGTTAGGCTTCAAGACTGATTCACAGAAGTAAAAGATGAAATTTTAGAAAAAGTTAATATGTGTTTGACATGTTGTTTTTTTACATTCTGCTCTTGTGTAGTCCAGAATATTTAGCTGTGGGATTAACTTTTAGAAATATAACCTAACCATACAGAAAATATATATGAATTTTTGATAAAGAAGCTAATCAAAATCTAAAAAAAATCCAATCCAACTGTTGATTTATTTTGCGTTCGAGTGGTTCGGCAAGAATATTTCTTATTACGATAAAGCAGGTATCGGCAAACACAAGGCAGTAACAAAGAGAGTTTGAGCCTATTTGATTTTTATTTACATAGTTTTGTTTTTCGACGCCGTTCTATTGATAAAGTATTTTATAATTTTCAAAAATCAGTATTTTAGGAATTGAAGAGAAGAAGTTTCTATATATAAAAAATGTTAAAAGTCAATTAAACCTTAATACCTTATAATTCTGATAGCTATAACATTTAGGTATACCAAGTACAATTTATGGAATTACGGCATCTGAAATATTTTGTCATCGTTGCAGAAGAACTCAACTTTAGCCGTGCTGCCGTTCGCCTCTATATTTCTCAACCTGCGTTGAGCCGTCAAATCAAAAACCTGGAAGATGAATTGGGTGTTGTACTATTCTTGAGACAATCTGATGGATTGATGCTCACAGAAGGTGGAAAATTTTTTCTCGAACAAGCAAAAGATATTTTGAATCGTAGTAATGTGGCCGTGCAAACCCTCAAGACTCATTACAGCAACACAGATGAGCCTTTGGTTATTGGCTATATCCCAACCATCCTCCAGACTTTTCTTGGTCAAACCTTACACCGCTTCGGACATAGCCATCCGGAAGTAGCCGTGCGTTTACAGGAAATGCCACCTGCTGAACAAGTTAAAGCATTGCGAGAGGGCGCGATTGATATTGCCTTTATGGGCAATCCACCCGATGAATTAGAGGAAGAGTTTACAGTCAAATGTGTGAAGAAAGTGCTGATTGCTGCTCTGTTGCCAGAGACACATCCGTTGGCAAATGAATCTTCGATTAATCTGGCTCAACTGGCATCTGAAAAATTTATTGGGATGTCTGAAGAAAAGTTTCCGGCACGCAACGATCGCATCCGCGACACTTGTCGCTGCGCTGGCTTCGCGCCAAATCTGTGCCTGTTTGCTGATAGCCATGCTACCATGATTGCTCTGGTTGGCGCAGGGCAAGGGGTAGCAGTCATGCCCAACGAGGCAGAAGCACTGCCTCATCCGCAAGTTGTGTTTATACGGCTCCACCATCCTATATACTATGCGCGATCGGCTGCTATGTGGAGAAAAGGAACGCCTACTAAATCTTTGGATAAATATCTCAAAATTCTGTTTGAGTACGTTCAAGAGTAATACTATAGCAGGAGGCAGGGGGCAGGAGGCAGGAGGTAAAACTATTACCATTCCTAGCATTCACCCTTGTCATTATGTCCTAACCTATGTGGCTACGGCTATAATATTGACAATCTCTCGAATTCAATTCGAGAGATTGTCAGGGGAAACGAGTCTTCGCTTGGCTTTTTAGATTGAGCAGTAAATAGACCGCGCGGTAGGGGCGCAAGGCGTTGCGCCCCTATGACAGCTGTGGTTCAAATAAATGAAAATTGCTGTAATATCAAGTTCGGATGATTAGTTATGATTGCAGTCCTCGCGTTACCCCTCCCCAACCCTCCCCTTGCTAAGGGGAGGGTGCCGTAAGGCGGGTGGGGTGTTTCAGGATTTATAAGTAATTAAGCAAACTTGATATAACAAGTTTAGACAGTCACGGGTTGCCCTTTTTCAATTGATTGCTCATTGGTTGATTCCTTGATTCTATTGAGCCATTTTTCAGCTTTTGAGTAGTTATCTTTTTGCACCTGCTCGATCGCTTGTTTAAAGTGCAATTGCACGCCCCAAACATCTGTATGGAAACGCTTCTCTTTCTTCATGCGCTCAAAGAATTCTACCACTTCAATGTGTGAGAGTTCGCCAACAGATTTAGCGATCGCCATAAACACCTCAAACACATCATCTGCCATCTTGGCATCACCGCAGACATAGTAATTACATTGCGGATGATTCAATAAATGCCAGAGTTCTTGGGCATTTTCTTGCATCAAGCCTTGTACGTAGACTTTTTTATCTGTCAAGCGCGAAAAAGCTACTTTGAGATTAGTCAACACGCCTCGGTTTTGCCAATTGACAAGTTGTTCGCCATACAGAAAGTCATCATGATTGCGGCAACCGAAGTATAAGCAAGCATCTCCAAGTTGTGTTCCTTGATTCTGTAAGGCTTCACGATATTGCAGGAAAGCAATTAGCGGTGATACTCCCGTGCCGGGGCCTACCATCAACATTGGTGCTTGGGGATCGGCTGGAGGACGGAAGCCAGAGGTGCGAACGCCAATGCGAACTTTTGAGCCGACTTCCAGTCCCGCTAGGTAGTTAGAGCAAAGCCCTTGACGCACTTTACCTGCATCAGTTTGAATTTGCAACACACCAACTGTAATTTGAATTTGTTGGGGATGCAGAAGTGGACACGAGGAAATGGAGTAAAGGCGTGGCTTTTGCTTCGGTAGCAGTTCCAGCAAGGCTTCTAGGGTGATGGGGGCAGAGGGGAATTCATCAAAGAGATCGGCAACGCTCATGAAGTTGTCCGTAATCGTTTTCTTGAGCGTGATACTGTCGGGATGATCCTCTCCTTGGCGGAGAATTTCTAACCAAGTTTCCAAACGTTGTTTGTGTTGGGGATTTTGGGCAGCTGCGTACAAGTAAGCTAGTAAATCGTTAAACGGTTCCCGCAAAGCTAGGTCGAGTTCTTCAGACAATAGCTGACCAACAGTTGTCGGCACTGTCACAGGCGGCTGGTCTTCTGTTACTGTTCCATCAGGTGTAGTATATTCAGCAGTGAAGTAGACATCAGGACTAACACCCATTCGCTGACACAAACGATTTACCAATTCTGGAGGATTGCAAGGATGTACGGCAACGTGGTCGCCTGTTTCGTAATGTAAACCTGTCCCAGAAATATCGAAGACGAGATAGCGAGTGGAACGGCTACCAGGAATTACTTCTTTGAGCAGTTCGTCGTTGGCAATTAACGGCACTTCGATATCTTTATCACTGCTGACGGCTACGGGGGTAATGGTTGCGGCTTCTGCTGCACTCAAAAATCTCGCTGTCAGTTTGGCTGTAGCGGCGTTTGTGGTATCGTCAGATGTTTCATCTGCACCTAATACACGAGAAATCAGTCCTAACCACTGTTTGAAAGTATCGGCCTGTCCCTTAATTTCATCGCCTTTGTGTAGTGGCACAACACAATTTGCACCTGCCTTAGTAAATGCTTTATCGATCGCCATCCCAGCCGCACAGAAGTGTTCGTATACAGTGCTGCCAATTCCTAAGACAGAATAGTTCAAGCCATTGAGGGAACCCGCAGGTTGTTGCTTGAGGCGTTGGAGAAATTGCTTGCCGTTACTTGGGATTTCACCATTGCCAAAGGTAGATGTGACAATTAGTAGCAGCTTTTCTGAGGCCAGAGTATCAATATTATATTCATCGAGTGCCATTACCTTGGGACGGAATCGTTGCAATTGTCGTGCGGCTTTACGAGCAAACCCTTCGGCGGTGCCTGTCTCTGAAGCAAAAAGGATGAGAATACGGTCTTGCTTATCTCCCTCTTCATCGGCAACAGCGAGGAATTTCTCTAAATTGATATCCTCTTCCACTGCCCAGCGATCGGCTGCATGATGATAGGCAGGTTCTAAATAAAAGTCGCGCATCGGATGATGCCATACCGGACAGGTACTACCACCAACGGCGGGGACAACCCAAGCCCAATCACCAGGGCATTCGCGTCCGGCTTTTTTCTCGCGCAAGTCGTGAATCAAGAACTGCCGAGAAGCTGTTTGGTGATCTACCATCGTTACCTTCGCTTTTTGGAAGGAGTAGAGGATAGCAATGTTGAGTTCCAAGGCGACGCGATCGCGCCATAGGGTTTGTTCGGAACTAGTATCTAATTTGAGGACTTTAGCAATTTCCTCCATCTTGTTATAGCGGTACTCATCGAGGAAATCCCGCATGATTTCTGTACCCATGTACCAACCATTGAAGGGAATGCAACCATAGTTGATGCCGCCAATGTGGACAGAGAAGTTGCTAATTGCCGGAATTGCGTACCAGCGCATACCAAGTGACTTCAACTCTGGAATCGTGGGATGCTCGATTTCTACTTCCAGCACTTCGTCTCTGTTCCAGTGATACATTTTCGGTGGCTGTCCGGCAGCCTCAATCACCAGTGGCAGAATATCGTAAGCTGTACGTGGTTCTGGTGGTTGCCAGCCAAATTTGATAATGGCGTTGGTCAATTCCAAGTTGGCTGGGTCGCCCAAGATGCTGCCATCGGCTTGTTGGTATGCTGCATAGCGATACAATTGGGAATTCCAAATCCGGTGTCCCCAAGGTTCCTTGGGTTGCTTGGGACGGAAGACGGTCATGGTAATTTGCAGATTGCCGCCATTAGTAGCAAAACGGATGTGTTCTTCAAGTTCGCGGAACATCTCATCGGGGTCGGTGACATGACGGCGATCGCGTACTATCATATTGTTCCAAGCAATCCGCCCCACGCATTTGGAAGCATTGCGCCAAGCTACCTGCGCCCCATAAGCTAATTCTTCGTAAGTATGAGTATAAGTCCCTGTTGCTTTGACTTCTTCTTTTATTTCTTTCCAGCGCCTTTCCTTATCTTCCAGTTCCCAAGCTTGTTCGGATGCAATTAACTCTAAAAATTGTTTGGCTTTTTTGAGCAATCGTTCCTCATTGAGCTTGGGCAACTTCACGATGTTGATGACTCGTTCCAGCAAGATCGCCCAACCCTGGCGCACTTGCGGCGTCAAATCTCGGACATGCCGTTCCATTAAAGCAATCATACAGTCTGTAATTGCCGGATAAGCACAGGTAGGCACATCTGCACTACCATGTACCTGCCCCAAGAAGCGCAGTTCGCGCAACATCTCATCGCTGCTGCCAGCTTTGAGGCAGTTGACCAAAAATTCTAGTGCCTGGAATAAGTGGAGCGAAAGATAATCCATGTCTGCACGTCCAAAAATAGGCAGCACAAATGGATATTTTTCAAACAGTATTTGATAAAATTCAATTCCCATTTGCTGTTTGTTTTGGCTCAGGACTTGCCAGGAATCTGCCATTTTTAGCAACAGTTCTGGTGGTAGAGCTGCTTCATAATGACGAATCGCAGCTACCATCGGTAGAATGATGTGGGTGTTGAAGAACTTGTAGAGAGCAGAGTTTGTGCCTTTTGCCAACTCCTCGCGATCGTATTCTTCCAAAGTGGGAATCGACGGCAGCATCCACATCCATACTTGCCGTGCTTTTACCCAGTGATGAGGACGCATTCCGATATCTGCAAAAAACTTTCCATACTCTTCAACGTTCTTGAAACCATGCTCTCGCTCTGGTGGCACACCCGTTAGCGGTTCGGCAACGATGTTTTGAGTCTCAGGTTGAAGTTGGTGAATAGAGCAGTCAAACAATTCATACAAAAAGTCTGCCATGCTGTCGATCGCTTCGCCAAACAGATATTCCAAGTCTGGTTCTTCCAGTAACAGACGCTTGAAGAACTTTTCCATTTGGAGTTCTTTCCACGATCGCAGTTTGTTCCATGCCTCTTTTACCAAGACTTCCTCCTGTGGCGTTAGAGGAGTCGGTTGCGGCAATTCTACCTCAGTGCCATTATTGTTATCTTGATGGTGCAGCGATCGCAAGCTATTTTGTCTGCCAAATATGGTTACAGTGCTGCTGCTACCTTCACTACTGCTTTGCGTTAGTCGTACTTTTAGCTTTAACTGTGGTGCCTGACTCCAGGTTGTAATGGGAAACTCTATATCTGCGTTAGCGTCTCCCTGGAAATATTCCTCTGTTGCAAACGTAGCAGTTCCAGCATCTTGCCAGGGATTAGTAATATCTCCTTCGCGATAGCACAGTGTGATGGAAATCGTGCAGTCACCCTTGTTCTTCAACTCTAGCAACCAGTTGGGCTGCATCCGCGCAAACAGATCCTTCTGCAATAAAATTTCATTATTGTTAGATGCGAGATGCACGCGGCATTTATACTTATAGTTATTGGAAACAGGAAAATCTGTGGCAGAGATTTCGCTTAAATGAATAATTCGTTGATGATTAGGTGACTCGTTATCCCGCATATTATATTATACAAGTTGGACAATCAGTAATTAGACTATAGTAATTCTAAATGATTGATGAACTTATTTCGTTTTATTGGCAGTTAGTTGAGTGTGTGGTTTTGGAATACAATTTAGCACAAGATATTTAACCTACATTATTGGAATTGGATCTGATCGTGCTTGACGCTGAGGCAATGAGTATAATCACCGATCGCCCTCTGGGATATCTAATGCCGAATTGGAATTGCGATCGCAAACTCTGTTCCCTGTCCTGGTTTTGAGTAACACTCCAATTTGCCGCCATGTTTTTCGGTAATAATTGGATAGCTAATAGACATTCCCATACCTGTACCTTTACCCACGGGCTTGGTAGTAAAAAATGGATTAAAAACCTGTTTTTGAACTTGCTCCGACATCCCTAAACCGTTGTCGGCGATGGCAATTTTTACCCAATTAGAATCAATTAATGTGGTATGAATGGTAATAGTGGGTAGAGAAACTTCATGATCCGTTTTTTGTTCTAAGGCATCAATAGCATTTGCTAAAATATTCATAAATACTTGATTTAATTGTCCGGCGTAACATTCTACTAAAGGTAAGTTGCCATAGTTCTTGATGACATTAATTTCGGGAAAATCTGCCTTTTGTTTGAGGCGATGTTGCAAAATCATTAAAGTACTATCTATACCTTCGTGAATATCTACGGCTTTGAAATCGGCTTCATCCATGCGGGAGAAAGTACGCAGCGACAGAACAATTTGACGGATGCGCTGGGTTCCCACTTTCATTGAATTTAAGATTTTTGGTAAATCTTCTTGAATATACTCCAGGTCAATTTCTTCGCATAAAGCGATGTTGCTGAGTTGATATGAGTGAATTAACTTTAATAAATCTTGGGTATGTTCTTCCAGGTAGTTGAGATTACCGTGGATAAAATTAACAGGGTTATTGATTTCATGGGCAACACCAGCAACCAGTTGTCCAAGGCTAGACATTTTTTCCGCCTGAATCATTTGCGCTTGGGTGCGTTGGAGTTCTTGCAGGGCTTGAGCTAAATCCAAAGCCTGTTGTCTGAGTTGGGCTTCGATGTGCTGGCGTTCGCGAATATCACGGGCAATAGTTGAGAAGAATTCAACCTTTCCCTGTTCATTTTTATGGGCAATCAACACCTGGGAAACTGGAATTTCTTCACCATTGCGACTCCAAAATATAGATTCTCCAGACCAAATTCCTTCTCTAATTACTGTAGGGATCGCCTCATTCTGGAATTCATTCGATCTTGATACTTCGCTAATATGAAATTTCTTAGTTTCTGCGGCTGGAATCGCTAAAATTTTTTGACCTGCTGTGTTGAGATAGCAACTATTTCCATCTGCATCAGCCATACCTACAATGTCACTTGTAGCTTCGATAATCGCTAGTAATCGCCTTTGCTCTTGTTCTGCTCGTTTTTGCTCGCTAATATCCCGCACTACTGAAAGCGCTTGGAGTTTTCCATTGTACTCAAAGAGTTTACCTGTGACTTCTATATCAAAATTAGTCCCATCTTTGCGAATATCTACAGCTTGAGTGTAAAATTCTTTTCCCATCTTAATCTTGTTGATAAATTCCTCAAATTTATCAAAATAATCTGGATGGATGAAATCTGTAGAATTTAATTGTAAAATTTCTTCTAGGGAATAGCCATGCATTTGGCAAAAAGCTGGATTGGCAGCGATAATCTTACCAGCATCTAAATCAACAATATTGATGCCATCATTGACAGTCTCGAAAATACTACGATACTTAGCTTCTTTTTCTCTTAGGGCGGCTTCAGAACTTTTGAGGATTAATTCTGCTTGACAATTACTTTCTAATAGTTGTTTTGATTCTTGAAGTTCTTGTTTTAATTGCGCGATTTCTGCACGAAATTCTGTAGTGGATTTTGCAAGTTGTTGCTGTAACTGTGCGTTTTGCTGACGAAGAAAAAGTATTTCTTGTTCGATTTTTTCAGTATCCATGACTTGTTTCTCCTGCTTAGTGTTGAACTGAAATTAAGATTGCAAATTCGACACTGTACCCTGGAGAAGAGTTACATTGGAGCAAATTATTATATTTTTCTAGTATAATTAGTCGAGCGATCGCCACTCCTAAACGTGTACCTTTACCGAGAGTTTCAATGGTAAATAAGTTGCGTAGCTTGACGACTACTGATAATAAGTCAGTCTCTGGCACAGCTCTATAAACTATAGTTGTGGAACCATTATAAAATTGTTCGCTCAGAGGATATCCAAGAATACTCAGCATAATGCCAAATCTGAAACACCAGATTTAGTATTCCCATATAGAGATAATATTATTATGCTAAATATAGCAATGCGATTTGCTTACTGAAATTATTTGCCTAGATAGGCAAAAGGCAACAGGCAACAGGATTCTAGAAGATTAAGTGTATTAAGTTTTTTTCACGCAATCAAATATGAGTCCTATATACAGTTGTGCCTTCAATGTTAGCGATCGAAGACGGGATAACTTTAGATTTTAGCTAAAATCGTTCCTTAAGGCATACTACAAAAGGTATGACAATTTAAGTTAGTGCCTCCCTTATACCAATTCTGTATGAAGCTGCACATAATCAAAACCCCCCTGTAGTCCCCCCTTGCCAAGGGGGGACGGCGTAGCCGGGGGTAAATACATGCAGCTTCACAAAAAAAAGGTATTAGACAATTGGCAATACCCCGTGTATTGGGAAGCAAGCTACGCAATTCGCAGTAACAATTATTAGAGGCTTGAACCCACCACTAGACAATTGACAATTGACAAGGTTATGATTTTATTCTAAATAATCCACAGGAAAAGGCGAATCAACAGCGTTATCTGAAACTATTGGCCGGCTACCGTCTATATCTAGAGTATCTTGAACTTGAAAATTACTCTTAGCGATGGGGCGTTTGCCATCAATGTCAAGAATAGCCTCAACCTCTAAATCACTAGGGTCAATTGGACGTTTACCATCTATATTTAGCGTGTCATGCTCTTGAAAATGGCTCTTAGCAATTGGGCGTTGACCATCTATATCAATTGTTCGATCGCTAATATCTTCGTTTTTTACAATTGGGCGATCGCCATCTATATTAATAGTTTCCTTAACCTCAATGTTACTCGGATCCACTGGGCGTTCACCATCTATATTAATTGTTTTCGTTATCTGTTTGGGTTCCTTGGATGATAAACGTATATTAGTTTCAGAACTTTCTGTATCCCGTTCCGAATTATTTTTACTATTATTAACTTGGTTTTTGTTATCCATTTTTTCTATTGTTTGTTGTTCTAGCACTATACAGCAGATTTCATTTGCATGAGGTACAAATTGACTGGTTTTGAGGCAGGAGGTAGGGGGCAGGAGGCAGGAGGGAGAAGAAGAATTTTTATCTTTGACTTCTCTTGTTGTGTACCTCATTTAGTTGCAAACTGCTGTAAAGTTGAATCATTCTGTGCGAACCTCTGCGCTCCTTTGCGTTTAAAAATCTTTCAC
>JAVRCH010000085.1:0-27824 GCA_034530795.1 Nostoc sp. DedQUE12a
TTGTTAATTCTCAATAAAAACCTAATTTTAGCGAGAATATTAAGAGCCAATTTGTCAAGTATGCCTCACACCTCAGTGTTTAAGATGCCTACAAAACAAACGTTTCAAGATTGTAAAGAAAGATGTGACTAATGGATAGCCGCTTGCGGGGAGGGGAGACAAAGCGTAGCTTTGGCTCTTTGGGGTTCTTCGTGTTTAATAAGCAATCAAGCGGACATGATATTAAGTCGCTGGTTGAGTTGCTAAATCCTCGTTTTTTTCTAATAAAGCAGTGGTAGCATTGACCACAATCTGCGCTGAACCTGTGAAAAACGATCGCTCAATAGTCGCTGGAACATCGCTAGGTTGATGATAGTGGGGACTACGTAAATTTGCGGTATCCGTCACCAGTACAGCACCTATTCCTTGATACCAAAACGGTGCATGGTCGCTGCGTAAAGTATCTGGTGTCAGTAAACCTTTGAGAGGAATTGGCAGTCTTAAAAGTGCTGGCATATAAGATTCTTGTTTATTCAGAGCAGTTGGAGGAATATTTTGGGAGTTTTGAAACGCATTCAATAAAGGTAAATGTTCTGTATCACCAACTACCACCAAAAAATCGCCCTTCTCGCTAGGTGGTGTAACAGGCAATCCCGCAGGATATTTTTGACACCCAGGTGTGTAACAAGCATAACCTACCATATCCATGACGATCGCCCCGCCCAAATTTTCCAAGCGTGCTTTCTTGGCAACAAAAGCTTGACTACCTAAAAGTCCTGCTTCTTCTTGGTCAAAAAAAGCTAACTGTAACGTCCGTGATGTGGGATAGGAACCCAACAGCCGTGCAACTTCCAGCATTACGGCTATACCGCTGGCGTTATCATCGGCACCTGGAGAAGAGGCAACAGTATCGTAATGCGCTCCTACGAGAATTGCTTTAGCAGCTTTGTTAGTTCCTGCACGTTCGGCAAAAATATTTACACCGTTCGAGAACTTTTCTAATTTAGGTGTCCAGCCGAATTTTTTCAGTTCATTTGTGATATATGTGCGAGTACGCGATCGCTCTGTTGTTGTGTAACGCTGAAAATTCAAATTTTGGATATGGGTTAACAATCTTTCACCAGACACTTGTAGAGTACTGTCAACTTCCTGAAGCTCTGGCTGTGATTCTGGTGTTTTTACTGGAACGCTCTGAACAATTTCTGCTGAGGGAGGCTGTTGAAAAAAGGTGCTACCTGTGCCAGCCACCACTGCAACTGTCATCAGCGCCAACAGCATCAGCCAGATCCATTTTTTCATGTCATTTATCCTTGAATTCCAGACTTAAGGTAGCGCAAATCTCCAGTCAGTTTACTTTTATCAAAAGGAAAAATTTTAAGCTACAGATGAGTAAATATCAAGTTTGACAACTTGTCTTTTGACACAGAGCGCAACTTCACCTAAAGTGCCCCACTAGAAGAGTGCTAAGTACTGAGTACTGAGCAAAGAGGAAGAGAAAACAATTTCTTCTTAATTCTTCAAAATCTTTATTTTGACACTCAGGACTTATAGCAGTTGAAGCAGAGTTTAGGACATAAACCGATTGTAAAATCCCAACACCAAGAGACTTTCAAGCCTGTTGCCTGTTGCCTATTGCCTGTTGCCTGCTACATAACTCAGAACTCAGGACTTTTCTTATGGTAGATTTATTGCCGATCGCAATCCTGGGTTTCCTGGGCAGTTTTGGGCATTGCTTTGGTATGTGTGGCCCCCTAACAGTGGCCTTTTCTCTATCTCATCAGCCAAAAATTCCACACACAGCTTCCCGTGGACGGACATCAACCTTAGAAAAGCCCCACACTTGGCAACAGCAATTAAAATTTCATATCCTGCTAAATCTGGGACGGATGTTGAGCTATGCTCTAGTCGGCGCTGGCATTGGGGCGCTGGGTTCGGTATTGCTGCAAGGCGGACAACTAGCGGGTATTGGCAGCGACTTCCGGCGTTGGATGGCAATTATCACAGGTGTAATGCTGATTTGGTTTGGCTTAGCACAAATAAAACCAGATTTGTTGCCCCACATTCCTCTGCTACATCCTCTACTAAAAGGCAGTTTACACGATCGCCTCAGCACCGCAATGGTGAAACTTTCCTTAAAAACCAAATGGTGGACACCATTGCTTTTGGGAATGACTTGGGGTTTAATGCCCTGTGGTTTCCTGTATGCTGCTCAAATTAAAGCCGCTGGAACTGGCAATTTATGGATGGGTACAGCAACTATGCTGGCTTTTGGCTTGGGAACTCTACCCACTATGTTAGGTGTAGGCGTTTCCAGCTCTTTAGTGAGTAAAGACAGGCGCAGTCAGTTGTTTCGATTAGGCGGTTGGGTTACCCTCGCCATTGGAGTCATTACGTTGCTGCGGACTGGCGACACAATGGTAGATTACACCGGACACGCCGCCTTATTCTGCTTAATGCTGGCGTTAATTGCCCGTCCCATTAGTGGCTTGTGGGCGTCACCACTGCGTTACCGCCGTGCTTTGGGTGTGGGAGCGTTTGTGCTTTCTGTGGCTCACACTGTTCACATGATTGCACATTCATTCCAATGGGATTTTGCTCGTTTTTCTTTCCTACCGCCACAATTTCAGTGGGGGATGGCTGCGGGTGCTGTAGCATTGATATTAATGTCCCCCGCCGCTTTAACGAGTTGGGAATCATTGCAAAAATCTTGGGGCAAGCGTTGGCGACAGATTCATCTATTGGGTGTGCCAGCTTTGCTCTTGAGTGCTATCCATACTGTGTTGATTGGTTCTCATTATCTGGGTTCCTGGCAATCAACTTGGGGAAATAAATTAGCGGCAGTACTGATGGGAATTGTTACCCTCTGTGTTTTGTTAGTACGTTCCCGCTTTTTCTGGTCAAAGTTAGCCTTAGAAAAGTTTTATGTTCCCCCAACTAAATCGCGGTAAATCATTAGACCTCTTGCAAAAGTGCTTTTTGCAAGAGGTGGGAAAAGGGAAAAGGTTAAAGGGGAAAGGGAAAATACCAAACCTTTCCCCCTTTCCCCTTCCCCTTTTCCCGACTTCTGCAAGAAGTCTATTATTTCTGAGTTGCTTAGCTATACCAATAACTAATCTTTACCCTGCTGCTGCTCATAAGGTAGAAGTCTCTGGAGATGTCGGTGGCACTCTTCACATTGAACCAAATGATAATCCTCGTGCTGGAGAACCAAGTCAAGCCTGGTTTGCCCTCACCCGCAGAGGTGGAAGGGTGATTCCTTTAGCTCAGTGTAATTGTCAGTTGGCTGTTTATGCCGAACCCTACGCAGCTGGAGAGCCAGCACTCTTAGAACCAACCCTAAAAGCTGTGGCAGTTGAGCGTTATCAAGGCATCCCAGGTGCAGAAATTGTTTTTCCCAAGCCAGGCCTCTATCAGTTGGAACTGAATGGTAAACCAACCTCAGGGGCGAGATTCAAACCTTTTGAGTTCAAATTTGAAGTTACCGTGGCAGCTGGATCTACAAATAATGCACGAAATGTCAATGGCGATCTAGTCCAGGGTGAGAATCAAAGTTTACCATTTTGGGCGATCGCTCTGCCAATCCTCGGATTTATCGCCATCCTATTTGTTGCACTGCGAGGGATGAGAGGAGGGAATGGGGAGTAGCTGATACCAATTCAAAATTCAAAATTCAAAACTTGTACTGAGGGCAGTCGAAGTATGCAAAATGAAGAAACTTCATCAGAATCTAGGTTTTGGGGTATGAATCTGTTGGTTGATTTTGGAGAATTGGTATAAGGTACGACTTACTTCAGCAAAAGTAGTTGCCCAGATACCCGACTTCTTGAAAAAGTCGGGTATTAAATCCCACAATTTAGTAAGTGAAATTTGGCATTAGGAGAGCTTCAAAAAACTAAAACTTAACCGAATCATATTGAAACATAACAACTGAATAAGTAATTAACGCAAAAATTATGGTTTTGTTGATGAAACGCATGTGTTTGTTGACGAAACACATGTGTTTGTTGATGAAACGCATGTGTTTATTGATCAGGACTTACGCAAAATCATGATAAAACGAACCGCAAAGGACGCAAAGGACACAAAGGAATAAGAGTTTCAGAGAGTTCTTGCGTAAGTCCTGTTGATGAAACTTACGCACTGGCGCCTGAAACCTAGATCCCCCCTAGCTCTTTTGAAAAAAGCTACAGTGTACACACAAATTTGAAGTTCGTTAGGAATCTGGCTTTAACTGAGGTAAGCCCCCCATCCTCTTCCCATGCGCTGCTCCCCACTGCCCGCTATTGATGTCGCTTTTGATGCCACTGCCACGCATGAGCCACAATATCTTTGATGGATGGATATTGAGGTTGCCAGTTTAACATTGTTCTGGCTTTTTCGGCGCTACCAATCAGAATTGGGGGATCGCCAGGACGGCGATCGCGTTCTTCAACTTTTATGCTAGCTCCTGTCACCGCCTCGGCTGCTGCAATCACTTCTCTGACAGAAAAGCCGCTACCATTACCCAAATTAAAAACTTCGCTATCGCCACCTTTTAATAAATATTCCAATCCCAAAATATGAGCATCTGCTAAGTCGTTCACATGAATATAATCACGAATACAAGTACCATCAGGGGTAGGATAATCAGTACCGAAAATTGAAATCGACTCTCGTTTCCCTAAAGCTGTCAGCAATACCAAAGGAATCAAATGTGTTTCTGGATTGTGATCCTCGCCCAGTAAACCATCAGGATTAGCACCAGCAGCATTAAAATATCGAAAACGTACTGATTTGAAACCGTAAGCTACATCAAAATCAGTCAGAATCCGCTCCACCATCAACTTAGTAGCCCCATAAGGATTAATCGGATTTTGGGGATGAGTTTCTGGAATTGGCACGAATTCCGGTACACCATAGGTGGCACAAGTGGAAGAAAATACAAATTTCTTAACAGAAGCCGTCAACATGGCCTCCAACAGAGTGAGAGTCCCAAGGACGTTATTGCGGTAATACTTAGCCGGATCGGTCACTGACTCTCCCACGTAGGCATAGGCAGAAAAGTGCATTACAGCAGCAATATCGTGGGTTTTGAATAGGTGGTCGAGTAGAGAGCGATCGCTTGTATCGCCTACTATCAGTTCTACTTGTAAAACCTTTTCTACTAGGTCGCGATGACCATATACCAAGTTATCAAGAATGACAACGTTATAACCCGCTTGCTTGAGAGCAAGCACTGTATGAGAGCCAATATACCCAGCTCCCCCTGTTACCAAAATCGTAGGCTTTTGAGACGACATAGTTTTTCCTTTTAAGTTCACAACTACTGAATTAATTTAACTAATTCCGTGGAATTCCCCATAGCTCAATAGATAACTAATAACTATAAGAGTGGCCATGAACGGCTGAGAAATTGTCAGAGCCTATGCAGTGGCGTAGTTCAGTTTACTGATGCCACATTACTCTTCTGGAAATTTATAAATAATAGACGCAGTGTCAAAAAATTGCACTAAAATCACTACGACGGTAGTCTTTCGGTGTGAGGTTTGAGGTGTTTGAAGTCAAATGGTGCAATTACAATTTGACGATAAAATAAATCCATTTCCCGGAACCTCTAGGCTAAACCCTTACGGGTTAACCAGTTGACGCTAGTGGCTCATGGGTAGACAGTACATTCGGTGGGATTTTCCGACCAATAAACTGTCTTTACAAGAACCCACTGCTTGAAATCGGGAAAACCTTTCGGTAGTTCCTTGGAGGGGAACCATGACTTTGCTGGGCGATAGCCAAGTAAAAAAAGTGGCACAAAAACCCCAATCTACAGGGGACTGCCTCACCACCGCACTGGCTCACCGCACCAGAAAATTTGAGAGTTAATCTATGTTTCTATTGCTAAGCCGGGTACTGCTGTGGCTGCTGATTGGCACTATCGTATATTCTCTGTTCCAGCGATTTTATCCTTCTGGAACTTTTGTAGGGCGATTAATCTTAGTCGTTATGTTGGTAATCGTAGCCCTATCGTTTCTCAACCCCAATGAACCAGCTGTGGCCTCGTTGTGGAGGATGATGTCTTTCCCACTCAAACCTCTGGGAGCCTCTGTATTAATGATGATTTTTGCAGCCCAGAGAATTAAAGGAGGCGGGATAGACAAACCAGGAGGATACTTAGTAGGTTGGGCACTAACGATTTTGCTATTGGCGAGTACACCAGCAGTCGCCTATTTTCTTTATAGAGCGCCTTTAGGAGCAGCTACTGTATCAACACCTGAAACACTAGTAGCTTTAGGGCAACAAACCAGCGCAGCAAACATTTCAGATATGACGGGGAATAACATTCTTTCTTATAATTTGAGAGTGCCTCCCTACCTAATGCAAGGAAATCCTCAGGATATTCGGACACGCGGTTTACGACTTGAAGACTTTGTACCTAATGCGGAAACCTTGCAATTGACAACAAGAACTTGGGAAAGTTATCTCACTGAAATTTACAGGTTCTTGCGTGTTCAGCGGTAAGAAAGTAAAAAAGAAATACTCAAAAGGCCCCAACCCACTCCCTAGTACTGCTACCCTTTAGGGAACGCAGTACTAGTGGCTGGATTAGTCTAGGCTATAATTGCCGCCAAGCAATATTCCCTCAGCTGCCTTCTGGGAATAGCGGTTAATTTTAGGATGATAAAGTTGCAAAATTGCTTTAATGGCAAAATCTCGAAGACTCGCTAAACTCGGTGCTTACCTTCGACCCCATTGGCGGGAAGCGTCTTTAGGCATTCTCGCTCTGTTGTCTGTTAATGCCCTTGGCGTTTATATCCCTTGGTTGATTCGTGCTGGGGTTGACAGACTATCGACATCCTTCAGCTGGAATCAAATACTACATTACGTAGTTATTATTGTATTGCTCAGTTCCGCAATGTGGCTAATGCGTATGGCGTCACGCATTTGGCTATTTGGGGTAGGGCGTCAGGTGGAATTTGACCTCAAACAACGGATTTTTGAACACTTACTGAAGCTCGAACCGTCTTATTTTGCCAGTAATACTGCTGGTGATTTGATTAGTCGGGCTACCAGTGATGTGGACAATATCAGGCGGTTGCTGGGTTTTGCCGTCTTGAGTTTGGCAAATACAGTTTTTGCCTACGCTTTAACACTGCCAGTAATGCTGGCCATTAGTGTGGATCTGACACTAGCCTCTTTGGCAGTGTACCCTTTTATGTTCTTGTTGGTGAGTTTGTTTAGCGATCGCTTACGCAAACAACAAGCAGCAGTCCAAGAGCAACTCTCTGAGATCAGCGAACTCATCCAAGAAGATATCAGTGGTATTGCTCTGATTAAAATTTATGCCCAAGAAGCTAACGAGCGTCGAGCTTTTGCCAAGAAAAATCAGCAACTATTGGCTGCTAATTTGGAACTGGCAAAAAGCAGAAATACGCTTTTTCCTTTAATTGGCGGTCTAGCTAATGTCAGTTCGCTGGTAATTATTTGGCTAGGTGCGGCACGGATGTCTTCTGGGACTTTGGAAGTCGGGGACTTTTTAGCACTCTTAATTTATGTAGAGCGTTTAGTGTTCCCCACTACTCTTTTAGGATTTACAATTAGCACCTACCAACGGGGTGAAGTTAGTATAGACCGGCTGGAATCTATTCTCAGTGTTACACCGAAAATTCAAGATACAGCCGATGCGGTAAATCTAGCAATGGATGAACTCAAAGGAGAAGTGACGGCGAAAAATCTCAGCTACACTTATCCTGGTTCCGCTACTCCCGCTTTGGAAAATATTAACTTTACCATTGCTCCGGGGGAAACTGTGGCAATTGTTGGGGCAATTGGTTCGGGAAAATCTACTTTGGCAAATGCTTTGCCGCGTTTGCTGGATATTGAACCAGAACAATTATTCTTAGATGGGCAAGATATTACTAAGATAGCCTTGGGAGATTTGCGAAGTGCGATCGCCTACGTTCCCCAAGATAGTTTTCTTTTTAGCACCACAATTAAAAATAATATCCGCTACGGTGACCCAGTTAGCGAACAAGAAAGAGTAGAGTTGGTAGCCAAACTGGCTCAAATTGATGGAGAAATTAATAATTTTCCGCAGCAATACGAAACTATCGTTGGCGAACGCGGTATTACTCTTTCTGGCGGTCAAAGACAACGTACAGCCCTAGCTAGAGCTATGCTGGTTGATGCACCAGTGTTAATTTTAGATGATGCCCTCTCCAGTGTAGATAATCAAACAGCTACACAAATTCTCAAAAATCTCTCAAGTGGTACTCATAAAAAAACAGTAATTTTTATTACTCATCAATTATCTGCTGCTGCTGCTGCTGACCGAATTTTTGTCATGGAAAAGGGAAAAATTGTGCAGGTGGGAAATCACTTAGAACTGGTACAACAACAGGGACTTTACAGAAGTTTGTGGAGCCAGCATCAAGTTGAGGAATTACTACATTAAAATAATTCGTAATTCGTAATTCGTAATTCGTAACTGAATCGGCAAAAGAAACCAGAACTCTCGAAACTCAAATGGTTGTGGTGGGTGGAGCTACACTTAAAAATCACTGGAAACGTGGGGAAGCACTCAGGCTTTTAAAAGCAAAACTTTGGGATTATGTAGTACTGCAAGAACAGAGTACTTTACCCATTACTAATCCCCAAGAAATGTATCAGTATGCTAGTCTGTTTGATGCTGAAATTAAGCGAGTTAATTCTCAAACTGTATTTTACCTAACTTGGGCAAGACAAAATCAGCCAGAAACCCAACAAATATTGACTGATTCCTACACGAACATTGCAAAACAACTCAATGCTAAAGTTGCACCTGTGGGAATTGTTTGGCAAAAAGTTCAACAAGCAAATCCGAAATTAAATCTTTATACTTCCGATGGAAGTCATCCTAGTCCTATTGGTTCCTATGTCGCAGCCTGTGTATTTTACACAACTTTTTATGAAAATAGTTCTGTAGGTTTGAGCCGTCGCATATATAGTACTAATTCTAGTAATCCACAACAAAGCAACAGAATTGAGTTGGAAAGTTTAAGCGAAACAGATGCCCAAATAATTCAAAATATAGTTGATAGCATTGTCAGAAAAATCTAGAAAAAACTTTTTTGATATGCTTGATGAAGTGAGTGATAAAAAAATTTACGTCTGATGTGAATTATCCAAATCAACAAAATATCAAGGATTGTGTGCCCTGTACAGACGTTGCAGTGCAACGTCTTTACAACTTTGAGTTACGTTGCGTTTGGACATAATTGCACTTTGCTGAGAGAGGGCAATGATTACAAAGAGGATTTTGTGCCTTGCAAACCATCGCTCCAAAGTCTAGCAATGTTAGATTCCATTTACCAACTTCCTTATCGGGAGCAATTATTTCTGCTGCATTCCAGAGAATCTTACAGCGCGATTTCACTCTTTCTCCTTGCAAGCCAAAGAAGCGTTCGAGAATACGAGCGACATTAGTATCGAGTACGGCTAGCGGTTGACTGAAGGCTTGAGAACAGATAGCACGAGCTGTATATTTACCAATTCCAGGTAATTCAAGCAACTGCTTTTCTGAATCGGGAATTTTTCCGCCATACTGCTCTAAGATGATGCCAGCACACTTTTGTAATCTTTCAGCGCGGAAGAAAAGGCCCAAAGGTTCAAGCAATTCGCTCAATTCATTAATGCTTGCTTTTACTAGTTGCTCAAGCGTTGGATATTTCAAGAGAAATATATTGTAGATAGGAACAACCGTAACTGCATCTGTTTTTTGCAGCAGATATTCTGCAACAAGAATTGCGTAAGAATCGCAAGTATGCCGCCAAGGAAAATCGCGTAAGTTTTGCGTTCCCCATATAGAGAGATGGTGGCGAAACCATTTAATTTTTACAGCATCCAAATTTGATACTGCGTTTTCTTGAGTTTCTTTAGCCGCACCCTTCACCATTGTTTTCTCAACTTAAATCTAGCAGACTTTTACCACCATTCTGAGAAGAAGTACGCAGCCATTGTAAAAACTCAGCAGTTATCAAGATTTAGGAGTAGTCAAAGCTCTACGAAAACCAGTCCTCAAGCTGACAGGACAAGACTACGTAGAGAATTAAACAAGCCTGTGAGAATTTAACGTTAGTGGACTTACAAAATCTCATCAATCACAACTGAACCACCTTCATAGAAATCTACACTGAGGTGATAATCTTCGATTAGTGCAGTTCCAAGTAGTGGACGACGACCCATCGCCAGCACCACAACCTCACGCTCGATTCCATGCCAAATTATTGTTGCAAGATGAATTCGCGTCATTACATTGGAGTCATCAGCGAGATTAGCTCTGATGCGAGTGATATAGGGTAAATCGAGAGCATCAACAATATCAGGGGGCAAGGTTAAAGTCCCTTCAAACCCTGTATCGACGACACACTCTATTTCTACATCTGGTCGTCCCGCAAGGCAAAGAACAATATTAACTCTAGCTTGAAGCCCAACGACAAACCCATCTATCACGATGCAGTCCTTGTCAACGTTCCCCCGACTGCATAAACCGCGTTAAATCCAATCCTTTCTGTCCAGAGAATTGGATTATTGTGCCGCATCTGCAAACGACGACAGGTTGTAAGAAGATCGTCATTAATCTCGTAATCACCTGATTCAATATCAATTGAAATGATTTTTCCAATGTTTTCTGCTGTTTCCACTTGAGCGCGGATTTGGGTCTCGTAAACCTCTTTGCCACGTCGAGCAATTTCTTCGTCGTCGAGAGTAGGATAGGACATCGGCGCGATCTCTCTTCAAGTATTAAAATCTTACGCTTCTATCCTACAGCAGAAGTCAAAGGTCAACAGTCGTTGGAACGAGTTTTTTCAGCTTAAATCTAGCAGACTTTTACCACCATTTTCAGAAGAAGTACGCAGCCATTGTAAAAACTCAGGGGTTAACGTGGGAGTTTCTCGCAAGCGCCGCAAATCTTCGCTTTGTTTTGCCATTTCTCGTACTGTAAACGGATGGTTGGAAACTATTTCTACTAGTTCTTCGTGGGACATGTCTTCCGAGTATTCGTCTTCACACTGGCATAAATAATCTATATAGATAAAAAGAGTTTCATGTATTTCTTCTACTACTGAAATAGTCTGTTGTGTAGTTGGATCTAAACAAAATTCTAGTTGTAATAGTTGTTCGTGTGGAATGTCTTGCGAGTTTTGGTCTTCAGGTTCGCATTTTAAATAATCTATATACATAAAAAGAGTTTCGTCTATTTCTTTTGCTACTAAAATAATTTCTTGCGGAGTTTGTTCGAGACAAAGTTCTAAAGCATTGAGAATTGCACCTGCTGCCATCTGTGATTCTGGAGTATCTACGTTGTCATACTCAGGGTAGCTTTCCTCGCAATCAGAATACAGTTGACGAAATCTAGACGCATCAACCTTTTTTCCTGCCAAAAATTGCCAGATTTCATCGAGTGCTACTCTAAATAAATCTTCTCCATCCCAGTCATCTTCTCTAATTGTTCGCAAGTAAATATCATAGTGTGGATACAATCTCTCGCAACAAGCTGCCGCAAACGCTACTCGATGCATCGGTGGAAGGCTTTCTAGTTCTTATTCCAATATATGGAATTGACGGTACTTTAGATTCATTTTTATAGTTTAGTTGTATTTTCAACAGTTGTTGTAAGGGTTATTGATTAGCGATCGCCTCTTCAATCTCAAGTACTAGTAATTATTGATACACTAAATACTCGCTTACTGCGATCGCTACTGAGACTTTACATAACTTTATAAAGTTAAGATGATTTATCGTTATTATCACGTTAGTTTTTCAAAGTAGGTGGGTAGTATAAATTACCGAAAAACCTAATTTTCCATATAGCTATGTTCAAAACTAAATTATCAGAATTCCGTGCTACACCGGAATTTTATACCTTCAAGGTAGTCGATCGCCATATTGGAGCGATCGCAGCTCTCATATTAATTAGCTTGCTGAGTTCGTGGAGTGGAACACCCACTGTTCGCGCCATCTCTAACTTGTGGGAAGGCTTTATCTGGGGAATAGCAGATCCAGTCATTAACTCAAAATGTTTAGTTGGTATTATTGCTATTGGTTTACTGTCGGCTATATTTGTTCGTAGCGCTTTGCTAGTTGGATACTTTGTCTTAGCAGTAATTTTGGGGACAATAATTCATTTATTCCAAATAAATATACCGGGAATAGAAATAGCCATAAGTATTTCTACTATTTTCTTAGGCACAATGGTAATCAACGCAAATAAAGTAAACTTTGTATTACTTGCTCTGGTAGGTATTAGTGTTGGTTTATTTCAGGGTTACACTCATGGACAATCAATTGCTGGGGCAGGAACTATACCTTTGGTTGCATACATACTAGGTATAACCTTAACTCAGTTTGCAGTTACCATGAGTGTTAGAGAAATTGGTAGTGCAATGGGTATGAGCGAAATCAACCGAATTGTACCCCGGAAAATTAGTATTATTGGCTTTTGTTTGTGCGCGATCGCTATTGTATTTTTGAGCAATTCGATTATCTAAATCAAGTATTTTAGTTCAATAAAATACAGTCATTCGTAGGGATGCATAGCTAACTGTGTGTCCCCGCCATCTGTTCCTGCAACTAGTAGAACTAATTAAAATTTATTGGCAAATACATATATAGTTGTTCTTGAAGTAAATCGCTTTTTGAGTCAGGAAAATTTAGACTAATTGATTTTGCCAGCAATGGCGATCGGCATAAATAAAAGGAATAAAATTAATATTCCTACCAACTTCCTCTTAGTCTGTACTGAAATTTAAAGGTAAATTGCAATTCTCAAAACTGAGAATAGGTACTTAGAAAAACCCTGATTTATCGTCTTTGCTCCATTGTTTGACGAAATGTTAAACAACAAAGGTATAATTACTTAAACTAAGCACTTAAACACAACATTAGATAGATGCATCAAACAACAAAATCAGACATAGTGTCGGAATAATAGCGTTATCTAATGTTTGTAATGAAATTAATTATTTCAATTAAAATTAGGAATTTTACTAATATGCTCTTTCAAAATTAGGATGGTAAACAAATGATTGCAACAAGAGTTGAAGTAAAAATAAATCGTTTGGAATCTATTGTGGAACAAATTGGAGAAGCAGTACTTTCTACGACTGAGACAATCGAACGCCTTGCGGAAAGATTGGAGACTGTCAGCACGCAACTCGAAGCACAAGGACAGCAAGTGCAGCAACAAGGCTATCAAATTATTGCTTTATGTGACGCGGTACAAACTCTCGCAGAATCTCAGCAAAATTCCCTGCAAAAACTCAACGATCTAACACAAACTCTAGATAGATTTATGTATTTAATTAAAGGAGATAGTGATTAATAAAGATAAAAGCAAAAAGAAATATTAAGTCAATACTTCTTTAATTTTGTCTTTTGCCTTTTGCCTTCGTTCGCCTGATATCAAACTCTCAACTGAGTTACGGCGATATTGCCAGAAAAACATATATCCACATCGCTACCAGGAGTGCGATCGCGTTTGCCATACTCTCCAACATAATAAAAATCATTACCTTCAATGCGATAATTGACCGGCAAAGGTTTGATACAGGGTTGGCAAAACACCATTTTAGGATCTGGTTCTCCTGGTTGCAGATGTGGCAAGTTTACATTCCAAAAACATCCAGGTTCGAGGGGACGGTTGAGTAAGTCCTCCAAAACTTCAAATGTAAATTTAGCAGCCAGATCCCAATCAAAATTTTGCTTTGCTTTACGATAGTGAGAAATGGCAATTCCCGGAATACCGTGCATTGCTGCTTCTCGCACAGCAGCAACTGTGCCAGAAATGTAGACATCGACTCCTAAGTTACCGCCAGCATTGATACCTGAAAGTACAAATTTGATATCTGGCGTAATTTGTGTTAATGCAATTCTCACACAATCAGCGGGAGTGCCCGCGATCGCATACTCAGTTTCAGAGCGTCGTTGCAGTTTGATGGCACGAGTTGTGGTGACTTGATGGCCGCAGCCAGACAGATGATCCACAGGAGCCGCAATAATAGCATTTTTGCCGTTTACAGCTTTTACCAACGCTCGGATACCAGGAGCGTCAATACCGTCATCATTAGTGAGAATTATAGTCACGTCGCTTCGCTCCGAATTCAAAATTCAAAATTAAATAGGATTTACAAAGAAAGGCAGGAGTTAGGAGGCAGGAGGAAAACTGTCCTAGAGCCTCCTGCCTTCATCGATAAACTTTTAACCCTATTGCCTATTGCCTATTGCCTGTTGCTGTTGCCTATTCTCTCCTACTTGCAGATATCAAAAAAATCTCGTTGATTCTACCAAAAATATTCATAAGTACGATATCATTTCTAGATGGTTTGCAAATTCCGCCCTCAGCATTTGGGTTAATTCCCACAAGGGCGGTATTTCTTGCAAGTAGCAGGTGTGTTTGCCTCAAGATTAATGCTTGCAGCCCCAGTTATCAGAAATTTGTGCAATAAAAAAATCCTGTAAAATATATATCTGCTGGTAGCAGCAGAAACTTTGTGTTGGTGAAAACTAAGAACTAGATGATTTTTACAGCGGTTCTATAGTATTTTTGGTGCAAGACCGTCTTAGAGTTAATTACGATGAAACAGATCGTCAAGCAATTATTTAGCAATAAAAAACATTTTGTCCGGCTAATTTTACCATTAGTGACGGTTATTTTAACAGCAACGCTGTTTAGCGCACCTGCTTTAGCCACAGGTGTGTATCAAATACCCAACCTCATATCAGGGAATGACACCTGGGTTTTAGATCGAGGTGAAGTCATCAGTCGCCTGAATGAAGGTAAGATTAGCACCGCTTTCGAGGATTTGGCAAAACAAACTGGTAATGAAGTCAGAATCGTTACCATTCGTCACTTTGACTACGGTGAAACAGCCCAAAGTTTTACTAAAGAACTGTTTGAAAAATGGTTCCCCACAAAAGAAGCCCAAGCTAATCAAACTTTATTGGTTCTTGACACAGTAACCAACGATACCGCTATTATTACTGGCGATCGCATTAAGTCTTTGCTCACAGACTCTATTGCTGAGAGTGTTGCTAATGAAACCCTAAGTACACCGCTACGTAGA
This sequence comes from Nostoc sp. DedQUE12a, assembly GCA_034530795.1. GTDB lineage: Bacteria > Cyanobacteriota > Cyanobacteriia > Cyanobacteriales > Nostocaceae > Nostoc. Next base: position 15,054 of record JAVRCH010000085.1, read on the forward strand.
GGCAACAAATACAACCAAGCATTTATCGATGCTAGCGATCGCCTCGTTGCCGTCCTTTCAGGCAAACCCGATCCAGGCCCACCCCAAATCGCTGATGAGGTGCAGGTAGAAGGTACTTTCAAGAACGCAGAAGAAACTAAAGCTGTCCAAGGTAGTGCTACAGCTTGGGTCATAGGATTGTTAATTGCCGCCACTGTTATTCCAATGGCGACTTACTACATCTACCAAATAAATCAGCCATCATCTGATGGGTAATTTATGGCAGGAGGCAGGAGGCAGAAGGCAGGAGGTAAAAGTATTACTATTCCTCGCATTCAAGCTTGTCATTATGTCCTAGCCTATGTGAGTATCGCTATAATTTTGGATTTTATACCTTTTTTTTGTGAAGCTGCATATATTTACCCCCGGCTACGCCGTCCCCCCTTGCCAAGGGGGGACTACAGGGGGGTTTTGATTATGTGCAGCTTCATACAGAATTGGTATTAGATTTTTTCTTTAATCGAAAAATCTGAGTTGCCCTATCAGCACACCAAAGGTGCGACTTAAAATCTCTGGCAGAGTTAGGAGTTGAAAATAATTTTTAAATTTTCACTTTTAACTCTTCACTCCTGACCAATGATTTCTTGACAGTATAAGCCCCCGGATTTTTTCGTGGGTAAATCCAAAATCTCAAATCTAAAATTGTCTAGCTTTAATCTTGCACATACTCTTGTTGTGTGACTAAAGCGACTTCAGCCCTGACAAATTCTCGACCTAAATAAGCTGCATGATTTAATTGAGTGACTGGACAAGGCTGAGTTTCTTCAAAGATTTTTACGCAAAGTTCTTTGGCTGTTCTGCCACTAAAAACTGTGGTGTGAGTTCGTTCTACCTTTCCTCGTGCAGGAATTACCTTTCCCGTTTCTGGATCGACTGCCAAACCGCGCTCATCAATTACATTTGTAAAATGCTTGGCATAAATTAACCCCGCGTCTCTATCCAAGTAAATGATGAAATATCCACCGGGATCGAGGTCAATATGACGCTGAGAAAGGCGATCGTCAATTGCTGCTAAATCTTTAACCATTAAATCCGTAAGCATTATCAAAAGCAAATTTTTTCTTAAGAGTTTTTACTCTCTATCTCAAGTGTAATTCGTCGTTTCCCTTCTGAGTTGTAATTAGCGAGTAGGGAATAGGGAATAAGCAGTGGGAAAGAATAGGATTTTCATGCTTGGTAGGCTACAAAGTTCATTGATATATAGCAATCCCGTTTGATTTGTAAAATTATTTGCCTATTGCCTATTGCCTATTGCCTACTATCCTGACCTTGCTAAATTTAAGAATCTTGTCGATTACTAAATGGCAACTCTGCATTAATCGCCTCAATCTCCTGCTGTTCGAGTTGATTGACTTCTTTAATATAGGGGCGCAGAATTTGTCCTAAACGATTATTGTAAAAGCGATGCAGACTGTGATTGGGCATAGCGGGGAAGCCACGCCGTTTTTTATGGCGTCCACCGGCGCCAGGGTCAAAAAATTGGATATTGTTAGCGATCGCCCACTCAATCGGTGCATAATAACAAGCATCAAAATGTAAGCAATCTATTTCTTGAAAACTTCCCCAATACCTTCCATAGAGTTTGTCATCTTTAAACAAACAAAAAGACATTCCTAAAGGATAAGAATTATCTGCTTCGCTATATGCGGCAAAAAACACAACTCGATGGCGATAATCAGTCTCTAGCTGTTCAAAAAACCGCTGTGTCAAGTACTTGCTACCCCACCAGCCAAATTTATCACAGGTGTCAGCATAAAACTCATACATCAAACGAAAGCAAGACTGAGGAATTTGATCCCCAGACAATGGTTGCAATCGCAAACCTGCTTTTTCTACAGCTTTACGTTCCCGTTTGATATTGCGACGTTGATTGGCGTTAAATACTTGCAAGTAATCATCAAAAGTTTTAAAACCAGAATTTTCCCAGATAAAGCTGTGGTGCAGCCAACTTGTAAAACCATGCCGTTCCAACATCGGACGCCATTGGGGATCGACGAAGAGAAAATGACAACCAGAGATGCGATTTTTAGCACAGAAAGTGTCAATCTCATGCACAATTATCGCTGTAATTTCATCTTCATCTTCTCCTGGGGCAATTAAAAACCGATAACCTTCAGCGGGGGTAAATGGTGTCATTCCCAGCAGTTTAGGATAATATCGTATGCCAATGCGATCGCTTAACTCTGCCCACTGATGATCGAAGACAAACTCACCAGAACTGTGTCCTTTTAGATAAAGTGGGGCAGCAGCAATGAGTGTTCTGTCTCGCCACAACGTCAAATGATTTGGCAACCAACCAGTTTTAGCCGTAGCACTATGGGAAGTTTCCAGATTATTCAACCACTCCCACTCTAAAAATGGTGTTTTGAGTGGCATTGCCAAAGCATTCCAGGCATTTTGCGGTACTTCGGCGATTTTGTCCGTCCAAAGAACAGAATAGCGGGGCTTGAGTTGTTCCACCATCGTGTCGGTTGTTAAGAGAGTAGGGCAGGGGAGGCAGGGGAGGCAGGGGAGGCAGGGGGGCAGGGGAAAAGGTTAAAGGTTAAAGGGAAAAGGGAAAAGGAATAAATTTAATCTTTCCCCTTTTCCCCTTACCCCTTTCCCTTTCCCTTTCCCAGTCCCCATGCCCCATGCCCAATGCCCAATCCCTTAATTAGCCTAATCTAAGAAAGCTCATCGTTGCAGGCGATAGTGCAAAAATACTTCTTGATCGACTGTATTAACTTCTAGAAGTTGCAATTTCGGAGCTAAATGAGATAAAAATCCTTTTCCATCTACGGGTGTGGGTGCGTTACTACCGCCTAAAATCAGAGGACAGACAGTCAACCATAATTCATCAATTAAATCTAATTCCAGCAGGGAAGCTACTAATTGACCGCCACCCAAAACCACCAAGCGTGTTATATGTAGAGTGGCTAGATGCTTCAAAGCTGTGGAAATATCAATTTCTCCCGTTGGTGTTTCAAAAACCAGAATCTGCTCAAATTTTGGAGGATACTCCTGGGCAGAGGTTTGGGAGACGATATTTTGCTCTGGTTCCGAGAGTTTTTGTAAGTGCCACCCTTTTAGGGAGCCAGTAACATTTTCGCCTTTCTCCAGTTGAGGCAAGTGGCGTCTAAGTGTATTTTCGCGTTTATTCCAGAAAGCTGCTCCCGCTGTCGTCGTCAGTAACCAACGTTTAACTGGTTGCTTGAAAAAGCTAATTTCCGGATTGAGGTTTCCAGAATGTGTAATCACTATATGAATTGGCTGGAGGGGTTTAACCCCTTGTGCCCGATGTTGCAATAAGTTCGGATCTGATATGGTAAGTGTTGTTCCGTAGGCAGCTAGAGTACCAGCACCGAATAAAACGGCATCAGAGGCAGCGATTTGTTTTTCTAAGTGTGCTTTATCAGCCCTTGAACCAAACCGAGCAGGCTCACGCCTACAATCTGCTATCTTGCCATCTGCACTCATCGCTAAAACAACTGTAGTATGAGGACGATGTTGCAGCATTCAATTACTTTCATATTTTTGGAGTTTTGCTTTAAAGTGTGTAGGTGGAAAAAAATTCCTGCCTACAAGCTACTGTTTCACTATTTAACTACTGTATTCATATGCAACACAAATCGTTTTTACATCCACCGTATATAAATTTTGGTATACTAGATTTCTTTTTCTACTATAACAATTTGTTATTTTTAAACATTGAAAATCAAGTTATGATAACATGATGAAATGTCTCATTTAGCCGCTCTAAGTTGCATATCTTTGCTTTTACGGTTTGCAGATGCAAAGTGAGACAGTCGATGACTAATTCCCGCCAATCATCCTTTCGCCGAATTTTAGTAACGAGAATATTGCTGTTGTTCGTACCAGTTTTACTAGTAGGTGAAATTGTGGCTTTGAATAAAGCACGTTCTAGCCTATTGGCAACTGCGCGTCAGAATTTAACAGAAAGCGCTATTAGTAAAGCCGAGAAAACTGTAGATGCGATCGCTCTATTAAAAGCGCATTTGCTGAGTGTAAGTAAAACAACAGTAATTCCCTCAAATTTGCCGTTAGAAGAGGAAGAAATTCTCAAACAGCTTAGGCAACAACTCCCAGAGAGTATTGAGTGCGTCCAATTAACAGAACTCCTCAGTCAGAAAATAATTGCCAGCGATTGTGGCGATGAAGTAATTGGAGACTTAAAATACCCTTTGCCTAGTGACGGAATTGATGTTAAAGCAGTGTTTCCGCCCAAGTCAGGAATGACTGGTAAAAGAAACAGCCAAAATCAGCTGCAATTAGTCTTATCTGCACCAGTTAGCGATCGCCGAAAAAATTTAGTTTACAGTTTAAGTATTAAGTCAGCACTGTACCAAAAAACTACAAATCGGCCGGGATCGCTCACAGGCGCTATGGTAGTGATTGCTGAAGACGGCACAATTTTGGCGCATCCATTAACAGGTTGGGTAGGAACTAATATCGAACAGCATCCAAATGCTTCCCAACTCAAAAGCATAATCAAAAATGCAATTGCTGGACGCAACGATTCAATAAATTTATCTTTTGAGGATCAAGAATTAGTTGCCGGCTATAGTGCGATCGCCAATCCACTCAGTCAGCAACACCAACAAAAATGGATAATCTTAGCTGTTACCACAGTTGATAATGCCCTTTTTGGTTTAGAAGAAATCAAACTCATCCTCATCGTTTTAACAGTTGGTTTAATTGGTGCAAGTTTATTAGCATCCCTATATCTAGCTCCTTACTTAGCAAGCCCTGTAGAAGAATTGCGAGACTACGCTCTCAATATTCACTCTCACCACGCCGCACAGCCAGTTCCCCGTAACTTCAAAATCAAAGAATTCGATCAACTAGCCCAAGCACTAGACCAAATGGTACAACGGCTCAAAGCTGGGGCAGAAGAACTAGAAACCGCTTGGAAAGAAGCAAAAAGCGCTAACCAAGTTAAAAGTCAGTTTTTGGCTACAACTTCCCACGAATTGAGAAACCCATTGAATATTATTATTAACTGTATTCGCTTGGTCGCAGATGGCTTATGTGACGACCGAGAAGAAGAAGTAGAGTTTCTCAAACGTGCAGATGAAACAGCAATTCACTTGTTAGGAATTATTAATGATTTACTTGATATTTCTAAAATTGAAGCAGGCAAACTTTCAGTAGTCACAGCACCTCTTGACCTGCGACAATTATTACTAGAGGTCATCAATTTACAATCAGTTAATGTTCAAAAAAAAGGCTTGCAATTGAAATGTGAGTTAGGTAGTGAACCGATACCAATTAACGCAGACGCTTCAAAACTCAAGCAAGTGTTAATTAATGTTATCGGTAACGCCACTAAATTCACTGACGCTGGAAGCATTACCATTACTACAGAACTTGAATATAGTAATGGTAAATCCCAGGCAGTGGCGATCGTTAAAGATACAGGTATAGGTATCGATCCGGCTCAACAGCACAAATTATTTCGCCCCTTTGTAATGGTCAATGGCACAACCACACGTCAGTATGAAGGCACTGGACTGGGACTGGCAATTTCACGAAACTTAATCGAACTCATGGGAGGTACCATCACCCTTGAAAGTGTGGGACTTCATCAAGGTACAACAGTTAAAATTACCTTACCTTTGATTGATATTTCCCTGTTACCTATTTCTAATAAACAGGGAAATGCAGGGGATCTTGGATTCTCCTCTGGGAACGATGGCGTAAAGGTAAGCCGTCAGCCGAGTCCACAGGAGTCTGGAAGAACTGTAGCTGTGGGAATCAACAAATCCGAGAAAGTGGGGGTAGACAAAAAGAACTCCGCGAAGCTTCAGCAGCTACCTGGTAAGGAGATTTATCAAATTAGTCTTTCGCCCCAACAGACTATCCTGCTAAGTCTTCCAAAAGGAGGGGTTTACGCAAATGGAACTTCTCAAAGGTAAGACAATTTTGGATTTTAAATTTTGGATTTTGGATTGAAAGAGACTACCAGGGTACGGGGCTTGGAGATTTTGGATTTCTAAAAAAATCTCAAATCAGCTTTTCCTTAATCTCAAATTGTTAGTAAAAAGTTAAAACTCCCTAACCTTAAAACACAAATGTTTTATTGTGCATGTTCTTCATGGTTCCTCAAAGAGACTTTCAATATCTCTGGCGCCGTGAATAACTCGCACAATCTCAACACCTTCACGAATAGAGCGATAAAAAATGAGGTATTTTCCACAGGAATACTACGAAGCTGTGGTGCTAAGTCGGCACGCGCTCTGCCGATGCCAGGAGTGACAACTAGTTCATCAAATTTCTGGGTGAGTTTGTCAATAATGGCATCTGCGGCACGTTCACTGTCTTGCGCGATGTACCACCAAATGTCAGCTAGATCGCCCTTTGCCTCAGGGGTAACTCGTAGCTGCTTCATGCCTGGGAGTTTTTTCTTGAGGAGGCAAGTTTTTCGCGTCCTGTGGCCTTAATTTCTTCCGCGAGGTCTTGTGAAGAGGTGTAAGTAGTAAACTCTCCTCGCTCAAGCTGGTCAAGTCCTTTGTGGATCTCACGCCGCAGATCCTCAAGCTTGAGTTTCCGTAAGTCTTCGCGCTCTTTGAGCAACCGTAGCCCTTCACGAATTACCTCACTTTGCGATTGGTAGAGGCCGCTTGCAATGAGTTCAGCCACAAATTTATCTAATGTTTCGCCCAGATGTACGTTCATGATGTCGCACCTCTAGTGATGTGCTTCTCTTTGAGATTCTGCCATGATTAACAATGACTGTCAATTTTTGACAATTTTGACCGTGCCAATTTTAGATTATTTCGGTTCATGCCCTACTCCTAGTGGGCGGAATAAATCTTTTCATCCAAAATTTAAAATCCCCAAGCCCCTACCCAGAGTGGTTTCTTTCAATCGAAAATCCAAAATCGATTGACTATTTATTGAGAAAAACAGGTTTGCCGCCTTCTTTAAGAGATACTGTTAGAGCAGCAAGAATTTCTACTAACTGTGTGCCGACCCAGCCAGAGGAAACCTCTGGAGGAGTATTGTTAAGAATAGAGACAACAAAGCTATGGCAAACCCGCTGTAATGGTTCTCCTGGTTCTAATTCCAGCATCACCTGACTTTGATTTACAGGAATAAATTGGTTGCCCTGTTGTTCAAACTCTCCATGTAGCAAGGTTAGAGGCGAAGATCGCGACATTTCATCAAAAATTAAGCTGCCAAGGCTGCCTACAATTCCCAATCGTCGCTGCTTATCGGGATTTAGCCAGCACAAGTGAATATAAGCTTGAAAGTTATCTGGGTATGTCAGTGTTAGCCATACTAAGTCAGCTAGTCCTTGGGACGGAGACACGGAGACACGGGGACGCGGGGACGCGGAGAAATTACTCTCCGTATCCCCACGTCTCCCACTCTCCGCGTCTTCCCCTACTGCTCCCTGTAGCCACACCGTACCCGTTGCCTGTACTTTCACAGGGGACTGACCCAACCATGTATTAAAAATAGCAATATCGTGAATTGCTAAGTCCCATAGAGCATCAACATCTTGGCGCACAGGGCCTAAATGGGTGCGGGTAGCGTAGCCATAGCGCAGATCCCCTAATTTGCCCGCTTGAACTACAGTTTGTCCCCGCTCAACTGCTGGGTGAAATAAATAGGTGTGGTCAACCATGAGTATTAAATGACGCTGCTCTGCTAGCTGGCAAAGTTCCCGACATTCTGCTGGATCGAGAGTTAAGGGTTTTTCTGCCAAAACATGGTATCCCTGTTGCAGAGCGTCTTGAATTAAAGCATAGTGAGTGGTAGCCGGAGTTGCGATCGCCACTGCTGTCAGCCCTGGCACTTGCTTTAAATCCTGCCACTGTGTTGTTAATACTACATCTTCATTTAAGCTAAACTGCTGTTTTACTGCTGCCAGTCTTTCTGGATGGGGATCTACTACAGCAATAACACTTACTTGTGGGTGTGCTAAAAAATTTCTTAGTAAATGCACTCCCCAACGCCCAACTCCGATAACAGCGATTTTAATTTGATTTGTCATTTTTTATTAGTCATTAGTTATTGGGCATAGGGCATAGGGCATTGAGCATTGGGCATGGGAAAAGAGGAGGTAGAATAGCGCAGCTAAGTCGTGTCCGCGAGCGTCGGCAGAAGGGAGAAGGCAGTAGGGACTGGGGACTGGGGACTGGGGACTGGGGGAGATGGGGAAGTGTGGGGAGTGTGGGGGGAAAGATTTCTTCCCCATCCTCCCACACCTCCCACACCTCCCACACCTCCCACACCTCCCACACCTCCCACACCTCCTGGAATGCCCCATGCCCTATGCCCAATGACAACCATCTGAATTATTAGTTTAATTCCAGTCTTTTGAGTTCAGGGTTTTTCCTGATTTGCAATTGCTAAATAAGCTACTTTAGCTGCGGCTTGTTCCGCAGTTTTGATTGAGCGTCCCTTACCTTGTCCGAGCATGTTTCCGTGTAGCCAGACTTCAGCAAGGAAACGTTCTTGATTGCGGTGGGGTTGATTAGCTTCTACAACCCGATACTCTGGTAAAACTTTAAATTGTGCCTGCGTCCATTCTTGTAGAGCAGCTTTGTAATTAAGCCTAGCTGGGTCGAGGCGAATTTCTGTTGCTAGTTGTTGAAAGTGGGGATCTAGCCAAGGACGAATTAATTCTAAATTTTGAGTACTTAAGTAAAGCGCACCCAGAACTGCTTCAAAAGCATCTGCTAGTCGTGATTCTTGACCAACTTTATCAGCCGTAGCACTGCCAGCAACTAGTAAATATAGTTCTAAACCATATTCTCTAGCTAATTGGGCGAGAATGCGATCGCTCACCAACACCGAACGAATTGCCGCAAAATCTCCTACTGGGCAATCTGGGTAATGTTCCCACAACACAACAGCTGACACTAGCCGTACCACTGCATCACCAACAAACTCTAACTGTTCATAATTTGCAGAGTCAGAAACAGTAGGATGAGTTAGTGCTAAGTCCAATAGTTGCCATTTGATTGGTGCTTGTGCTGGCAAACCAAATTTTTTGACTAAGCTTTCGAGTTGTCGTTGACGGCGTGGATAAACTAGGGTCATCAGTTCTTAGTCAAGAGTGATTAGTAATTAGTTATTGGTCATTCACAAATCAACAAAGAGTTCGTAATAAGTAGAGTAACGCCTAGATTAATGATATTACAGGCATTTCAGATTACTATTTTTCAAAACGTACAAATTAATCGTAATCTTGAGCGATCGCCTAGTACTAGAAGTAATATATGTAGTACATTTTGGCTACAAGTAAGCTATTAACTCAGTTTACTTAATTCTTCCATCGAAGGCGACTATCAGATTTTTCTTCCTCTGTTTTCCCTGCTCACTCAGCGATCGATTTTTTTATTTGTAACTTCCTTATTATCGGTTGTGTCATTCAGGACGTAGCAACTACTATAGACCTCTTGCAAAAGTACTTTGTGCAAGAGGTGGGAAAAGGGACTCATGTTAAAGGGTAAAGGGAAAATACCAAACCTTTCCCCTTCCCCTTTTCCCGACTTCTGCAAGAAGTCTTATATTTTGCAAACACATCAACATATAGGACTATCATTTGATTCATGAACTTGGGTGTGTAACTAGGCAAAAGGCAATCAGCAATCGGCAATCGGGTTATAGAAAAATCAACTGTACGGAATTTTGTTCAAAAATCAAATTGGCGATCGCACAAAAAATGTACAAAAAATAATGGAGTACAAACCGAAAAAGTTTGATACTCCATTTTGAAGGAAAGAGCAGGACATAAGCCGGGTTCTGTTCTCTTACGAGGGCAGTTATCTATCTGGGACGCCTGTTACCAGACGCCTCTAGCGGCTCTTGTTGAGCGGAACTGGTAAAAGACCAACCGTAGTTCCTTTGGCCTTGCTCCCAACCGGGGTTTACCGAGCCAGCACCTCTCGATGCTGCTGGTGCGCTCTTACCGCACCTTTGCACCCTTACCAAATTTAGTTAAGAGTTATGAGTGATGAGTTAAGAATTAATAATTCCTAACTTCTAACTCTTAACTCCTAACTATTTTGGCGGTATCTTTCTGTGGCACTATCCTCACGATCGCTCGCACTGGACGTTATCCAGCAAGTTTGGTCTTTCGGGAGTCCGGACTTTCCTCAAACCAGTGACTATCACCGATCTGCAACCGCCTGCGTCTACTCTCTCCCTACATCCAGTGTAATCTTGGATGGCATACTGTGTTAAGTTGGCAAGCCATCCCACCCATCAAAGGGGGATAAGATTTCATGTTGACTGTTGCGTTAGATGCTCTCGCCAGCTTATTACTTCTTTTTATTCCAAGGTAGGGCGTAAGTCCAAGGTAGTTTTCTGACTGTGAAAGGACAATTGATAATGCTAATAGGAGGGAAATTAACACCGGGAGCTAAACCTACACGCACCTCAGATACTCTTAATACTAATTGTAGAGAAAAGTCTAACTCCTTTCTTCTATTTATAAAGTCGTTGTACAATTTTTTCTGCCCTTTTTGCAGCCCATTAATATCAATTAGTGGTTTGTTAGCTGAGTAGGTTCCATTTTCTTGGCGCTGCAAAACATCTTCTGCTGTTACTGTCTCAGAAAGTGTTTTTTTGGGAGCAATCAAGCTAGGGCTTTGGGGTACAGCTAAGTCGCGGGTTAAGTCTGGTGATTTACGAATTACTCGACGCGATTGTTTGCTATGTTCAACTACCAAAGAGCTATTGTCCCAATCAACGTATACGGCAATACTATCAGATTTATTTTCAATACTCAGCGATAAATCTTTGAGGTCGTCAATTGGATATGAGGATTTGAATCTAAAGGAAATTCCAATTTTGTCGTCAAGATTTTGTTCTTTTAGCTGATCGTCAACAGTTCCTTTTTTAAACTCAAATTTAATTTGGTCGTCGATGGATTCAACCATCCGGTTAAAAACATAGGAGACAACAATAATATAAATCGTCAAAATTATTAAATTCTGGTCGCTACTCCTCATAATTCTAAAATATTAACTCCCGTACTAATGAATGTATATTCGACTGGGCGATCGCCTGTAATCTTTAATCACGTTGAGTTGGGACAGAGTTTTGCAGCCAGCCTCGTCGCCAAAAAAACAATAGCATACAAACTGCGATTACCCCCATCGCTGCCAAGCATATTGGGTAACCCCAATACCAATTCAATTCAGGCATATTATATGGTGATTTATCGGTATTGAAATTCATACCATATATTCCGGCAACAAAAGTCAGTGGAATAAAAACTGACGAAATCACTGTTAACACTTTCATGATTTCATTCATTTTGTTGCTCACCGCTGAAAGATATACATCCATTAATCCAGATGCTAGTTCTCGGTAAGTTTCCACCATATCCATGACTTGCACTGCATGGTCATAACAATCTCGCAGGTAAATTCGCACCTCTTCACTAATCAAATCGCTGCCATCACGAATCAACGAATTAATTGCATCTCGCTGCGGCCAGATAGCACGACGTAGTTGTAGTAATTCTCGCCTAATTTGATAGATATTTTGTAGTGTTTGCGGAGTAGGTTTAACTATTACTTCCTCTTCTAATTCTTCGATTCGCTCGCCATAAAGTTCTAGTACTGGAAAATAGCCATCAATAATGGCATCTAACAAAGCATAGGCTAAATAATCAGCTTTTTGAGTACGGATGATACCTTTACCTTTTTCAATTCGCGATCGCACTGGTTCAAAGCAATCATGTTCTGGTTCTTCTTGGACTGTGAGCAAATAATTTTTACCCAATATCAAACTCACTTGTTCGCTGTAAAAACCACATGTTTTTTCCTTTGGTACTACCATGCGAGAAATGAAAAGTAATTGGTCTTCATAATCCTCGGTTTTCGGACGCTCTGGTACATTGACCACATCTTCTAAAACAAGGGGATGTAAATCAAAAACTCGACCCAATCTTTGTAATATATCTTGACTACCTAAACCTTGTACGTCTACCCAAGAAACGCTTTCCATGTCTAGATATGGAATACATTCTTCTGGAGTTGCTATTTGTTCGCGAATAAAATTCGTCTGGCAATAGTCAATCAAGAAAATTATTGGCGGTGGAGCGTCTGCATCAATAAAAATCGTTCCTGGCACAGTTCCAGGTTGGTGATGGAACTCATCTTCAAATGCCTTAGTTACTACTTTCAGAGCGCGGCGCAATTTTCGTGGCATGAAATATTACCTATATTGGGCATGGGGCATGGGGCATGGGGGAGGCAGTGCGGTCTTGGGGTCTCCCCAAGTGGAGCAACTGCCGTCATGGGGCATTGGGCAGTAGTAACAACACCTAATTATTAGCAACAGAGAACTTACACGTAATTTTATAAAAATTAATACAAAAAAGGTACTTTTTAAGTTGTTGCGGTTTTTGCGAATTGTTATTGAGCAATAGTTTAGGTGGAGAATTTAGAAATTAGCAAGAGTATAAAAAACAGTTTGCCTTGGCAAGACAAACTGCTTCAAAAATATTTACTTAAGGATTCAGAAGCAGAGCCAGAGATATTTCTACCTCCGCTTCTGAATTCTGAATTCTGAATTCTGAATTCTGGATTCTTACATATCTGGGTAAGCAGAGCTTAGAACATGCCACCCATGCCACCCATGCCGCCCATGCCGCCCATACCACCCATGTCAGGAGCAGCAGCGGGTTTCTTTTCAGGTTTTTCAACAACGATCGCTTCGGTGGTTAAGACTAAGCCAGCAATAGAACCAGCGTTTTGTATAGCCGAA
>JAVRCH010000086.1:0-26668 GCA_034530795.1 Nostoc sp. DedQUE12a
AGGGGGCAGGAGGCAGGAGGGAGAAGAAGAATTTTTATCTTTGACTTCTCTTGTTGTGTACCTCATTTAGTTGCAAACTGCTGTAAAGTTGAATCATTCTGTGCGAACCTCTGCGCTCCTTTGCGTTTAAAAATCTTTCACAAATTCCGTTAAATATCGGAAAGCCTTCAAAATATAAGTAGCACAATCTCTAGGAGAGGTGTTGTAAAACGATCGCCAGGCACTAGCTTTATCTTCATCATAGCGATCGCCTTTATCTGGATGATGTTCTAACCATGCTAATCTCACTGCATGACCGATCAATACATCTAATACTATATATTCTTCGATTTGCAGCTGGGGATTATTAGCGGCGATCGCTGCTAATTCTATTAATGCTTCAATATTAACTTGACGGTATTCTGGAGCTTCAATTTTATTTAGCAGATGTTCAACTAATAAAGCAAAATTTCTTTCTCCTGCTGTCATTTCTGACAACATTACCTCGCTATCTAAACGATTGCGACGCTCTAATTTATCACCAATTACCAAACCTTTGCAATGTTGCATTATTAGCCAAACTTGCTTAAAAAAGTCTTTTGGTACTCGCCCCGTCGTCCCCTCGCTTTGGCGAAATCGCCGCCAACCACCTGAAGGAATTTGGATTTCTTCTGAAATTCCTGGTGACACCACCCAATCAATATCGCTTTCTTTTTGCTTAACGTGTAATGATTCTTGCTGACGTAACAGGTTACTCATGCCAGTATATCCAGTTAATACTTGACGCAAGCGCATTTTCACTTCAAAGGGTGGAAGTTGCATTAACCTATCGTATGCTTCATCTTGAGTGACATGTAATTCCCGCGCTAGTTCGCTGGTAATCAATAAGATGAGATAGCCGACTCTCAGCGTCAGTAGTCCCTGAAATAGTTCGGGTTCGGATTTGATTAGGACTCCGAGATAGATTAAAATTTCTTGGGTAAGAACGCGATCGCGGATATCTTCACGACAAAAATGACTAATCTTATCAGCAATCTCATCGTGAGACATGGGTACGGTAATTAAGGAAGCTTCACTGTAAGCCCTACCCACAGCAATTTGTTTACCTTGCACCAAAATACTCGTCACCGCATCTGATAAGCTGATATCAACCATTTGGCGCAATCCCGCAGCCCGACGTACCACTGCCCAAATGCCTAAATCTCCAGCTTTGGTATAAACTTCATCTAGTAAATCGGCTACGGTGACAACATATCCAGGGCCGCCATATCCTGTATCAAATTCGATTCCTTGCAAACGAGTCAAAGTTTGTAATAACTCAATTTGCTCGTAAATATTTTCTGATGAGCGCAAATAAGAAAGCAATAGTCCTAAGTTGGTTTCACACTCCATCTGAAATTCTTGGGTATGCCCTAAGCGCCAGTTTTTCTCAGGATGATAAGCTAGATAATAGCAACGCAGTGCGGCATTTTTCACTGGGGATAGAGAAAATTCTACATCTTCAAGAAAATCAATTCTTTGGATTCCAGCTGTTAGCATTAACTGATTTAGCCGCCCTAATTTTACCTGCACGCCGTTACAAATTCCATCTTTGAGTTCTTGCATCAATTCTAATAATGCCTCAGAACCGATTTCTAACATGGTATGGGTTAACATTAAAGTCAAGGTAGGACGCCCTAAATCGCTCCAATATTTTTGAATGTAAGCTAGTTCACTTCTGATTTGATCCAGCAGAAAATGGTAATCGAGGGTTAAGTAAAACTGCTGGGAATCTAGGAATGATGGCAAAAATACAATTGTTTGATTGCGAATCCGAAATATTCTCGATGTTGTTAAACTCCGCAACCGCCGCACTGGACGCCCAGTTAAACCAAGTTTATTATTACGTCCAATTTGGGTATAAATAGCTGAAAGTTCCCCAGCTTTTCTTACCTGGATTGGTTCTATTTGGGTGGGTGTTTGGGCTTCAATTCCATGAACTTCTAGTTTGCCTTGTAAATCTTCATCTTCTGCTAGCAAGGCAATTTGCACTAATACTTCGCGCTGTTTACCAACACACAAATGTCTGCCCAATGGGTCGATATCACCAACTGCTATTAATCCTTCGCTCAACATTTGACCAAGAAAATATAAACTTTGTGCCCATACTAAAGGAATATTTTCATTGGGTAAACGTGGTTGAGTTTGGGGTGCTAATTTTTCTGCCTCTACGTTTTCCGCAGGAACATAATAAAGTTCTGGTAGCAAATATAATCCATTTTGTTCTACAAGTAATTTTGATAAAAGTTCTTGGTATTTGGTAACTTGTTCTTGGTTGCCACAAAACAATCCATCTAAAACTAAATAAGTGAAAAATAACGGCCATTCACATTCAATATGCTCGAATTGCTTGAGTTCCCAAGGTTCGTAATGCAAGCGTTGGCTGTCTTCTAAAACTGTTTGGTGCCCATCACGTAGAAAACGTTTGCAGCCATATTTACCTGCGAGTTTATTGATAATATCGTTTAAGGTGCGATCGCGCAGTTGTAAGTCTTCCACTGCAAAGGCAGGATAACTAATAATACTCAACAGCGCCGCGTCAATTTCTTTGGAACCAGATTCTCTCGGTAATAAGGATTCTAGAGTAATTCGAGCGCGGGCAATTTCATCTGGTAGCACATGAATTACTGATGCTTGACTACCACGCACACCAAACAAATCCAGTCCATTCATCGCTTCTAAAGCTGCTTTTGCCATGCCTACGGAACTGGCATTTAACTCAGCATTACCATGATTAATTTTATTACCACGTTCCCAAATACCATAGTCTGGTGTGCGGTAAGCTCGTCCAATGTAGTAAACCAAATTTTGAACGAAATTAACTTCATCAATCGTATAAATAATTTGCAATCCCGTAGCGGTCATTTGCGCTAACATCAGTAAAAATAAAGATGTGGCATCAAGTTGTAAATGCCCCCATTCATCATCACCAACAACGATGTCGCCCGTGCTGGTATTGTATTTGGCGTGCAGCCCATCCAGTAGGGATTGAGTATGTTTAAATGTCTCTACTTTATGAGCTTGTCGCATCATTGCAAACAGTAACCCGCGCATCAGCTTGATGACACTATGTTCTAGTTCATAATTGTGTCCTTCGTGGTCATCAATCTTGCGGTATGCAAGTGCTAAACCCCAAACTGCTAAAATACTGTAAACATTGTCTCGCACCCAGGCATCAGTATAATCGCCGTGGGCTGTAATTGCTGTACTCGCAGGTAGTAAACCTGTAATTGGATTTTGACGAGCGAGAACGATCTTTTTTATTTGTTGATAGTAATACTCTAGGCGAGTTAGCAATTCGGTAGATGTTTTCATAATTTTGTTGGAAGGAGCCTGCAAAGTTCGATCCTGTGGCTGTGAAGTGAACGATCTAAACCTAATTGGAATAAGTTTTGTAATGGTTGATGGGAAACAGCCCAAGGTGGTGTGAGTTTTTTATTATCTCGCGTTAACAGGTCTCTAGATACTGAATTTTAGTGAAGTCGGACTCAAATACAATATTTGTTCAAATCTTCATCAATACTTAGAAAATTTTATACCGCTCTTAAGTTATTTTTGATAACTTGAAAATAGGCAATCTAGCCAGAAACACATTGGGGAAATAATTAGGTACAAAAACCTATCTAAAAGGAGATTAATTATGTCTCTGCGTTACAACGAAAATCATGCTCAGCTAGTGAAAGTGGTTTACTCTCAAGTAAAAGTTAATGGCAAAATTGAATTAGTACCACTAGAGCTATACGCTGATGGTTCACTTAAGCGTTCTATTGGGTAAGTGAAAGTTAGGAATTCTTTATTATCAACTAAAGCAAAATGTAGTTTTTTATTTTGTAGTAAACCTCTGTCCAAGCCTCTCCATTTGTATGGGAGAGGCTTTGAATTTTGTGGCAAAAAGTTAAAAGCATTTAGGGCAGGCAATAGGCAAGAAGGCAATAGGCAATAGGAGAATCTCCATAATTAAAATCAGCGAATTTTAAAAACAAAGTATTAAAACATTGTGGCAAGCCAGCCTAGTTTCAAATATTAATTTTCTCCATAATTGAAATTAGCAGCAATAAGTCCAATTATTCAGGCAGTTGATTTTTGCTATTGCCTATTGCCTATTGCCTTAAAAAAACTTGGCAACACACGATCGCCTATATAAACATACAGTTGTTATACGCTTCTATTCATCTGAATTATCTAAATTCAGCAACACTAAATATTTTAGCTGTATGAAGTTTACTTGGAAATATATTGATTAGCTTGACACAGATGCGAAGAGTAGTAAAATCTACTTTAAGTTACGCGAAAATTACCTGAAAATCAAGGCTTGAAGTTGGTTACTGGTGAAGAATGTCACAAATTCTCGATAATATTACCCAGTATCTACCGGAGATGGCGATTCCGGGTTAGGATGATGACTAGCGATGCCCTGATTGGATATCGATATTGAATTATTGAGATTTTATGGGCCAAAGTCCCCAAGATGGCAGTATCAACCTCCTCTGAGCTGGTGAGGCAATCTCCCAGCGCGGGGGAGATATTAGGAGGTATGTATCATGCTCACACAGGAACTTCGGGATGCACTGATTGATGCTACCGATTTAAATCAGTTGAAATGGGATTTAAATCGGTTACAACCAGTGGATGTAGGGGAATACATTGCACAATTGCCGGAAAAACAACGAGCGATCGCATTTCGTTTACTTAACAAAAATCAAGCAATAGATGTATTTGAATATCTGCCAACAGAGGTACAGGAAGAACTAATTAATTCCCTACATGATGTACAAGTAGCACAGCTTGTAGAAGCGATGAGTCCTGATGAACGGGCAGAATTATTTGATGAATTACCTGCTGGAGTAATCAAACGGCTGTTAAAAGAATTGAGTCCAGAACAAAGGCAAGCCACAGCAACAATTCTCGGTTATCCCGAAGGCATCGCTGGGCGAGTCATGACCACCGAATATGTGCGGTTACGAGAAGGATTAACTGTAGGTGAAGCCTTAAGCAAAATCCGCCGTCAAGACGAGGACAAAGAATCGATTTACTACGCCTACGTCACAGACGACAACCGGACACTGGTGAGAGTGGTTTCACTGCGCCAGCTGTTGTTTACCTTTCCCGATGTTTATATCAGAGATATTGCCAGCGATCGCGTTATTAAGGTGAGAACCGAAACTTCCCAAGAAGAAGTCGCTCAAATCATGAAGCGCTATGACTTAATCGCCATTCCCGTAGTTGACCGGGAAGAGCGATTGGTTGGGATTGTCACCATCGATGATGTGATCGATATTTTGGAAGAGGAAGCCACAGAAGATATTCAAAAACTCGCAGGTGTGAGTGGTGATGAAGCTGCTTTGTCTTCTCCTTTACTCACCATCCGCAACCGCTTACCCTGGCTGTTGGGCATCATGGCCTTGTATATTGGTGCAGCTAGCGCCATCGCCCCTTTTCAGTCTGTAATTTCCGCAGTGCCAGTTCTCGCAGTGATCATGCCGATTTTTTCTAATACCGGCGGTACCGTGGGAATTCAAGCATTAACCGTGACAATCCGGGGCTTGGGAGTGGGAGAGGTAACACCCAAAGACACTCTGAAAATTCTCCGCAAGGAAATCTGTGCTGGTTTAGGCACAGCCCTAGCTTTATCCACAACAATGATTTTGCTTTCCTTGATTTGGGCGCGACCCCAAGAACGATGGGTGGCTTTCATTGCTGGTATGGTCATGGCAACTAATACAATAGTAGCCGTGACCCTTGGTACTTTACTGCCAATGGCTTTGAAACGTTTGAAGCTCGACCCTGCCTTGGTTAGTGGCCCATTAGTGACTACAATGCTAGATACAATTGGCTTTTTAACATTCCTGAGCCTAATTTCTCTAGCTTTAAACGTTTTTCACTTACCAACATGAAGGGATTGGGGCATTGGGCAATGGGCATAGGGCATGGGGCAAACAGGAAGTGCTGAGAGACCCGATTAACCCTTGTGTCTATAAGAGTTAGGAGTTCTTATTCTCCCCTATGCCCCATACCCCATGCCCCATGCCCAATATTAAAATATGCCTACAACAACCTGGAATCGTCACCACGTTCTTTCCCTTGCTGACTTCACGGCGGCTGAATACGATACAGTTTTGCAAACTGCGGCTTCTTTTCAAGAGGTGCTATCGCGGCGGACGAAGAAAGTACCGACGTTGCAGGGACAGGTGGTGGCGAATTTATTTTTTGAACCCTCTACCCGCACCCGTAGCAGTTTTGAACTTGCTGCTAAACGGTTGAGTGCGGATACCTTGAACTTCGCCGCAGCCACGTCTTCTATGACTAAGGGAGAAACAATTCTCGACACGGCGAAGACTTATTTGGCTATGGGCACTGATATTATGGTAGTCCGGCATCGGGAAGCGGGAGTACCAAATGCGATCGCTCAAGAGATGGATCGTTTAGGTGTGCGAGTTAGTGTGCTGAATGCTGGTGATGGTCAACACGAACATCCTTCCCAAGCACTACTAGATTTATTTACCATTTGTAGTTTAATCGATCCAAATCATCCACGGCTGGAACTTTTAAAGGGTAAAAAGATTGCGATCGTTGGGGATATTTTGCATTCTCGTGTGGCGCGATCGAATATCTGGAGTTTCATCGCCAGCGGTGCCGAACTACACTTGGCAGCACCGCCCACTCTTTTACCCAAGTTATTCGGCGAGTACATCTTGGAAGAGTCAGGGGAAGAGGACGCGGGGACACGGGGACGCGGGGACGCGGGGAATGAGGAGGATACGGGGACAAAGGAATATAAAAATGTGGTCAATAAAAACGAAAATCTCTCCGCGTCCCCGCATCCCCCACTCTCCGCGTCTTCTTCCCAACTATTCCTTCATTGGCAGCTAGAACCAGCTTTACAAGACGCCGATTTTGTCATGACTTTGCGCTTGCAAAAGGAACGGATGACTGCTCACTTATTGCCAAGTTTGCGAGAATATCATCAGCTATTTGGCATTACAAGCACAAAGCTGCAACTTTGTAAACCTAATGTTAAAGTTTTGCATCCAGGCCCGGTAAACCGTGGTGTCGAAATCAGTTCTGAGTTGATGGATGACCCAGAATTTAGTCTGATTCAATCGCAGGTTACCAGCGGTGTTGCCGTTCGGATGGCGTTACTGTATTTATTAGGTAGTGGTAAAGCTTAATAACAAGATAAACTCAAGCTAAATCCTGGCAATACATCTTCACCAGATAATTGTGTAGGTAGATTTTGCACTTCTAGATTCTGTCCTTGGCGGTAAATTTCTACTTGCTGCTGTTGGGTATTAATTAACCATGCCAATTTCACCCCTGCATCCAGATATTCTTGCATTTTCTGGCGCAGCGTTTCTAAATTATAAGTCGGCTTCACGGTTACCACTTTCTCCTCCAACGGGTGGCATAATTATCAATTCTCCTTTAGCCGTTCGCTCAAATTGCAACTCGCGGTTATTTTGACATAACTGGTAGAACTGTTCGTCTGTGAGGTGAACTGTGTCTAGCTTTAATGTCAATGGGCTGGTAACCATAAAGTTAATTTCTTCAGGGGGCGACGATAATACCATTTTGCAGAAATTTCCGCTGTCGAGATCCCCTAATTTTTCACGAATTATTTAGGATTACGTATGCCTAAAGTTATTGGTAATAATATTTTGATTTTAATCCCATAGGATTATCTTAGAGCAAAATACATGATCTCAGAGAAATCATCTATTCTTCCCATCGCATGAAGACGTGGCTCTAAAATTTTGGGACACTGTAGGTATAGAAGTCAAGAATTTCATGACTTTTAGAAGTGTCGGAGGTAATAAATATGAAACCAATATTTTTGACGGCAGCAGCTTTACTCACTACGCTATCTTTTGCTGCTCCTATTCCCGTCAAAGCTGAAAACTCCGCCCCTGTCCGGCGTTTGCTGGAAACTAGAGAATGTTTTGGATGTGATTTAACAGGAGCAAATCTCAAAGGCGCTCATCTAATAGGTGTTGATTTGAGAAACGCAAATTTAAAAGGTGCAAATTTAGAAGGTGCAAACTTAGAAGGTGCTGATTTAACTGGTGCTAATTTGAGTTCTGCTAATCTCACAGATGCCTTTGTTAGCGGTACTAGTCTCAATAATGCTAATCTCACCAATGTTGATTTTACTAATGCCCACTTATATAATGCCGAGGTCGATGGGGCTATTTTAGCTAATATCGATTTAACTGGTGCGGATGTTTTTAATACTGCTATTAGTGTTGGTGGAGAATATTAATCAATTTTGGGGTGGAGAATATTAATCAATTTTGGATTTTGGATTTTGGATTTTGGATTGAGTTTGTGTATAAACTCAGGTATTTGTCAAACAAGTTTCGATTTTAGATTTTGCTAAATAGACCTTTTTAAATTTTGGATTTTGAATCTTGCAATCCAAAATCCAAAATTTAAAATCTAAAATTTATTCACCAGTAATCGCTAGTTCATTCACCCAAATTCTTGGACAAACTCCCCCTGGTGTTAGCTCCACCTCTTTTTCTACATAAATAATTGACTTCAAGAGTTCCAAAAAATCGCCAGCTACCGTTGCTGACTCAATACTCGTTTTCACACCTTTGTTTACTAGCCAACCATCAAACGGCAAAGAAAACGAACCTTGTAGAGATTTTACTCCTGCATGGAGGGCGCGTAAATCATCAATAAGAATCACGTTTTCCGCAGTTTCTAAGCTAAATTCTTGCTCAGGCGTTGCTGTTGTAAAAACGTGATAAAAATTGGGGCTGACGCTGACTTTTGCCCCAATACTGGCGTTACCTGTAGGTTGAGCATTTAACCTTTTGGCAGTGCCAGCACTATGGAGAAAGCTTTTTAAAATGCCATTTTCAATCAGCGAAATTTGGCGAGTTGGAGTACCTTCACCATCAAAACTTTCTGCCCCTATGTTAGCCGGATGTAGCGCATCGTCATAAACTGAAAGCAGAGGGGAAGCAATTTGCTTACCTAAATCCTCAGGAGTAGATAAACTTTGTTTATCCAAAATATTTTGAGCATTGAACAAGTTAGAAAAAGCGCCCAACAAACTTAAAAAAGCTTCGGGTGAGAAAACTACTCGATATTTACCACTTTGAATTTTTTCATAATTCAAGTGGCTGATAGTTTTGTCTGCGGTTTCTTTGATGCAACCATTTATGTCTAGATTACCTAGACCGTCGTTGATTCTAAAAGCACCTGCACTGCGAGGTTTTTTTCCTTCTTCTTCTGTTTTGCTGTAAAGATAAATTGATGCAAACGAGTGAGATTCAGTTCTTAGGGCACCGTCACTATTGAGATAAAATCTATCAATATCTCTTTGGGCTAAGCTATTATACGGTACACCTTTAATTGCTGGATGGGCTGCTAGTAATTCTTTTTCGGCTAGCAATAGTTTTTCTATCAGTTCAGCTACCGGGGCTTGGAGTGTTTTATTTTCAGGTTTGTTGGGAATAGGAATAGTAGCTTCGGGGCTAAAATCAGGGACATTTTCCTTAACACCAAAAAAACTGGCTTCGTAAGCAGTTTTCAAAGCTAATTCTAATCCTTTGGGATCTACGTCTGTGGTGCTAGTGACGCCCATTGTATTCTCTTCATTCCAGACACGAACGGTAACACCAGAGCGATTTGAAGCTTTGACTTGTTTTGGCTCTCCTTGATCTACTTGCACGCTAGTATCATCTACTGTTGAGCCATAAATGTCAAATTTTTTGATGCCAAGTCTATCAGCATTTTCCTTGGCGTGATTTGCGATTTCATTAATATTCGGCATGACCAATTTTAGATTTTGAATTTTAGATTGACGGAGATTTAATTTTGAATATTAGATTTTGAATTTTAGATTTTAAAATATTGCACATAAAACTCTCATATTTGGGGCGGGCAAGATGTCCACCCCACAAGAAATATAGAGTTTAATATTATGCAGATTTAGATGTAGGTTTGGCTGGCTGAAAATCTAAAATCAGAATCTAAAATCCAAAATTATTATCTTCCGCCCACGGTAATAGAATCAACTTTGATGTGTGGTTGTCCGACTGTGGTGTAAATACTGCCGCTGACGGAACCACAAAAACCTGGGGCAATTTCTAAATCTTGAGAACACATGGAAATTTTATTCATAATTTCAGTGGCTTCACCAATCAAAATTGCTCCCTTTAATGGCTTGGTAATTTTGCCATTTTCAATCAAATAAGCTTCATCGACACCAAAGTTAAATTGACCTGTGGCACCAACACTACCGCCACCCATTTTTTTACAGTAAATGCCTTTATCAATAGAGGCAAATAAATCTTCAATGGTGTAGTCGCCAGAGTCAATATAAGTATTACGCATCCGGCTAGCGGCGGCAAAGGTGTAGTTTTGGCGGCGTCCGCTTCCCGTTCTGGCGTGTCCGGTGAGTGTGGAACCTGTTCTATCTGCTAAGAAGTTTTTGAGAACGCCTTTTTCAATTAATAGGGTTCTTTGAGCGGGCATACCTTCGTCGTCCATATCAATTGTTCCGAAGGCATTGTCAGAACGTCCTTCATCCCAAGCTGTTAAACTTTCGTGGGCAATTTTTTGGCCTTTTTTATCAGCAAAGGGAGAGGTATTGCGTTCAATTTGAGTGGTTTCTAGCAGGTGTCCGCAAGCTTCGTGGAAGATTACGCCGCCAAAGTGATTGGCCATAATTATGGGGTAAGTTCCTGATTCCACGTAATCTGCATAGAGCATTTTGCCAGCAGATTCTGATATTTTTTCGGCAGCTTGTTGATAATTCCAGCTTCTTAAGAAGTTGGCATCGCTAGTGTTACCAGCGCGATCGCCTATTGAGGTACGATTAGCACCATCGGCACACAACAGGTTAAAGCCGACTGATTGGGTGAGGCGAATGTCACGGGCAAAAGTACCATCACTGGCGGCGACTAAAACTTCTTGCCAATCTCGAAAATAACTAGCGCGGCGTGATTGGACGTGGCTAGCTTTTTGCTTTAAGTAAGCAGTACCATCAAGGAGAACTTCTCCCATTTCGCGGATGGAGCTGCACGCTGAGAGCCATGCATCTTTGCCTCTTTTGGTGGCGTAATCTCTAAGTAATTCGAGGTTGATTTCTGGGATAAACGAACTAGGTGCGGGTAAGTGTAATCCCAAAATCGAAAGGCCTTTTTCTAAGGCTGCTTTCAAACCCGAAAAGGAAAGGTCATTAGTGCTGACGTAGCAGTCGGCTTTACCGCGAAAGACTCTGACTCCAGCGCCTGTAGACAAACTCGGTGAAATACTGGTGATGGCGTCATCTTCTGCAAGAGAAGTAATGTAGTTGCGACGTTCTAAGAAGAATTCGATGAAGTCAGCACCGGCGGCGCGTCCTAGTCCCAGGAGGGTAGCCAGTGGGGCTTCCCAGGTTTCATCGAAACGCTCTGGGGTGGAAGAATATTGTAGAGTGGGAAGTTGATTCGAGAGAAGTAGCGTACTTGTAAGCATGGGTAGCCTCGTCTGCTGGCGGAATTCAGAGATTTGACTGAAAAATCCTGGTGTGTTCAGTCTAACAAATGAGTGAAAGCCACAGTTGGCAGTGAGGCAGTGTGGATTTCCCTCCTATTAAGGGACTTCT
This sequence comes from Nostoc sp. DedQUE12a, assembly GCA_034530795.1. Lineage (GTDB taxonomy): Bacteria > Cyanobacteriota > Cyanobacteriia > Cyanobacteriales > Nostocaceae > Nostoc. The sequence goes on from JAVRCH010000086.1 coordinate 11,618, forward strand.
ATATAAAAAAATCTTATTGTGTTGAGGGTAGGGGAGCAGGGGGAAGAACAGTCGTGTTGAATTCAAAAATTTGGATAATTTATTTTTTGAAGTTCCTTAAGTAGTCGCGCAAAATTAAATTCATCCCTGGAGATGGAGAACAGAAAATAATGTGTGTGATTAATTTTGCTTGGATACTTACAAGAATTTTGAGCTAATAAAGCATAAAGGGACGTACAGGTGTACGCCCTTACTGGAGATTATGGTTCAAATCAACGAGATGCACTTATTATATTTAACTTGTACTTTTGTCAACCAAAAGAGCTACAAGATACCAACAGGTATAGGATTACAATTGCGAATTAGGAATTAATATAACTCCTACAAAATATGTAATTTTATTTGCTGATAAGCTTAATTCGATTCAGATTTTCTCCGTTAGGTTTATTTACGATTTGCTATTTTCAAGGGAATTCTTACTCTTTCTCGACCATCGAAAGTTTGATCTAAATTGGGAGTTGGTCTTGTGGATGATATATTTTTAAACAAAACCTTCAGTGTGCGAACAATAGTTTTAAGAACTTTCATTTTGCTGGCAGTTGGCTTTTGATCGTATCTCAAAACCATTGGAATTTCTATAATTCTAGGTTTGAATACTTTAGCTTTGAGCAGTAAATCTATCATGCAAGCAAATCCACTTTCTGTGAAGAGATTGTCGCCATAATAGGCATCAAGTTTACTGAGCAAAGTCCGGTTATAGAGTCTGTAACCACAGGTGTAATCTCTAACACCTGGGACGCGGGCTGCAATTCTAAATAGCCAACTTGCTCCGTAGCTCATGAACTCTCTAAATTTTGATAAGCCGATGACTTTTGAGCCTTTGCGATATCTAGATGCGATCGCCATATCATAACCACCAGCGATGGTAGTATCATACATTTTGATTAACAGTTCTGGTGGCTGAGTATCATCGCAATCCATTGCAGCTAAAAAATCACCTTCTTGAGAAATTTCTAAAAAAGTTGTGAAGCCTGTTTTGATTGCTTGACCTAAACCACCATTTTTGGCATGTTGTACCAATTTCAGGGATACACCCAGGGATTGAGATTCTTCTATGGCAGTTTCAGCAGTGCGATCGCTACTGCCATCATCAACTAAAATCAGCTGGATATCCATCTTAGAGATTTCCTGCAATGCCTGAAATCTTTTGAACAATGGGGGAATTGATTCTTCTTCGTTGTATGCGGGTAAAAGAACAAAAAGAGTCATAAATAAATACCTCGTGTGATTTTGAAAATACCAGTACTCAAATTTCAATAATTTAGTAGTGTTGATTTTTTGAGGAATTCATCAACGTGTCTGACCACAGCGTTGTTATTGACGCTATCATTCACGAATTGTGATGTATTGACAACAAAAAAATCAGCGTTTTCAGTACTCACTTTGGGAACAAGACTTGAATAGTTTAAAACTTGTAGTGGCTGTACTTTCATCGCTCTGTTTATGTGTGCTGCCACAATGTCATCTTGTTTGAGTTCTGGGAACATCAAACGTATTCCTTGGAAAAATACTTGCCGCAATTCATCATCTGGCTGTTTTAACAAAGGGTCGGTAGAAAGGATATATTTTGGTAGGAATGTCATGTGATATCCTGCCGTTTCTTCCAATGAAACTAAGTTACTCATACCGATAACTCCAGTAAACGGAATATTTCTATCGGCAATATTTACTACGTAATAAGGAATTAAAGCTTTACGAGTAATAAGTGTCATGCAAACTACACCCAGGTACTCTACTGTTTCACGAGTTTGGGAAACTTTCACCAGGTCATTTGCAACAACTTGTTGGAGGATATTAACTGGGCCGGTAAATATGACCTTATCAAAATGTTCTTTTTTACCTTGAGATTCTACCCAAATTCCACCTTCTTGAGCACGTGCAATATACTCCACCGCAGTACTTGTGCGAACCTGACCTCCAGATGCCTTAATTAATTCTTCTAAACGGTCTATTACAGTTTTATAACCGCCAGAAACATAACCAAGTTGTTCTTTACTTAATGAAGAATCCCGCGCTGAAAATAATCTTCTGATGTAAGCCCAAATAAAAACAGCTGAGATTCGCTTATAGTTTTCTCCTAATTTTGATAGAAGTAAGGGTTTCCAAAGCTTTTCGTATGTATCCCTACCACCCAGTTTTAATAGCCAATCTTCAACTAAAATCTTTTCTAAACGCTGCCAATTATTGATGCGCGAACCATATAAAAGAGTAAAAGCTAATCTAATTTTTCCAATCAGCCCAAATAAAGGAAAACGCAAAAATTCTATAGCATTACTGATAGAATAAAACTTTTTATTGTCATAGAAACCCGTTAAACTACGATGCCAACGTAGTTTATCTCCAAGACCAATATCTCTTATAAAATTTATTAAATGAGTATCAGAAGGTAGAATAACGTGATAAAAGCGATCCCAGGTAAATAAACCGTAATCATGATAGGTGGTAAGTCCACCAAGCTGGTTGTTATTATCAAAAACAGTTACTATATTTCCTTGGTTTGAAAGGCGTTGTGCTAATACTAACCCAGTGATTCCTCCACCAATGATGCCTATTTTCATAAACTTAGATTTTTCTAGGGAATGTTGTTCAAATTTATCTTTCAACTTTGTTAACGTTGACAGCTGATTGAGCTATTAATGTACAACAAGTATTACACCAGTGATAATAATTGAAATTCCTAGCCACTGGCTCAATATAACCTTCTCTTTAAGAAGATAGTAAGAAGCAATCGGTATTAGTGCATACATTAATCCCAGAACTGGAAATGCTTGGCTCAGAGGAACTGTCCGTAATACATACAGCCACAATAAAGTCATGAATCCATAGCAAACAAACCAAATTGCAAAATAAGGCGAAAATACCAGATTGCGGATGGATGCGCTTCCTTCTTTGTTAGAGTTAGTGATGTAAAGCCCGTACTTTAGCGATACATTAGCCACTGTTCCAAACAAAACTACAAGCATTAAATTTAGCCAGTTGATGATGTCCATTTTTTAATACTTTTTGTTTTAAGTAACTATAATAATTATTGAGACTTTTTTATGGGAATAACCACTAAAAGAACACCAGCAAAAATAGTGAGAACTCCTAATATTCGAGTTACTGTAATTACTTCATTAAAAAAATAAGATGAACCTAAAAGTATTCCAACATAGTTTAAGCTAGTTACTGGATAAGCAATACTCAGTTTTACGGTTCGCAAAGCGAATATCCAAGTTACTATTGCTAAACAATAAACAGTTACAGATAATGCCAATTGTTGAAGAAATTCCCAATTCAATAGTCCTTGATGACTATTGCTCATGGTATGCTTCATCAGCAATTGCCCAGAAATACTAAATAAAACGCTGACAAATAAGATAATATACGAAGTTATTTGAACGTGGGAGATTTGTAATATAGATTTCATAATAGATTTACCTCAATGGTAATAATAAGTATGAACTTAAAAATTTTGGATTTCGGTCACACCTTCTCAACAATTTCACCTCTCGCTTCAGCAAATAGACAATAAAATTAAGAGGGTTAGGTTGAAGGAACTGAGATCGAAATGACCATTGAAGCTCATGTCCTAAAAGTTTAAAACTAACTAATATTAACTTTGGATATTAGGGTAGTTGCTGTCTTATGCCAGTTTCCCATCTTTTCGCAGCCACCTAGTTATACTTCAGGACTATTATTTAGACAAAGGTCATACACTAAGTATATACGTACACTAAAGGTTAATAGCGTTCCCAACAATTCGTCCTAGATAAAGTTTATCAATGGGCGATCGCTAAGTTTGAAGAGAATACTCATTCTTAACCTTTAACCCACTAAACATGGATTGCGAAAAAAAATTTTTATCAATCCATTCATTAAGTTCATTAAGTTTGAATTGTGTTCTAGTGTTTTTACATTATGAGTATTACGTTTGATTTATTTTTGTTGATTTTTATTGATTACATATAGTTTTGACTAGAGTTGTTTCTCAAAAGTTATTGCTACATGTAATTACTTACTAGAATACCACGAGAAAACCATGTTGCAAATTTATCGTCGCACTTCATGAAAAATTTACTTGCTGAAAATCTAGTTAAACAAAAACTTCATAAATTAGACAGTCTCTTCTTTATAAATTTTTACTTGCGAAATTGTCTATATTTATTGGCTTTTGGCTGCTGAACTTATAAAAATGGCAATTCGACATCAAAAATTTACTTTACTAAAATCCATCTAAACAAAAACTTTATACAATAGACTAGGTTGAAAAAGCTAGTAGGGAGTACGGAGTGGAGAGTAGGGTAAGAAACCTTTTCTTGCTTGTGGATTTTTACCGTCAGTAATTTCCTTTAAATCAAGCATAGTACATAACGCATGTCAAGCAAGAGAAATTTTCATTTTTTGTTGTGAGTCCAGATCAAAGAAAAGAGTCTGTTGCATCAATCATTCTTTGTCTGATGTCAAACTGCCAAGGAAAAAGCCAAAAGAACAAGTTTTACAAAAAATCTAATATACCTATCTGCTATAAAAATCCGGTTTGATTCGGAGAACTTCATTGCGTGGTTCGCGTTGGCGTTGGCGAAGCCTCTCGTAAAGAAGCGCAGCACAAGTGCGATAGGTAGGCAAAAGGCAAAAGGATTCTAGAAGATTAAGTGTACTCAGTTTTTTTCAAAAATAAAATGTGAATCCTATATATAAATTTTTATTTCGTCAAACCTGTACTCTTATAAACAAATTTTTTGGTAATAAACTTACAGAAGTTAGAATTTATCTTCAAGTTTAAACAAATTATAAAGTCTAAACTTTACTTTGCTAAAGCAGAATTTCAACTTGAACAATAGCTGAAGTAATGGCTAAAGATAGAACGAAAAGATACTTCTTTAAGGCGGGAAACACAGAGAAAAAAAGATAACTTAAATCGTTTTTCCTATAATCGAGATAATTTATCAATTAGTATATGTAAGTTGGAATTGACCTTGCCGTTACTTTTGATACAAACTAAACAAAAAATTGTTGATTTGGATACTGTAACTTCTTATAACTAAAGCCTGAAAAAATGGGCGTGGCTTACTTACCATCAGGTTAATGTGCTAAGGAGAATATCGAGCTACTTTGTTAGGAAATTTTATATTTCAAAAGTAAGTTCAAAGTCATGAAAACCATGCTCACAGTTAGAAAACCCGCGTTTATGGCTTGATTTGATTCATTATCTGGAGGATTGGCAGCATTTTCAACTTCAGAAAAATTTAATTACAGTTAGCTGGGATCATTTAGTTTCTTTAGGTGCTTTTTGTTGAAGTTGAGTCTGTTTAGAGTCATTTTGTTGCAAAAGCTTGTTAGTAATAATTAAGACAATGATCAACAATCCAAACTGAATCTGCCAGGGTGCTAATACTAAACTTAAAATCAGGCTAATAGCTGCAAAAACACCTGCGAGATATGCAACTTCATCAGTACTCTTTTTAAATAGGTAGCCAGTAGCTAAAGCAGTACACAGTGGTATCAGGAAAAACAAAGCCATTGCCAATCACCTATGGACTAAAAAATGTGGTGTTTATAAAAAATTGAAATGGTTTTTGGAATTGTGGTTAATTTTACATCCAAGAAGGTTTTAGCCACAACAGTCTATCGATATAAATCTTAGCAAAAGTCAAGATTACGCAATCTCTTATTTTACACCTAGTAGGGTGATAAAAAGTCCCACGCTGACGTTATCCTGGTTCAGGAAATGAGGGAAAGAAATTATCCGGTAAATTAGCTTAAAACTTTGGGCTGGTTTCGGGAAAAAGATTTAGCATATTAGCTTTAGGAGTAGGATTTTCAACTGTAAAACTCGATGCTGAACATTCCTCAATTACTGGCAACTGAATTAGACCTCAAACCCCATCAGGTGCAAAACGCCCTAGAACTTTTGGCGGAAGGTGCAACGATTCCGTTTATTGCACGCTACCGTAAAGAGCGCACTAATGAAATGAATGAAGTGCAACTTCGTGAACTGTCTGATAGATATACTTATTTAACAGAACTAGAAGAACGTAAGTCTGTCATTTTAAATGCGATCGCCGAACAAGGTAAACTTACAGACGAACTCAAAGCGAAAATCACATCTTGTTTACAAAAAACAGAACTTGAAGATCTATACTTACCGTATCGGCCAAAGCGACGCACCCGCGCCACTATCGCCAGGGAAAAAGGACTCGAACCCCTAGCGGAGTTCATCAAATCTTTAAATGTCAAAAATGCTATTAGTGCTTCTTTGGAAGAAGCAGCAGCTAAGTATATTTCGGAAGCCAAGGGAGTAAAAACAGCACAAGAAGCCCTCAAAGGTGCTGCTGACATCTTAGCGGAAGAGGTCGCTGAAAAAGCTGAATTACGCGCACATATCCGCGATTATTTTCTCGAAGAAGGGGTGTTTGTCTCCCGCATCAAAGATGATTATCCCGAAGGTACAACCAAATTTGAGATGTACCGAAACTATCAAATCAAAGTAAAAAATATTGCACCCCACAATATGCTGGCGTTGTGTCGCGGTGAAGCAGAGAAAGTATTAAGCTTTGAAATTGCTTTTGATGAAGATACGGTACTTTATTATCTTGAGTCCCAAGAAATTAAAACTAAAGTCCGAACAATTCGAGATTTTTATCAAGCAATGTTGAAGGATGCATTTAACCGTTTAATGAAAGTCTCTCTTATGGGAGAGGTGATTTCTGAGAAAAAAATCTACGCAGATATGGAATCAATCAAGACATTTGAAGCAAATCTGCGGGAGTTGCTGTTGTCTGCACCAGCCGGAATGAAACCAACCCTAGCCATAGACCCCGGATTTAGAACTGGGTGTAAAGTTGTAGTTCTCGATGAAACGGGGAAATTTTTGGCATATCAAGCGGTATTTCCTCACCAAGCAGCTGAACAAAGACTTAAAGCTGCACAAACCATCAAAAATCTGCTGGAAAAGTACAAAATTGAGTTAATCGCCATTGGTAACGGTACAGCATCGCGTGAAACAGAGGAGTTTGTTTCGGAAGTCTTACAAAGTATGGAACGCAAACCAGTTAAGGTGATTGTGAACGAATCTGGTGCATCTATATATTCTGCAAGTATTGTGGCGTTGGAAGAATTTCCCGATTTAGATGTTACCGTGCGTGGGGCAATTAGTATCGGTCGGCGTTTGCAAGACCCTTTGGCGGAACTGGTGAAAATCGATCCGAAATCCATCGGCGTGGGACAATACCAACACGATGTCGATCAGAAGTTGTTGAAAAAGAAATTGGATGAAACTGTAGAAAGCTGTGTTAACTACGTAGGTGTAGACTTAAATACCGCCTCCAAAGAACTGTTAACTTCCGTCTCAGGAATTACCGCAGCAGTGGCTAATAATATTGTCGCCCATCGCAACCAACACGGAGCCTTTAAAAACCGCCGCCAACTGTTGAAAGTTCCGAAGTTGGGGCCAAAAGCTTTTGAACAAGCAGCGGGTTTTCTGAGAATTCGTGGTGGTGACAACCCATTGGATAATACAGCAGTGCATCCAGAGAGTTATGCTGTAGTAGAGGCGATCGCATCCGATTTAAATGTGCCATTAAATCAGGTGACACAAATTGCCGAAAAACTCAAAAAAACCAACCTGAAAAAATACGTAACCGATACCGTCGGCGAACCCACACTGCGCGATATTCTCAGCGAACTCGAAAAACCAGGGAGAGACCCCCGTGCTGAATTTAAGTACGCCACCTTCAAAGAAGGAATTAAGGAAATTACCGACTTAAAGGAAGGAATGGAACTAGAGGGAATGATTACCAATGTCGCCAACTTCGGTGCATTTGTTGATATCGGCGTACATCAAGATGGTTTGGTGCATATTTCCCAACTTGCCGATAGGTTCGTAGACGATCCCAAGAAAATTGTGAAGGTGGGACAAGTTGTGAAAGTACGAGTACTAGAAGTTAACGAAAAATTAAAACGAATTAGTTTGTCCATGAAAGCAGTTAAGCAATAATTTAGAAACAGCAGATGGCAGTTTATCAAGTCCGACTCATCAATCCTAGTCTGGGATTAGATTGCACCATTGAGGTACCAGACGATCAATATATTTTGGATATAGCAGAAGACGCTAATATCCGCCTACCATCTGGATGCAAGCAAGGCGAATGTTCTGCCTGTATCGCCAAACTTATCAGCGGTGAAATCAATCAAAACGAGCAAAAATTTTTGCGTCCAAGTGAAATAGAGGCTGGTTATGTTGTTACTTGTGTAACTTATCCGTTGTCGGATTGCACTTTACAAACCCATCAAGAACAAGTTTTATATAAATCAGGCCTTTACTATAACCCTGAGTCTGGAAAATTTGAGCGATCGTGAACTTCTAGTATTAAATAAATATTAAATTTTTTAGGTTGTTAAAGAAATGTAACATTTTTTGAAAAACGTTACATAGTAGGGACTTACATCTGTGCGTCCTTACTATAGTTTTTTATGTTAGACCTAAGGATAGAAGCAAATTCTATCTTTCAAGAGAGGTTAGAATCTAGTGCCTAGTTAAAGATGAAATAAGAAGTTTCAAAGAACAAAGAAAAAATCTTTATTAGGTAAAAACAATGTTGACACCATTTTTAACTGCCCTAGCCACAGCTTTAAGCTTATTAATTGTTGATTTAATTGTTCCAGATGTTGACATTGCTAATTTTCCCGCAGCTTTAATTGCCGCTTTCGTAATCGGTTTAATTAACGGTTCGCTTAAGCCGATTATTTCTACACTTTCTCTGCCACTCAATTTTTTAACATTTGGAGCATTTTCTCTCATCATCAACGGTTTTTGCTTCTGGTTAGCAGCCGCTTTAGTTCCTGGGTTCTCAGTTCACGGACTTATCGGTTTTATCCTTGGGCCTGTAATTTTATCTTTTGCTAACACCTTGATTAACAACTACTTTGTTGAAAGAAATCTTTTAACCAGCGGTGGTAATGTGAAAAGCCAAGGTGAATTACCTTCTAGATAAACATTGGCGGGAGTAGAAACGCTAATTTACCTACGTCTCTACTCCAAAAAAATTCCCGAATTAAGATAACTCATTAGATAGATTTTCTAATTCGGTCTCTTCCAGACAATGTAATTAAACAAATTTACACACTTGTAACAACATCATGAAATTAGTTCGTTATCTTCTAGGTTTGTTAGTGCCTCCCTTAGGCGTTTTCTTGACAGTTGGAGTTGGCCCAACATTGATTATCAATATTTTGCTTACACTTCTCGGTTGGCTTCCTGGTAGTATTCATGCAGTTTGGGTTATTGCCAAGTTTGATGAACAACTTAGCCGCGAAGGGCGTATTTTATAAATAGCCAAGATTAATTTTCTAAATCTCAATCAGGGTGCGTTAGCCTAAAGCCTAACGCACCATTTTATTTTAAGAAGAATACGAATACGTTAGTAGAAGAATGTTTTTTAACGTGAATTCGATGTATAGGATTTTGACCTCACCCCCAGTTCCTCTCCTTCAAGGAGAGGGGAGCAAAAAGTCTAATTTTTCCTTACTCCTTTCCTCGAAGGAGAGGGAGGCTGGGTGGGTAAGGTCTGTCGAATTCACGTTTTTTAGTATGAAACAAATTTTGGATTTTAGATTGACCCACCTCTGTTTCTTGCCCGTTACCAAATTTTAAATTTTGGATTTTAACGTGAATTCGATGTACGGGATTTTGACCTCACCCCCAGCCCCTCTCCTTCAAGAAGAGGGGAGCAAAAAGCCTAATTTTTCGTTACTCCTCCCTCTCCTACGATGAGAGGGAGGCTGGGTGGGTGAGGTCTATCGAACTCACGTGATTTTAGATTATTTCCACAGATTATGCAAATTAAGAGGTGCGTTAGCCTTTGGCATAACGCACCCTACAAAAAATGAGTTAATAGATAAATACTAAAACTGTTTATTTGTGGATAGTTTCCCGCTCTTTATCAGCAGGTTCCTTATCTTTGAACAAGTCAGCCGCAGTTAACAGTAACTCTCTCAAAGTTTGTTTAATTTGGTACTCTTTTCTAGCTAAAGATGTACCTGCTTCACCTAGCTTGTCTTCTAACTGCGATCGCTTTTCTCCTACCTGTGTAGCAAGAGTTTCCGCTTGGGGACGAGCTTGATTATACCAGTGTTTGGCCTCGTTGAGATAATCTTGAACTTCCATAGAACGTCCGCCATAGCGTGCAGCCATATTAGCTCGAACAATCGCTAGCTGTGCTTGCAGTTGGGCGTAACGTTTCTTCAACAATCCCATTTCTTCACTATCTTTAATGGCATTGATAGCAGAATCAATTGCAGTTTTAGTACTAGCAGGTTTTTCCTTGTTTGTTTCTTCAATTTCTGCCAAAATTACATCAACTTCTTGCTGGAGTTGTTCTTCTTCGCCATCTAGTTGAGCCTGTAGCCGCTTGATATCTGCTTGAGTTTTAACAATAGTTTCGTGTCTTTGACTATTAATTCCTTCCAAGGCTCCTTCGATGGAAGCTGTCACTTCATCTTTGAGTTCGCTACCTTTTTCTTGGAAGTTTTCAATAACAGCAGAAACGGCATCTTTAACCAGGCTGCGAATTTCACTAGAACCTTGTTTAAACTCAGAAGCTACTTGAGAAACTGCGGATTTGACAATTTCTCGAATCCTTTCAGTTCTTAATTGTCCGGTTTCTTTAGCTTGTTGTAAGTCTGTTTGAATTTGTTGTTTGATATTGTTAGGCATTTTCAACTCTGGAGATTTTACTAATTGGGATAAAAATTTCTAGACATGTTTCTACATACTCATTATGGCGTGGCGATATTTGGCTAGGCACTTCCTTTAGATAGAAAGCCATAAACCTAAAGAAGTGTTACCTATTTGTGAGATGATGAATATTTGTTGCTAGTAATTGAGAATCAAATATGTGGCGAGTAAATATTAGTTGTTCTGGTGATGCTTGGAAGGTATATGGTACTGAATTTAAGGCGATCGCCGAAAAATATCAAGGTGAATTAATCGGTTCCAAAAAAATGCCAGATGGCACCCGCATCATGTCATATAAAATTGAAGATGTTAGCGATGCCGAAGCTTTTCAGGAAGATTGTACACAATTTGCTGGATTCACATGTGAGTTTGAATCGCTTTAATAAAGAAGAATTCAGGATTCAATAATCAGTATAGAGAAGTGAAACAGCCTTTATTAGTCGATTTGAGACTTACTTGATGAACTTCATTGACTTTAAATCTCTGTATTTATTATGACAATTGTCTTTGCGATCGCTATTTCAAAATCTGGAGAAGCTAAGTGAAAAAACTCCTAACATTGGTATTAGTAACTTTTGTATTATTGATAAGTACTTTGACCTTCCCAGCTAATGCAGCAGATACAGCTAACGGCGAACAAATATTCAGCGTTCATTGTGCTGGTTGTCATATTAATGGTGGTAACATAGTCAGGCGAGGTAAAAACCTCAAAAAGCAAGCACTCAAGAAATATGGTATGGATTCAATAGAGGCAGTTACATCGATAGTTACCAATGGTAAAAGTAATATGTCAGCCTACAAAGACCGCCTGAGCGAACAGCAAATTCAAGATGTTGCTGCTTATGTTATTGAACAAGCTGAAAAAGGCTGGCGGTAAAAAAAGTTAGGAGTTAAGAGTTAAAAGTTAAGACTTAAAAGTTAAGAGTTAAAAGTTAGCAGGTATAACTTTAACACTTATTATCTGTAGCAGTGCTAAATCATTCATAATAAAGTATAAAAGTTAAAAAGGCTGTAAAAACCCTTGCCAACTCACTAACTCCTAACTTATCACTTCTAACTCCTAACTCCGCACTCCTAACTCCTAACTTCTAACTCCTCACTCCTAACATTTTACTCATAACTTAAAAATGAACTTACCCGCAGCTAGTCGTCTCCAATTCACCCCTGATTTAAACATTTGCCGCATATTAAATGGCATGTGGCAAGTCTCTGGCGCACACGGACGCATTAATCCCCAAGCTGCCATTGATAGTATGTTCAAATATTTCGATGCAGGCTTTACCACTTGGGATTTAGCAGATCATTACGGCCCCGCAGAAGATTTTATTGGTGAGTTTCGCTGTCAACTAGTTGATACCCGTGGCAAAGATGCTTTATCCCAACTACAAGCTTTTACAAAATGGGTGCCTCGTCCTGGGAAAATGACCAAACAATTCGTTGAGGAAAATATTGATATTTCCCTGAGAAGGATGAATGTGCAATCATTAGATTTGATGCAATTCCACTGGTGGGAATATCGAGATAAAAATTATCTAGATGCCCTCAAATATATGGCAGAACTGCAAACTGAGGGCAAAATTAAGCATTTAGCTTTGACTAATTTTGACACGGAACACTTAAAAATTATTACCGAAGCAGGCATTAAAATTGTTTCTAACCAAGTACAATTTTCACTCGTCGATCGCCGGCCGGAAGTCAAGATGATTGAATTTTGTCAACAGCATGATATAAAACTTTTTACCTACGGTACAGTTTGCGGCGGTTTGTTATCAGAAAAGTATTTGGGTAAACCAGAACCACGAGGATTTGATTTAACTACTGCCAGTTTGAAAAAATACAAAAATATGATTGATGCTTGGGGTGGTTGGCAATTATTTCAAGAGTTGCTTGCTATCCTCAAAGAAATTGCCAATAAGCATGGAGTAAGCATTGCCAACGTGGCAGTGCGTTACATTTTAGATCGACCAGCTGTGGGAGGCGTCATAGTTGGTGCCAGACTTGGTGTATCCGAACATATAGAAGATAACGCCAAAGTCTTTAGTTTTAGTTTAGATGCTGACGATGGCGATCGCATTAATGCTGTCTCTCGCCAATCACGCGATTTGTACCAGATAATTGGCGATTGTGGTGATGAATATCGGCGATAAGATACATCATTACGCTGGAAATTTTCTGGAGTTCCCTAATATCATGTCCGCCTAATCACTTATTAAAAAAACTCTCCACCTCAGAGCGTCTCCCTGTAGAGCGAAATTCAAATGTCTCCGGCAAGACCCACTCCAGGTATCTACATGTCTAAAAGTATTTAGTCGGACATGATATTACGCATGGACGCGGTGTTTAGATCCCCGATTTCTCTGAGAAATCGGGGATCTTGTTTCTCACAAATAATTTAGGATTGCTGTAGGATTTTACATTATTACAACCAAAGCAAAGTAATCGCAAAGGCTAACTTTTTCGACATGAGTGGGTAAGTCCTAATTTTTTGATGATCTCTGCGATTACCCATAAACTCTTCTTAAATTTTTCTTAAACTCTTATTTGAATTTAAACTGTATTGTCCAGTAAAAGCTGTTGTTTAAACTATTTTATGAACATCGTGCGTTAAAAATCGTTAATAAAGTTAAGAAACACTTTTTGTAGTGATACATACGCCAAAATTGCACCCTCATGTCAATCTTTACTTAAAAATCACTACAACCTATAGATAGCAAGTTTTCCCAAAATATATTGCAGGTTTTTTAGGGTCGAGGGGAACATTACTGTTCCACCTAAATGGGTTAGCTCACTCTGCATTATATCTTCCTGCAAACTTTTACCCTTCTAAGGACAAATAGTAATGTCAGCAATTAATTCAGTCGATCTGTCCACCTATACGCTGATCGGCCGCTACGACCTGCCCGAACCTACGCGCACCACTGCACCTCCCAACAGCCTGCTAGCTCAGGAAGTCTCAGCGGTGACCTACAACTGGGACACTGACACGCTATTCGTCGTTGGTGACGGTAGCACATCAATCGTTCAAGTATCGAAGACGGGGCAATTGATCGACTCAATGACCTTGGCTCCTGGCAATAGTCCCCAAGGAACCGACTTCTATGATACTGAAGGACTTACCTACATCGGCGGCGGCAAATTCGTCTTGATTGAGGAGCGAGATCGCCAGGCCAACTTGTTTACTTACGTACCAAACACTACGCTTACCAAAAGCGACGTGCAAACCGTCAAGCTCGGTACAACAGTCGGGAATATTGGTATTGAAGGCATATCCTACGACCCCCTGACGAGCGGATTCATCGCCGTCAAGGAGACGCAACCACAAGGGATATTTCAAACCGATATCGATTTTGCAGCAGGCACGGCGACAAACGGTTCGCCCACCACAGTGAACTCGACCGACCTTTTCAATCCGGCATTGGCCAACCTTGTAGACTTCGCGGACGTTTACGCGTTGTCGAATCTGCCGTCTCTGAACGGACAAGCTGATTACAGTAACCTGCTGGTGTTGAGCCAAGAATCAGGCAAAATCGTCGAAATCGATCGCTCCGGAAATATCTACAGTTCGCTGACGATTGTCTCCAATCCAGGTAATCCCCTCTCCGTTGTAGATCAGGGGCATGAAGGTCTGACGATGGACAAAGATGGTTATCTTTATGTCGTCAGTGAAAATGGTGGTGGTGATATCAATCACCCGCAACTTTGGGTCTATGCACCCTCCTCAGTTCCGAATCAAGCCCCCAGCGCTGTCGTGCTGAACAATCTGGTTACAGCGATCGCTGAGAACACCAGCACCGCAACCCGGCTGAAAGTAGCAGACATTACCATTACCGACGATGGACTAGGAACAAATAACCTAACTGTGACTGGAACTGATGCCAGCTTCTTTGAAGTTGACAGCACTGGACTTTACATCAAAGCTGGAACCGTTCTAGATTATGAAGCCAAGACCAGCTATAGCCTCACCGTCAATGTAGATGACCCAACTGTTGGCAGCACTCCAGATGCGATCGCCAGCTTTACCTTAGCTGTCACCGATGTGGTGAATGAAACACCCTTACTTCCCTCCCTCATCATCTCCGAGGTGTCACCGTGGAGTAGTGGCAACAGCCCCTATGGTGCTGACTGGTTCGAGGTGACAAATACAGCCACCAGCACTGTCAACATTACTGGTTGGAGAATAGACGACGACTCGAACAACTTCGCTAACTCGGTGGCGCTCAACGGCGTTACCAGCATCGCCCCTGGGCAATCGGTTATCTTTATCGAAGGTAATGCCACCACCGCAACGGCATTTA
>JAVRCH010000087.1:0-99336 GCA_034530795.1 Nostoc sp. DedQUE12a
ACTCCTGCTAGTACCGTCAGGACAAGGTGAAACACCGCACCAAATTAAAAATTTGGTGGCTCTTATTCAGGAGGGGTCTGAATCCCCAACTGAGGTAAAAACCTCCAGCATAGCTGCCTTCTGCCTCCTGCCTCCTTCAATTCAACTCAGGATTACCCTATGAAATTCTCTATCTTGATAGATTCTTTACTAATTGTGACTTCAATAACTCTGATGCCTGGAATCAGTACTGCACAAACAGTTGCTACTAATGCTAGTCAAGCAATAGTCAGTAACTCGAACAAACTACCCAATGATTTTAGTAGCATTAGTTACCTTGAACCTTTCGATCTTGTTGCTTATGCTTATCAAGGCGGCCTTTTGCAACATGGTATTCCCAGTGGCGGAACACTAGTATTTAAAACTCTAAGTAGCAATATTCTGGCAAAAGATTTGGTCATAGCTGCCGTAAATGCAAAGAAATTACAACCACAACTTTTGGATGACCAAAACTATCTCAATGCTGTGAGTTCTGAACTGATAGCATTGCCTGATTATGCTGCTGCTGATTGATGATGGTAATAACGTAGCAAGTCTAAAATAGTGAATTAGGTTTAGGTTGGGCTGAGCAACGCCAAACCCAACATTAGCTTTAGTACACATCACCGCAAAAAAGTGTCGGCAATAGATGAAGATATTTTTAGAGGGTGGCACAGAAACCACAATATGCACAGACTGAATCTCAAACTGGGGAGCTTGATTAATTAAACACCCACCTTTTGTATTTCATCATTCCCCTTTTTCAAACCTTTTTGATGATGAGGTGTACCAAGTAGGATAACGACTAAGCTCAACAGCGACAATGAGCACAGAAGAATTGCTGTCAGTGGCTTGTTAGCTCCTTTTTATTGCCCATTGCTTATTGTCTTGATCAGAGTATATGAGAGTATATTTTCCAGAAGCAACAAACTCATTTACAGCTTGATAAACTCCATGATGCCTACGATTTGGGTCTGGCTGCCAATCGTCGCCTGCTATTATACCATCTTCCTTCACTTTGCTGTCTAGTAAGTGTAACTCCTGCTTAGTATGTTCATACTCATGAGACGTATCGATGTAAACCCAATCAAAATATTGATCGGGAAAGGTGGTCAGTACTTGAAGATCGTCACCGACATGTATCAAAATACGTCCATCCTCAATTTCTTTTTTGAAGGTTTGGAGAATGTAGACCAAAGCATCAACTGTACTTTGGTTGCCGTTTGCCCACCACCAATGACCTGCCAAGAAATACCAAGGGTCAATTAGGTGCAGTTTTTGTGGCTTAGTATACTCCAGAAGAGTAGGAGATAAATGACCTTTGAATACTCCTAGTTCCGCACCAACTCCGTTCTTCGGCAAAAATTGTTCTATAAATTCTATTCTTTTTCGTTTTGCGCGTAACTCAAGCTTTCGATCAACATACTCCCATTTCTTAATGGGAGTGTTTTCTATCATACCTTTTACTAGATTCCTAAACATGGTATTGGTCTCCAAAGAGATGATAGCTAAAATTTTTTCATACAATAGCTCAATTAAAATCTTTTACAAAAAGTTTTTAAACAAAGTTTTAACTAATACCATTTATTTGTGAGGCTGCACCAAATTTTTTGGTTCTTCGGTAAGTGTTATGCTCAAATTTGAATTAAACCCTAGAATTTTCCTTTAAAATCAAGATTTACAAACGGTTATGTCCTCAATTTAAGCGCCAAGACTCAAACGTTAAGTATAAAGCCTGTTATTATTGCCCGACAAGGGTTTCAAGCTTATTTGCAGACGTATTTAGCATAACTGGTACGGAAGAGCCAGTTTTTTGGCTTCTTATTTCTTTGTTTGCGTCGTACCTTACCTTCGGGCTTCACGGGTGTTAAGTGTTTATGCGTCCTTTGCGTCTATGTTCCTCATTTATGATGTACTTCATACAGAATTGGTAATTAACTAAGGTAAAAATTTTTAAAAGAGCAAATTAATATAGTACTTTTATACTAAGATAAATAATTGCTTAGTACGATCGCCTCTCCCGATATCAAGGACTATTCAACGCAGGTGCTATGCCCAAACGCCTCCTTGTGGTAGAATCTCCCGGAAAAGTCAAAAAACTCAGTCAAATTCTGGGTTCAGAATGGAAAGTTCTAGCTAGCTGCGGCCATATCCGCGAACTCAGCGATGAAGGTGAAGATTCATTGGGCTTCAGTATGGATGGCAGTCGGGTCAAATGCAATTATATTCCCCGTGACCAACGAGCAAAGGAAACCATTCAGCAACTAAAAGCCGCAGTTAAGCAGGTTGATGAAGTTGTCATCGCCACCGACCCAGACCGGGAGGGAGAAACAATCGCTTGGCATATCAAAGAAGTGCTGGGATTAAAAGAACCAAAACGAGTAATTTATACAGAAATTACAGCACCAGCAGTTCGAGAAGCGATCGCCAAACCTAGAAAACTAGATTTAAACTTGGTAGGTGCGGGGCTGTGCCGTGATTGTTTGGATAAGTTAGTGGGCTATAAAGGAAGTCCCCTAGTTTGGGCATTAAACAATGGTGCAAAAAGCGTCGGTCGAGTTCAAAGCGCCACATTGCACTTGATTTGCCAGCGCGAAAAAGAAATTCAAACATTTGTACCCCAAGACTACTGGAGTGTCTGGGTAGATTATGCTGAAGGATTTCGCGCTTTCTACAAAGGAACGGTGAATTCTGACGCAGACACACCAGAACAAAAAACTGAAACTAATGATGATGCCGCAACCAATACTACACAAGCACCAGAAAGCAAACGTGTTCTCTCGGAAGCAGAAGCAAACAGGTTAGTTGAAGAAGCACGCCGCCATCCTCATCAGGTTATTAAGTTTGAAGGGAAAATAGTTCAACGCCAACCACCTCCTCCATTCACCACCTCTACCTTGCAACAAGCAGCTGGTTCCAAACTAAGATTTTCTCCAGACAAAACTATGCAAGTTGCCCAAAAGCTTTATGAGGCTGGGTTAATTACATATATGCGAACAGATTCAGTGATGTTGAGTCCTGAATTTTGTGCTAGTGCGCGTCAGTGGTTAGAGCAAAATGACCCGCAGAATGTACCGCAGTCCTTAGCCAAACATCGCAGTGCTAAATTGGCTCAGGAAGCACACGAAGCTATCCGCCCAACAGATGTCTTTCGTCCTTCAGCCCAGTTACGAGTAGAACTGCCAACCGATGACTTTAATTTGTATGTGATGATTTGGAAACGGGCAATTGCTTCTCAATGTCGTGCCGCCCAACTCCGCAAAACCCAGATAATTACTCAATCTGGAAATCTGCTGTGGCTTTGTAATGGACAAGTAGTTGAGTTTTACGGTTATGCTCGTTACTGGAATAATATCAGTAAAGATACAGTTATACCGCAGTTGCAACAGGGGCAGATACTAACATTAAAAGATGCACAGCATGAGAAGAAACAAACACAACCGCCGCCTCGATACAGCGAACCAAAACTAGTGCAACTAATGGAACGCAAAGGTATTGGTCGTCCCAGTACATATGCTCCCACCGTCGCCACTTTGAAAAAGCGGGATTATGTGCAGTTGACCAAAGATCATCTGCAACCAACAGCTTTGGGTTTAGAAGTTGATGCATTCTTACAAAAAGCCTTACCGGATTTACTAGAGGCGGAATTCACCGCTAAGATGGAAGATGCTTTGGATGCGATCGCAGTTGGCAAACAAGGCTGGCAACAATATTTAAGTACTTGGAATCAGGAATACTTTGCCCCAGCTTTAGCAAAAGCCAAAACTGTGGCTGTGAGTTCTGCATCTGGAAATAAAGCTTCACCAGTACGAGAACGCAAATATGAAACCTCCAGAACTCGCTGCCCTGAATGCAAAAATTTTCTCGCTAAAATTCCTAGTAGCAAGGTTAAAAAGAAATACTTCCTCAAATGTGTTAGCGGCTGTGAAAACATCGTCCTTTTTTGGAGTGACCTCAGTAAAACTTGGGAACTACCTCGAAACAAAGTATCCAACAATGAAAGTCTTCCGAAACCTGCAACTAAGCTAACTTCATACTCTTGTCCAGTATGTAAAAAACCATTAGAAGAATACAGCTACATTAAGGAAGGACAGAATAAAACAATGCTACGGTGTTCTAATCCCCAATCTCGTCAGGACAAAAAACATCAGCAAGTAGCTTATTTTTCTACACAAAAAGGTTGGTGGAGTCCTAAGTTTGGCGAGTTAAATTAACTATTTTTTTGTATCACGCAGAGGCGCAGAGGACGCAGAGAAGAGAATGCAAAGTAAGGGCTTTTGTATTCTTACTCCATGAGCTACGCTCACAAGGAACAATAAAAATTTATTTTCCCTATTCCCTACTCCCTATTTTTAAGGCAGGTCTAATTTTCCTTAATATCTGAATTGGGCAAACCTCTGCGTAACTCTGCGCTAACTTAGCGTCCCTCTGCGTTTAAAAATATTGTCTCTATGTAAAACTAGAGGCGTCATAATGAATTTCCTCAAAGCAAAGATTTGAGAAAAACTAGGACGCCTTCCAGAAAATGCACAGCAGCAAGTTCTAGATTTTGTTGAAGAACTTTAGGTTATTTTCCTTTATTCCTATCCAACTTTTCTTGAATAGCATCTCTACAGAATTGTGCAGGGTTCTCTTGTTTCTGTATCTCTTCCTTCATTTCCTTGGTAGCTCTAAAAGTAACATTCTCGGTTAAATCTCTGCTTGGTGGATTATCGAAATTTTCGGGCTTACCTTTGGACTTAGACATTTATGTAGAAACGTAAATATAGCTTGAAGTCGGCGCAAGCGTCGGCATAGAGTTTTAAATCGGTGGTGTTATCACTCGCGAAAATGGTTCACCACCGATACCACTTTTATCAAGAGGTAATTCTATGTTTACACGTTCAGAACTCGAAATAAAGACTGTTCCTGAATTACAGGATTTATGCCGTCGATATGGTATCCGTCCTACAGGAAGCGCAGCATACAAAGTTAGCTACATTACTTCCCTGCTATCCTTCCCGTTGATAGCCGTACACCAGATGGAGGAAGGGAGAGGATTAAAGTCACCAACACTTGCTTCTATTCAGGTGTTTGGTTCAGCGATAGATGAGATGAATTCTCCGACAGCAGAACAAATAGCCCTGATTAGAATTTCTTTGGAAGGTAAAAGAATGCGTTACCCAGATAGATACAAGCAGGAAGAGTTACTAGCTTGGCATTTGGTGAAAATGAAACTTGAACAGGTGATAGCACTACTCGGTAGGTAATATCTTAACTCACGGCATCCCATCACAGCATTCCTTAATGGGGTGCTTTTATTATTTTCTACTATTTTTTTGCTACTTAAAGATATTTTTATTACTGAAACTAACGAAATTTTTGGTTGCCGAACCATTTAAACTACTTATCCTGATGTTGCAAAAAAGCAATAAACTGTTACAACATCAAACGATGTAGAATTTTTGTTGAATTCAACGAGCATCTACAGTTTCATTTCATCGTCATAAGGTACTCAGCATGACCGCAATCACCCCAAAGGCTTCTTCGGCGCTTCCCAATTTTTCTGAAGGAATTCAATATTTTGGTGAAGCACTACCAGATTTTGAAACTTACGGTGCCACCCCTGCTATTGAATCGGGCAATGTAGCGATCGCATCTCCCACAGACAAAGCAGCAGTATATCAAACTTTACTCGCTGCCGATGCCCTACGTTATCTAACTTTGCAAGTTACTGGTAGTAAAGCCTCTGGACATCCCGGCGGATTCGCCAGCCAAGCGGAAGCTTATGCATCTCTTGTCATGCTGGGATACAAGAACATTATCACCGAAGTCGGACACCACGCCCCCGGATTTTATAGTGCCATGTTCTTGGATCGTTCGCTAGAGGACATGGGAATTTGTACAGTCCAACAATTGCGCGATCGCTTTCGTGAAAAGCACGGTCTTTTAGGACACCTTTCTGGTTTTATACCTGGTATTCTCGCACCTGCGGGGCCTTTGGGACAAGGACAACATTTTGCAATGGCGGCTGCACTGTTGCACAAAGATAAGTTATTTCCTTTTACAGTTGGCGATGGTGGATTGGGTGAGCCTTATATTGTAAGTGCGATCGCACATTTCCATACTGCTTATCCTGCGGTGACTAATTTCTTGCCGATATTGGTGTGGAATGGTTACAGCCAAGAACACCACAGCATGGTTTCCCTCAAAACCAACGAACAAATGCAAGCATATTGGCAAGGTAACGGTTTTGAGGAAGTGGTGTTAGTGGATGCTAAAGATTTTGACGACCAAAATCAACCAGGAGATTACATTGATAGTACCGTTTTTTCCTTTGAGAAGCGCCTAGCATTTACCCAAGCTGTACTTGAGGGTGTAGATAAAGCAGCGCGATCGGCATTGGGTGGCAAGCTTACTGTTTTTATTATTAAACAACTTAAAGGTGCAGGAGTCCATGCGCGGGGTGCAAAATCTCACAACCTTTATCCTAAAGATACGCTGGATGCACCGCATATTGTCAGTGCATTGCAGACTCGCGCTTTATCTCCCGAAGCTTGGCAATTAGTCAGAACAAACGCCGAACGCGCAGGCGGCGGCCCCGCAGCCAAAACAGTGGTCACAGAATTTGAATTACCATTGCCAGAATTAGGCGAATTACCTTTAGAAGAATATGCGGTGGGTGGCGAACCAAAAGTTTCTACAACTGCAATGGGAAGATTAGTAGGAATAGTTGGACAAAAGGATAAAAATTTCCTTGTTACCAACGCCGACGGTAACGAAGCATCGGGAATTGCTAATATTAACCAAGCATTAAAAATTATCCACCCGACAACCGACGATTTATATAATCAAGCCCCCAACGGACAAGTTTACGAACCTTTGAGCGAAGATGCTTGTGCGGGTTTAGCAGCTGGTTTGTCGTTAATGGGTGCGAGAACTTTGTGGTGTTCTTACGAATCTTTTGCCATCAATGGATTACCAATTTGGCAAACTGTAACCCAAGCAATGGCAGAATTGCGCCGTCAAACTCCTTCGACTATTACTTTATTCACAGCGGGAGCATTAGAGCAAGGGCGTAACGGTTGGACTCACCAACGTCCCGAAATTGAAGCTTACTTTGCATCACTGATGCGAAATGGAAATATTTTCCCATTATTTCCTCCCGATGCTAACAGTATCCAAGTTTGTTATGACTGGGCATTGCAAACTAAGAATAAAGGAATTGTAATTACTGCAAGTAAATCACCATTGCCAATTCGCATTACTTTAGAACAAAGTCGCCAAGGTTTACAAGATGGTGCGGTGGTATTACATGAAGTCCCTGGCGATAAACAAGTTGTATTTGCTGTCATTGGCGATATGACATTAATGCCAGTATTTGAAGCGGCTACTTTCTTAGAAAATGAAGGTATTGGTGCAAAGATAGTTTCTGTGATTAATCCCCGACGTTTATATCGTCCTCATGATACTGCTTGGGATACCTGTTCGGAACCCGATGGCGGTTTCTTGGATGACGCGAAATTTGCCGAATTATTTGATGGCGATGCGCTAATTGCTGTAACAGGTGGTGCGCCGGCGATGCTAGAACCAATTTTGTTACGCAGTACAGCCAAGCGCGATACTTTTGCCTGGAAACGTGGCGAAACTACAGCCAGTGCTGGCGAGTTGATGGCGTTTAATGGATTGACTGCTGAAGCCTTGACAAAAAGAGCGATCGAGTTAGTGCATTAAAACTGCGTCTATTGATTTTATCGCAAATATACGTATGGAAATACTGGAAAGTTGTGTTTAATGCGTATATTTGCGTTTTTGATAAGAAGTTTTAAGGCATTGGGATTAGTTCATAAAATAAATACAGCAGATTTCAACTTGGTGAGGTACAGAAATACCCCACCCGCCTTACGGCACCCTCCCCTTACCAAGGGGAGGGTTGGGGAGGGGTGTACCTTATTTAGTTGCAAAACGCTGTAAATATGAGTATATTTGCTGAAATTGTTTGAGAATAACAGCTTTGCGAGTCGCAAAAATTAATTTAGGAGCCAAAAATTTAATTTAGGAGTCGCAAAAATTAATTTAGGAGCCAAAAATTTAATTTAGGAGTCGCAAAAATTAGTTTAGGAGTCAAAAATTTAATTTAGGAGTCGCAAAAATTAGTTTAGGAGTCAAAAATTTAATTTAGGAGTCGCAAAAATTAGTTTGGGAGCCGCAAAAGTTAATTTACGAGTTCAAAACTTAATTTCCAAGCTAGGAGCGCGATAATTTTATAGAAAATCTGGTGTTTAATGGGTTGACTGTGGAGGGTTGAGGAAAAGTGCGATCGGGTTAGCATATTAAGACTGGGCAGGCAAGATGCCCACCCTACAATAAATAATTCAATCTTATATTATTGAATTTGAAGTAATTCTTAATTTTATTCAGTTATTTGAGGGTTAAAGGTTTTTAATCGATAATCTAAAACTATTTGATACGCATTTAAGAAATCTTTTTCTAGATGTCTCTCGGATTTTTTATGCTCACTAATTATTGGTTGCAAGTCACTATCACTCAAATAGTTAATAAATATCAACCAAGCTAGTAAATGAGGTGTGGTCTGTATCATTTTACTATTTATGATCTGAGCAGCAAGTTTTTTAGCTCCTCCATCGTCTGTTAGAAAAGCTTGACGAGTTTTCTTTGCAAAAGCAATAGATGCAAGTTCCCCTTTATCTTTTTTCTTTCTTGCTTGGAGAATTTCTAAATCTTGAAGGTCTTCAATAGTTAAATGATAATATTTGAATTTTCCATTTTCATATTCCTGACGAAAACGATTCTGCAATTCTATTTCTGCTGGTTTCGGATTTTTACGTGGCTTGTGTAAACACTCATAATACACAAAATATGTACAAGAAAACACGCATCCCGCATTATTAGCTGTTGTATAAAGAAGTTTAGAGGAAAGTATATTCCAAATAGCACAAGTATCTATGACATTATATTTATGAAAATTTGATGGATCAATCACCATACTTAATAGTTCTCCCGTAGATACTTGCTATTTCTGTTAATTCATATTTGCTAGCTAAAAGCATTTCTGCTACTCGACCAGCCGAAATAATATTCTGTTCATAAGCATCAAAGCAAAGTCCAACATAAAAATTTGACAAACCTCTTTTAAGAAGCTCTTCTCGACGTTGCCGAGAGCCGAATGAGAGGCTTTCGGGCAGTTCTGGATCAACTTTTAAATGTCTTGGAACTCTCACTGCTTTTATCTGGGTTTCTACATCTTCAGATATAAAATTGGCACTTTTTAAGGCATTAGCTAACGCTTATAGCACAGACAGCCTTGGAACTT
Organism: Nostoc sp. DedQUE12a; assembly: GCA_034530795.1. Classification (GTDB taxonomy): domain Bacteria; phylum Cyanobacteriota; class Cyanobacteriia; order Cyanobacteriales; family Nostocaceae; genus Nostoc. The sequence continues at coordinate 9,332 of JAVRCH010000087.1, forward strand.
TAAGTTGTAATATTCCTTGCTAGATTTGTGCATGGAATAGTGTCGTAAATGATAGCATGACTATCGTAAAAGATACAAATTTCAAAAGTAATTTTACGGTATGTTGGCAAAAACTATCATAGTAATGTAGAAAAACAGATTTAGGAAATAACCCTTGTGAAAGCTATAAATATTTCCTTACCTGACACCATGCAAGCTTATGTAGAACGACAGGTAGCTGAAGGTCGTTACAGCAGTGTCAGCGAATATTTTCGTGAATTAGTGCGACAAGACCAAAAACAGGTAGCTCAAGAACGTCTTGAAACAATGGTTCTGGAGGGATTAAACTCTGGAGATGCAACAGAAATGACTATTCAAGATTGGGAAGATATGCGCCAAACAATTAGGGGAAAAATCAATAAATGTCAAGATATACTTTAGCCGTTATTGCATTAATTCATCAGGTGCGATAGTCCAACAGCCAACTATAATATATTTAACGTTTTACATAAGGATGGAACCATGACTAATACCCAAAAGATGGTTCGCTTAAACTTAGATTTATCACCTGAACTCAATCAAATACTAGACGAATTAGTAAATAAAACAGGCACAAGTAAAAGTGATGTTCTGCGTCAGGCTATAAGGTTGATGCAAGTTATGGTTATAGCTAAAGAGGAAACCGAAAAATTAGGAGTTACAGAAGCAAATCAACTGATAGTGAATGAAGTTATTTTTCCATCTGAACAGCAGCCAAAACCGCACCCATCAGAAGCTTTTTTAGAAACCTTTGGAACCTGGGAAGATACCCGCACCGCAGAAGAAATTGTTGAAGAAATATATTCAAGTCGTACTATAAGCGATCGCAATTATAGCTTGTGAATTATTTACTAGATACTGATACGTGTATTTATTGGCTTAACGGTCGCCAGTCAGTAAGAGAAAAACTCTTAGCAGTGGGATGGAATGAAGTATGCATTTGTGCTATCACTGCTGCTGAATTATATTATGGTGCTTACAACTCTAATCGAGTTTCAGAAAACTTAGCTAATGCAGAACAATTTATTCAAAACTTACCCGTTGTACCTTTAACCGATCCTGCTCTGAGAAAATTTGGTGAATTAAAGGCAGAACTCCGTAGAATAGGACAGACAATTTCTGAATTTGATTTACTAATTGGAAGTGTTGCACTAACAGAAAATTACATTTTAGTAACAAACAATACTCGCCATTACAGCCGCATTTCTAATTTACAATTAGAAAACTGGATTTCACCTTAAAGCATCAGTGTTTCGCATTTTTCTCATAATTCAGATGTTGAAATCAATTGCTCAATAGCTGAGGCATCTAAACCTGTAACTGTCGCCACCTGTTCTACCGCCATCCCACCCGCTAGTAAGTTACGTGCCGTTTGTAATAACTGCGACTCTGCTTTGTCTGCTCGTTGGCGTTCTAATTCTTCAGGTGTTAGTAGTAATTCTCCATCCAAAGTTGCCCAGCGTAACCAAGTCGCATCAATTCCTTTGTAATTTCCCTGCCAGCGCTGCAAGGCTAACCCTAAAGATTCACTCACTAATTGATTGCGATCGCTAACAGCTATGGGTTGGTAAACTCTCTGTTGGATAGAAAAACCTGCCCAATCATCTGGGTTAAACGGGTCATACCAAAAATATTCTGGCACGCGCATTTGATTTTGATAAATCAGCTTTTTCTCGTTTTTATCTGCGGCGGCTGTACTTTCAGAAAGCAATTCAATCACAACATCCGGCGCTTTTTCTTCTTCCCAAACCACCCAACTTTTGCGTTCGCCTTTAGGGACACCCAACACCACAAAAAAATCTGGCCCTTTAAAATCTTTGTTGCGTAACTGCGCCAGACTATAGTAAACAAACATATTGCCGCCGACAAACCCATCTTCTCGCTGTGACAACCAAGGAATTAAGGCATCTATCAGCAAGTTCATAGCAGCTTTATGTCGTGCGCTTTCCATTGGGACACCATCATCATAAGGGAGTTCCGCTTGGGTGGGCGGAATTTCAATTAGGGTTGCAGGTAGGGTAGTTTCTGACATGGCTGTTTATCAGTGGCGTAGCCCGCAGCAAATATATCTATGGTACTAAAAAAATCGGCGTTGATGGTTAACTGTTTTATCTATTAGATAAAGAGGTGTTTTTAAAAGCGATCGCCGTATTATTTCTAGTCAATATATTGGAATTATCGCGTTAATTGATCGGGTGCGATCGCTCAATAACCAACTATCATATATTTATGATTTCATACAAGGCTATGATTCCACAAACTCTAGACAAAATCACTACCCTTGAAGAACAACGGTTTCTCTTACCTGGTCATTATACCTGGGAAGAATTTGAGAAACTTGAAGCTTTAGTAGGAGAGGCGCCAGGTTTACGGATAACTTATCTTGATGGGTGTGTAGAATTTATGACTCTTGGCGAACAACATGAATTGCTAAAAAAAATAATCGCTATATTGCTAGAAGCTTACTTGTTTGAATTACGTATAAATTTTATCCCTGTAGGTAGCGCTACTCGCCGTGCTAAAGAAAAAGGTGCTTCCTTTGAACCTGATGAATCTTATTATTTAGGGGAAAAGAAAGAAAATCCCGATTTAGCAATTGAAGTAAATATTACTAGTGGCAGTATAGATAAACTAGAAAAATATAAGCGTTTTAACATTAGTGAAGTCTGGTTTTGGGAAAACGATCGGATATCTGTATATCACTTAACTAATAATAATTATGAGCAAATTACTCAAAGCAAATTACTACCAGATTTAGATATAAATTTGTTAGTACGTTGTGTTTTAATGCCTTCGATAATTGAGGCAAGGACAGAGTTTATCAAAGGAATTCGGCAGTAAAATTTTAATGACAAATATTGTGCGTGATATCAAAATTCTTGTAGAGACGTTGCATTGCAACATCTCTACATCTGTATTCAGACTGTAGCCGCTCAATCGCCTACGCATCTAAACCTGTGACTGTCGCCACCTGTTCTACCCCATCCCACCCGCCAGTAAGTTGCGTGCAGTTTGTAATAACTGCGACTGTGCTTTGTTTGCTCGTTGGCGTTCCTGTCCTTCAGGTGTTAGTAGTAATTCTCCGTTCAAAGTTGCCCAGCCTCACGAAGTCGCCTCAATTCCCTTGTAATTTACCTGCCAGTGCTGCAAGGCTAGCCCTAAGGATTCACTCACCAATTGTCGCGTAATTTCTCTTCTACCAATGAGACGTACTTGTATGCTGTTTTAAGTTTTAATAAGCACTATATTTCTTCACAAATTCCTCAAATTCTTGTTATAACATCAAGATAGAGATGTTTAACTATTGCTTTAATTAGCTTGAACATTCACTGCGTTTTTCATACTACTCGTGTTGTATATCGGTCGTAATTATCACTAAGATTTTTACTAGATATGCCATATACAACATATACAATCAGCCAAATTGTCAAAGAAAACGGCATTGCTGATTGAAAGTATGAATTAGTTTCACGCATTCGCCTTTAAACGCTACTGCTTTCTTCGGCGCAAAGAATTGTTGTTTAGTCATATCGAAAAAAGTCAATTCATACTCTGATTGAGCAACGCCAAAATTTTGAACTTGGAATTGCTTAGGAGCTACAGATTATGAGTACCATTGTTCAACGTCAAAGAGAATTTAATTTTTTTGATTTCTGGGATCGCTTTTGTAGCTGGATTACTAGCACAGAAAATCGGATTTACATCGGCTGGTTTGGCGTGTTGTCGATTCCCACTTTGTTAACTGCCACAATCTGTTTTATTTTGGCTTTTATTGCCGCTCCCAGCGTAGATATGGATGGCATACGCGAGCCAATTAAGGGTTCACTGATGGATGGGAATAACTTAATTACAGCCGCAGTTGTGCCGACTTCCGCCGCTATTGGTTTGCACTTTTATCCTATTTGGGAAGCTGCATCTATGGATGAATGGCTCTACAATGGTGGGCCATATCAATTGATTGTGCTGCATTTTCTCATTGGTATTTGGTGCTTCTTAGGGCAACTTTGGGAATTGAGTTATCGTTTGGGAATGCGACCCTGGATAGCAATTGCCTATTCTGCACCCGTTATTGCCGCTACTTCCGTTTTGCTAGTTTATCCCATTGGTCAAGGTAGTTTTTCTGATGGTTTACCTTTGGGAATTGCTGGCACTTTCCACTTTATGTTGGCTTTCCAAGGCGACCACAATATCCTCATGCACCCGTTCCACATGTTGGGTGTAGCAGGTGTATTCGGTGGCGCACTGTTGAGTTCTTTGCATGGTTCTTTGGTGACTTCAACGCTAATTCGGAATACTGATGAAAATCAATCAATTAATGCCGGACATAAGTTGAGTCAGAAGAAAGTTACCTACAATTATTTGGCAGGACACTATGGCTACTTGGGACGTTTGTTGATTCCTACCTTTGCTAGCAAAAATCATCGTGCTTTCCATTTTTTGTTAGCAGCTTTACCAACGGTCGGTATTTGGTTCGCAGCGATGGGTGTATGTTCGATGGCATTTAATATCAATGGCTTCAACTTTAATCATTCCATCTTAGATAGTCGGGGTGAAGCCATTAGAACCGACGCTGATATACTCAACCGTGCCAATCTTGGTATAAGTGCAATGCACGCTCCGAATGTCCATAATTTTCCTTTGATTCTCTCTAGCGGTCAACCTATTCCAGTTAGTTAAAAATGGCAGCTATCGATTTTTATAGTTTTTTCCAACCTGCCTGTAATTTGGGGATGAGTTAATATTACGGGCAGGTTTTTCTTGTGTCTGTTAAAAAGTACTACAAAGTGTAAGAAACATAAACACCACTGTTGCCTGTTAGCTCTCCCGAAAGGACTTGAATCAAACCAAGGGCAAAATAATTTCAAATTCAGTACCTCCACCTGGTTGAGAACGGAAATTGAATTTACCGCCATGTTTCACAGTTATAATCCGATAACTGACTGCTAAACTAGTTTCTTTGCCATTTTTTGTTTCTAAAGAAAAAGATTCTAAAATTTGGTCTTGCAATTCTTGAGACATTCCAGGGCCATTGTCAGCTATGCGAATTAAAATCCAGCGAGAATCTGGTGCATGTGGTTTACTTGGTTTTTGGGAAATAACTTCTGTAGTAATCTTAATTTGGGGTTTTTTAATACTTTTTGGATCTTCTAGATGCAACTGCTGTCGTACTGCTTCGTTGAGTAAAGTATCCACAGCTTCGCTTAAAAGATTAATTAAAACCTGATTTAACTGCCCCATAAAACAATAAACTGGTGGCAATTGTCCATAGGATTTGACGATTTCAATTTCGCCTTGAATCCGGCTATTAATTAGTAAAATTATATTATCGATACAGGCGTGTAAATCTACGGGTTTGGGATAAAGTTCATCAAGATGGCAGAAGTTTTGTAAACTGGTGACAAGCCTTTTTAATCTTTCGGCTCCAGTGCGAATACTAGCAAGCGATCGCAATAAATCTTGTTCTAAAAAATCAAATTCAATTTCTTCTTTTATTTGGTCTATTTTCGGAGAAAATGATGGTAATTCTTTGTCATAAGCTGCTATTAACTTGAGTAAATCTTGGCTGTAATTTGAGACGTAAGTTATGTTACCCCAAATAAAACCCACGGGGTCTAAAATTTCGTGTACTACCCCATCTACCAAACGCCCTAGACTCGCCATTTTATCATTTTGAATCATTTGGGCTTGGCTGCGTTCGTATCGCACGAAATTTTTGATGCCGCGAATTTGCCAAGAAATAAAATTTAATTCTTGCACATCTAATAATCTATAAGCACCACAAGCAGTTTGTACTACAATTGGTTCTGATAATAATTCTGGCGATCGCTTTAAGCTAAGTTGCATCGCAATTAAAATTAATGTCGTCTCACCAAGCAACAAAATCGGTGTCCGTGCATAACCGTAGAGAACGGCTAATGGTTGCTGAATAAACAACTCCTGTCCATAAGGGCGAATCAAAAATTCTAAAAGTCGTCGCCGCGAAATCATTCCCACGAACTTTCCCTGCTCTAGCAAAATTACTCCTGGTAGCAGTGGATATTTTTCTAAAAAATGAGCCACTTCCCTAGCAGTACAACTAATTTCCACGGGGAAATTGTACATTGGTAGTTCTTGGAGAGTCGAATCTAAATTGAGATCGCGATCGCTACCAACAGACAAAAATGGCGGCGAGATATTATGACAACTACTGAATTCTTCTGTCACTATACACCCTGATTTTGGCAAGACAAGTCAACAATAAGCTAATATCTTAGCCTCTGTCATTATTTAAAAGGGAGTGGGAAAAACCCTTCGGGTAGGGAAAAGGGAAAAGGGAAAAGGGAAAAGGGAAGATGAGGGATCTTTCCTTTCCCCTTTGCCCCTTACCCCTTGCCCCTTCCCCTTTTCCTACACTCCTCCATCTATTCTGTTAAAATTTGCTCTTGCCTTTTTAAGGTTTTTGTAGTAAAAAGTCAACCAAAGCTCAAATGATATTTCGGCACGGCGCATTAGCAAAGGAAAAAGCGCAAAGTCTGTAGCAAAATCCTCCAGAGTGTGCCGACTTTTGGCGATAGATAGAGTAGCGATTTGCCGTGTCTGCCAGCTTCTAGCTCAGCTATCTCCCAGGGTACAGAACTTTGTAAGAGAGGACAAATGACAAAGAGCGATCCCCAAATGTTGAATAACTGTAAATCCTTGATGAAAATATAGCCTAGCTAATATCTGATTCAGGAAATTACTGTCAGTATAAACATAGGGAAATTTCAAATCCTCTATGCAGCTACTTGCCCCCTAGAATCGGAACAATTTCTGAACTTAAACAATCTTAGGAATGGTTATCATCAGTAAATGCACTCAGATAAATATCACTATATGCGTTAAATACAAGGGTTGTAGCGCTTAAGCGTTAATTAAAACCGGACGACAGCTTGTTATTTAAATGATATTTAATTTTTCCGAACTGCTTTTGATCCCCATTTCGATAGAATGACTAGGCAGAACCCTAAAACTCAAAACCGCTTTTGACAGCGACGCACATGAATCAATTCAACAATGGTTTTACGCTATTTCTAAGTCTGCTAGTCGAGGCGATGCCTTTTTTGCTTCTTGGGGTTTTATTCTCCAGTTTGCTGCTGTTTTTCGTTGATGAGCGCAAATTAGTAGAAAAAATGCCCACGAATCCGCTGTTGGGTGCTTTAGTTGGCAGTTTAATCGGCTTTTTATTTCCGGTGTGTGAGTGCGGGAATGTACCAGTAGCGCGGCGGTTCCTAATTCAAGGAGTACCCACACCAGTGGCAATTGGTTTTTTGCTAGCTGCACCAACAATTAACCCAGTTGTCATTTGGGCAACTTGGACAGCCTTTCGAGATCAGCCAGAAATAGTAGTATTACGAGTTGTATTTTCCCTATCAATTGCCACAATTATCGGCTTTGTTTTCAGTTTTCAAAAGGACTTAAATCCTATAGTCCAACCTGCGATCGCTCGGTATATGAAATATAATCCTCCTGCGCCGCCTGAAACTAAACGGCGTGGTAAAGGTTACCAAGTACAACAGGAATTAACAGTACCGAATATCTTGCAATCAGGGACTTATATTTTAGGAGGAAAAGCAGGTATACCGCTGCGGATAGATCCGAATTCAGTACCGCCTACCATCATCTCAACTCCTAATAAACCCTTAAGAGATAAACTGCGTCTAGTGGTAGATAATAGCGTTCAAGAATTGCGGGAATTAGGCGGAGTCATGGTTTTAGGAAGTGCGATCGCCGCTGCTATTCAAGTCCTAGCGCCCCGTGAATTAATTCTCAGTTTGGGCGCTGGCCCCATTAGTTCAATTGTAGTCATGCTGATATTAGCAGTAGTCGTGTCAATTTGTTCTACAGTTGATTCTTTCTTTGCTCTATCTTTTGCTTCAACTTTTAGCAGTGGTTCATTACTGGCATTTTTGGTATTTGGCCCGATGATTGACATCAAAGGTGTGGGTTTGATGTTATCGATTTTTAAACCCAAAACCGTCTTTTACTTATTTGCTTTAGCAGGACAATTAACATTTATGTTCACACTTTTCCTGAACTTGCACGTCTTTTAAAAATTCTTTGTCTTTTGCCCTTTCTTGGTTTTAACCAATGCTCTGTTTGTCCCATACCCAATGACTAAAAAAAATCCCAAACCTAAAATTCCAATTCTTTTACTTCCTTGGCTGGATGCCCTAGCAATTACAGCTTGGGGCATTTTGATGTTGAGATATTGGCTAACTAACAAGCTGAGTTTATTAATTCATCCAAATTATTTTTGGTTAGTAATTGTATGTGGCATTAGCTTGATTATTATTGGTTTCTTCAAAATGCTGGAACTATGGCAACGACGCCGCCGTGATGTCGTAGCAAACACCCAGCATATTAGTTTATTTCCGCCTGGTTGGGGGAGTTCATTATTATTAATTGCAGCGATTTTGGGTTTCATCATTACACCCCAAGTTTTTGCAAGTGACAAAGCACTGCAAAGGGGTGTAACGGCTGATTTATTGGGAACCACACGCGTTAAGCCCCAAGCCTTTCGGGTAACTGTTCGTCCAGAAGAGCGATCGCTTGTAGACTGGGTACGCACCCTAAATGTTTATCCAGAACCAGACTCATATACAGGACAAAAAGTCAAAGTTCAAGGATTTGTCATTCACCCGCCAGATCTGGGAAAAGAATATTTGTTCATAGCACGATTTGTTTTAACTTGTTGTGCAGCAGACGCTTATCCTATAGGATTGCCCGTCAAACTCCCAAATAACCAAGAACGTTACTCTCCCGATACTTGGCTAGAAGTAGAAGGGCAAATGATAACAGAGAATTTGTCAGGTAAACGTCAACTTACCATTGCCGCTACTTCTTTGAAAAAAATTCCTCAACCCCAGAATCCTTATAGTTATTAGTCATTTGTCATTTGTCATTGGTCAAAGGACGATTGGCAAAGGACTAATCACAACTAACAAAGGACAAAGGACTAATGATTAATGACTAATGACTAATAACCAATGACTAAATCAAAAGCATTTATTCAACCACTGGATCGGATAGCGATCGCATTGATGCTACTGCTGAGTGTGCTGATTGGGTTGATAATGTTGAAAGGTGATGTAGTAACAGCTCGTGTCCGAGATTTTACTTGGCAAAATCAACAAATCGGTGCAGAAGATAATTCCTTCACCCTCACCTTTAGTCGCCCAATGGACACCAAAAGCGTAGAGGATAAGTTGAAAATCGACCCGCCTCTAGCAGGTAAATTCAGTTGGGCAGGGCGGCGAATGGTTTATACGCTGCTCACACCAGCGCCCTATGGCACAAACTATAAAGTGCAGTTAGAGGGAGCCAAAGATAAGTTTGCCGAGCAAGAAGGCACAAACCGGACAATCCAGCCTTTTGTGGGTAATTTTCGCACACGCGATCGCGTCATTCTTTACATAGGAACCGAGCAAGAAGAACAAGGAAGATTAATTCTTTACAACTTAACCGAAGAGCAAAAAAGGGTACTTACCCCCAAAGACTTAATAGTAATGGACTTTGAGTCATTTCCAGATGGGGAGAAAATTTTATTTTCGGCTCGTACCAGCAAGAACTCAGACTTACTTTCAGCCCAACTGTACACAGTAACAACGGGCGTTCCTGGTAAATCTGGGCGAGAAGTAGAACCAGCTGGCAGAGTTGACCTAATATTAGATAGTAAAGATTATCAAAACCTAAAATTTGACTTATCACCCGATGGTCAAACTATCGTCATTCAACGGGCAAACAAAGCTAATCCCGGCGACTTTGGACTATGGTTTATGTCAGCAACCAGCGACGCTTCGGGAGAAAAACCCACTGCTAAACGCTTGCAAAGCCAACCAGGGGGAGACTTTACGATTACCCCAGATAGTAAAGCCGTAGCAGTTGCCCAAGGACAGGGAGCAGCAATCTTACCACTGCAAGGAGATGCCAGTAAACCCTTAGATTTTCTGCCGCAATTTGGCTTAGTACAGGCTTTCTCTAAAGATGGATCTCAAGCAGCGATGGTAAAATTTAATACAGATTACACGCGAGATTTGTTTTTAGTCACAAACCAAGGTGTGCAGAAACAATTAGTAAAAACAACAGGGTCAATAGTCAGCTGTCAATTTGATACCGCCTCACCTACCCTCTACTGCTTGTTGACACAGCTAATATCTAAGGAACAATACATAGAACAACCTTATGTAGTGGCAATCGATCTCAAAAGCGGGCAACAAAAACCGCTATTGTTACTCCCTCCCGAACAGCGAAATGTGCAAATGAGTTTATCTGCTGACGGTTTGGGCTTGTTATTTGACCAAGTAGTACCGCAGACAAACCCGCCGACAACATTACCTACAAACACTTTGAAAACAGATGACGGAGATGCGATCGCTACCAGTAGCCTGTGGTTAATGCCCCTATTGCCCATCGCCGACGCTGCAACCGTGGAAATTAGACCAGAACAACTACCATTAGCGGGATTTCGTCCCCGGTGGTTACCTTAGGGAGTAGGGGAAGCAGGGGAAAAGGGAAAAGGAATAAATTTAATCTTTCCCCTTTTCCCATGCCAAATCCCCAGTCCCTTTTACATCAATTGATAATTTGCCCAAGCTTCCCAAAAAATATAAATTGATAGTATTCCTAAGAAAATACGAAGTACTGAACTGACAGTAGAATCTGGTAATTTTGGCAATGTGCGAGTACTCATTTGAACGCCTAAAAGTCCTCCAAACCCCAAAATTAGACCTTGAATAAACAGAATATTTCCCTCTAATGTATGTCCTGTACAAGCAGCTAAAGCAGTGATAACAATCACGCCTAAACTAGTCTGAATTGCTACTTTAATTTCTTCTTTTAAAAGTAACATTTGCAGCGGCACCATAATCGTACCGCCACCTAAGCCAAATAAACCAGCTAAAATTCCTGCCGCTCCTCCAGTGCCTATTTTAGAAAGTAACGGATTAAATATTAGTTCTGTATCCTCTTTTTCCTTTAAGGAAAGTTGCTTGCGGAGGTCAATTAAATAGATATTAGCAAGTAGTATAATTCCAAATGTGAAAAGTATTATATAAGATGGAATTTTATTAGCGAAATATACCCCTATTCCGGTAGTTAAGAAAGCTGGAATTCCTAAATAAAATACTCGTTTAAAGTCAAAATACCCCATCCACCAATTCTGTAAACTTCCCGAAATTGAAGTGATTACAATAGCAAGGCTACTAGTAGCGATCGCCTGAACCGGAGTATAACCTAGCGTGACTAAAAGAGGAATTGTGATAATACCCCCACCTATTCCTAAAAGTCCAGCTATAACTCCAGATACTAAACCCCCAGCCATTAAAATCAACCAACTAAAATCATTCATAAATAAGTTTTTTTGTAGAAAATTGGGCAAACAGGGTATGGGGAAAGGGAAAGGGGTAAGGGGAAAAGGGGAAAGATTAAATTTATTCCTTTTCCCTTTTCCCTTTAACCTTTTCCCCTGCCTCCCCTGCCTCCCCTGCCCCCCTGCCTCCCCATCTTCCCACTCACCTCACTGTCACCGGATGACTAACAATGCCTCCATAGAGCAATCCACCGTCATTCCACGGAACTGTAATAGGTTGTGTGTTACCTAAATTGTCAGTAGCACGAGCTTGCAGAAAATATTCGCCGGGAACTGGGTTCCATTCAATATCCCAACGTACCCATGCAAATGGAAAATTTGGTTCTCTCAGTCGTGCAAATTGCCAAGTTTTGCCACCATCAAGGCTGACTTCCACACGTACAATCTTTCCTTTTCCAGACCAAGAACGTCCGCGCAGTAAGTAACTTCCGGCAGAAAGTGTAGCTGGCCAAGCCAATTCAAAGGCGCTCTTAACATTTTGATATGTAATCAGCTTGCCTTTATACGGAGCAATAGCTGGGTAGTCTGCACCAATCAACACCATTTGCTCCGTCACCCACGGAGTGTATATCGGCATTTCGGAAACTTCAATGCGCTCAATCCATTTAACGTTGGCGTTTCCTCCCCAACCAGGAAATAAGGCACGGTATGGCTGACCATGATCTGGGGGTAATGGTTCTCCGTTCATTGCGTAGGCGATGAGGGAGTTATCTGCTAATGCTTTGCTAATGGGAACTACAGTGTTGAACTTGGACTTATTGGTTGCCTTTGAATCCAGGGAATCTAAATCTGCACCCTCAACGAGTACATCTTTTGCCGTGGATTTGAGTCCAGCCCGCTCTAATAATAATCCCAGTGGTACACCAGTCCACTCAGCCACACCAATCGCCCCAAGCCTCCACCGGGTTCCAGAGAGTGGTGTGTTGTAAGCTTCTTCAAAGAAGCGCCGACCATTTGCAGCACACTCAATGGCGCAAGTGACGGAAATGGATGGCATGGCGATGATTTCATCGTAAGTGAACTTACAAGGGGTGGAAACGCCAGTTCCATGAATCTGCAAGCGCCATGTAGACGGGTCAAAGGGAGGAGGGGTACTGCGGTTGTGAACGTAAAACCAATCGTTTGGGACTATGTAGCCACGCCCATACATCGCTTCCCAGTTCATCTCTAATGTGCCTTGGCCGTGAGAGATATACCCTGGTGGTAATGGCTTAAGTATTTTACTTTCTTTGGTTTTAACACCTGCCTGACCATAAGCAGGCGCTGGTTTAGCCACCCCTCCAATAGCTGTTAGACCAACCATACTGCTTAGTATTTGCAGAAAGCGCTGCCGCGAAATACCTGCATCCGTTCTTTTGAGCCAAATGTACTCTTCAACCCGCCCCTGTAGATAATCCTCCTGGTCATTTGTCATTTGTCTTTTGTCTTCGTCATTTGTTAACAGTCAACTGTCAGCTGTCTACTATCAACTGTCAACACTTAAAAGGCTATCTATCTACCACTGTCCAAACACCAGTGGTTCGATCTTGCGTGTAGTAAGGCAAATAGTAATCAAATCCGTTTTTAGCTATTTGAGCGATCGCACTAATAAAGCGATCGCAATCTTCCAATGTATTATATACAGCAAAGCTGGCTCGGATAATACTAGGAATGTTGCGGGTAATTCCTTTGTCTACTTCATTGGCAATCTCAAGGTCTTGCTCGTCTGAAATATTCTTGAGTTTGCGGATGTATTCGTATGTGCAAAAAGCCCCAGCCCGAACCCCAATACCGTATTCTTGTGCCAGAATCTCTGCGACTAAACGTCCGTCAAACCCGTCGATATCGAAGGGGATAACATGTGCTAAATTATCTCCTGCAATATGTACTTTCACACCAGGAATAGCCGCAAGTCGTGTAAATGTAAACTCAACTAAGGAATGTTCGTACTGAGCAATGCGCGAACGTCCCAGTCCTTCTATAATTTGAATTGCCTTGGCAATTGCGATCGCACCCATCGCATTTGGTGTTCCAGGATCGTGGGCGCGTTCTGTGTAAAAACGCTTGATTTCTAAATTTCTGGTGATATAAGGCAGGTTTCCACCGCCGATTTGATAAGGGTAAGAGCTATCAAAAAATTCTTTAGGCCCCAGCAAAACACCGGTTCCGTAAGGTGCATACATTTTGTGTCCGGAGAAAGCTACAAAATCTAAATGACATGGGTCATCATCTGGACGCATGTCTACTCGTTCGTGCTGAATTAATTGACACACATCGGCGAATATCTTTGCACCGTACCGATGTGCTAAAGCTGCAAGTTCGTAAATCGGAGGTCTGTAACCTGTAATTGTCGAAGCACCTGTAATCGTTAGTAACTTAATTTGCTCAGCTTGAGGACGGTTTTGATGTGCCTTGAAGATATTTTCAATTTCAGTCAGACTGACACTTCCATCTGGCTGGGTTCTGTACTGCACAACTTCGTCTCTAGTTATCCAAGGCAACAAATTTGATGAATGTTCAATATCAGAGACTAAGATTTTTCCAGGTTTTTTTGCCCAAAGTGTAGCGGCTCCATTAATTGCTTCTGTTGTATTTTTAGCAAAGATTACATAATTTTGTGGAGATGAACCAACAAAGTCCCGAACGATATTGCGACTGGCATCATATTCTCGTGTAGTGATGACCGATTTCTGCCCAGAACCCCGATGTACGCTACCGTAGGTATCAAGCATTTCGTCTACATATTGCTTGAGAGTTGCAAAGGGAGTGGTTGTAGCTCCATTATCTAAATTGACGTACTTAACATAGTTTCCATTCAAAGTTTTCACTTTGAAGGACAGAGACTCATCTGTAAATAACGGTTTAATTTCTTTGTCCCAAAAGCTATCAAAATTTTCTATAAATATTGGTAACTGAGCATTGGCTTGCTTGATTTTTGCATCCAATTTGAAGCTACTAGTCATTTTTAGTACCCCTATTCTAAATTTTTTATTTCTTGACAAGCCCAACAACACCAAGCTTTCTTTCGCGGAATAATCAAATTACATTTTTATGCTTTTAGTATTTTAAATTACTCAAAACTAGAAAAAATCTCAGTGATTTCAATCATTATTTAATAAATAATTAAGAAGTGTAACCAGCATTTATACTTAAGTAAAAAGTAATTTAGAATTTTTTTATACTTTGTAACAATTAAGGTTATGCAATTAAGTACACTTGAGCTAATTTTCCTGTGGTTACTAAATAAACTTCACAAATTGGATGCAAGCGCATAGAAAAACTTTGTGGTTGAATAAGCCTAGAATTCTTGCCAGGAATATGTTTATCGCTAAAAAAGCTTTTACTAAATTGAGATCGATCTTCAAGAAAGTTTTACATTGTACTTATAATATTTATTACTTATATTTCCAAAATGCTAGAGTATTTATCCGTAATTGTCAAAATTACCTGACATAACGATATTCAGCAAAGCTCCTCAATCATTTGCTGAGATTACACCACTTTTCAGGTAAATAGACCACGCAGTAGGGGTGCAAAGCCTTGCCGTCCCTACGACAGATGTGGTTCAAATAGATGAAAACTGCTGTAAATAGCGATCGCCTACAACTCAAAAACCCCAACGAAATAGTAAGCATTTATACAAATATCTATCTTAAGTAAAAAATAAATTAATAGAAAAATATGTCTTAAACTAAGACTAAACTCTTTCTCAAGAGAGATGCAATTATCATAAAAATATGATAATAGTTTTATTCAAAATAAACACCAAATCAGGCAATACAATTTAGTTTTCAAGTTTGGCGTTTAGCCTCTCCCCAATCTCCCCAACCTCTACTCTTCTTGACGGAAAAGAGGCTCATAGTGTTATAACGGCATCAATCTAGATAGAAAATAAGTAATACCGATTGATGACTAATTACTCTTCCTTAGAGAGAGTTAAACTTAGCTTCTAGAGCAAATCCCGATCGGACATAGTTGATCGGCAATGCTAACGCCAGCACTGCTGAATATTTTTAAGCGAGTGGGTCAAGAGTGATGAATGAAGCTGACATCTCAAATAAGGGGACTGTGATGGAATCCCTAAATTCTGCTAATTCGCCACAATCAAAGCAGGCGAATTGTCCCTTTTACTCTGTTATGCCTAATGACAATATGGCAATTTCCATGCCACTGCTCATGCCAGCTGAAGATACACAAATTTTGGAAGATACTACCCAGCAGGACTGGGTTGCAGAGCCTGACAGCGGTAAACAAGCACTTCTTGACTCGGAATTTCAGAAGTTGCTGGCATTAAACGAAGAATTGCGTGCAGCTAACAATAAGTTGTATGAAGAAGTAGAGCAGCTAAAAGACAACCTAGCCGAATCTGAAAAGGTTTTGCAATGGCAGAAAACGCGTTCTAGCGTTACTGAGTCGATGCTCAACCAACAAGCTCAGGAATTAGCTGCCGCTCAAGAACAGATAAAGTCGCTATTTCAACAATTAGAAACTGCCGTCCAAACTGTTCAACGCCAGGAAGTTTTTATCGAAACTCACAAAGCACAGCTACAAATTAGTCAGCAACGCCTTGCCCAGCTGGAACGAGAATGTACGTTGCTACACACCAATAACGACGAACAGTCTCAGAAGTTATTGCAATCAGAAAATTCTTGCCGCGAGTTACGCACTAGACTCATGCGCCAACAACGCCAGACCCTGCAATTTAAGGCGGCTCTGGAGAAATGTCTAGATACACCCGTTCCTGGCTATGATTCCCTAGAAGATACCGCAAAACATCCTAAAGATATCACCTCCACCCAAGGAAGATTTTCTCGCAAAGCTCGGTCTTTGTTTCCCAATGCACAGCCAATTAAACCTTGGTCAGCAGAACCAGAATCCTTGAGTGATAATCCCAATAATTCTTGGGCAGAACCCTCACCAACACTGCCATTCCAAAGAAATCAACCCACTCCGACTTCATCCTCTTGGAACTGGTCAGTTAAGGAAGACGTGCCAAAATCAGCACAACCACCTTCCTCTCCAGAAATTGATGATTCTCCAGATACAACAGAAACTGTTTCACCTGTGGAGTCACCAAACTTAGATCAGCAATTGGATAGTCTCATCCAAATGTTCTTCACCTCTCAGCCTGCATCTACATCATCACCAGCTCCAGCGAAGACAGATGTGGATAGTAATGTGGGCGATGTGCCTGTGTGGGAAACTTTAGCAACAATTCTAGAGGATGATGAGGAAGTAGAAAATCCACAACAAGAGCAGTTGCAGGCAGAAATCAACCCGCCTACAACTACACCCGCTTCATCTACCCCCAAGATATTTGTTGAAGAAACTGAAGACTACTGGTCAGAGGTTCCACAATTGACACAGTTAGATTTGCCGCCAGAATCATCAGCTGATAATGCCAATGATGCCAATTCACCCTCACCCGTAGTTTATCCCCAGCGTCCACCCAAAGGACGCAAGTCATTGGCATCTGTGGAACTGCCGAATTTTCCGCCCAAGGGGACGAAGGGGCAAGGGGACAACGGGGCAAGGTGACGAGGGTGGGAGCAGTGGGAGATGGGGAAGTGTGGGGAGTGTGGGGAGTGTGGGGGGAAGAGGAGAGCGTAGGGAGAGAGATTTCTTCCCCATCCTCCCACACCTCCCACACCTCCCACACCTCCCACACCTCCCACACCTCCCCATGCCCCATGCCCAATGCCCCATGCCCCATGCCCATATCTAATGACTAAATTTCTGAATTATGGCTTCTGGGCTAGTTTTTGCTACCTGAGTGGCCGATCGCGGTTTGCCTGTGGCGATGGCGTAGTTAATCGCTTGCAGGCGCAGCCACAATGCTGGATTGCGGGGTTCTACCCAAGAACCTACCCGGTTCAAAAACTGTGGAAACCAAGCACTCAGTAAAGCGCTAATTAGGGCATGACGAGAAAAAGTAAAATAACTACCAAGCCATCGCACTAAATCTTTAGACCCAGCAAGTTCCCAAATCCATAAGAGCAAGGCTGGATTTTTCGTGGCTGCTTTGAGTGCTAAGCGGTTAAAGGTTAACCAATCACATCTGTCTTTAATGAAATTATCTGCCACCTCTGGAGGTGCTTCTGCTAACAGTCCAAAGAAGGTGTTAAGCATAGAGTTCACTCGTTGGGGTGGTAAAAATTTCCCTGTGGGCACCATCATGCCTTTGGAAAATAGCCATGTGACTGAAACGTTAGTTTGATAGGCGCGAATTCTATTCAAGTGTCGGAAGCTCAATAAGTCATGCTTGAGGGCAATATCCAACAGCTTTGTTAACCGCTCTAAGTTGCGAACCAGGGAACCAAAACCTGTGAAAATCAGGGGAGATTGGAGCGATGCCGCATCACCGATGGCAATCAAGCGATCGAAGGCTACTTTGCGATCGCCACTCCCGACACTAAAATGTCCCGGTATATACCCAAATGTCGGCTTTTTCCACACCAATTTGTCTACATCGCATCTGCGATACTCTGGCAATATTGTAAAAAAGTCTTCGTACATCTCCAGCAAGGAGCCAGGATTTTTAGCATTAACTTCGTGGTAATGAAATAAATAAATTGTCAGCTCATCTTCTGCTCCAGGAAATAATTCCCAAATTAGCTGCCTTCCCCGCGAAATATCCCCGTGGCTGTAAAGAACATCTCCCAATTCAGAATCCCATACCCCTGGTTCAAATCCGCTTTCAATGACTGCTCCTACCGTCGGACACACGCTGTCAAAGGCACGGCCACCATTTAATTGCCAAGCAATGGGGGAAGCTGTTCCCATCGCATCTACCAGTAGTCTACCACTTACTTGTTTTTCAATTTCACTACATAGGTGCTTGACTTTTAAGACGACTTGTGATTCATTTATATCTGCACGGATAAACTCTGTTTCATCCCAAATTTCTCCGCCTGCCGCTTGCAACTTTTGCCCACATAGTTGCAGCAACTTTTCGGAATCTAAGCCTAAATTTAGCACTGTGGGTGTGTGCAATACAGGCGATCGCAGTTTCCTTGGATTATTAGCATCAAAAAACTTATTGAATCCATCTTTGTATTCTCTAGCAATGATGGTATCTAACTCTGCGGGGGTGATTAAACCCAAGTTAAGTAAGCTTTGAATCTCATCGCGGGAAATATTCCATTCTCGGTTCATCCGCCCAAATGGCATTCTTTCCAGCAGCAAGACTTTATATCCAAGTTTTGCCATCACTGCCGCATGGATGACGCCTAGTGCGCCACCGATGTAGATGATGTCGTATTGGGCATTGGGCATTGGGCATTGGGCATCGGTTATGGATTCCTTGTCTCCCTTGTCTCCATTTCCCCAGTCCCCAGCCGTCGAAAACACCACCTGTCGCGGCTGCTGCGGATTCCTAACGCCTTGCCGCCATCGCTGTTCCCACCAGTAGGCGCGTTTGAGGTCATATTCTCCATTGGGCATTTTCTGAAAATACTTGACGGTGAGCGGATAGTAAGGGGCTAGGGCCTCAAAAATCGATTGCTGCGATAAATCAATGGCTGGGGGTTCCGGATAATGATTTGGAAAACGGCTTCTGATCTCTTTAGTCAGTTGTTGCAGGATTTCTTTTTCTTTAGGAAAGGGTTCTTCTGCCCAACGAAATACTTTTAGGTAGGTAGTTCGTTGCACTGACCAAATAAATACAGAAAGTTCTTCAGGCAAGTTTTCGGAAATCGCCGCACCAGCAGTTGTAGTAGCGGTAGTAATTTTGAGGCGGAAGCCTTCTGTTGTCAGCACTTTTTCCCCATATCCCGGCTGAAAATCTGTTTGCAACCACTGACGCACAGCAGCAATATCCGCAGTTGGAACTTCTAAATAAAGGATTTCTTTCATCTTTTCCTGACATCTCCGATGGATCTATTCACAATGACAGATTTTATGAAGGCACGAAATAAGGTAAACTCCGCCCTATTAGTTACGTAAAGATTCAGTGAAGAAATTTTAATATTTGCTCAAATTTATTGTTCATTTTGTAAAAGTGTAAACCTACGCCATGAATTATCCCATTCCAGACAGCCCCCAAGAAATTGTAGCTCTCCGACAACAGCCGATTGATGAGGAACTAGTTGCTAGTGCGATCGCTGGAGTTATTAAGATTGTCCGCGCTCAGGGTCAATCTTTGGAAGAATTAACTGCTCAGGTGTTAGCGGAAGATCCTCTGCTAGACCAACAACAACGCCGTTGGTTGAGTCAATTAGTTGCCCAAGCTTGGGAAAAGTTCTCTTAGAATGAAAGCCCCCGCTATTGAGCATATAAATAATATTGGAATATTTAGAATATTGGCGATGCCTACAGCGGGCTGCGCCTACGCATTTTCGCTATTAGGTGAGAATAATTATCTGTCTGGAATTGACAATTGTCCTGCTATTTTTGCATTTACGGCACAAAAGTTAGTAGTTTAACGTGAGTTCAACGAACCTCTCCCTACCTTGAACTAAAGTTGAAATCTATACCTCTAGGACTTACGCATTGACAGAAAAGTCAAAATAGGAGGTATAATTTTTAGCGCTTCCAGCTTGATACTTCTATTCGCCACTAAGCGATCGCAATCAATAAAAGGTGATTAATAAAAGGCTGTCACGACGTATTTACGTTGATACACAAGATAGTTATTTAGTACAGTGCGTAAGTCCTAGAAGTGTGGTATTACGCATTCCAAGCAATTTGGAGAGCTTAAACAATGAGAACCACAACAACTAACAAAGTGGTAGCAAGTACCTGAAAAGCTTGAGTAAGTCTTTGTCAGTTCGGCTTGCTGTAGTTAGATTTTTCCAAGAATTGATACTAGTTCTTTTAGTGTTGCATGAAAAAGGGAGGCGATCGCCTCCCTTCTCATCAACTCCGTTACACCACATAGCTATTTTTGTCAACTAGAAGCTTTCACCACTGCTTCGGCTTGGGAGTGCAGCAACAAACCATATTCCAAGCCTTCCACCACCGCTTGATAGGAAGCTTCCAAAATGTTGGTAGAAACTCCTACCGTAGTCCAGCGTTGATGACCATTGCCCGATTCTACCAACACGCGGGTTTTGGCCGCAGTGCCCGTATGTCCGTTGAGAATCCGCACTTTATAATCCGTCAAATCAAAAGTTGCAATTTGGGGATAAAAATTCACCAAAGCCTTGCGTAAAGCTGCATCCAACGCCGCAACCGGCCCGTTACCTTCCGCCGCCTCCAAAATATTTTTACCGTCAACAGCGACTTTGATTGTAGCTAGGGCGTTGCTAGCTTCTTTCCCCTCAATCAAGTCACAGTGGACTTGAAAACCTTTGACTTCAAAAAACTTGGGGCGTCCTCCCAAAGCTTCATGCATCAACAGTGCAAAACTGGCTTCTGCTGCTTCAAATTGAAATCCTTCACTTTCCAAATCTTTGATGCGCTGGAGAATTTGTTTTGCTTCTGCCTTTAATTGGTCTAATTCAATGCCAAAACTGCGGGCTTTGGCTAAAACATTGCTGAGTCCCGACTGTTCCGAAATCACGATGCGGCGACGATTTCCCACTTGTTCCGGTTGAATGTGTTCGTAAGTCAGGGGATTACGTTCTACGGCGGATACATG
Source organism: Nostoc sp. DedQUE12a (assembly GCA_034530795.1). GTDB lineage: Bacteria > Cyanobacteriota > Cyanobacteriia > Cyanobacteriales > Nostocaceae > Nostoc. The sequence goes on from JAVRCH010000087.1 coordinate 30,295, forward strand.
AATACCACCTTTGTGTGCAAAAGCCGAACGTCCAACAAAGGGGGCGTGTTCATCAGGAGCAAGATTAACCACCTCACTGACAAAACGACTCGCTTCTGTAAGTTGTGTTAGCTGGTCTTCTGCGATACAACTATAACCCAGTTTCAGTTGTAAATTAGGAATCAACGAACAGAGGTTAGCATTACCGCAACGTTCGCCGTAACCGTTAATTGTCCCTTGTACCATCTTTGCCCCTGCCATCACAGCTGCTACGGCGTTAGCAACCGCCATTTCCGAATCATTATGAGTGTGAATTCCGATTTTGGGGATTGTCTCCGAAGTTCCGTTCGTCGAAGACGTTGGCGAAGCCATCGCCGGAAGCCGGCGCTCAGACTTCTCTCTTTGTCCTTTGTCGTTTGTCATTGTTTCTTGACTAATGACTAATGACAAATGACTAATGACAGTTTCCACAATTTGGCTAACTTCGTGGGGTAAAGTGCCGCCATTAGTATCACACAGGACTAGCCACTCAGCGCCAGATGCGATCGCTGCTTCTAATGTCTGTAAAGCATAACCTGGATTGTGCTTATAGCCATCAAACCAATGTTCGGCATCGTAGATCGCGCGACGCCCTTGAGAACGGAGGTACTCAATTGTGTCGCGAATCATTGCTAAATTTTCTTCTAATGTCGTCTTGAGTCCGGCTGTGACATGTAAATCCCAAGACTTGCCGAAAATTGTCACCCAGCGAGTTCCTGCCGCCAGAATCGCTTGTAGCATTGGTTCTTCGGCAGCAGTTGTATTGGGGCGTCGAGTCGAACAAAAAGCGACAACTTCTGAATGTTTGAGCGGATCTTCTTGGAGTTGCCAGAAAAATTGTACATCTTTAGGATTGGCACCTGGCCAACCGCCTTCAATAAAGGGAATTCCCAGTTGATCGAGTCTTTTGGCAATGCGTAACTTATCTTCTATCGATAATGATAGCCCCTCGCGCTGAGTGCCATCCCGTAGTGTAGTGTCATAGAGCCAAAGTTGAGGAGAGGAATTTGTGGTCATAAAACTTAGGCCGACGAGACAAATTTCGAGGCAATATGTCAATATACAACAAAAAGCCAGTTTGGCAATTTAAAAAATGCCTAAGGTACTAGCTCAAGGTAAAACAATTGAGTGCAAGCAAGGAAGCAATCTTCGCAACATTTTGCTGCAAAATGGTATTGACCTCTACAATAGACTTCTTGCAGAAGTCGGGAAAAGGGGAAGGGGAAAGGGGGAAAGGTTTGTTATTTTCCCTTTACCCTGGTTGGTGAGCTTGCCGAACCATAACCTTTTCCCTTTTCCCACAAAAGTGCTTTTTGCACTTTTGCAAGAGGTCTAATGACGGTGCTAAGGTAATAAACTGTCGGGGTATTGGCAGTTGTGGTACCTGCGCGGTTAAGGTAGAGGGCGAAGTATCAGCAGCGAATTGGCGCGATCGCACGCGTCGTTCGCTTCCTCCCCATTTTCCTACAAAAGACTTGCGTAAGAAACAGCCAAACGCAGATTTTAGGCGACGTAAACGTGACAAAATTTGATGGATTTTGGGGACAAGGTTCTCGAATAGTGTGGACACCAAAAGGTTAAAAAGGAGTAAAACAAGATGGGTAGATGGACACCCCTAATATTAATGGCTGGAGGTCTAGCCATTCTGCTTGGTACATTACTAGGCATCAACTTTCCTATGGGCGTGCAAACCGCCAACAATCCGGGCGGTAAAGCAGCAAAAGTTCTGCCAGCTAATATTAATGTTAATAGCGGTGCTGGCAGCCAGAACAATGAAACTGCAACTGACGAAACTGAAACAACCCAAACAGATGCAAACAGACGCACTATTGTAGCCCCAAGATCTGACAACAGAAGCAGCGTTGCTCAGAATCCTTCTGACACTACAACAGAGGTTGATACAGATACTTCTGGAACAGATACGCCATCAAATACCAATTCTGGTGGCGAGCCAATTCGAGCTTTGTGGTAGGGGTTGCTAGTCTTTAGTTATTCCTTTATTGGTTATGATTTATTAGTCATGCACTAATGATAAATGGCTAGTGACCAATGACTAAATGACTAATGACTAGTGAAATTGTAATTATTGGTGGCGGCGTTATTGGTTTAGCGATCGCCATTGAACTTAAACTGCGCGGGACAAATGTCACCGTGCTTTGTCGTGATTTTCAGGCTGCTGCTACCCACGCCGCCGCCGGGATGTTGGCACCGGATGCCGAAAAAATCCCGAATGGCGCAATGCGTTCCTTATGTTGGCGATCGCGTGCTTTATATGCCGACTGGACGCGTAAACTAGAAGAATTGACCGGTTTAAATACGAACTATTGGCCTTGTGGTATCCTGGCACCCGTTTTTGAAGAGGCAGGGGGGCAGGGGGCAGGGGGCAAGGGGCAAACAGGAAGTGTGGGAGGTGTGGGAGGTGTGGGAGGATTGGGAAGAAATCTTTTCCCCCACACTCTCCACACTCCCCACACTCCCCACACTCCCCACACTCCCTCATCCCCCGCTTACTGGTTAGACAAACAAGCAATTCATCAATATCAGCCAGGCTTGGGAGCAGAAGTACTTGGTGGCTGGTGGTATCCTGAGGATGCACAAGTTGATAATAAGGCTCTCGCTCACGTCCTGCGGACAGCGGCTGAGTCTGTTGGTGTTGAACTCAAAGACGGCGTTACAGTAGAAGGATTTTTACAACAACAGGGACAAGTTATTGGCGTGCAAACCAATGCTGGGGTAATTCGCGCCGCCCACTATGTTTTAGCCTCCGGTGCTTGGTCGAATGAGTTGTTACCGCTACCAGTGCGTCCCAGAAAAGGGCAAATGCTAAGTCTGAGAGTACCGGAATTTGTGCCGGAATTGCCCTTGAAGCGGATTTTATTTGGGCAAAATATTTACATTGTACCGAGACGCGATCGCTCCCTGATTATTGGGGCAACAAATGAAGATGTTGGTTTTACACCCCACAACACCCCAGACGGCATTCAAACATTATTACAAGCTGCCATCCAGCTTTATCCGCAATTAAAGAATTATCCCATTCAAGAGTTCTGGTGGGGATTTCGCCCAGCTACTTCCGACGAATTACCTATCCTGGGCGCCAGCCATTGTCAAAATTTAACCTTAGCTACAGGTCATTACCGCAACGGAATTCTACTTGCGCCTGTAACAGCAGCATTGATAGCCGATTTTATTTTGGAACAAAAATCTGACCCCCTACTTGCTGATTTCCATTATTCCCGGTTCCAGTCCCAGCCATCTACCCCCACTTCCATGCTTACTCACTCCGCTAATTTCTCTAACGGACATCGTACCTCCCCATTACCTACAGACGCGATGAATCGCGTCTCTACAAATTCTTCACTGGTTATTGCAGGCAAAACCTTTCAATCCCGCTTGATGACAGGAACTGGTAAGTATCGCAGCATTGAAGAAATGCAGCAAAGCATCGCCGCCAGTGAATGCGAAATTGTTACCGTCGCAGTGCGACGAGTACAAACAAAAGCACCTGGACACGAAGGTTTAGCTGAAGCCTTAGATTGGACAAAAATCTGGATGTTACCCAACACAGCAGGTTGTCAAACTGCTGAAGAGGCAATTCGGGTGGCGCGTTTGGGGCGAGAAATGGCGAAGTTATTGGGACAGGAAGATAATAATTTTATAAAGTTAGAAGTAATACCCGATGCTAAGTATTTACTCCCAGATCCCATTGGTACGCTACAAGCAGCAGAACAACTAGTTAAAGAAGGTTTTGCAGTATTGCCGTATATCAACGCCGATCCGATGTTAGCCAAGCGCTTAGAAGATGTAGGCTGTGCTACAGTGATGCCGTTAGCTTCGCCTATTGGTTCTGGACAAGGGCTGAAAACAACCGCCAACATCCAAATCATCATCGAAAATGCGGGCATACCAGTGGTGGTAGATGCTGGCATTGGTTCGCCCTCAGAAGCCGCCCAGGCAATGGAATTGGGAGCAGACGCTTTGTTGATTAATAGTGCGATCGCTCTGTCTCAAAACCCTGCTACAATGGCTCGTGCCATGAATTTAGCTACAGTCGCCGGTCGTTTAGCGTACCTTGCAGGCAGAATGCCCATCAAAGACTACGCCAGTGCTAGTTCACCTCTCACTGGGACGATTACTAGTTAGGGAATGGGGCATGGGGCATTGGGCAGGGGAAAAGGTTAAAGGGGAAAGGGAAAAGGAATAAATTTAATCTTTCCCCTTTACCCCTTACCCTGTGCCCATTAATGTAACGTTTTGTCTAGCAGTTTCAGAGCGGTTCTACCATTTATGTAACATTAAATGAAGAATAAAGATAAAGGAATTAATTCATGCCTTATACAACCGAAGAGGGCGGCCGCCTGAACAATTTTGCTAGGGAACCAAAGGTTTATCAAGCAGAACCTCCTACAGAAGGGCAAAAACGAACCTATATCATACTAGGAATCGCTGCTATAGCTTTGGTTGGTGGCTTAATTTCAGTCGCTTTCTTAGTTTCCTAGAACGGTTGAGTGTAAAACTTTTAATAAAATTTCATTTTTGTAATTTTTCAGGTTCCGATTTCAGGAGGAACCTGTTTTTTTATTTTTTGTTAAAATTAGGGTAGTAATTAAGTATAATTACATACTTTATTAGTCCACAAAACTGCGATAAATAGTCTTGTTTGGAGAGTTATGGAATTCCCTTTCCCCTTTCCCCTTTAACCTTTTCCCTGCCCGAAGGGCTTTGACTTCGATGCGCCCCAAAGGTGACATACACTTTGTTTTGGCTCTTTAGCCGCCATGAGCGTGAATGATACTGGACACAACGATAATTCTACTTGGAATCGGCAAGTTTACCAGCGCTTAAAACTTGCCTTAAGTCTTGGTTTACGGCGACAACTTTTTTTGGCAGTATGTGATGATTTACACTTGAGAAACCAAGTAGCAGCGCGTTTGCATTCTACATTGGCTTATCCTGTAGGACAAGTGCTATATCAACCATCAAATACTCAAGAAAATAGCACTCCAGCTTATCCGCGATTAGTTACGTTACGTTTAAATTTAACCGATCCCAATCCTGTCGCTCAAATCAATCAATGGTTGGCTAATTATCCACCGCCAATTATTGGAGCATCAAAAGATAGTCCAGGAAGACCTTCTCCCATACCAGCATTTCAGATTGTGGGGGTGGAGCAGCTGACCAAGCAACCCGTAGCAACGCAGCGTTTATTTTTGCATTATCTCCGGTTAAGCGAGCAATATTTCTCTACCCAAGAATCCAGTCGATTTTTAGAATCTAACTTGGTGTTGTGGATACCGCGTCCTTGGCTGTCTGCTATCCAACAATCAGCGCCACAGTTTTGGCGTTGCCGTACTGGGGTATTTGTGTTTGCTGGAGAACCCACACCAGCAACTCAAAATTCAGGCTATCCAGAACGTTTTTCTAATTCTAGAAGTTTGGATGTGGGAAATCTTGAGCATTCAATTTTAGATGAATCTGTTAGCCAAGCAGAACTCAAATCAACAGTTAGCGAATTAAAATTTGAGAATAATTCTGATTTTCCAGCACAGACAGAAGAAAATAGGTTAGATAGAAGCCAAGAACCGATACCATCAATCGTAGATTTATCAAAGACTGCGCCACAACAGCAAGAATCGGTTATTAGATCTGGCAATGGAAGCGATCGCCATTTGCTGTCTTCTTTATCTCATATTAGCAGCGAATTAACGGAATTAGTATTTGCATCAATCAACACTAAGATTATTCAAGATACAGAAGAACGCTGGCAACCACAGCAGATTTTGTTGGACATTGAAGAATTACATTTACAGGAAGTCTCTGGGGAAATTCTCGCAGAAGCTTATCATCGTTTGGGTAATTTATACCGCCTTCGGATTGAGCAAGGAGAGTCAACTTTAGAAAATTTGATGGTGGCAATTATCGCTTATCAAGAAGCAATTAGCTATGACGAAATTTCACCACAAATTCCAGATATTTTGAATGATTTGGGTACACTTTATTGGATGTTATCCCGCACACCACCTAATTCTGAAGAGGGACAAACATATATAGAACAAGCAATAGAATTTTATCAGTTGGCCTTAGATACAATTTCACACCAGACAAACCCAGAAACTTATGCCCGCGTGCAAAATAATTTAGGCACAGCTTATGGTGATTTAGCTCGTTTTTCTCATGCTGCTGAAAATTGGCAGCAAGCAGTTTTAGCTTACAGCGAAGCCCTCAATTACCGCACAGCGGATATGGATTCATTAAAGTATGCTGCCTGCCAAAATAATTTGGGTACTGCTTACTGGCATTTAGGGCAATATAATCAACCGATTGTGCATTTAAAGAAAGCGATCGCAGCTTACAACCAAGCACTTGTACACTACAACCCCCAAGAGGAACCGCTCAAATATGGCATGATTCAAAACAACATCGGTACTGCCTATTGGAATCTGGCACAATACGAACAACCCGGCGAAAATTTACAACTAGCTATTGATGTCTATAACGAAGCTCTGAAATATCGCACCCCAGCTAATGTTCCTGCCGCCTGCGCTGCATCGCAAAATAATTTGGGTACTGCCTATTGGCATTTAGCAAATTTATCTCAAACCACTAAAGAAGCAAGGCAAAAATATCTACAATTATGCATTAATGCTTATGAAGAAGCTATAGCTTTGGCTCACTCGCTAAGTGGTAATCCTTTAAGTTTTGATTTGCTTGCTTCTCATAATAACTTGGGACTGGCACACTATCAGCTAGTAACAGATAAGTCTTTTAATGGCGATAAAGCAACACGTTCTCAACATCTAGAAATAGCATTAGATCATCATTTACAAGCTTTAAATGGATTAAATAAACAACCAGAAGCTTATCAAACAACCTTCGCTTATGTAGTGAAAACTATTCGTGCTTTTCACAATGAATTAGGTATACAGGGACAAAATATAGCTTTATCGAAAGTTCCGAGTCAGTTGTTACCAGAAATTTTGTCAAAGTTGTAGCAGTTTAAATCATTTGTGAAAAATATATAGAAATCCGATTTGATTACTGAAAAAATTTAAGTATCTGTAGTGGCGTGGCAAGGCTAAAATGTTGCAATAAATAATTACCAAAAAGTCTGTTTCTCGATAATGCTTGAAGATAAGCGGTGAGTATAATGCTTGGCAATAACTTATAGCGATTCCCAGTTAAGTGAGGTACAGATAATAGTTTGAAACGCAGAGTGACGCGGAGTAAAGCGCAGAGGTACGCAGAGATTTGTACCTCAGCAGACTAGGAAACGCTATATACTTTTCGACTGTGCTAGAAAGCTTGATTAATTGAAAATTTCAAGAACTTGGCTTAGATTATTTTTTGAAAGGATCACAAAGAATTAATTCAAATCGTTAAGTTCGCCAACTTTGATGGCTGAAATCGTTACATCGCCATCATTATCGCCAACTTCAACATCAAAAAAGAAGGCGCATAGTGTCGAGGTTTCTAACACTGCTAAGGTCAAGGTATCATCATAACCGTTCAAAGTTGACCAGCCTGCGGGAACCTCTACGTTAGTTTTTAAATTCTTGAATTTACCACCGTAAATCCAGAGCATTACTATGGGTTCGCCCTTAATAACATCACCTTTAACGTAATCAAAAGAACCTTTCCGAATCCTAACAACATGAATTCCTGGTTCGAGTTGGGTGCTGACTCCTGTGTTTTGAATCTCATTCATGCGTTCGGAAAACAAGTGGTAGCAATTTTTTTTGCTGTTAACCACTAAATCTTTAATATTAGTTGTTCCCGTTGTGGCTTGAGTTCCAACTGTCATTATTTTTACTCCTTTGCTAAAAAACTACAAATGACTTGCTCTGTTAGCTCTTGCATCAAGCTATACCTTCAATAGGTCTATGAATTGACCTTTGGCTTTATTGCAGATCATGGTTGCATTATCTAGCGATCGCCCTTAATTACACAAGGACAGTTAAGACAGTTAAGGAAAAACAAGATTAATTTTATTAATTACTAGTTATTCAAGCTAAGGCAACACCAACTTCAAGTTTTTCAAGGTATTCTGCCCATAGACCCGGTTTTGCAACTATGTATTAACTATAAGCCAAGTTTATCTAAAGTTTTTATAAAAATCTAAATATATGATTAATCGCTTTAGCGGTCTTAACTGTCGTTGTATTTTTACCAAGAAGGGGAAAAGGGGAAAGGGTAAGGGGTAAGGGAAGAAGAAAAAACTTTTCACCACAAGGTATAAAGCGCCTGTTTTTAAATATGTATCTCAAAAAAGAAGATTGAGGAGATACATAGTGCGATAAAAATTGCCGACTCCATGCCTTGAAACCCCTGTTTTTAAATTGCTGGTTCCTTTACCCTTTAACCTTTCTCCTTTCCCCTTTACCCCAAACCAAATTCCGAGTTCAAAATGCAAAACCCGAGCAGTATTGGTGTCAGTTCGACAAAAACATGTTGATTTGTCACTTCAGAAGGTGTCAGTTCGACAAAAACGTGTTTATTAATAAATTAACAATAAGTTGTTCGAGAAAAATTTATTTTTTACTTATCATTCGAGGACTTTGTATAATTAAAAGATAAGTCGTTCTAAAACGGCTTTAGTTTTATTTATATAAAAACATAAATTTCGAGCAAAACATATCTATGTATAAGCTCAGCTTAAGTTGTTCTAGCTCTGATTATTTTGGGCTTATTAAAGGATGAGTTTTTGTAATTAAGTGTTGTCAAAACCGAAGAACCTCACCCCGCCAAAGTTACACTTTGTTTTCTCTAATAGCGTCACGTTAAGTTGACACATCTTTCGTTGAAGACGCGATGAATCGCGTCTCTACAAGTTGTATGCCGCATTTTTTTGGAAATTAGTATTATTATTTATTGGGCTTTTTTATTCTTTTCATCAGGTTTAACTGACTCATTTGATTTGCCGCTTTCAATCTGGTTTTTGTCTGGATTAACTTTGGTATTAGGCAGAATTGCTCCAGCCACTTTTGCATTTTTTAAATTTATACCTTCCAAATTGGCTTTTTCCAAATTTGCGCCTTCCAGATTAGCATTTTCTAAATTTGCACCCTTGAGATTGGTGTCAAACAGAATCGCATTTTGCAACTTAGCATCGTTGAGATTGGCACCACTAAGATTAGCACCGCTAAGATTTGCCCATCGCAAATCGACTTCATTTAAGTTGAAATTTCTGAGATCTGCACCACTGAGATCGCACTCTTTACAATCTTTAGTACCTAACAACTTTCTGACGTTCTCAGCTACTTCTTTTCTCACTGTAGCTGCTTGAGAAGAAGTTTGCCAAAGTTTGATTTCACCTAATGCACTACCAGTAACAAGAGTTTTACCATCGGGAGTAATAGCCATAGCTTCTACCCAAGCAGCATGATTTTTTAGAACCCGAATCAATTCACCGTTACTAATATTCCACATTTTGACTGTCAAATCCCTAGAGCCAGTGAAAAGAGTCTTTCCATCTGGACTAAAAGCGATACTATGAATAGTACCGCTATTTCCTGATAGATTATAGTTACCTTGATTATCTTCGCCTCCAAAAGGCATCTCTGCTTGGTTAGAATTTAAATTCCACAATTGTAAGCTACCAAAATTTCCACTATTAGCTAATACTTGACCATCAATATCAATGGCAAGTGCGGCAACTTTGGGAGATTGGGTCATCAGAGTATTTAGCTGTTTTTTATTTTTCAAGTCCCAAAGGTCAACTGTATTTGCTCCATCACTACCAATAGCTAAGATTTGCTTTTTTGGACTCCAGGCAACAGCATTAACTGTTCCTGTCCCTCCAGACAAAGTTGTGACTATTTTACGAGTATTTAAATCCCAGATTTTAATAGTTTTTTTAGTTTTGGTTTCACTATTATTTTCCTTTTCATCACTGACACTAATTAGGGTTTGATTATCAGCATTAAAAGTAATAAACTTAACTTCATTTGTATAATCATCAAAATTATGTAGCAGCTTTCCGGTGCTTAATTCCCATAGTTTTACTGTTTTATCTTCACTAGCACTAGCAGCTTGTTTGCCATCAGAACTAATAGCAACAGATTTGATAGAACCAGAATGTTTAGAAAGGGTGCTGAGAAGTTCGCCTTTTTCCAAACTCCAAAGTTTCACAGTGCTATCGTCACTACCACTCACAAGAATTTTGCCATCAGAACTAATTGCTAGGGAAGTAATCCACTGAGTACGGCCGGAAGGTTCAGCAAGGGTACGGAGTAATTGAGTATTTCGCCAAGCTTCCGAAGGTAAAGCGTTTTTGGAAGTTGCTTGTGATGTTTTTGGGGTTTCTGGTGATGATTGAAATTTGAACCAAAGTAACCCGACAACAGTGACAACTGCTGCTAGTAGTGTTAAAAATGTTATGGTCTTTCGGGATATTTGCGTTGATATCATTGTTGTTCAGGTATCTGATTTGTATTTGATTGGTTGAATTACAGGTTAATCTATGGCATGTAACCTGTGCAAATATTTGTAACAAAAAAGTTTTCACATACTGGTAACATGAGCAATGGAGCGATCGCCCTTGAACTCTACAACCGAATGTAAACTTGACGCCGCTAACTATAACTGCGGACAATTTCTGATAAAACAGATGTTGAACTGAGTCTGCTGGGGCAAAATAGAAAACATGACGAATGAATCGAACTCCTCAAATCTACCAACCCCAGAACCTATCCCAGAAGACGACTTGCAGCCAGATGACTTTGATGGTGCTGCAACTGAGAATCATCTCACCTCAGAAGAATTAGCGACAAGACAAGCCCTAGCGGCTATTTCGTCTTTGCAATCTCCGCAACATACAACGGCTCTCAAACAAGCTCGTTCTGGCTTCAGACAATCCCTTACTACGCAATTCACAGTCAAACCCAGGGCATTGCTGCTGATTTTTGTAGCGATCGCCGCCACATTTATCGGTATTATTTTTAATAACTGGATTGTCGGCCTTGTTGGAACCCTAGTAACTTTACTGTTGTCTTTAGCAATATTATTGCCTTGGTTCCTAGAAGTTTTTGACGAGTGGTTTTCACCCCAAGAACGGACGCTGTTTGTCGGCTTTTTGGGGCTAATAATAGCCATCATCGGCTCGATCCGGTTTACAGGTATCGGCGATCGCTTGCTTGCTTTAGGACGCCAGATTAACTGGGAAACTGCTGGAAGCCTAGCTGAATGGTTTGGCGCTTTAGGACAAATTCTCATCGCCATCATTGCCGTTTACGTAGCTTGGCGACAATACGTAATTTCCAAAGACTTGACAATTCAACAAAATCTGCTCACAGTTCAGCAAAATATTATCACCCAGCAGCAAACAATTGATTCCTATTTTCAAGGTGTTTCCGACTTAGTATTAGATGAAGAAGGATTATTAGAAGATTGGCCTCAAGAAAGAGCGATCGCTGAAGGACGCACTGCGGCAATTTTAAGTAGTGTTGATGGCAGTGGAAAAGCCAAAATTCTCCGCTTTCTCTCACGTTCCAAGCTGCTATCACCCCTAAAACGCGACAGTCGATTAGGCAGAGCTATTCTCGATGGTGTGGGTGGTTACGCCGAAGACCGTTTAGAAGGTGTGCGTGTCATCGATTTAGGCGTAATTCTTGCAGCCGCCGACCTTTCTGGTACAGATTTGCGTTGGACTGATCTCAGCGAGGCTAATCTTGTCCGCGCTAATCTTGCCGGTTGTGACTTAGTAAAAGCTAACCTTTCCCGCACAATTTTATATGATGCCAATCTCAGTGGTGCTGACCTCAACGGAGTTCGTTTATTCTACGGTCTAGTAGATAAAGCATCGCCCCGCAGTCGCACCGAACCACCAAATTATCAAACAGGCGAACAAACTGGCGCAGTAGTGGAAAAAGCCGATTTCACTGACGTGCAAAGGATGTCTGAGTCTGTCAGATATTACTGTTGTGCTTGGGGTGGCGAAGCAACTAGAGCCACTATTCCTGGTGGTTGTGAAGGTATTCCAAATAAATTGGGACGATAGATATCAGCTAAAAATTCAGGAGCAGAGCTTTTGAAAGCTCTGCCAAAGCATCAGAATTGCTATCAACATTTCTATACTGTTTGATTTGCTTCCAACCAGTTAAGTAAATCTTCAATAGTTGTAAAATCTAATAAAGCCTCAGCAAGTGCTTCTAACTTTTCTAAAGAAAGAGTTTGAATGCGTCTGCCAACCTCTTGTGGTAACTCTCCTACCCGTCTTTGTAGTTGTCGCAGGACAAGTGTTTGTCCTTGTTCCTGTTTTCCCCGCTCGTAGCCAATGCGCTCACCTGTGGTAATGTAGCTCATAGTCCGCTCCTGCTCAAATTCTTTAAACTCTTGCCAAAATTCTGCTTCCAAAGCTTTTGGTAAAATCATAACCCAATCAATAAATCGATACAGGTTACGAATATCTGTTTCTGGCAAGCCTAATTCATACAAACGGCGAATCAAGCTAAATTTCCAAGTTTTACGTTCCCCTAGTTTTTTACTCGTCTCTTGCGTCTTCAAATGCGCCATCACCACTGTTGCAAAGGGATTATTGCTGGCTTCTAATTCTTGCCAATGGTTTTGATAATCTAAAAGCTTGACGAAGCCAAATTCAAAGTTAAGCCTGGTATCTGGGTAACTATAACTATATTGGTTTGCTCGCCATGTTGGGTCTGAATCGCACAAAATCGCCAAACTTATGGCAGGTTTAGCAAATCTATCAAAAATTCGCAGGTTGTAAGAAAACATTCTTGCTGCAAATAGCAATATCGGCTTTTTTAAGCATAATAGACCTCTTGCAAAAGTGTTTTTTGCACTCTTGTGGGAAAAGGGACTCATGTTAAAGGGGAAAGGAAAATACCAAACCTTTCCCCCTTTCCCTTTCCCCTTTCCCCGACTTAAATGCCTATCAGATAGCCTCTATAAAGGGCGTTGCCAAGGTGAACTAAACTGCTGATAACCGACATCTTGGAATGCTCTAATCATGGGTGTGTTCAGAACATCTGTGTCACAAAATACGCGCCAAACACCAATTTTTTGCAAAAGGTAAGTAGCTTGACACAAAAGGTCGTAAATGTAGCGCTTCCCTCGCTGTTGAGGCACAACACCAATATAGTAGATTGTGCCTTCTTCTAGATTATCTTTGCCACACCCACGATATAGTACTGGTTGGATAAACCCCACTAGTTCTCCCGTACTGTTATAGCCAAGTTGCCACCATTGTGGTTCATAATCAAAATCTTTGCTTGCTTGTACGATGAACTCTGAGGCTGCTTTATCTGCTCCCAATTCTCTAACTGCCTTTTGGTCGCTGCGGTCTAACGAGGAACTCATGGCACAGCTGACCGCAGCAGTGAAATCTTCTACACTGATATCCTTGAGGGAACGAAATATAAGTCTTTGAGGAACTGGGATTACTGGCTTTGGTTCCTCCCAAACGAAAGGAATTTTTTCATAGTTATGTTGTCATACACCCCAGTAATTCTCGCCTTCAGGTAGAGTCAGAATTTCAACGCCATCTTCAGTCACAGCTAAGGTATGTTCAAATTGGGCAGAAAGTTTGCGATCGCGCGTTACAGCAGTCCACTTATCGCCCAGAACCTCGACTTCATAAGTTCCTTCGTTAATCATTGGCTCGATGGTAAAAACCATCCCTGGCCTAAGGCGCTTGCCTTTACCCCGCGTACCGTAGTGGGGAATATCCGGCGCAGTGTGAAAAATGTTACTAACTCCGTGCCCCACGAAATCTCGCACCACAGAAAACCCTTGTGCTTCGGCATACTCTTGAATAGCTGCACCAATATCGCCAATGCGTGCCCCTGGTTTAACTTCGGCAATACCCAAGCGCAAACACTTTTCTGTCACCTCCACCAGCTTTTTCGCTAGTGGAGATGGAGTACCAACAAAGAATGTTTTTGATGTATCGCCGTGGTAGCCTTCCACAATCGGCGTCACATCAATATTAATGATGTCACCGTCCTTAAGGATTTGCTTGGCATTAGGAATGCCGTGACAAATGACCTCATTTACACTAGTGCAAATCGACTTGGGATAACCTTTATAACCAAGAGGTGCGCTTTTTGCTCCATGCGCTTGTGTCCAACGTTCGGCTTCATCATTGATTTCCAAAGTGCTAACCCCTGGTTTCACCATTGGTTCAAGATGTTGTAGAAGTTTGGCTGCTAAGCGTCCGGCTTGACGCATTTTGTCTAATTCTCGTTGGGATAAAATAACAATTAGTTCAGTTCTCATCAATTTTTATCTAGATATCTTTCATAAATATAGTTAACCCTGACAGTGCAGCTCTTTGGGCAGCATCAGCAACCTTGAGGGCGTACAAACTTTCTTCTGGGGTAACGTATAAAGGAGTGCCATCAAAAAGATGGTCTAACACCATGATTGTGTCTTTGGCGAACAAACCCCGGCGGGGGCCAACCTCTATAGGAGTTGTTTCACCTGGCTGGATGAAAACTCCCGTGTCGCCATCAAAAATTAAAGCACCGCTTTCACCGTGAACTTCAAACTTGCGTTCTGACTGCCAAATAGTTTCGCCTTTGCCATAGACCACTTGGGCTAAAAGTCCGCTGTTAAAGCAGAGTTCACTAGTGCATAAACAGGCTTGGTAATATTCTGATTCTGTTTCCCAATATCGTTGGTGACAGTTAACAGTAAATACTTTACCAAACAAATCAGTGAGACGATGTAGGCGCGACAAAGCACCGATTAACGGAAAACCGAAAAGCTCGTGATTATAAGTCCATTTGCGGGGTGCAGGATTCTGGGGATTGATGGTGCTGTAGCGGACGTAAAATACTTCACCAATTTTGGCTAAGTTTTGCTTCAAAGCTTGATGCACGCCACCCAAAAGTTCTAGGTGTTCGACGTGGAGGAGTTTTTGTTGTGTTTTAGCCAAGGCGATGAGTTCTTCAGCTTCTGCCACATCCAACGAAAGCGGATACTCGACAATTACGTGTTTGCCATTGGTGAGTGCTGCACGAGCGATCGCCCCATGATCTCGATTCACTGTCGAAATCACCACCAAATCTATATCGGAGCGTTCTACTAGCTCTTTCCAAGAACTCAAAGCTTCAATTTCATATTCTCTAGCAAAGCTGTGAGTTTTTTCTGGGGTATGACCAACAACTGCGACTAAGTGCGATCGCGCAGCTTGCCGTTCCCCGATTCGCCCATCATTCAGCAACGCCTCAGCCCGAAACTTTGCTGCATATCCAGTACCTACCAAACCTACACGCACTGTTGCTTTTTCCAAACTTGCTTTTGAATTATACACGATCCTCACTAGTTCTGGTTTTGATCCTCCCACACTTGTAGTAGCATGGGGCAAACAGGGCAGGGGAAAAGGTTAAAGGTTAAAGGGAAAAGGAATAAATTTAATCTTTCCCTTTTTCCCCTTACCCCTTTCCCTTTCCCCATACCCTGTTTGCCCAATCCCCAATCGCTAGTACACCCAACAAAATATATAAACAAAACTTATTTGTATTAACTAACTAAATTTCATTACTAATCGCGGTCAAATTAGAGTTACATAGTTTAATTTTTCTCGTAGTATCAGAATTGAAGCAAATATAAAAGGGCGGCTAATCCTATCAGACCAGCCGTAAAATTTGCTTTAGCATAACTTATACTGCCGTTTCAAAAAGAGAGGATTATCCAATGGCAAGTTTTAAAGTCACACTAATCAATGAGGCCGAAGGCCTAAACAAAACCATTGATGTTCCTGATGATGAATATATTTTAGACGCTGCTGAAGAAGCTGGTCTTGACTTACCCTACTCTTGCCGCGCTGGTGCTTGCTCCACCTGTGCAGGGAAACTCGTCTCAGGTACCGTCGATCAAAGCGATCAGTCATTTTTAGATGACGACCAGATAGAAGCTGGATATGTGCTAACCTGTGTTGCTTACCCAACTTCTGATGTAACAATCGAAACTCACAAAGAAGAAGAACTCTACTAACAATTAGGCGTTTCAACAATAAATCTCTTGCAAGAGTTACTCATGTTCAAATAATACAAGCAACGAATTTAGGAGAAATATTTTCCTAATAGTATGTGTCCTTTCTCATGATAGTTTGACGAAAAGCCTAATTTTATAACAAAGCAGGAACATTAAATTTATTGTGTTCCTGCTTTATTAACATACATATTGCCTGTTGCCTATTCCCTCTTAAGAAGATTGCCATGCTAATTAGCTTTACAGCTTAACTTCTTTACTGAGCATTTTAATCTCAGTACCAGGATAATAGAATTGCAGAATTTTCTGATTCGACCAACCAAGTTTAGCTAAATTTTGAGCGCCAGTTTGGCTCAAGCCGACTCCATGCCCTAACCCACCACCAATAAAGGCGTATCCCCATAGTTCTGGTTTGCCTTTGTTTAAAGGTTCTATATAAAAAAGTGTACTTGTGGGAGCAGCAAAAGCACTGCGAACCTCGTCTTTATGAAGAATAAAGGTGCTCTTATCAGTTTTGACTGCGAGTTCGAGGATGCGTCCACTCTCGCTTCGCTTCACCACGGCCATAGCCTGAATTGTCTTAAATTTGGCATGAGGGCTATTTGTTACGCGCAAAAATTTCTGTAAATCTTTGATAATATCCTCTAAACGGGTTTCTCTGCGCCAACGAAACATATTCCACTTACTTTCATTAAAACCTTGCTGTATGTTAATAAACTTTTGAAAGTTCTTTTCATCAGCTAAACTTTGCTTCGATAAATTCCAAAGATTAGTCGCAGCATCGACTACAGGACGCAGATAAGGACGATCCTCACCATTCCAGACATCGCTGAAGGAGGCGGTGACACCGCCAGTGGTGGAAGAATACAAGGCGTCTACTAGTTCGTTTTTATAAGTCAGTACTTTACCCCTAGTTGCAGCGATCGCTTGGTCTGTTTTCGGTGCTGCTCCATTCAGCCCATAATAAACTTGGCAGTGTGTATCAGCACACAACTGATAGTTATCTGCGGCAAATCTACGCAAATTTCTCAAGGCATAAGTACGAGCAAGAATTGTTTGTGCTTCTAGGGCTGCTGTTGGTGCATCAGTGCCTATTTCATAAGGTACAACGCCACGCAAATAAGTTTCTAAAGGTACTTGGTTAACTAAAGTGTATGTTCCGTAAGCGTTTGGTTGTAAATTTAGCCGCCCTGCATAGAGACGAGCATTCGCTGGTTTATCGCTTTTATTCACCCGAATCAAGTTTTTCTCAGTGCTAATTTCTAACTCATTCGGACTGTAGCGCTTACCATCCACTACCCAACTAACTCGCGGCACTTGTTTGGTAACTTTAGTATCAAGATATGCTTTTTCTTGATTAGCAGCTTGGATGTTCTGCAACAACAACCGTCGTAATAAAGGAGTGCTGTAAACGTCGCGTTTCGCCCAAACTTGCCAGCGTTCTGGCTGGGCTATTTCCACTTCCATTCCCTGAGAACGCCATTTTTTTGCACTATCCTCCGCAGTTTCAAAGGTGCGGTATGTGCCCAAGACTACCACTTCTTCAACTGCTGGCTGGGGTAAACCTTGCATAACTCTTTCCAGCTTGACAGGCTTATTGGTAACCAAAACTTCCTGCTTGTTACCCGTTTGAAATTTTAGCTTTAAGCGATCGCCCTTTGTCGGTTCCAGTTGCAGTTTCGCTGTTGGTTCGGCCCCAAATCGTTGCACAATCCCAATTTTCAGCTCTACATCGCGGATATTGCTCTCAGGCGCCGATGCCGCAGTCAGTCCCGATAGGCTAAATGTCGCCACCAGAGTGTAGGAAAAACGCCAAAAGGAAAATTTCATAGCTACCTGATTTTGCCCCTGAATGCGGCGTTGAAGCTGATTTTCCAATTGCTTTGTAACGCGGTCTTTTTGTCGCATGAGTGCTCCAATGATACCATTACCAGTTTTGCCCAAATAAATCTCACTTACTTGCAAAACAAAGTCATAACGACTATGATTTATATAAAGGTACAAAACATAACTAGTCGATAAACTCCTTATGGTTAGAGTCCAAGAAATTCCATTAAATCAGATTAAACGTCCGTTGCCCCGTGCAAACGATCCAAATAAAGTACAAGCCTTAATGGAATCGATTGCCGAAATTGGGCAGCAAGAACCGATAGATGTTCTAGAAGTAGATGGACAATATTATGGCTTTTCTGGTTGCCATCGGTATGAAGCTTGCCAGCGTTTAGGCAAAGAAACCGTTTTAGCCAGAGTTCGTAAAGCACCCCGTAGCGTTTTGAAGATGCACTTGGCATAGAAAATGGGAATGGGGCATGGGGCAAGCAGGAAGTGTGGGAGGGGTGGGAGGTGTGGGAGGGGTGGGAGGTGTGGGAGGTGTGGGAGGATGGGGAAGCATTAATTCTCTTTTTCCCCACACTCCCCACCCTCCCCTATCTCCTCATTTCTCCCCATACTCCCCACACTTCCCCATCTCCCCAATCCCCAATCCCCAATGCCCAGTCCCCAATTACATATAACCCAATTAGGAGAAAATTATGTCATCACAAGTAACAGTCAAAAACGTGAATATCGGCATTGACGAAGAGAGTAGGGCTAAAATTGCCGAGGGATTATCTCGGCTGTTGGCTGACACCTACACACTGTATCTGAAAACTCATAATTTCCATTGGAATGTGACCGGCCCGATGTTCCAAACATTGCACCTGATGTTTGAGACCCAGTATACAGAATTAGCGCTAGCAGTTGATTTAATTGCTGAAAGAATTAGAGCGCTTGGCTATCCCGCACCAGGAACCTACAGCGAATATGCCAAATTAAGTTCGATTCCAGAAACTCCGGGAGTTCCTAAAGCTTTGGACATGATTAAGTTGCTAGTGGAAGGACAAGAAGCCGTAGTTAGAACTGCACGATCTATTTTTCCCGTAGTAGACGAAGTTAACGACGAACCTACTGCCGATTTATTGACTCAGCGGATGCAAGTACATGAAAAAACAGCTTGGATGTTGAGAAGTTTGCTGGAAGAATAGGACTGGAGACTGGGAACTGGGGAGCAAGGGAGCAGGGGGCAAACAGGAAGTGTGGGAGGTGTGGGAGGATTGGGAAGAAATCTTTCCCCCCACACTCCCCACACTCCCCAATCCCCTATGTCCAATATTGATTTCACCCAAAAGTTACAAAATTTAATGCAGCGAGTGGGCATTTCTAGTTTTAAAGCCCTCAGTCGTGCTGCTGGTGTCTCAGAGCGTCAAATTTTGCGGTTACGGCAAGGAAAGCTAGAGCAGATGCGGGTAGATGTACTGCTGAAGCTGTCCCCAGTGCTACAGATACCATTAAGTGAATTAATCGCAAATTTTTCAAGTGTAGAATTATTACAAAATCCAGCTGCTAATCAAGAATTATTAAGAGAAATTACAAATTTAAAAATAGAATACGATCGCTTGCAACTTCAATTAGAACAGCAGCGAGAAATATTACTACAAGAACTCCAGCAGTCAACTTTACAAATGCTGGAGTCTTTATTGTTGCAATGGCCAACAGCAGCAAAAAAAGCCCAGGAAGATCCACAGTTTGCAGCAGTGAAAATAGTGCCGTTAGTACAAAAACCCCTAGAAAAACTTTTACAACGGTGGGGAGTGGAAGCGATCGCATCTGTAGGAACACAAGTACCCTACGATCCCCAACTCCACCAATTGATGGAAGGAACTGCACAACCTGGAGAATTAGTCAAGGTACGCTACACTGGTTACCTTCAAGGCGACAAGCTACTTTATAGAGCCAAAGTAAGTCCTGTGTGAAAGGGATTGATGACTGGTGATTGGGGACTAGGGATTGGAGAAGCCTGGGGAGTTTGGGGAGAGAGGGGAGAAATGAGGAGATAGGGGAGGGTGGGGAGTGTGGGGAGAAAGAGAATTAATGCTTCCCCATCCTCCCACACCTCCCACACCTCCCACACTTCCTGCTTGCCCCATGCCCAGTCCCCAGTCACTAATCCCCAGTCCCCACTCCCTACGACCTGTTAAGAAAGTCAGGAATTAGAAGTTAACACTTGGGAGTTATATAGGAGTTGCCAGTTAGGTTAGGACATAAACTGATGGTAAAACCCAGACACCAAAAGACTTTCTTTCCCTGTTGCCTATTGCCTGTTGCCTATTGCCTGTTGCCTGCCATAAATCATAAATTCTCGGTTTTACTATTGTCTGTTGAGAAATAACAGACACAGGGAATACTAAAGCAGCAGAAGTGATGCCTCAGATAACTTTTTTGAAAGGGAAGGTGCATCTAAACTCCAGTTACAAACAGGACTTAGGGTATGGAAAAGGACAACAAAACAAATGAGTTTCCCAATCAATTATGGGAACTCGTCAGCACTTGTCCAGTTAAAAACCAACAGGAAAATGTTTCTATTGCCTTACTATTGCAGATTGTTAACGATATCAAGAAGCTTCAACGAACCCACGAGGCACTCCAGCAAGCTTATGCACAACTGGAAAGGCAAGTAGAAGAACGGACTCAAGAATTAATCAAAACTAACGAGGCACTACAAGCTGAGATTGCTCAACGGCAACAGGTAGAAGCAGAATTAATGCTTTATAAGCAAGCGTTAGAAAGCTCCAGTGATGCTATTGGCATAGCGGATGCTGCGGGTAATCACATCTACCAAAATTCGGCATTTTCCAAGTTGTATGAATGTGATACTGTGCAGGACTTCATGAAATTTGGGGGCTTTTCTGCTATGTTTACTAACTCCGCAGTTGCCAAGGAGATATGGCAAATTACTATTTCCGGTAAGTCCTGGATAGGTGAAGTTGAGCAACAGTCTGCTAGTGGTCGGATTATGCAGACTTTCCTCAGGTCTTATTCTCTGAAAGATTCCACAGGTCAGAACGTTGGTTTTGTTGGTGCAATTACTGATATCACGGAACGTAAACTGGCAGAAGTGCAACTCCAACAGAAAGAGCAATTCCTCCGGACTGTCTACGAGGGAGCTGAACATTTAATATTTGTAGTGGATGTTCTAGAAGATGGTGACTTTCTCTTCGCAGATTGGAACCCAGCCACAGAACGTGTTGTTGGTTTGAGCGGCGCAGAAGCAAACGGTAAAACACTAGAAGAAATACTCGGTGTTGTGGACGGTGCAGCAGTTCGCCAGAGATATAAAACTTGTCTGGAAGCAGGTAAGGCTATTACCTACGAAGAATGCGTAAATTTTAAAGGTGAAGAAATTTGGTCGCTAACTACGATTAATCCACTCAAAGACACTAAGGGTAGAATTTATCGGTTGGTGGGAACAACGGTTCATATCACTGAGCGTATACGAGCAGAAACTCAGTTAAAGCAGCAGGCACAAGACTTAGAAAAAGCCCTTGAGGAACTCCAGCAAACTCAAATGCAACTTGTCCAAAGTGAGAAAATGTCAGGTTTGGGACAATTGGTGGCGGGTGTTGCTCACGAAATTAATAACCCTGTGAATTTTATTTACGGCAATCTCGCCCACGCCAACGACTACATCCAAGACTTAGTGGGATTCATTCGGCTCTATCAGCAACTCCATCCGCATCCCGTATCTGAAATTGAAGAATTAGCAGCAGAGATTGACTTAGAATTTTTGATAGAGGACTTGCCCAAACTTCTCAACTCAATGAAGATTGGGGCTCAGCGTATTCGAGAGATCGTTTTATCCTTACGCAATTTCTCTCGCATGGATGAAGCTGATATGAAGGAAGTAAATATCCATGAGGGAATCGATAGTACTCTGATGATTCTGGAACATCGGATCAAGGCTACACCAGATCGCCCTGGCATTCAAATTATTAAAGAATACAGTAATTTGCCTTTAGTGGAATGCTATGCAGGGCAACTCAATCAGGTATTTATGAATATTTTGGCAAATGCGATCGATGCTTTAGAGGAGGCAATGGGGAATGGTGAATGGGGAATAGGAAGTGGGGAGATGGGGAAGTGTGGGGAGAGAGGGGGGAAAGATTTTTTCCCTATCCTCCCACACCTCCCACCCCTCCCACACTTCCTGCTTGCCCAATGCCCAATGCCCCATGCCCTATGTCTAATTCCGACTATTCGCATTCATTCTGAACTCACTAGGGAAAAACAAGTTGTTATTCGTATTGCTGACAATGGATTGGGAATACCGAAGGAAGTGAAACAGCGACTTTTTGACCCGTTCTTTAGTACTAAGCCCATTGGTAAAGGTACTGGTATGGGTTTGTCTATTAGCTACCAAATTATTTCACAAAAGCATGGTGGCAGTTTGGAATGCATTTCGCAACCAGGTAGTGGGGCTGAATTTGTGGTTACTATTCCTCTTAGTCAAAAATAAATTATTAACTTCATGCTAGAAAGGGATTTAATTTGTATATTTGAGCTTGGCGTAATCCAAATCAAAATTATTGACTTTAGTTTCTCAAATCGGAACCTAAATTCATCCAATTATGTAAACTATCAGACATAAAATAACTCAATCTTAATTATAAGAATTAATCAATATTTTAAATAAGTAAATCCTATATGCTTATAAGTATTAGTAATAAATAATGAATGATTGAATATTTTTATAAATGTTTTACGAGGAGATTTTAGGAGCGATCGCTGCTTTTAATTAATTTTAGAAAAATCCTGAATATTTCTAAAAGTTTCAGTTAGTAATTTCAAAAAATGTACAATTCAGCACTATTAAATTTGATTCTTTACTTTTAGATAGTTAAAAAATCCTACTATCGGTATATAATAGCAAAATCCAAACAAGATTTACACAAACCACCGTGAAATAATTATGAGAGAAGAAGTCAAAGTTATTAAACTCACTGGGAGTCTGAACTCCACAACCTCACAAGAATTTAGGCAAAATATTACTAAAATTCTCGAACTTGGCGTGAAAACTGTCTTACTTGATTTTCAAGATGTAACTTTTATGGATAGTTCGGGTTTGGGAGCTTTAGTTTTAGCTTTCAAAACCTTGAGAGCAGCAGATATTCAGCTTGTTATCTGTTCAATTAATGAGCAAGTCAGAATATTATTTGAATTGACTAATATGGATAAGATATTTGAAATATTTCCTAGCCAAGAAGCATTTAATCAGGTTTTATTGTTCAAAACTTAGTTAATCGTCGAATTTAACTTGTAAAATAGATAAATCATCATCAAAACCATCTTTGGAGTTAAGAGCGATTAAATAACTCAGTACCTGTTCGAGTTGGCTATCAACAGAATTTTGTAAGCTAACTAATAGCTGAATAAAAGCATCTAAACTCCAAAGCGTGCCATCTGATTTAGTGATTTCATAAGCACCGTCACTAAAAATATAAAGGGTACTGAATTTTTCAATATTGCAAAACCCATCAACATATTTTGCTTCTGGAAACATCCCAACTGGCATACCTGGGGTTTTCAAGAGTTTAATTTCGGATTTTCTGGGAGATGTGCCAGTGATTAAAACTGCTGGTGGATGGCCTGCACTAGCATAAATTAACTGGCGATTAATGCGGTTGTAAACTCCGTACCAGATTGTAAAGTACTTGTCATTTTGATAATTCATCTGAAAGGTATCATTCAAAGCCTTTAATACATCACTAGGTTGATAGTAATTGAGACTTTTGAGGGCACGAGAACGAAGCAAATTCATCACAGAAACCGAGGGAAGAGTGGCTTTGAGTCCGTGTCCGGCAGTATCCAACAAATAAATTGCTAAATAATCAGCATCAAGCCAGTAATAATCGAAACAGTCACCGCCGAGTTGTCGTGAAGGAATGAATCGAAAATTGATGTTGAAGGGTTCAGTCATGGGAAAAGGCAGGAGCGATCGCACATATTCTGCGGCTTCTGACATTTCTGATTCTAAAAGCAACTTTTGAGTCTGCAAATCTCTACTTAATTGATGCAGGCGTAATCCTGCTCTTACCCTTGCTTGTAATTCATTGTGTTCAATAGGTTTGGAGATAAAATCATCAGCACCAGCATCTAGTCCTTTAACACAATCGGCAACGGAATCTAATGATGTTAATAAAATAAAAAATGTGGTGGAAAATTTCGGGTCTGTTTTAATGCGGTGGCAAACCTCCAGACCATTCAACCCCGGCATGATCCAATCACAAATAATTAGTGCTGGATGGCAAGCCTGCGCCTTTTCTATTCCCTCTTCGCCGCTACTGGCAGCAATGACTTCATACCCCTGTTTTTCCAACATCCTTTTCAGGAGTATTTTTATTGAATGATCGTCATCAATTATTAGTATTTGATACATAGAATGTTGGAAGAACAACTAATTAAAAATTTGCTGTAAATATAAAAAATAAAATATGAGATGGACTAGTTCTTTAATGCTCGAAGAATACCTAATTTCTTTCACTAACCGGAAAAAACAGCTAGAACGGTCTTTTTGGTCTCTAAAATGAGCGGCTGCCTTCGTAACGAAGACAAAAATAGATAGGTAATATGTCCATCAAAATTTAGTAATACATTAGTAATATTGCTGTATTAATACTACTAACATATTTTGATTTTTCCGTCGAATTTATAAATTTTTAAAGTCATAAAAGATTATGGAGGTGCAAGCGGATTCAGCCACAGGAGAATGCTGGTTTTTAGCTGATTCAAGTCGCGGTATGCTTCTTGCTTGAACCATTGTCCTAAGGCATCAAAGGGAGTGAAAGATGTTCCAGTTTGCCATTTGATGTCTTGACCTAGAGGTGTTGTGTGATTTCCTGGTAAAGTTTGTGCTGTCACCATTTCACTAAAGCGTTCTTGCAAGATTTTGGTTAAAGCTGCTGATTGGTCAATGGTATCGTTGCTAAATTTTATTAATAAATTACGTCGGATCTTGTATCGCTCTAGGACAAGTCTGTTAGTTTCCAATGGTGAGGGAGTAAACTCGATGTTCAAAGTAGAATTGAATTGTTCTACTAAGGGAATCGCTTCTTTAGCGGCGTAGTTGTTGAAGGATATTAAAATATTGCCTGCGCGTTCAACTTCAAAAAAGCTACCTATTAATAAGTGAAGTTTACAGCCCATGCTGTGCCCAACGCCGTAAATGGGGAAGTAAAGCTTGCGTAATGCCCCAGAGTCTTGTAGGCGTTCGAGGGTGCGGTCAAAGTTGAGCAGCACAGATTTGGCGATCGCAGTATGATCCAAGGTATTAACGAAAGGTGTGGCGATGACAACGTAACCTTTACTTGCCAGTTGTTCCAGTAGCCAGCGATAAGTAAGGTGCGGCGCAGTGGCGACAAAAGCACCTCCTAGAAAATGGATGATACCTATGGGATTTCGGGGAATGATTACCCAGTTACCTCTAACTTCTTTCCAGTCCATGCCGATAAGCGATCGCTTCATGAATAATATTTATGTTAGACCGGGGATTGCAACTGTGGGAAGGATTACCGAAAAAGCCATTGGGGCTTTAACGTGCAACAACGTCTACAAACTTCCAAATAAAAAAGCTATCGAACTACCTTTCCTTTCTCTACGAGACGCTAGGCGAGTGCGTAGCGTCTCGTAGAGAAGAATCGTAGAGTGTGCGTAAGTCCTATATTTTTAACGCTGACTCTGTAATTTTTTCATTTCGTGTTGTACATCTAATGCAATTTGTAATGCTTCGTTGAGTAACCTTCCATGCTCGGTAGCCTGCTCGTGTACTTGCATGGCTGTTAAAGTTGCTAAATTGTTGGCAAATAATTCTGTATTACTAAGAATAAAGTTTTTATTTTCCCTCAATATCTTTTCTGTCTTCAAAGCGCGAACTAAGTCAGCTTTTGTGAGTTTCAACGCTTCGATCACACTGTCTCTTTGGGTTATAACTACTTCTGGGTTACCAGCTTCTTCTATTTGGTCATTAATATCTATTGCTTTAATAATAGCATTATATCTATTCACCTCATTTAAAAGTATTCTTAGAGAATTATTCATGTTTTTTTGGACTAATTTATTTCTGCTTTTCCAAATTACATATAAAATGATTTGCGTTAATCCACCTACCCAAAGACCTAAAACAATTAAGAACATCCAAGACGGAATTGTTATCCATGAAATAAAGATTTTGAGGATCAAATCAAATAAAATATAAGTAAAAACAAATGTCGAAAATCCAATAAATATTACAGTTGCTCCTTCGGAACCTTTAATTTTATCTATATATGTTTTTCCAAATTTTAGCAAGACATTTGTAATAATTAACAGATCCTCATTGACAGGTAAATTAGTCAGCTTTTGCAGTTCATGGTGACTAATTTCCAAGCCCTGTAAATCATCCCGCACAGCTTTCAAATCCTTGCAAGAATAGTTATTTCCAGCAGTTTTCAGGTATTTGGCTACGGTTGAGAGAGGTCATGGGGAGTGGTGTAGTTCAATTACTTGAAAAGCGCTGTAATCTACTATAGCAATCAAATTTCTAAAATGCTAAAGGAGCGGGTATTTTGTCCAAAGTTTTTAACTAAATTAATACTTATAGGAGGGAACAGGCAATAGGCAACAGGCAACAGGCAAAGGAAGTCTCTTGATGCCAAGGTTTGAGGAGCAGTTTATGTTCTAAACTCTGGTTGAGATACTATGTATACGAGTCAGGATTTTTTTGTACAATATGATACTCTTTTATTGTGATAATTAAATAAATTAATTGGGCTTTAATTGACCTTTGGAGAAGATTGTTTTTGTTTTGAATTGCCACGTTGAGGATTTAAAAATGGCGGGATGGGACAATCTAATGTCATGGCGATCGCTCTTAATAAATCTGCTTCAGAGGGAGTAACTTTATTATCTAAGAGTACTGTGTGGGCACAGGCATCAATAATAGCTTGCTTGAGTTTGGGACTAGCAAGTTGGAGGCGTTCGATACTTTTCTTCAGCTCAGAAAAATTACAAGGAACAGGTGTCTCTGGTTTTTCTTGTTCTCCGGCTTTGGGAAGTCGAAAAACTCCAGAACGAAAAGCATAAGCTATGGCATCGGGTTCAGTATGTCCTACACGTGCGAGTGTCGATAGTATTAAGATGCTATCTGGCCAAATTTGTTCGATGGTGGTGAATTCTACCGTTATGGCTGACGTAGGATTGATACAAGGTTGGAGACGATGCCATAGTATTAACTGCAACACGAAATCCCACAATGATAAATTGCCGCTGGCTTTGACTAAACCGTGGACGCATTTGCACAACCTTTGGCATTCTTTGGCGGAATTTTGGCGCAATGCGGGTACTGTCAAATCTACAAGCGGTAAGCGAATACTGGGATCTAACTGGCTAATTTCGCTACTCAATTCCAGAGTTTTTTCTACCAGCTCTGTGGGCTGCACTTCGCGTAACCAAGCAATTTGGCGTTTTTGAATTTCAAGATTTTCTGTATCTAAAGCTAGCGCAAAAGCCATGGCCATTGCAGTTTCCTGCTGCCGGACGCCCAAGCGCAAAGATTCTGGCAACTGGGACAACAGCCCTTGAGCGTGGGTAAAATGCTCTGGTGCAACGGTTCCCACTTGGTTGACTACCTGTTGTGGCGTGGCGTTACCACCACCCGCAAAACCCATTGCCAGAGATTCCTGGGAACGGGTGTAATTACGAGATGGCATTGTTGGTAAATTGCTAACGTTCACACCCCCAACACGACGAATACGTTCAGCTAAAGGTGGGTGGGTAGAAAACATATCTTCCCAGAAAGAAGGATTGAGGGCATTGCCGAAGAACATGTGACTGGCGGCTTCTGCACCCGGCGAAATCAAACGGGAATCCATTTGTTGAAGTTTTTGGAAGACTCCGGTAAGTCCGTTGGGGTTGCGAGTGAACTGTACGGCGGAAGCATCTGCGAGAAATTCCCGTTGACGAGAGACAGCAGCTTTAATCAAGCGTCCGCAAAGTAAGCCGATACCGCCAATTGCCATTAATGCTAAACCAAACGCCCACAAAGGCAAACCTTTATCTTCGCGGGAACCATCACGAAGGTGCCATAGCAATTCCCCAGTTAAATAAATGAACAAAATTCCGTGTAGCAGTCCCACCAAACGCAAATTCAGCCGCATATCTCCATTGAGAATATGACTGAATTCATGGCCGATGACTCCTTGGAGTTCATCGCGGTTGAGGTGTTGCAAACTCCCACGGGTAACTCCAATGACGGCATCATTGGGCGTAAATCCCGCAGCAAAAGCATTAATGCTGGTTTCTCTTTCCAGGAGATAAACTTCTGGCACAGAAATACCAGAAGCGATCGCCATTTCCTCGACAATATTTAATAGTTGTCGTCCTTGTTCGTCGGCGGTTTCTAGCAGTAAAAGTCTTCCCCCCAATTCCTGGGCAATTACACTTCCGCCCTCACGGAGACAGGCAGTTTTATAAAGACTTCCTAAAGCGATCGCAATTATTGTAATCCCAGCTACACAGAGAAATAATCCTGAATGCCACCAAATACGAGGAGCCATGCGAAACAGAAATAAAGCAACAATATAAATTGCCACAATCATGATTGCGATGGATAGAGAGAACAACCCGATTAATTTTTGTGTATTTTGGCGTGCCCGATCCTGATGTTCAAAGAAATTCATAGACACCTAAAAAGACACGCGGGGAGCATTTCTCACTTCTGGATTTGCTTCGGGAAGCAATTCTGCAAGGGTAAAATTAAAGGTATTTGCTACAAGATTGCTGGGAAAAGATTCACTTTTGGTGTTGTAAAGTGTCACAGCATCATTAAAAGCTTGACGAGCAAAAGCAATGCGGTTTTCAGTCGAAGATAGTTCTTCCATCACCTGAGTAATAGTGCGATCGGCTTTCAATTCTGGATAAGATTCTGAAAGTACTATAAAACGGCTTAACGCACCCGCCAGCGCTGCTTCTGCATTACCTAACTGCTGCATCGCTTGGGGATCGCCAGGATTTTCTACAGCGCGACTGTTAGCATTCATCGCAGAATTTCGAGCTGCAATTACAGCTTCTAAAGTTTCTCGCTCATGTTTCATATATCCCTTGGCAGTTTCTACCAAATTAGGAATTAAATCATAGCGGCGCTGTAATTGAACATCTATTTGAGAGTAAGCATTTTTGTAGCGGTTACGATACTTGACTAAATCGTTGTAGCCATTAATTATAATGAGAGCAACAGTAGCAACTAAAACTACAGCAAATATGAAAACTCCGATAGTCATAAATTTGAATCCATAAAACTTGCATAAGAGAATTTCAACTATTTTGATGGGATAATCTAAATAGTTGGATATGACAATGAGTTTACTTGTAGCAAGTTAGCTTCGTCGTCTGTAAAATTAATTACGCAACTTTACTGAGATAGATGAGTTGTAAGATTTTTCAATAACCACAGAGGCGCAGAGAACGCAGAGAGAAAGAAACACAAAGATAATTGTTTTTCAATTCCATATCTCTCCTTTGTTTTACAGCGTTTTTCAGGTAAATGAAAACATGGGTAGGGGCGCACAGCTGTCATTGGTGTCAACTTAACGTAAAACCGATGTCCCGCAAGGAACTTCAGTTCCTTGCTCATAGCAAAAGTAATATAAAGATGACTCAATTTTTTTAAAAGTTTTTAGTCTACTTCAGTAGACTTGAGCTATTAGCCTTGAACTTTAGTTCCAGGCGGGTGAGGAAGCCGACAGTTAAGCCATTTAACTTAACTTGACACCAATGACAGCTGTGTGCGCCTACGATGATCTGTACCTCACTCCTTTACAATCTGCTGTATATGAGCAGAAAGGTTATCTATAAATTTGCATAAATAGTGAATAACCGCTGACAGCAAAAATAAAAAAGATAGCAGCAGAAAAAAATATTACATCTCTCACAAGAAATACAATCCAATCTTTCCTAAGTTCTTGTTTAAATTTGATTTCTCGTAGTTTGCGCTCAAGTTCTGCATCTTCTTGCGACTGTAAGTTTCCTATTGATAGAAACAGCGGCTTTTTACCTTTATTGGCAATGATTTTTGATAAATCTTTTATATCTGTAATTTCAGTTTCTAGGTTTTGGTTTTCATCTGCAATCCAGATATGTTTGTCTTTTTGCTTGGCTTCTAATGCAACTTCTAGAAGTGCGAGTGCCTTTAACAGCACCTCAGCGTTATCTCCATGAATCCGTTCCGCCAGATTGCTTATTGTCTCATAAAGTTCTGGCGATAAATCTAAATTTATTTGAATGCGCTCATTTTCTCTTTGTATACTCATTTGTCAAATATTTGCATAGAATCTTACAGCCAAGTACACAAATATTCATATCAAAACCAGGTATAAACCCTGTTGTACTCTCCGAATTTTCAAGCCGAGGAAGCCTCAGCTCGAACTTTTCTCTGGATTATAAAATCAAAGATCTTTTACAACAAGCTTTTACCTCGTTGATAAATTTCCCTTGCATAATCAGTCCAAGCACCTTGTCCCCAATAACGAAAACAACTAGTTTCCAGCAAAAGATTATGTAGTAGAACATTACGGTATTCAAATTGCCTGGTAATAGGTTCTACTGAATCAGTTTGCTGTAACTTATCAAATTTTTGATGGAATAAGCTGCTTAATTCATACATGGGAGACAAGACATTTTCATATCCTTTCACCCAACTAATATGATTTGTCCATGAGGCTCCATCAATGTGAAAATTCGGGTTGTTTTCTTTTAATTGTTGAATGACATTCTCTACAGCATCGGGTTGGGAATTTTCTGGTGAAACTCGCTCCCAAATATAATGTTGTCCGACTGGTTGGCAAGTTGGATAGTCTTCAGGTTTACATCCAGCAGCTTCTATTAACTCTAAATATTCTGTACCACACATACCAACAACGCCTGATTTTCCCCCACCATGATTTACCATATCCCACCAAGCTTGTTTAAAAGCGCTAGGAAATTCATTCATCATGACGCCGCCATTTTCACCATCTCCAATTTGACTAACTATTGGCGGTACAAATACACTTCCTAATTGTTGTTTAGATAAGGTTTTTGCTTCATAGTAAGGCTGCATTTGAGCAACTAATTTAGTATCTGAACCTTGAGTTTTAATTACAGCTGTAATGCTAATTGTTTCGCCTTGAGAATTACGGGCAATCAAACGATGTGGTAAATGTTTGTAGGCAAGAGATTCACCGTTAATGGTTTCTACAGAATGTTCTTGAACCAGTAACCAACGATATCCACATTCTTTGAGCGTTTTCACAAATTCAAAGAGGACATCAGGATGATTAGGTAAATGCATTTCTGGAGGCGAAAATCCTTTGACTCGTGCTAATGCTTCCCAGCCAAAAATTGCAGCAAAGTGATGTTGCCATGCAATTATATGCAATTTTATGTCTGCTATGGGAGTGGAGGGAACAACAGCATGACCCCACATTGTACCCAGCCATTCTACATAAGGTTGATAGGTAGAATCGCAAGTAATACGTTTTAAGTTATCAAGAATATCACTGCGTCCCATTTGCCGCAGTCCCCATAAAAGATTACCTGAGTAATCGAGCATTATACGGGGATTGCAACCTTGATTTACAAGTTCGGGAATGAAATCTCCCATACGGCTGTAACAATAAGCAAAAGGCGCTGCATTATGGTTATCGCCTTCGTTGGGATGTTCAAACATGTATTGCAAATTGCTGATGAGCGTACCATCATATCCAGCAGGGATCGTAGGCTGGTGCATGTGTAGAGCGATCGCAAATACAGCATTTACGTCATCTAACTTAATATTCGTTGTTGGTAAAAAGACAGGCGCATCATTGTTAACTACAGAAAGGATTTCTGTTTCCCAACCAGAAATATTTGGCAAGCCATTAATTATTTCGGGCAAAGAAGAGAGATTAGTCGGTAGTGTCAGCATTTCTGGTTGCTCCGAAACAAGGTATGTCTAATTATGCGATCGCACAGCCATTTCTGAACTACAACTTTATCTATTGATGCAAACTGCGGTTTTCAAAGCCCAAAGTTGATGTAACGTTACAAATTAGCCCCTCGCAATCTTGAGTAGTAATTCTCAGCTTGCCGATAAAATAATATCTTAATTACTACCCAGCACTTGAAGAACAAGAACTAGATAGAATTGTTTATTTCGCTATTCCTGTTAAAAGTTATCAGGATTTTTTCAGCTTTCCTTCATCCAACGTAGCTATAAAATTATTGGCAACAGTAGTTTTAATCGATTTAATTTTTCTGGGTAGATGAACTCAAATACCCTCAAAAAAGTGTCATCTTGAACCCTGTCGGATAAAGCGAATAACTCTTCTAACCACTGTTGCTTACTCATAACGAATCGCCAAAACGCTAGGTTTTAGCTAAAAAACTCAGTTTTTGTTGGCGGTGTTCTCTTCTTGGTACTGGTGGACTCGCTATTTGTAAAATCAGTTCTAACAACCAAGGGGCAAGGCGTTGACACCACACTGCTAGATGACTTTGCCATCCGACTAAAATTTCTGCTGAATTATTTTGCATTCCAATGACAAGTGCTTGAGCCACTTGCTGGGGAGTCATGGGAATCACCCAGCGAAATAATTTTAAGCCGCGTACCATGTCTGTGTCTGTGAGAGAAGGTAGTAATGCAATCACTTTGATATTGTATTGGGCGAGTTCCCGACGCAAGGCTTGGGTAAATCCCAAGATGGCAAATTTGGTAGCCGAGTAAGTTGCCATTGTCGGTGCTGCAATTTTCCCCATTAGACTCGATACATTGACGATTGTTCCTTGCCTTTGGCTGGCCATGCGTCGAGCTATCAGACTCGTGAGGTTGTACATCCCCAATAAGTTTACAGAAAGTTCTTCTTGAACTTGGGGCAGTTTAGATTGCAAAAATGAGGTTTGGTAGGCGACTCCCGCACAATTAACCAGTAGATGAATCGGGCCATAGTTGCGCCAAACCTGAGCAATAGTGACATTCACCTCAATTACCTGAGTCAAATCTAAGGCAACGATCGCAGTTTCCACACCCATGGCCTCAATTTTGTTCGCTACCTCGACTAACTTCTGGCGATCGCGTGCTACCAATATCAGCCGCTTGATCCCTTGTTTAGCTAGTTCCAGGGCGATCGCCCTGCCAATACCGCGAGAAGCCCCTGTAATTAGAGCTACTTTACCTTGAATCTCCATTGGTCTTATCCTCCGAAATCTAATTAGGATTGGGCATTGGGCATAGGGCATAGGGCATTGGGCATAGGGCATTGGTTATTAATTATTCTTGCCTGCCCTTCATCCCCCTAGTCGCTAATTCCCAGTCACCAATCCCCAGTCACTTGAAATTTAAGTCTTTAACAACGAGGTATTTCTTGGTTAATCTGCAATCCTTCGTAATTGTCTATACGAGGCAGAAATTTCTCGTTTTTTACTCTTAATTACTAACGTACTTGGCTGAATCAATATAGCTCATAGATTTTACTTCTCCTCGATTTGAGCGTTCATCAGCATCGTTGACATACACACGTTAGCAATTAAATCAAGTCATTGCAACATCTTTTAATAAGACTTTCTTAATACTTGTTAACACAAGTATATATATATAAAAGATTTTATTAAATAAGTTTTTATGAATACGTAAGTACAAATATCTCAAAGCCCTGACAATTAATTTCTGTTTTGGGAAATTGTTATATCTAAGTCACAGCTTAGATATAAGAAAGACATATTTAGCAATCCTGTTTGATGTGTAAGAATCTCCAACCTCAGATGCCGACTCATCAAAGAATTGTAATACCTGGTTTCTCAGGCATTATTTAAGATTGCCATCTTATTTTTCTGATGATTGTAATAATTATATTTTATTAATAATTTGTGTACTACTGACAGTACATTTACTGATTGATTGAAAATTCAGCTTTATGGTTCTTATTTTTTTTCATCAGATAAGACGGCTGGAGTTTATATAAAATGCCAATTATAAGAGTATCTTTATTTGTTAAAACTTTAGTAAAAACACTTTTTGATTATATTTAGCTTTGAGATTATCTAATTAATAGTTGAGATTTACGTTGTTTATGGCAATTATGATTAAGAAGATCCCCGACTTCTCTAAGAAGTCGGGGATCTGAATCGTAAGGCAACATAATTCATAATTACTAATACTCTGTCGAAAGCGCACTTAAGTATATATACGCAATTATTCCAGAGTGCTGTTAGCGATAGCGGGGCGTTTAGCCCGTTAGGAGTTGTAGCAGTTGCCAGGTAGATGAATTCTAAGTCTGTTCCCTGCTATATTATTTTCCTTCTTGTCCTTGAGGAGCCGGAAGTTGAGGATTTGATGGGCGGAATGACTGGGGAATTGCCCCACTCCAGACTTGATTAAATTGATCTGGTGTCAATGATTGCAAAAGGCTGAGATTCAGAGGTTCTTTACTAATGAATGTGGCGTAAGATGGCTGCAAATAAGAGCGGTATTCTGGGCGGTTGAGGAGATGGGTAGATAAGAAAGCTACGCTTAAAGCGTTGAGATAGGAATAAACAGGAGTAGGATTAGGGCCAAGTAAGGCAGGCGGCACAGGTAATACATTGTTTTCAGGAGTAGGTTCGGCGATCGCACTAAAATGGGTGGCGTTTTCAATCAAAGCAAGGTACTTATTGGAGTCAGTCAGCCAGGTAAAAGGGAGAATTTGCTCAGATACAGGTGGGGCAAAAATATCTTGACTACCAGCCACCAACATTACTGGAATTTTAATTTGACTGATGCCGCCTTGACCTAAAACTGAACTGTCAATGGGATTAATCGCCATGACTACCTTAATGCGATCGTCTTTGAGTTGGTAATCTTTTGGGGATAACTCAGCAGCTTGGCACTGCAACAACAGCGACAAATTAAAGAAAGAATTATTGGGATTACAGTCTTGGTAGAGTTGGTTAAAGTTAATCGTTGCTCCTGCCAGAGTCAAAACAGTATAACCACCAAAAGACTGACCGATCGCCCCAATTTGGTCAAAATTAAGTTTTCCTTGGAGGGAGGGATCGGATTTTTCTAAACGCTCAAGTTCATTGAGTAAATACTTAATATCCAAAGGTCGATTGACAAATTCTGCTGGTTCTGGCGGCCCTGCCAAACCTGCAAAGTATAGCTGAATACGTTCGGCATTACTACCAGGGTGTTCCAATACCCCAACCGCAAAACCATAGGATGCCAGATGTTGAGCTAGGTAAGCAAAGGTAGAGCGATCGGAAGCCAGACCATGAGAAATTACAATTAGGGGATACGGCGGTTTTAGTTCACCTTGGGAATTGGCTTGAGGTAAATAGATATCTACTGGCAGACGACGATTGCGAGAAAAGTCATTTAGCTCAAAGCTTTTTTTCTGCCAAGAGAATTTTCCAGGCGATCGCAAATCTGGCTGTTGTGAGAAATCAACCCTTGAATTGGCTGCGGCTACCGTCGCTTGTTGTTGGAGAAAAGCCACAACTTCATCCTTTTTTTCTATAAGTTGTGACAAGTTATCGACAATCCTTAGCCCTTGTGAATAATTCAGCCTGATAGTTTTGCTGGGGAATCTCCGCAGCAAATTTATAACTGTTAAGCCATCGCGATCGGCAGCAGCTACGATCAAAGCTGCACGTATAGCATAGAAACCGTTTTGTCGAGACTCAGTGAGCAGTAATTCTCCTAGACGTTGTATCACCTCTTCACCGATTGGCGAATAGGTAACCTGAGATACTACTGTAGGACTAACATTGAAGCGTTGCTGGAGTAGATTCCGCAATTGGGCGAGTTGTTCGGGAGTAGCACGGCTAGCATAGAAGGAAAAGTCTCCATCGATTTTGCCAACTTTCGCAAAAGTTTCTAGCGAGTCCACAGACAAAGAGAATTCGCCGAAGGGAGGGTAATAAAAGCTAATGCGATCGGCTGCCAATCCGGGAGTAGCAGTCAAAAAGGTAGATACAAAACTTAAACCCAGGTATCGCCAAAATTTTTTCATCAGAAAAACCCATTGTCTAACCCTGCCAAACAATTATTGTAAAAATGCACAGCTAGCCGTACCTTTCTACAATCATCTGTATTCTACCCAGTTAAAATCGCTGTAAGTAGTAAATTTTTCAGCCAAACAGCATTTAATAGAGCGATAATAGATTATAGAGATCAAAATATTTTATATGTCTTCCACTTCTTGTTCCTCTTGTGTTGTCATCCTCAATCAACAACAAGAGGAAAATATCTCTCACCAAAAGCAGTGTCAGGATGTGCCAGTTAACGACACCAATAATACTGGTAAAAATTGTACTGTAGTTGAAAATGGTCGGGTTGTGGTTAAACCGATACAATGTCCAAAGAACTAACACCAAGGCCCAAAGACGTGGGGACGCTAAAGAGATATTAATGATAATCTTCTGAATTCTGAATTCTTACTCGATTTCATCTAAAGGTAAAACATCGTGGAAGCGATTGTAGTCGATGTAGCGATGTCCATCGGGTGTTTCGTGGAAGATATCGACAAAGCGATTATTCCACAAAATTTCCTTAGCGCTATAGCTGTGACGGGCGTGGACGACCTGTGCAACTGTTTCATCAATGCCACTCAAAGAAATCATCAGCATGGAATTTGTCTGTATTAGTGATTCTGGCGTCATCCCATATAAAGGACTAAACTCATCAATCACATGTACCACTGACCAGCTTAAGGAAAAGCTTGGTGTTTGGTTTCGCAGTAGTTTCAAATCGTAGATTCTACGCATAGACTGACCTTCGGCGGTTAGTTCGTCGCGCATCAAATATACTCGCATCTGCGCTTCCAAAATCATGTTGCGGCGCTGATTAGCAGTGCGAAACATCAAAGTCGGCTTAGCATCATAAGGTGTAATCACTGCTACACGGCTAAACATCACGCGGGCGGTTGGTCGAGAGAAGCGGGCAAACGCTAGTCCGGTCATCACAGCAATTCCCACTAAACCGATCATCGCTTCAATGGTAACAATAATATTGGCGTAAGTTGTTTTAGGATACATCGCACCGTAGCCGATGGATGCTAGGGTTTGGACGCTAAAGAAAAAAACATCTAAAAAAGAGCCGGGCCTAGCGTTGGCAATACAATCTCCTCCTAGTAAGTAAGCTACGGCGAATACAGCATTAATAGTTACATAAGATAGACAAATCAGTATTAAAAACCCAGGCCAGGGAATGGTCAGCAACAGATGATAGGGATCGCGCCAGTAGGAATACCACACACCCATCCCCATAATCTCAAACTTTCCATCTCGAATCTGAATGTGAATACGTGGGAGCAAACGCTGTTGTTGCTTGCGTGAAAGTCGCTTGACTCGAAATTTCATCTGGGGTAGCCAAAAGAACGATAAGTAAGTATTATTACTAAGGTTTACCAAGAAAGGGGGAAAGGGGAAGGGGAAAAGGGTAAAGGGATGGATTTTTTAACGCATGTATCTTTTCCCTTTCCCCTTCCCCCAAATGGATTTAAAGCCCCCTCATAAAATGAGGTCTTTAATTGGGGGAGGTCACAATCCTCCTCCAATTTCTTTACCCTTTACCCTTTACCCTTTTCCCTTCTTGGTCAAAAGTTGCTGTTTTCAGTTACAGTGCAGTTGCAAAGTAACAACCAGGTTGTGATGAACCGGAATTTCTGGATTACTGCTTTAATTGCTTTTATTAATTCCCTCAGTTTTACAGTTTTAATTCCCATTATCTATCTTTATGGCAAACAATTCGGCCTCAGCGATTTTCAGACGAGTTTGTTTTTTTCGATTTCTTCCATAGCTCAGTTTTTTGCAACTCCGGTGATTGGTAAACTTTCCAATTGCTTAGGACGCAAGCCTTTACTAGACTTCTTGCAGAAGTCGGGAAAAGGGGGAAAGGTTTGGTATTTTCCTTTCCCCTTTAACATGAGTCCCTTTTCCCACCTCTTCCAAAAAACACTTTTGCAAGAGGTTTACTAATTATCAGTTTAGCTGTAACTGTGTTATACCAATTTAGTGTGAAACTGCACTAAATGAGTAACTATCTATTCTTGGCGCTCTTCTCTTCGAGACGCTTTGCGAAGGCGTACTTGGCGGTTCGTTTAATATTCTATGCATCTTCATAGAGAATTGGTATTAGCTAACTTGATTGCTGTAACGGCGACAACAGCAGTTATTCTTTTTCTCGCCCGACTTTTAGATGGAATCACTGGCAAAAATGCTTCCGTAGCTCAAGCAATTATTTCAGATGTCACTATTCCTGAAAAGTGTGCCCAAGGGTTTGTAATTTATGGAGCAGCATTAGGACTAGGCTTTGTACTCAACCCAGTTACCAGCTTAATTGGCACAGCAGATTTATCTGGCTTTTGGATTTATAGTTTCTGGTGCAGTGGCATTCGCAGCTTTATTAATCACAATCTTTTTACTACCAAAAACTCTGCCAACAAAAGCTGAGAAAGCACACAATATTTTTGATTTATGTTTAGAAATGTCCTTGAAGATTCCTAGAATGAAGCTAAAGCAATGAAAAATGATTCTGTATTTTGAAAGCATTGTGGATTTTTATTTAAGAGAAAATGCAGTTTTGATTTGGCAAGAGAGTTGCCTGTTAACAACCATGTAGGGTATTCAGTGAAGGAATTCAGAAAATGGACATCAAAAGAAGTGGCTCACAGACTTCTGCCAAAGGGCCGGCCGAGTATTTTACTGGCACTGTCCGCATTGACCCCCTGTTCGAGGCACAAGATCCAGCACGCACGTCTGGTGCTAGTGTCACCTTCGAGCCAGGCGCTCGGACAGCATGACACACCCATCCATTAGGACAGACCCCGATCGTGACGGCGGGCTGTGGACTTGTACAGCGATGGGGCGGCCCTATTGAAGAAATTCGTCCGGGGGACACGATCTGGTTTGAGCCGGGTGAGAAGCATTGGCACGGTGCCACACCAACCACAGCCATGACGCACATCGCTATTCAGGAATGGCTCGATGGTAAGCCTGTGGACTGGGTGGAAAAGGTCAGCGACGAACAATACAGCATTTGATGAAGTCCGAGTCAAAGGAAAAACAGCAACAGCGGAAATCGAAGAGGAAGAGTGGGATCGGATCGTAGACATCGACCTGCGCGGCGTTTTTCTGTGCATGAAGTATGAAATTCCGCTGCTACTCAAGCAAGGCGGCGGCGCGATCGTGAACACATCATCGGGTGCCGGGGTCATAGGCATCAAGGGCAAAGCCGCATACACCGCCGCAAAACACGGCGTAATCGGACTCACCAAGTCGGCGGCTCTCGACTATGCCTCGCAGAACATCCGCGTCAACGCCGTTGCCCCCGGTTACATTGACACACCGATGATGGATCGCTTCACTGGCGGCACTGCTGAAGGACGCAAGCAGGTAATCTCGGAGGAGCCAATCGGACGGATGGGCCAGCCCGAAGAGATTGCCAATGCCGTTGTCTGGCTGTGTTCAGACGCGGCTGCCTTCATCGTCGGACACGCCTTGGTCGTCGATGGCGGTCAAACGGTGCAGTGAGTGGAGATCCTACCAGGCAGACGCGTCGAACCGCAGCTAATTAATCCACACATTTGGAGAACTCAATGAAACACCTCGTTATACTACCCCTGTTGATTAGTGCTATCGGCGCGAAGGCGGCAGTTGCGCTCGACAAAGCACGTGCCTCGCAGATATCCCAAGCACCCGCCCAGAAGTGCGGCGGTGGATTTTCTGGGCACCCGGCCATTCGTTGACAAGAACCGGATTGGCGTTATTGGGATTTGCGGCAGCGGAAGCTTCGTCATCAGCGCCGCCAAGATTGACCCGTGGATGAAGGCCATTGCGACGGTAAGTATGTACGACATGGGTGCGGCTAACCGTAACGGGCTGAGGCATTCTACGACCCTCGAACAGAGAAAGAAAGTCATCGCAGAGGCGGCTGAACAACGCTATGTGGAGTTCACGGGCGGCGAGACCAAATATACAAGCGGAACCGTGCATGAACTGAATAGACCTCTTGCAAAAGTGTTTTTTGCATTCTTGTGGGAAAAGGGACTCATGTTAAAGGGGAAAGGAAAATACCAAACCTTTCCCCCTTTCCCTTTCCCCTTTCCCCGACTTCTGCAAGAAGTCTAATGAAAACTCCACCGCCATTGAGCGTGAGTTTTATGACTTTTACCGCACTCCGAGGGGCGAATACACATCCATTGGTTCCGCCCACACCGAGGACGTGAAGGCGGCGCTGAACAAGACAATACGAAACTTTCGGGTGGTTGGACGCTGCCTTCAAGAACGCAGGAGTGGACGTGAACGAGATCCTGTTCCGGCCTAAGCACTAGGAACTGTAAGCTCCCCTGGCTTCATATTTGGGTATTTCCAAATAGTGGCTCGCAAAAGATACACCCATCAGAGTAATTTATGAATCCAGAATAGCAGAATATCATAACCTAAATTATGGGCAAAAAAATAGGGCGTGCAATGCTCGCCCTACTGATTTATCTGCTAGAAACTTATTTACAACAGATTTCAAGTTGCTGAAGTACACAAAATTAGCCTTACCAGTTTTCAAATCTGTTTTACTTCTGAATTCTGTTGTATTTATTCAGGCTTTGGTTGCTGACCTTTGGAACAGCGGTCAAACCACTCCTGGTATTTTTTTTGATGCGATTCATCTGCAACAGAAATTGCTACTCGCACCTTATTGCATCCGTGATTTTTTTCTAGGGCGATCGCATTCAATAATAAACTAGCAATTTTAGGTGAAGTAAATTCCCCGTTGACTGTTAAGCCACCGTCAAAGTGTGTAAGTTCGAGTGTTTCTACTTCATTCAACTCCAGCCCAGAAATTTCGCCTCC
Organism: Nostoc sp. DedQUE12a; assembly: GCA_034530795.1. GTDB lineage: Bacteria > Cyanobacteriota > Cyanobacteriia > Cyanobacteriales > Nostocaceae > Nostoc. Next base: position 70,951 of record JAVRCH010000087.1, read on the forward strand.
GCTTAAATCAATTTCTGCAAGTTGCTTGTGTTCTGGACTGATTTGTTCGACGATTAATTTCTCACGGCGTACAGGAACTTGTACCATCCGGGTTTCGATTTCTTTGCGAACAATTACTTCACCTACTCTATGCTTGTTGCTTTCAACAACTAGCCGTTCTTCTAGTAAACGAATAATCTTTTCTTCACTTACGTCTTCTAATTCTGCTGGCTCAACAGAGTTATTTGTAGTTTGATTATAAGCTAGTTCTTTAGTTGATTTTTGTGATAGGTCGGATTTGCGATCGCCTGGTGTTTCTGCTTCTAAATATTCCGGCATATATTCTATTTCTGATTTATCTAAGTCTATGAAAACAGATTTAGTCGGATTGTCGATTTTTTTGACTCTCTGGCTCTGCACCCAGAATAAAGAAGCATGTTTATCGGTTAAATGTTGATTAGATACGCGAATTTGTTCATTCACTCGGTTAGATATAACTAAGTTTAACCGATGATTACTATCTACAATCAAATCCTGAACCTTTCCTACTAGGTCACCTTGACTATCAAACACAACAAAATTTTTCACCTTGTGTTTTAAATTTGCTAGTAAGGTGTTAGTGTGACTATTTGAGCTTACCTGTCCAATGCTTCTTACCATCGGTTAGCTATTAGTAAAAGGGACTGAGTACTGGGGAGTGGGTATTGGGGACTGGGTATTAGGAAACAGTCCCTATTTCCCAGTCCCTATTTTCCCTTAGCGTTCTTCAATGGGAAGGTTAGGAGCATTTACGTCTAATTCTTCACGGCGAACAGTTTCTTGAGCTTCAACTGTTTCTTGATCTACGACTTTTCTGACTCTAACTTCTTCCCGCAAAACTGCTTCTTTGCGAATTTCAGGAGTTTCTTCATGGAGTTCAACGCGAGCAACTTCGCCTTCACGGAAGTCTGCTTCACGTGCAGAAACAGCTCTACCCGCATCCGTAGGAGTTACGCGTTCAATCACAACTCGCTCTTTTTCAATTGGTACTGCGACTCGTGCAGTGTCGGTTTCAACGTGTTTCCCGATTGCTACTTCTCCAGTTTTACGGCGTTGTTTGCCGGCGATTAGTCGTTCTTCATACAATCTCAAAGTTTGGTGATCTTGTTCGTTTAAATTGTATAAAGAAGGCTCATGTTCGTATGTGTAACTATCGCGGTTGTAACTAGGAGTAGAATAGGTTCTATCTAATGGCGCTGATGCTGTTGATGCTTGTAGAGATGTTGATGATTCGAGAGGTGTTGACGCTTCTACTGGAGTGGTGTATTGTCCGGGCTGGCGATATACTCCACGCACCCGTTCTTCGTAATCGTAGTCAAGCGCCAGGCGTTCGTTGAACTCAGGTAAATCTTCTGCTTGCTCTCTAGTCAAGCCAATGGTGTAAACGCGATCGCTATTATAGTCAATACGAGCGCGACCAATTGGTAGTAATACTTTTTTACCAAAAATCCAGAAACCTAAGTCAACAACTAGATAACGGATATGGCCGTCTTCATCAACTAAAACATCGTTGATAGTACCAATTTTTTCATCAGTTCCTTGTGTATAGACACCAAGTCCCTTAATATCATGACCATCAAAACTATCGCGATAGTTAGGCTCAAAATCTTCTAACTTGTAAAGAACCATTGTATTTAGCCTCAAAATTTTATTTACATTTACTTGTTACTAAGGTAGACATTTATTTACTCTTTTGCCTCCTTCTGTCGAAAGAAATTATTTAATAAACAATTATCCAAAGTTGTAGAATTATCTAATACCAATTCTTTATGAAAATGCATAGAAAAAACCCCACCACCTGCGGCACCTCCCCTTACTAAGGGGAGGTTGGGAGGGGTCAAAATAATGTGCAGCTTCACATTAAATTGGTATAAGATATTTTTTAATTAGAATTATCAAAATAGAAATCCTAGCAGGCAAAGTTCATTTTTAACTTTGCCTGCTAGGATTTCTAAATATACAGCAAAATTTCAGAGTAAAACAGATTATATCTCTAACTATCAGAGCTACTTTGCGTAATTGTCCAACATAAATAGTTAACAGTTAGCAGATGTATTTTTAACTGATACAGCACTTTGTAGGTAAATGAGATATACATCATCTAAAAATGATAAATTTTGTAGGCTGGGCATCTTGCTTGCCCTTGTCTATCTCATTTAAATCAAATGTGCTGTTACTGTTAACTATTAAACAGTTTCATGTCTTATCTCATCGGTTTCCTGCACGTGTAACTCGCCGGCAGTATCAACATTTAACTCTTCTCGACGAATCGTGTCTTGTGCTTCCACAGTGTCGCGTTCTATTACTTTCTTAACTCGAACTTCTTCCCGCACAAAGGCTTCTTTACGTATTTCGGGCGTTTCTTCGTAAACTTCTATGCGTGCTACTTCCCCTTCTTGAAACTTAAGTTCGTTGGTATCAACAGTTCCTGCTTCACTGGGTACAACTCGTTCAATCAAAACTCGTTCTTTTTGAATAGGTACTGTGACACGTGCGGTTTCAGTTTCAATATGCTTACCTACAGCTACTTCCCCAGTTTTTACCCGATGTTTGTTAGCAATTAATCGTTCTTCATAGAGCCTAAAAGTTTGATGATATTGCTCGTTCAACTCGTATAAAGCTGGTTCTTTTTGGTAATTGTATGTCTCATTATAAGCTACGGTACTGGTTGAAGGACGAAATACACTACGTACTTTTTCTTCGTAATCGCTATCAATATTTTCGATTTCTTGATGATCGGGTAACCTTTCTATTTGCTCTCTGCTCAATCCATCAACATGGACTGTTCGTGCTGGATAATTAATACGGGCAAGACCAACTGGCAGTAAGATTTTTTTATTAACAGAATCTAGGTTGGTGTCAACAATTAAATACCGAAAACGGCCATCATCGTCAACTAAAACATCAACAACTAAGCCAACTCTCTGTCCCCCTTCGGTATAAACATCAAGTGCTTTTACATCATCTCCGCCAAAAGTTTCTCGATAATTTGGATCGAAATGTTCAAGTTTATGAAGAGGCATATGCTGTTCCCAAGTTTTCTGTAATCTTTATCAGCTAGTATAAAAAATACTAGAGCCAATCTCCTCCTGCTGGCGACTGAATTAAATGAAGACATTTCAGGGTCTATAGCTCATACTTTATGATGGTAAGATTCAATTTGAAGACTATTGATAATCAATAGAGATAGAACTAAAGTTATAATCAAAGCGTTAGAGACAAGACTTATTGAAGAAGTCGGCTATCTTTTCCATAGAAAATTGTTGATGATTGATATATAGTAGGGAACAGGGTTGAGGCAATAGGCAACAGGGAAAGTCGCTTGGTGGGGGTTTAACGATTAGTTTATGTCTTAACCTAGCTGCCAACTGCTATATAATTTATTAGCTTATTTAATTGTAAGATTATTTACATTAAAAATTACTTTGTTCAGCCCAAGGTAGGATTATTGCCAGTTTTTATTTTTGAAAAGTACTGAGAGTTTTTATTAAATATTGTGCCAATGTAAACGCATTTACACCCAGTTCGGTGCGTTCTTGGGCTGCTAAAATACCGGCTTGGGAGTGCCACCAAGCGGCAGTGGCAACAATATCTTCTACTGGGATATGTTTAGTCGCCGCTTGCGCTAACAATCCACCCAGTAGCCCAGTTAACACGTCACCGCTACCGCCACGGGCTAAGGCGGGTGTACTTTCTGGGACAATCCAAACTTCACTTTGGGGGTTGGCGATCGCAGTTCTCGCACCTTTTAACAATACTACCGCGCCACTTTGTGCTGCTGCTTGTTGTACTGCTTTCACCCTGTCATATTTGGCATCGGCAATGTGGGGAAATAATCGCTGGAATTCACCTGCGTGGGGTGTGAGAATGGTTGGCGCTTGGCGTTTTTGTAGAGTGGGGATCGTTGCAATTTGGGCAAGTATATTTAAACCATCGGCATCGAGAACCAGAGGAACATCGCTTTCTATGACTTCTTGGACAATGGGAGTGGCATCTGTTGTTAAACCAGGGCCACAAGCGATCGCACTAAAAGAACTCAGATTAGTTTTTGCAGGTAGTTGCAATTGAGCAATAGCTCCGGTTTCCGTCTCTGGACAACCGACAATCAGCGCTTCTGGCAAATGCGACACCAAAATAGATTTCAAAGATTCTGGTACAGCAACCGAAAGCATTCCCACACCACTAAAGAGCGCACCCAAAGCAGTTAAAATTGCTCCACCTGCATAGCGCTGCGAACCACAAATCAGCAGTAAATGTCCTTCTTTATATTTGTGGGTAACTGCTGGACGGGGTAAAGGTAAAGTCGAAAGTGCCGTTGCTGGTGTAATGCGTTTAATTTTGGGTGTGTTTCCCAGAACAGCTTCGACATCAGCCAAAGGAATATCAAAATCAATTAACTCAGCTTTACCGACAAATTCCAGCGCCTGGTCTTGGAAAAAAGCCAACTTCCATAAACCCAAGCAAAACGTTTGAGTGGCGCGAATCGCGGTTCCTAATACTTCGCCTGTGTCGGTGTGCAATCCCGAAGGTAAATCAATACTCAAAATTGGTACAGACAATTCATTTAAGCGATCGATTGCAGAGGCGATGGGATCGGTGAGATTTTTTTCTAAACCAAATCCAAACAACCCATCAATCAACAAATCAGAACTCGGCAATTGCTCAATTTCTTGATAAATTGGGATACCTAAACTTTGAGCATACTGCAAGTGCTGTGAAGTTAATTCCTTGAGCTTAGAAAAAGGCGAATAAATCCAAATTTCATAACCACGAAAATGTAATTCGCGGGCTACTACCAAAGCATCTCCCCCATTGTGACCGGGGCCAACAAGAATGCCAATACGAGAATTTGAGGACAAGGGAGAAGAAGACGCGGAGACTGGGAGACGATCTGACGCGGGGAAAAGAATCTCCGTGTCCCCGTGTCCCCGCGTCCCCGTGTCCTTTTCTTGTATTTGTCTTGGATTTGGATAAATATTTTGAATGCGACGGGCAATTAAGCCTGCTACCTTTTCCATCAAAGCTACTACAGGCATTCCTGCTGCAAAGATCCGCGCTTCAATATCGCGCATTTGCTCAGCAGTTACTACTACTTGTGAAATTTGTTCTTGCCTATCTGACATTAGTGCTGAGTGAAAAGTTAGGAGTTTGGAGGTATGAGTTTTATGTTACTGCTAATTGCTAGCTTTAACCCTGGCAAGGTGAGTAGAATTTCTGCACTAGAACTTCTTTTGACACCTAACTCCTAACTTCTAACTTCTAACTCCTAACTTGCCACTCTCAACTTGTTCACTTGCCGTAATAAACCCTAGCATTCTTGTATCCGATGTTTCGGAGATACTTGTTCCATTCTTCTGCTTGTACTCGGTCAGCGAAAGGCCCCACTGCTACGTGTGGGCCTCGTGGTTGAGTTCTTTCCAGGACTCCACCAGATCGTCCTAAATTTTGGCTGAATTGGGATAAAGTTTGTCTAATTTGAGCAGCGATCGCAGGTAATTCTTCTGAAGTGGTGGGAATGGCAACAAAATATCTAGAGACTTGTTTTGGGACATTTGCAGAACGGCGATCGCTACCTCTATTACCTCCATCAAAGTAGCCGGTTTCTTGTCCGTTAGCAAAGCTGATAATTCGTGCGCTATAAATGCCTCGTGACTGTAGCTCATTTACCCGTTGTTGGGCGTTAGATACTCTGCTAAAAACTCCTGATTGAATGACGTTACGTCCTTGATATTGTCGAACGTAAGCACTAGGTTCAAGTCGACGTATTTGTTGTAGGGTTTGGAAATCGCTAGCATCCACAAAAACTAAGTAGCGTTCAAAGTTTTGGTTATATTGACTAAACTGTGCTGGTTGAGAAGGTTGAAAGTTTTGTTCGGGTTGATAATTTTCTAGTGGTTGTGAGGGCTGAAAGTTTTGCTCTGGTTGATAAATTTGTGCTGGTTGTGCCGGTGGTAACTGCGGCGATTCTTGACCAAAGGGAACTGGCGGTAAAGGTTCAAATTCTTGAGCCAGTAGCAGGTTGCTATGGGAGATTTGTGCTTGTGCTGGAGTAGAGTTTGCAAGCACCGCTAAACATCCTCCCATTAACAAGGAGAAGATTTGAAATCGCATAAACTGACTTGGTATTGCACTAGACATATTAGTTAGAAAGAAATCTAAATATTTTTTGGCAATTTCCGTCAGGAACTAATTAGTTTGCTGTTGTAGCAACTATGGTAATGTGCTTTGATTTTTGAACTTATTTGCTCCTGACGGCTAGTATAAACGCGATAAATCGCGCCTGTACAGTTAGGAAATCAGCCTTTTCAAGCTGAGGGCAAGTTTTTTCACGCAATATATAGGAGTTCTATGTATAGCGTTAGTGATAACTTACCTCATTTAGGTTCTAAACAATACATCTGTTACTAATTTTAGATGAGCATCTGAAAAATAAGGGTAATAAATAGTACAGGCTTACTGATGATTTAAAAAGTTAAAAATTGTTACAGGGAGTCTCAGAAGTAATAAATTCCGTAGATTTACTATAAAGGTTTCCTACAAAAAAATGTCTAATTGGCAGTTGAATTTGAAGAGGTTATTTCAGGCTCTATTCAGACCTGTTAGCAGTTTGTTAAGAAAGCTACAGGGATGGGAAAATCCCCACAAACAGTTAGCCAAGACTTGCGAAAAATTACAAAAGCAACTAGAGAATTCCCATACAACAGACAAAGCTTGGCAGACTTATACGCAAGCTTTATTTCTAGCTACGAAATGCGATCGCCAGCAACTCACTCAAGTAATTTTCAAATTCGATCCGCTTTTTGGCGAACAAACTCCTAGTCCTAGCTTGGCGGTTGGACAAGCACTCTCATTTCTGCTAGAAGCAAAACCTCAAACCGCTCCAAATCTGGATGCAGCATGGCGACTATCGCAACGATTGTCTGAACATACATCCATGCGGGAAGTACAGCAACAAATATGTCTGCAAGCGGCAAGGATTGGTGAGAGCAATCTGCTGTTAGCTAAGTTACTCAAGCGGCGCAATCAAGGAAATTTACAAAAATCGGAACTCTGGGAAATTGTCAAGATATTTTTAGAAAATCATACTTTTCAACTAGCTGATGTCTGGAAGTCTTTTTTTGGACAGTTGCAGCCAGATGAACTACCGGCAATACATCAAGTTTACGCCGTTGTCGATCGCTACATTGAAGCCGCTGATTTAGCCGAAGCAGCTAAAGACTACCGCAGTGCGATGCGTTACCTTATGTCCTTAGCGGGACGGGAAAGCGCGTTGCGCTTGTTGACGTTGGCCAATCGCTTAGGTGATGAAAGTGCGATCGCTCAGGCTCATGAAAAAGTAGCACAGAGTTTCTGGCAGGAAAGTAATCATGCCGCAGCCCTCACACATTTTCAACAAGCAGGTAATCAGGAGCGTGTCAGCGATTGTCACCAGAGACTTGGCGAACTAGGGCTGGCCATTCGTAACCGTCCTAGCATTACCCCTGAGTGGATGCAGGAAATTCGGGATGCATTAGAGAATACAGTTAGGTTGCACATCGAGGGTAAGGAATTTTTAACAGCGGTTGGCTTACTAAAGTCTGTAGCCGAAGCATGGCAGGAAAAATTCCAAGTAGCTGAAGCCGAACGGACACAACGTCTTTTATCAGAGGCTCTGAAAACAGCTCGCTTTGCCTTGAGTGCTGAATTGTCAGGCTGTGAGGGACAATCGGCAATAGACTTGTTTAAGCGTTGGAGTCTTGTAGAAGAGGCGGCGGGAAATTATCTCGAAGCTGGACTGCAAGCTGAGAAAGCCCAGGATTATTTTGCCGCTTCTGTGCTGTTTGAAAAAGCAGGTGCGTTTGGGCAAGCTTTAGTCGCCTTATCTGCCTCTGGTGAAGCAGTTGATACTAGAAAAAAAGCCCAGTTGCTAGAAGAAGGCGGCGACTTCTTTATGGCTGCATTGCTCTATGAACGGTTGGGAGAAACCGAGCAGGCGATCGCACTTTACGCACAAGCCGGGGAGTTCTTGCGGGCGGCAGAGTTACGCCAACAGCAACTAGGTGACGAGCAAACAGTGTTTGATGGCCAATTCCAAGAGTTGCTACAAAAAGCTGGACGAGTAGAACAACTAGCTGATTTGTGTGCAGCCAAAGCAAACGCCACAGGACAATCTCCCACCCAAAAAGCACAATTGTGGCGGCGGATCAAAGATTTGGCAGAGCAAGGTTTACTGGGGCAAAAATGGCTAGACTTGGTAGCGATTGAGCTTCCTGGCATAGAAGTCCTAGATCGTCGCCGCTTTGAGGAGCAGGCAACAAGATGGGTAACAGATGCAACTAGAGAAGTTTTAGCAGAGTATATTGATGCCATCGGCTTGGATTTAGGCACTAGTAACAGCGTGGTGTGTCTTTACAACAAACGAGAAGCAAAGCCGGAAGTTGTGGAGCGACAAAGACGAAGGCAGATCCCCTCAGTATTTGCTATCGACCAGTCAGGACGGGAATTAGTTGGAGTACCCGTTGCCGAGTTGTTGGGCAAGTCTCCCCGCGCCATCATCATCAAAGCGAAACGGGAGATGGGAACAGACCGAAAATTTCGCGCAGGTGGTCAAGAATATCGAGCCGAAGAAATTTCCGCCCGGATTATCAACTGTGGCCGTGAGTTTGCTAGGGAATACCTGCAAACAAAGATTGCAGCCAAAGTCTCGACCATCGCCGCCAAGAAAATGGCATCGACTCCTCCAACCGATTGGGTGAATGAGTTTCTAGCGCAGCATCCGCCCGTCATTCCCTTGAACAACATTGTCATTACTGTACCTGCCTACTTTAATGAAGCTCAGAAACAGGCAACTAAAACTGCTGGATTTATGGCAGATATTCGCGTACTGCGATTGATCCACGAGCCGACGGCGGCTTGTCTTGCCCAGCGTATCCATGAATATAAAACTGAAACCATCTTAGTCGCTGACTTAGGGGCAGGAACTTTCGACCTTTCCATCATTCAAGCTGGTGAGGGTGTGTTTGAAGTACAGCAAATTGAGGGTGATAATGCCCTTGGTAGTGCTGATTTAGACGAAATCATCTACACTCACTTTAGTGAATTTGTCAAAGCCCAAACAGGACAAGAAATTCCGCGCAATAGTCAAGCCGCAACCCGCTTGCGTCAGGCTTGTGAAGAACTCAAGATTGAACTGTCTACACAAAGCGAATGGACAATCGATTTGCCTTATTTGATTGGCGATGGCACAATCCAATTAACCCTGACACGAGCAGAACTAGAACGATTGGCATCCTCTTGGCTAGAACGGATTCGTATCACCTGCCGAAAAATTCAGGAAAAACCCAGTCGTGTCCTGCTGGTTGGCGGGGGTGGACTTATGCCGGCAGTTCGCCGATGTATTGGTGAGGCATTTCATCTAGAACCTAGTTCTGCTTACGATCCCTTGACAGTTGTTGCTCGTGGTGCAGCTTTGCAGGCGGCAATTCTCATGGATGCTGTCCGAAATACCCTTTTGCTCGATGTTGTACCGTTCAGTTTAGGGATTAAATGCCGAGTTGCGGCTGGTGAATTTAAGTTCGATCGCGTGATTCCCAAACACACCACAATTCCCACAGCCAACACCCAGCGATACACTACCACTGAAGATAACCAAACTCAAGTCAAAATCGAGGTTTTTCAAGGGGAATCATCGGTTTCTGAAGATAATTTCAAGATTGGCGAATTTATTCTCCAGGGAATTCCCGTTGCCAAAGCTGGTGTACCGCAGATTGATGTCAAATTTAACATTGATGCCAATTGTTTGCTCACAGTGACAGCTCGTGATGTCGGCACGGGTAACGAGCAGAGTATTACCATCGCCGATTCCCATTTGCTCACCCCCGCACAAATGAGTTCGCTGCAAACTCGATTCCGCGACTCACAACTCTACCAGGGATCGCTAAGTAATCTAGAAAAACTCAGGGCACAGTTACAAACAACTCTGCATGAGGTAGAGACAGCAGACATTGTTGCTTTGTCATTACGTTTTCAAGACCGCATCCAGACTTACGAGGGACATCGGGAACGTTATTCGCCAACATCTACAGATAATAATACACTGTTTGATATTTATCGCGATCGCATTCAACTAGAGAACAAAACCAGACTCGCGCTCGATCGATGGGATACATTAAGCCGCAGTATTCGCCTGTGGTTAGATCTTTATGGATCTTTAGATTGGCGGGCTACGGAAATTGCCACGCAAGTACAGCAGTTGTTGGAGGATGGCGGTGGGCTACTGCAACGCGCTCAAAATGCCAAAATGGATATCATCGACATTGCAGCCAATTATCAAAGATGGTTGAGTGTGCTGGAAAACTTGCCCATTAACCCTGAAGGCGATCCTCAAGAGCTAGCACAGCATTTTTTACGTCTGCAACGTTACTCAGAAGCTTTGACTCAATTTGAGCGATTAGCTGCACCTTTGTCTTCCCAGCAAGTAGAACTCGGTTTAGAAATTCTGGCTCGCGATCGACAACGCGAGGCTTACACAGCCTTGTTGCAAGAACATCTAGTTATGCTGGGAGTCCACCAACCAGATTTTACCAGCCTCAACCATACTGTCCGCATTTATACCTCCTCAGTCGTTTGGATACAGGTTAATTTCGGTAATTGGGCTGCCAGTGGCAGTGGTTTTGTCATTAGTTCCCATTACATCGCTACCAATCGCCACGTACTCATCGACAAGACAACAGGAAACTGTGTTGCACCCCAAGGTGTGCAGGTGACAACCACAGAGGGTACTTTGCAAGTCATATCGATTCATTTGCCTAGTTGGGGTGCAGACGATGTTGCAATTTTGCAGGTGCAGCCAGCATCTAACTCGCTGACACCGTTGCGGTTAGGCTATTCGGAACTGGTTGAAGTCGGAGAGCGGATTATGACCATTGGCTTTCCGTCTCCTGAAACTGGAGGATTTGCTGAGAATCTCTACTGCAATACAGGGTTAATCAATCGTGTTCGTTCCAGCCCACTTTGCTCTGAGCGAGTGTTAGAGGTAAGCATTCCTTTACAAGGCGGGATTAGTGGCGCACCTATCTTAAATCAGTTGGGCGAAGTGATTGGCCTATTAACCTTCTCCTTAGAGCGCAGACAGGAGTTGGCTAGCGGACAAATTCGCAGCGAGCAATCATTTTATGCCATTCCGGTAGAACTGTTACGTCGCTTGCAAGGCGAAATTAATAACTAAAGGGCATGGGGCATTAGGAAGGGGGAAAGGGGTAAGGGGGAAAGGTTAAATTTATCCCTTTACCCTTTACCCTTTACCCTTTACCCTTTACCCGTTACCCGTTACCCGCTACCCTTTACCCTTTACCCTTTTCCCTTTTCCCTTTTCCCTTTTCCCTTTTCCCCTACCTCCCCATCTCCCTCATCTCCCAATACCTCAGTTACTATTTTTGAATGCAACTTGAGATGAAGTGCTTTACTGGCAAGGCTTTGAAGAGTGTGTGCTACAATTGGACAGCCACGCAGCTACCATGTTGTGTTTGTATGAAAAAAGTCGTCGTTGGTCTTTCGGGTGGTGTTGACAGTTCCACCGCCGCTGCTATCCTGCACCATCAGGGCTATGAAGTAATTGGTTTGACTCTTTGGCTAATGAAAGGCAAAGGTCAATGTTGCTCTGAAGGTATGATCGACGCGGCTGGTATCTGTGAACAACTGGGCATTCCCCACGAAGTTGTGGATATTCGGGATGTCTTCCAAACAAATATTGTTGATTATTTGGTGACTGGTTACAGCGCTGGGATCACGCCTTTGCCATGCTCTCAGTGCAATAAAACGGTGAAGTTTGGGCCGATGGTGCAGTATGCCCATGAAAAATTGGGATGCGATCGCATTGCCACCGGTCATTATGCCCGAATTAACTATGACGAAGCTACTGGACGTTATCAGTTACTAAGGGCTGTCGATCGCAACAAAGACCAGTCTTATTTTCTCTATGATTTGTCTCAAGATTTGCTAGAGGCAAGTATATTTCCTTTGGGCGAATTAGAAAAAACTGATACGCGTCGCATTGCTGCTGAATACGGTTTACAAACAGCTGATAAACCAGAAAGTCAAGACTTGTGCTTAGTGGAAAGCAACGGTTCCATGCGGGCATTTCTAGATAAATATTTAGCTCCTAAAACAGGCGATATTGTGGATACCGCAGGCAAAGTTTTGGGACAGCATGATGGCGTTCATCACTACACAATTGGACAGCGCAAAGGTTTGGGAATTGCTGCTCCTGAACCATTGTATGTGATTGAATTAGATGCGGTGAATAATCGAGTTGTTGTTGGCGATCGCACTAAGGTAACTCAGCCAGAATGTACTGTAGGGCGAGTAAATTGGGTTTCTATTGCCGAACCATCTACACCAATTCACGCCGAAGTGCAAATTCGCTATCGTTCCACACCTACAGCAGTAACGGTGATTCCTCTGGAAAACTCCCGCGTGCGTTTGGTGTTTGATGAACCTCAATTCAGCATCACACCCGGACAAGCTGCTGTGTGGTATGACGGAGAAAAAGTCTTAGGTGGCGGAATTATCGAACAGTTTACCTAATGTAAAGACGTTGCAATGCAACGTCTTTATTCTTACACCAAAGAATCATCTTCAGAGTTGCGATTCTGTAAAATATCCAGAATGCGGCGATTCTCTGTTTGTAAACCGCGAACTTCTGATTGCATTTGCAACATATCAGATCTCATTTCTTGCATATCAGCTCTCATTTCTTGCATATCGATACGGATATCTCTAATTTCAGTATGAACAGTATCAAAGTTACGCTGCATAGTATCAAAATTACGCTGTATAGTCTCAAAATTACGTTGATGCTGCGTCACAGTTTCCAAAAGGGCGCTAACTGCTAGACGCATATCAATAAGTTGGTCTTCCATGCGATTGATACGATTTTTGTCTTCCGTCATTTTGACTGCTTACGCTTGAAGAATCATAATTTTATTGTATTTGAAATTGACTTTTACTTGCAGTGAGGATAATTTGTGTTTTGCAAATATTAATTATAGAAATTAATTTTGTTTTTAGTAAATATTAGCAGTCAATAAATCTATAGTTTTGGAATGGCGATCGCTCTAATTATATTGATAAAAATATTTCAAAAAAATGCGACAGATAGACCACTTGTAGAGACGCGATGAATCGGGCCTTGACCTAAGAATATGTTGCAATCATTAATTGAATTGGTATATAGCAAGGGACTGAGGGCTGGGTAAAAAGTCTTTTTGTGTCTAAGTTTTATCATCTGTTGATGTCCTAACCACCTTGGCTTTTGCTATACATCGAAATCCCATTGCAGGACGATGCAACTCAATTGCGAGGCGATGCAACTTAATTGCGAGGCGATGCAACTCAATTGCAAGGCGATGCAACTCAATTGCGAGGCGATGCAACTCAATTGCATGGCAATGTATAAGCATAATTGCTTAAGACGCTTGCGTACACCAGCGTAACCTTTCGTAGAGTAGGAACACTAGAAGGGTTGGGGAAAGTAAGTTTATTAAATTCAGATTTTATAACTGTTGAAGCATAATTTAAGACGTAAACTGACCGTAAAACCCAGACACCAACAGACTTTCTTTGCCTGTTGCCTATTGCCTATTGCCTATTCCCTGCTGTAGTTACTCGAAATTTTGAGCTTGGGAACTGAGAACGCCCAAATGAGAACTTGGAATGTTGCATGAGAGTCTATAACTTTTGTGTACAGATTATCTGCTTGAAAGAAAACCGAAAGCAGATACATTAGACCTCTTGCAAAAAACACTTTTGCACTCTTGTGGGAAAAGGGACTCATGTTAAAGGGGAAAGGAAAATACCAAACCTTTCCCCCTTTCCCTTTCCCCTTTCCCCGACTTCTGCAAGAAGTCTATTTTGTACACATAGGGATACTAGTTTCCCAAAGTTTGGTAGAAGTAGTGTTATTTATGATTGTCATAATTAAAACAATTGACCCTCAATCATCAATGGTGAATTCTACCCTTGTTCTCACACTCTATGTCAACCCTATGACAGGGAATGACACTAATATCGGTTCCAAGTTAAGTCCGTTTAAAAGTCTCACCCGTGCTTTAAAAGTAACTAAAATCCCTACAATCATTCATTTAGCATCTGCAATTTACAGCGTGGCTAGTGGCGAGGCATTTCCTCTAGTTATCCGTGGAGGAGTGAAGGTTGTAGGTAATGAAGCTAACAAAGGAGCGGGGATTGTAATTTCTGGAAGCGGTCAGTATCAAAGCCCCAGCTTTGGAATGCAAAATATCGGGCTGCTGTTGTTAGAAAATGCCAGTATTTTAGGTGTAACTGTCACGAATACCTCAGCAAAAGGTACTGGTATCTGGATTGAATCGGGTGCGCCTACTTTAGCCAACAATACTTTAAGTAACTGTGGAAGGGAAGGTGTGTTTGCCACTGGGGCTGCTAAACCAACAATTTTTGATAATGTTTTTGTGCAAAATACTGCTAGTGGCTTAGTGATGGCAGGCCATAGCCAGGGCGAAGTCTTGGGAAATATATTTCAAAGAAACCCTTTGGGGATAGTAGTTAGTGACTTTGCGGCTCCAACGATCGCCAGTAACAAATTATCAGAAAATCGCACAGCGATCGCACTTTCTCGCAATGCCCGTCCTGTGCTGCGTCAAAATCTCATCGCTAAAAATACTCAAGGTGGTCTATTTGTCAATGGCAATGCAACCCCCGATTTAGGTAGTAGCGAAGATCCCGCTGACAATATTTTTCGTGATAATAGTGAATTTGATTTACATAATGTCACTACACAAAAGCTTGTTTGTGTAGGTAATCAGTTAAATCCTGCTTTAGTCAAAGGATTAGTGGAATTAATTGCTCTTAAAGAGGACGCGGGGACGCGGGGACAGGGGGACGCGGGGACGCGGGGACATGGAGAGATGGGGAATTTATCACAAACACTCTCCGCGTCCCCGCATCCTCCACTCTCCGCGTCTGTTCTAGATAGCCATTGGGCAGAACCATTCATTCAGGCATTGCGGAGTCTGGATTTAATTCACGATTTGCCTGATGATACGTACCAGCCAGATAAACCGATGACTCGCGCTGAATACGCGGCTTTGGTGGCGGTTGCTTTTAAGCCCACTGCTAAACGCCCAGCAGCGGATTTTGTCGATGTATCCCAAGATTTTTGGGCGTATAATGCTATCCAAATTGCGGCTAGGGGTGGCTTTGTTGGTGGATTTACCGATCGTACTTTTCGCCCCCATCAAAATGTCAAACGGCTACAAGTAATTGTCTCTCTAGTTAACGGACTGGGACTACCACAGGCTGATAACAATGTTTTAGAAGTGTATAGCGATCGCCATACTATTCCCGACTATGCCGAAAAAGCTGTTGCTACTGCAACACATAAAAGAATAATTGTCAACTATCCAGACCCAAAACTGCTTGCACCTTTACGTCCGGCAACATACGCTGAAGTTGCGGCGATGGTTTATCAGGCGTTAGTTGCCATTGGGCGAACACCTGCGATCGAATTGGCGACCAGCCAACAGTTAGTAGGGGATTTATAAGGTTTGGAGTTTGGATACAATGCATGGTTGGGGCATACAACAAATGTAAAATACAAAAGAAAACTTAAAAACCCCGATCAAAACCTGATTAAAACAGGCTTTCCCCTTCTGCCTCCTGCCTCCTGCCTTCTGCCTCCTGTCTCCTGCCTCCTGCCTCCTGCCTCTTGTCTTCTATTTATCAATCAGCGAATAGTGGACAATGAAGGCAGCTAAGTAATAAAGATAACTGTTAAATCACTCTATAGACTCTTGCATTTGAGCAGTTGACAAGTAGAATGGGAAACACTGCCTATCGACTTGAGAACTCTGGTAAAAAAACCATGTAGTTAAAAGCACGATACGCTATATGCGATGGGTGAAAAATCTTAGACCTATTGCCAAAAGCTAACAGCCTCATGTTAACAACACTTCCAGACACCTCTGCCAATTTGGCGATCGCGTTATTAATTCACTATAGTTTTGATCTCAGCGGGTATACTGCCAATGAGTTGGTTGAACGTTGGCAAACGCAATACCCACTCAATTGGCTACACCTGGCAGTGATTGAAGCACTATATCAAGGTCGTTATAAAGCGGTTTCTGTGCAGCAAATTTTAGTATTTTGGCAGCGTCGGGAACAGGCTACATATCATTTCAACATGGAATTTGAACGTATGGTTTGTAGCAAGTTTCCTCAAAGCCTAACTTCATTAGCTGCACCAGCCTTACCGCCAGTGAAGAGAAATCCGATTTTTGAGAAAGTAACGAAACCTCAATTACCACCTGGGAAAGTTAGCAATGGTCATCAAAAAAGTAATACTACAACCCTACAACTGAATGGTCACAAACAAAAGTCATCTTTAGAGCAAGAAGAAGCTACGGAGGATAAAAACGGCCTCAAGTCTACCACTGCAAGTGACTTAGCTTCTTTGGCAAGACTTGGACTACCGTCTGCTGTTAGCCAAAGGCAAACTTCATCAGAAAGTGCATCATCAGTCTCTCATGAACCACCAAAACTGCTACCACCTGCGGCTATTCGTCCCCCAATAGGGCAATTTACCCCAGAAAAAAGCGATCGCTCTGAGTCTTTTACGTCTAAACTCAAAGCGATGTCTGGGGAACAGGGGCAATAGGCAATAGGCAATAGGGGAATCTCCATAATTAAAATTAGGGGATTTTAAAAATGACGTATTAAATACACATAGGCAAGCCGCCTCGTTTCAAATGTTTATTTTTCTCCATAATTAAAATTAAATGCAAGGAGTCCGATGATTCGGACAAGTTATTTTCGCTATTGCCTATTGCCTATTGCCTTTTAATTCTCATTGCTAGATGTTCCAATTAATTGTTTAAAGCGCTGATCTTGGGCTATATCATCAAAATCTAGGTCGGTTGCGGCTTCTTCTTTGTATCTGGGATTAAGTTCAATTGCTTGTTGCAGAGTTGCTAGAGATAGTTCTATTTGTCTTTGGAGTGCGTAACAGGCTGCTTTGTTGTAATAGGCGCTGGCATAATCTGGTTTAATTTCTAATGCTTTATTAAAACTAGCGATCGCTTCGTCATCGCGTCCCAGCCTGACTAGGGTATAGCCGTATTTATCCAAAATTTTGGGAGAATTTGGTTGTAATTCTAGGGCTTTTTCTAAAGATGGGATTGCTTCTTCATATTGTTCTAATGCTATTAGCGAAAGACTGCGATTCAACCAAGCAACTGCATCATCAGGCTTGATTTGTGTAGCTTTATCGAATGAGGCAAAGGCTTGCTGATGCTGTTGTAAATAACCAAAAGCAACGCCGCGATCGCACCAAGCTTGATGATATTCTGATTGAATTTGAATAGCGCGATCGTAAGAGGCGATGGCATCTTTGTAGCGTTTTAATCTGCCGAGAGTTAAGCCGCGTTTTAACCAAATAACAGGGTCATCAGGTTGGGTTTTAACTGCTTGGTTGTAAATGGCGATCGCATCTTGATAACGTTTTTCAGAAAACAGCGCATCTGCTTGTTTTACATATTCCTCAGCCGTGAATTCCAGTTGTTGTGGCTGTTCTTCTGTTGTTTTTTCAACTTCCTTGGGAATGGATGCAGATGTCATCTCAATCAATTCCTGAAGAATGAGATCTTTTCTTTGTTGGGCATCCAATTGTAACTCAGATAACTGAGAGACAAACTCTGTTTCTAATTTTTCTAACTTCTCTAAAATGAGAATTTTTTGTTGTTGGGCATTGAATTGTAATTCTGAGAATTGCGAACTAAATTCATAACCAGATTTCTCCAAATTCTCAATGATTAACTCTTTAGATTTTTGTGCGTCTACTTCTAATTGAGATAAGCGATCGCTAAACTGGGATTGTAATGCTGTGAAATTCTCAATAAGTTGATTTTTTTGCTCTTGAGCATCTGCCTGTAATTCTGATATTTGAGATTTCAATTCATTATCTAATTTCTCAAACGTGGCATTTTTTTGCTGTTGAACATCTATTTCTAAATTTGATAATTGCGAAACAAATTCTGACTGCAATTTGGTTAAACTCTCAAGAATTATATCCCTTTGCTGTTGAGTATCAAATTGCCATCCAGACAGTTGAGATGTAAACTCAGACTTTGATAATTCTAAATCAGCAACCGCTAATTCTTGCTGTTCTTGTATACCCAACTTTAAATTAGACAGTTCTTCAGACAAACTAGATGCTAATTTTACGAGATTTTCCAGTGCTAAATCTCTTTGTTGTTGAGCTTCCAATTCCAACTTAGATAACGCCGAAGCAAATTTTGATTCTAAAGATGCTATATTTTCTTGAGATTTTTGAATTTCCGATTCTAACCGATTTAATATTTGTGTTTTAACTAAATTTATGTCAGATGTTACAAGAGATAAACTTTCTGCTTGATTTTTAATTTTTTCTTGAAGACCAGCAGTTTCCTGTTCTAAATCATAATTTATTTTTTTAGCTTCTTGAATCAGACTTTCCGCATCTTGCTTAACATTAATGAGTTGATTTTGTAACTTTTCTACACCCTCTAATTGTTGCATTGCTCGCTCAACAATTTCACGGATAATAGCTCGTCGCAATAGCCAAAGTAAAGCAATGATAGCCAAGGGAAATAAACTTAATATAACTAGCCAGATATTAATTAAAATAGTTGTACGGCTAAAAGCACTCTTCAAATCAGATTGAACTTGCTTTTCAGCTCGTAGTCGCGTTAATTCTTCACGTTCCTGATTTGATAACACCGCAGCAGGAGATGTTGCTGGTTTGGATAATGGCGCAGATTGTCCACTGGCAATATCAGCAGATAATAGTAAAGGTGAAAAGATAATAGCGCTTTTTACAAATAAAGCGAAAATAGCTTGATTTTTACTCTTCATAACAACCATCTCAATCTTTTGGTCAGTTCTTGAAGCGGCGTGCCTCTCTCCAATCTATAACAAAATTAAGTAGTAATCTGGTGAAATATACTAAAGGATAGGCATTGAGTTCATCTTGTCACACCTGATATCTCAGTAACTACCTCTTTTGGGATATCAAATTTTTTACAATATTTACTTAAAATTGAGATCTTCATACTCTTGATTCTGAATTCTCAGTTCTTCTTCAATTAACAAAGGCGGTAAAAAATGGGTCGCATTAATCCTTATACACTGCAAATGCAGATTACCCGAATGTTTGAACAGGGACAATCATTATTTGCCACAACCAAAGTGCAAGACTGGTTGAAAGAACGCCAACATAATCCACTAGATTATGATATTATTTTCCATCAAAAACCTGCGCCTCCTGGTTCAAAACAAGTAATGGTAGTGGAAATTGAATTACGCCGCAAAGATGGACAACCAGTAGATCCTTGGTTGCAAGAACAAGCCAACCTTCATGCGTGATCCAATTTTGGATTTTAAATTCTGGATTGTGATGTAGGGTGTGTTACGCCGGAAGCTAACGCACCCCGACATATAATATCAAGATGATGCAGCGCTTGGCGACAATGCACCCTACTCTTGTTTTGTGTTGAATCTTGCAATCTTTTTTAAATCCGCAAAATTCACATTATCTTAACAGAATTTACGAAAATCAAGCATTCCCAATTGCGGAATGCTCTTTGTTATGTTTGTAATAATTACATAAGAATTCAGAATGATTGGGAAATCTAATCTGCTACGGCTTATTAACTTTCTAAAGCTGATTAATTCTGAGTTCTGGATTCCGAATGGCAGTACTGTTTCAAATAATTAAAATGAAATCTAATCGGCTTTGGGTTTTTGCGTTTTGGTTTTACTTTGGAATTTTAATGTCTATTTCCATATCAGCCTACTTAAAAATCATTCCAGTTGAACTTTCTCAATTTCCGTATTTCGATACAATTATGCATTTTTTATTGCTAGGAATCGCTGCATACTTAGGACATTTAGCATTAAACAAACGTAAGGTTGAAATATTTAACATTTCATTACCGTTGACACCATTTATTGTCATCTTTTTTTGTATCATCGATGAAATACTTCAATTATTTTCACCCCATCGCAGCTTTGATTTAGTTGACTTAGTAGCTGACTTATGCGGTGTTATACTATTCACCTGGCTAGCAGAAAGACAAAATCTGCACAAATCTCAAAAGAGTGAAATTTAAAAAATCAATAGGCAATAAATTTTTTGGTGGAATTATATATGTAGGTAAATTGCAGTTATGGCTGAGGTGTATCTTGCAGTAAATATCCATCTAAATTAGTGAAAATCACCCAATCAGGTGAGTCAAGTGGGTGAAGTAAGACAAAAATAAATATCATATCTTGAGGCTATAAATGGTTAACTGATACACCAATTTATAGCCTCAAAAATTAGGAAGTGGATGATGAGTGTAAACCAAATTTGTGGAGAATTACCAAATCAATTTTATGTAAACTTTGGTAAAAGTTTTGTTGGCTGGATGATGGCTAAACGTAGCAGTATTTATCATAAAGAGCTAGGCGATCGCAAACGTTCTCTTTTTGCCAATCTCGAAGGTAAAGTATTAGAAATTAGCCCGCGAGACGGTTCTAACTTACGCTACTATCCTCCCAATATCCACTTAATAGGAATGGAGCCAGATCTACAGATGCATTCCTATCTCCGAAAACAAGCAAAAGAACTTGGTTTAAACATCGATATCCGTTTTGGTAATGCTGAATGGCTAGACATTGAAGATAACAGCGTTGATACAGTTGTAACTACATTACTTTTATGCTCAGTGCCAAATATTAACTACACATTACAGGCAATTTTAAGAGTACTCAAACCAGGTGGACGTTTCTTATTTATTGAACACATCGCCGCACCTCAAGGAAGTTTATTGCGAAAAATGCAAAATACTATTAGTCCAGTTTGGAAAACGTTAACCGATAATTGTTATCCAAATAGAGAAATTGACATTGCTTTAGAAAAAGCTGGTTTTACCAGCATCAATTATGAGTATTTTCAAGTCAGATTGCCCATTGTCAGTCCTCATATTATCGGTATAGCAACAAAATGAAAAATTTTTTAGATTTTTAACAAACATTTTTTGATAATATAGCAATCCTAAATGAGTCGGGAAAAATATGGATAAGGAAACGAACCGCCTTCTCTACGAAAGGCTTCCGCCAACGCGTAGCGTCTCGTTAGAGAAGGACGCAAAGGTAAGAAAGAAGAAACAGATATATAATTGCCACAAATGATTTCATGACTGCTATATAACTTAATATGCTTGAGTTTTGGAGTGTTAATAATATTGCCTTCAAAGTTGTGGGTTATCCCATGAGTTATGTTGAACTTTTGGGAACTATTTTCTACTTATGGTCAGTATGGCTAATTTCTAAAAAGAAAATTCTGACTTGGCCTATTGGGATAGTAAGCGTATTACTGTATATGGTGCTTTTCTATCAAATCCGCTTGTATTCGGACGCGATGGAGCAAGTTTATTATTTAGGCGTTAGTATTTATGGCTGGTGGCGATGGAGTACACCAAAATCAGCTAGTGGCAAAATTTTAAATATTAGATATAGTTCTCCAAGTGCAATCGTTTTGGCTGCTTCAATAACAATAGCCATTTCCTTTGCAATGGGAGCATTGATGAGTCAAATTCATACAATACTACCAACACTATTTCCAGATAAAGCTTCTTTTCCCTACTTAGATGCACTCACAACAATTATGAGTTTTACCGCAATGTGGTTGATGGCGCAAAAGCGGATTGAAAGTTGGTATTACTGGATAGTAGTTGATATTATTGGCATTTGGTTATATTACGTCAAAGGAGTTAAATTCATTGCTTTACTTTACGTAATTTTGCTGTTGATGGCAATTAACGGCTCAATATCTTGGCTTAGAACAACGTCCGCCTCCGTTGGAGGCTCGCGTTAAATAAAAAAGATTTACTCTACTATCAAACATTAACAGCACTACTGATTCATCAAACCAAAAATTTATATCTAAAGGTAGATATTAACTGCTTGACCTGGAGTCAGCTTAATTTGACAATACGTGTATTTGTAGGCTATTACGCTTTTAAATTGCACAGTCACTCATGCTGTTAACGGTTAACTGTCAACCGTCAACAGTCAACACAAAAATATGTGCTGCGTTAAATGCTTCGGCAGCTTACTGACTCAAAAACCACTAACTTTTTAAAGCTGTATGAGCAAAGTTTATTTGATTACCGGAACATCAACCGGATTCGGTCGCGCCTTAGCAGAAGCAGTTTTAGAACACGGCGACAAAGTTGTGTTGACAGCACGAAAACCGGAACAAGTTGCTCAATTGGCACAAGCAAACCAAGAGAATGCAATTGCCGTTCGGCTGGACGTAACCAACGCCGAAGAGCGACAGGCAGTTGTTAAAGCCACACTAGAACGCTTTGGCCGTATTGATGTTCTAGTCAATAATGCAGGAGTTGGTTCTCTTGGTGCTTTGGAAGGATTTTCATCCGAGCAAATCAGAAAACAGTTTGAAGTCAACTGCTTCGGTGTTATCGAAATGACACGCGAAGTTTTGCCTGTAATGCGTCAGCAAAAATCCGGTCATATTGTAAATATTACCTCCATCGGTGGTTTGGCTTCAATGGGTGGATTTGCACTCTACTGCGCGACGAAGTTTGCAGTGGAAGGTTTTGCAGAAGGTTTGCGTGATGAAGTTAAACCACTTGGTATTAACGTGACAATTGTCGAGCCGGGCGCATTTCGCACCAGCTTCGCCGGAGATGCTAATATGCAGCCGGAAACGGAAATTGATGATTACAAACCGACCATCGAGCCGATTAGACAATATCTCTATGGTGGCAATGGCAAACAACCAGGCGATCCCAAAAAGGCAGCGCTGGCAATGATTCAAGCCGTTGAATCGGAGAATCCGCCACTAAGGTTGATGCTCGGTTCGGACGCTTACGGTTTGTGGGAGCAAAAGCGGACTGCGGAACGCGAGGAATTTGAGTCTTGGCGAGAAATCGGAATTAATACTGCTTTTGAAGACGCGGTGGTTGCGCCAATTGGGGGGTAAAATCTAGGTTTGAGAGATCATTTATAAAGTAAATCTTAAGTAGGGTGTGTTACGGCTTTAGCCTAACGCACCGTCTTGTATAGCGGTGCGTTAGGCGCTCATCTCATATTTTTCGTGACAAGTAATTTCAAAATACGCGCCTAACACACCCTACAATAAAAACCCTTATTCCTATTGCCTATTCCCCTTTCCCCGTTCCCTTTAAAACCAATAAGTAGGTAGACATAATTAAATGTCAAATACAAAAGTTTAAAACCCCGATAAAAACTAGCTTTTTCCTCTGCCTCCTGCCCCCTGCCTCCTGCCTCCTACTTATCATTTACGTTCTTGCATACCAAAGGTGTGTCGAAAAAGTGACTTCATCAGACTAGGAGATACGTTATAAATTGCTTGCCAAAGTTTTGTTGTACCTACAAGAACTTCAGAACGCCCATCGCTAACTGCACTCCAAATTGATTTGGCTACATCTTCCGGCTTTTCCAGTACAGGAGTGTCAAGTGCTTTGCTTACCAATTCAGAACGCGCATCAGCTGTTTCCTCATCTTCACCGCGAAAAATTGCCCGTTCCATGAGTTGAGTCCTAATGAAACTAGGATAAATACCGCTAACATGAATACCTTTAGGCGATAACTCTGCATGTAGCGATTTTGTTAACCCAGTTATGGCATACTTGCTAGTTGTATAAGGAATTTGGTAAGGAATTGCTTCTATTCCACCGATAGAACTAACGTTGACAATGGTTCCTTTGCCACGCTCTAAAAAATGGGGAAGAATAGCATGAATAGTATGAATGTAACCCCACAAATTAGTATCAATTATCTGATGCCAATCATCTAAGCTAAAATCTTTCACAGGCCCTAAACCAAATATACCTGCATTATTAATCAATACATCTATACCATCGAAGCGATCTATTGCCTTTTGAATCAGATCATTTACTTGTAAAGGATCTCTGACATCAACAGAAATAGCGATCGCTTCTTGTCCCATTTGGCGTATCTCGGTAGCAGTAGCTTCCAAGCGATCGAGTTGGCGTGCTGCCAACACAATATTATAGTTGTGACGAGCAAATAATAATGCTGTGGCTTTGCCAATGCCTTGAGATGCGCCTGTGATTATTACTGTATTAGTCATAATGATTAGTTGACCGTTGACTGTTGACTGTTGATGCTGGTGTCTTAATTTCTTAAAGTCACTGCTCATCTCAAGTCTCTACACCTATTCCAGGAATATGTAACCTGCTGTAAATTTAGCCTCTGAGAACCCCACCCCCAAACCCTCCTGGGATACATCTATCCGGTAATTAGACGGATAACTCGGTAAATCATCACCCACCATCTTTTTCACCCTTAAAATGGAATTAATATATTAATTACAAATAGCTACTAGGTATATTCCCTTGATTTGGCCTGGATTGCGTCGAAAAAGCACATTAAGATTAACAATATTTTTACTGCTACTGTTCATAACATTAGTTGCGGTGTTACAACTTTCCCCAAAACAACCGCAGCGAGTAGAACGCAACAGCAATTATGCGATACATATTCAACAGGATTTTAATCAACCTAGTTTTTACCCCGTTACAAAAATTCCTCCTGCAAACCTTTATAAACCTATTGCAGACTGGGTAGGAAGATTAATTTTACCAACGAAACAGCAATTAGCAGATAATTTAGATTGGGTGTGGGTAGAAGTACAACATGCACCACCGACAGCACAAAGTTTGGTAGGAAAGATTGTGCGTTTGGAGTGGAAAAAAAATCAATATTTACTGGCTGACGTTCAAGCTGTAACGCGAGATGTAAACTTTACTACCCAAGTAATTAAAAGTCAAGAACAAGGGAATATTCATCCCTTTCGACTCAATGGAGTTCGTCAGGTAGGGAGGTTACGTTCTTTGGCTGGGGCGAATCCTCGTGACGATACAATTGTTGCTTTAGATTCCCATACAATCGTTACGGAAAGTCAAGAAAAACCGCTTTTACAAATTGAACGCGAACCTGTTTTAGTGACTGGTAGATTTTATGGTTTGGTAAAAATTATTAAACCCGATCGCACAACTTTTTCCTCAACCAAAAATCAAAAAAGTACTGACTATTTTTTGGTACAGCATTACAACCCTACTTCTAAAAAGTTTGATGGTATTTTAGAAACTATTCGCATTCCCCAACAAGTTATAGATACGCGAAATTTTGCTCCTTCAAGTCCACAGCAAATTGAAAAGTCGCCTGCGGGTAGTGAAGGATGGTATATTTACGGTGCTGAAGATATCAATAATGTATTTACTGTGGGGGCGATCGCACCTCGTTCTCTCTTTCGCATCCAACCCAATCAAAGCATTACTGGCAAAGAATCAGTACTGAATTACATCAAAACTGCGAATTGGCAAAATACGGAGAAAAATAAAGGCCAATTCAATACTCTTTTGTTAAACCCAGTAGAAACTGGTAATTTACCCAATCAATTGATATCAAAATGGGAAGAAGGCGACAAAGCAATTTTGCTGCACCTATTCGGTGGAATTGGGGGACGTAAAGCTGAAACACTCGGAGTACCTTATACTGTCACCGGACATTTTGCTTTTGGAATTGCAGAAGTTGTCCGGGATGAGTTTACTAACGAATTACGCTTCGAGGCGAAATATCATCAAATTTATGCCCATAATCCGGATGGAATTATTGCTGCAACGCATACATGGGCTGATTATATGGGTAACTTACAACGCGGCTGGCTAGCGACGCGTCCGGTATCAGATATTCTGATCGAATTTGACCCTGTAACCCAAGATTATGATTTTGATGGAGTCAAACTTTCGCCTTTAGACCAGTTACAGCAAAAATTACAGGTGAAAATGGCCCGTTATCGGGTTGGTGATGGTACTGGTGGGGCAATGGTATCACCTGCAACTTCCTGCATTCAGGACTCTAGCCAAGCGCTGTATGCAGCGATAGTAGGAATTAAAAATCAAGTCGCTGCAAGTCCTCAAATTCAAATTTGGTTAAACACTAACCCTAATCATCCGCAAACCTTACGCTTTCAACAGTTAATTAAATTAGGTCAAGTTTTAGAAAAACAATTAGCACCTTTGGGAATAGTCCGGGCTGACTGGCAGAGTCAAGCAAGTATACTCGCGGGTACAGGAATCGGCAAAACCACGGAACCATTTCAAGATGGGAGTATTTGGGCTGGTTTGACAACATGGCGAACAATTATGCCAAGACAAGCACAGGACGAACTCGCCGCAATATTTTTAAAACACGGTGCAATTATGCAAGTATGGCGAACTAATCAAGTAGGCGGTTGGCAGGCTGATATTGCCCCCATTGCACCAACAGTAGTTTTGGGACAAATCCAGATTCCCTTTACCAATATTTCACCGCTATCAATTCTTTTGAATCGTTTTTTAGCATCGTTAGTAATTCCCAGCTTCCAAGACTGGTTAGTTGTTGTTTTGCTGCTGGGAATTTATAGTGCGATCGCCATACCTATTGGCTGGAAATTTAAGTTTTTACAGATACAAGTTTGGTCTGGAAATTGGCTCGATCAAAGCTTATTGATATTGCGTTGCTTATTTACGCCTGCAATTTTGGAAGAGTTAATTTTTCGAGTTTTTCTAGTTCCTCATCCAACAGAAATTATCAATTTTTCTGATTGGTTATTGTGGGTAAGTATCAGCTTATTATTATTTATTCTGTATCATCCATTGAATGCTAAGACCTTTTTTAAAGCAGGATTATCCACATTTTTTAATTTGGTTTTTCTGAGTTTAGCTGCATTATTAGGAATTATATGTACTGTTGCCTATGCGCTTACAGGTTCGTTGTGGGTGATAGTTTTAATTCACTGGGTTGTGGTAGTAGTTTGGTTAATTGTTTTTGGAGGGATGGGAAAATTAGCAGGTTCCTCTAAATCAGGACTTACGCACAGCTAACAGAAAATCGTATTTGCGTAAGTCCAATAAATCAATACGCTTGGTGTTAAGGCTAGCACTCTTTGTCAAAGTCATTTTTTTTAACGTAGACGCGTAGCGGCTTGCCGCAGGCTACCACAGAGACGCAGAGTACACAGAGTGAGAAGAAAGAGAAGGAAAAAATTGCTTAACTGAACTGTATTGTCCTATAAATAACTTTCTGGCTTTGTTGATAAACCACCCCTCAATCCTCATTAACTCGAAGCACTGGTATAAAACCGCAACGCAAATCGCCAAAACCAAGTAGAAACAAAAAATAACACCAGTGCCAATACTCCTGCACCAATCATCCAGGTAATTTCACCTCGACCTAGCATCGCTTGGGCTGGTATTGTTGTTAAAAAACTCACTGGTACTACAAAGGTGAAGAAAAACCGATAAACAGTTGGAAAAGCTGTGATTGGATATCTTCCAGCTTCTAATAAACTACGCAATACTTCAGTAACGTTATATATTTTTACAAACCAAATAGTCAAAGAACCAAGTATAAACCATAGGCTGTATAGAATTACTAAGCCAAACAACAACGGCACTACACTGAGTAGATATTTGTCTATTCCTACACCCAGACGTTGACCTGCGTAGCCAATGATGATGCAGCCAAAGATTAAATCTGGTAGTCCCCAAGGTGAAATGGTGTGGGTAGAAAGCCAAAACTGACTGCGAATAGGTTTCAATAATATAAAGTCAAGAGTGCCTTCTTGCACATGGCGGACAATGCGATTTAAGTTCGGCGCCAGAAAAGTGGCGGAAAACCCTTGCAATAAAGTAAAAATTCCTAGAACTACTAAAGCTGCTTCCCATGACCAGCCAGCAAAAGTGTAGCCGGTGCGGTAAAACAAGAATAGTCCAAAGAGGCTGCCAACAAGATTCCCCAAGCTGCTGAGGCTAGCTATAACAAAGTTGATGCGATACTCTAACTCAGATGCGATCGCCGCGCTCCAAAATAATCTTAGTACTTTCAGATATCTTTGCATCCTGCACCCCTGAGCCGATATTGATTGTAATGTGGGAGATGATTCCTTATATATACTTACCGTACCGTTTCTGCCAGTTATATTAGAGTTTAAGAATTTTAGGTTCTCAAAGTAACTTACTGTCAATATGACATTTATTAATTTTTCAATTGGTGCACTGGATTGTCAATTACCCTATAAATGTATCACCATTGCCTTGGCTGTTTCCCTGGGAAGTCGAACAAAATATAGATGGGGAGAATAATACAGCAGTTTGCAACTAAATGAGGTACAGAACCAAGGATTCACAAATCAAATTATTCTTCTGGCTCCAGCATAGCTGCCTTCTGCCTCCTGCCTCAAAACCAGTGACTTTGTACTTCATGCAAAAGAAAACTGCTGTA
>JAVRCH010000088.1:0-74684 GCA_034530795.1 Nostoc sp. DedQUE12a
TTATTTACAATCATGTATGTGTCAAAAAATCAGTTATGTTCATTGGTTTGAGGAGATGATGGTATGTTGACTATTTTAGTTTTTTTAGAGCTACTTTAACTAAATATGTAAAGTTTTGTATCGACATTCAACATTTCTGCAAATAAAAAAGCATACATTAAATCTAAAATCCAAAATTAAATGGCACAAATAAACTTTGAGGATTTTGAAAAAGTTGAAATTCATGTTGGCAAAATCATCAAGGTTGAAGAATTTCCTAAAGCTAAAAAGCCAGCTTATAAATTGTGGATAGATTTTGGCGATTTGGGCATCAAAAAATCTAGTGCCCAAATTACAAAACTTTATGAACCAACTGAATTAATCGGTAAATTAATATTAGCCGTAACTAACTTTTCACCCCGTCAAATTGCTGATTTCATTTCGGAAGTTTTAGTCTTGGGAGTAGTTTTAGATGATGGGGAGGTTGTGTTAATTCAGCCAGATAGAGATGTAGCTCTTGGCAAGAGAATTTTATAGCATATTTTAGGTCACAAACTTATTTATATACAAAAAATGTAATGACTGAGAAATTAATGTTCAAGTAATAACAGTCATAAGATCCATTCTGAAGACCGTTCGCCCAAATCTAGAGGAATACTAACAGCTTTGCCGAGTCGGGGGCGATCGCGTGTTTGGGTGATAAATGTTTGCACTTGTGCCGTTCCACCCAAAGCATGAAGATAATTAGCGATGCTATCAAGATGCTCTTGGTACTCTGCCTCAGTTAAGGGAAAAGAAGCTTGCTCCAGATATTTCCACATGACTTGTAAAAATATCTTGCCCTGTGCCCGCCGAAACTGGACATCGTAAGAGTATCCCCACTTCTCAATCAGCAGTTGACGTAATTCCTGTCCTGTCATAGCTTTTCTCAATCAGATTTTACATTTAGTTATGATGTTAAGTTCCGTAACTCCAGTATGATAAGGATATAAAGAAATGTAATGCTAACAGAAAAGATGCTAAACATATCTTGGAACCGAGAAGTATGGCATCGTCGTAAGCATAATTCATTTCGACTTAGACAAGAGTTGCTCAAGTACAAGTACTCCTGTCAAAATGCTTAACAAAATACACAAAGAGCGCGTAGATTATGGCTCAATTTTCGGAATCAGCAGACGTGCCAGATATGGGGCGTCGTCAGTTCATGAATCTGCTCACTTTTGGGACTGTCACTGGAGTAGCTCTGGGTGCATTGTATCCCGTTGTCAAGTACTTTATTCCACCAGCTAGCGGTGGTGCTGGTGGTGGAACCACAGCAAAAGACGAGTTGGGCAACGATGTCAGTCTTGCCAAGTTTCTGGAAAACCGTAACGCAGGCGATCGCACTTTAGTTCAAGGACTCAAGGGTGACCCCACCTATATTGTGGTAGAAAACAAAGAAGCCATCAAAGATTATGGCATTAATGCTATCTGCACCCACTTAGGTTGTGTTGTTCCTTGGAACGTTGCTGAGAACAAATTTAAGTGCCCTTGCCACGGTTCTCAGTATGATTCAACCGGTAAAGTTGTTCGGGGGCCAGCACCACTGTCTTTGGCTTTAGCCCACGCCAACACAGCAGACGACAAAATTGTCTTAAGTCCTTGGACTGAAACCGACTTCCGCACCGGCGATGCACCTTGGTGGACTTAATGGACTTAATTAAGTACTGAGTAAGGGATGAGGGAGTGAGGCAGACAAGGGAGACAAGGAGAATAATTCCTAACTCTTAACTCCTAACTTCTAACTCTCAATGCCCAATGCCCAATGACCAATGACTAATCCAAAATCATTGTCCTTATAGAGATGAGAAATGCTTCTGTAACAGCGAGGTTAACTCGCAGTGCTAGAGCAATTGTAAAAACATTGCTCATAGCGATCGCCACTGTGACATTCTACTTCAGTTGCGATCTCGCCCTTCCCCAATCTGCTGCTGCCTATCCATTTTGGGCACAGCAAACCTATCCTGAAACCCCCCGCGAACCAACCGGGCGGATTGTTTGTGCGAACTGTCACCTAGCAGCCAAGCCGACAGAAGTGGAAGTTCCCCAATCGGTGCTACCTGACACTGTGTTCAAAGCTGTAGTGAAGATTCCCTACGATACCAGCGTTCAGCAAGTTGGTGCCGATGGTTCTAAAACTGGCTTAAACGTCGGTGCTGTGCTGATGCTACCCGAAGGCTTTAAGATTGCTCCCGAAGACCGCATTTCCGAGGAGCTTAAAGAAGAAATCGGCGATACTTACTTCCAACCCTACAGCGAAGAGAAAGAAAATATTGTCATCGTCGGCCCGTTACCTGGCGAACAGTACCAAGAAATCGTCTTCCCAGTTCTTTCTCCCAACCCCGCAACCGACAAAAACATCCACTTCGGAAAATATTCAGTTCACGTAGGTGGTAATCGCGGGCGCGGACAAGTTTATCCCACGGGCGAAAAGAGCAACAACAACGTTTACAATGCTTCCGCCACTGGCACAATTACCAAAATTGCCAAAGAGGAAGATGAAGACGGTAACGTCAAATATCAGGTTAACATCCAACCTGAGTCTGGCGATGTTGTCGTTGATACAGTTCCCGCAGGCCCAGAATTGATTGTTTCTGAAGGACAAGCTGTTAAGTCTGGTGACACTTTGACCAATAACCCCAACGTCGGCGGATTCGGTCAAAAAGATGCAGAGATTGTACTGCAAGACGCCGGCAGAGTCAAAGGTTTAATTGCATTCATCGCTCTTGTAATGCTGGCTCAAGTTATGCTAGTGCTGAAGAAGAAGCAGGTTGAAAGAGTCCAAGCTGCTGAGATGAATTTCTAAATTCTTTGCTAAATTATTCATTGTTTATCAGACAGGCAAAATGCCTGTCTTTTTTGTTATGCTTCTAAGCCTACCTATGATACCAATTCACAATTCGCAATTCGCAATTCGCAATTAAAAAACTTAGATGTAGCAAAGCTTTGCGAGTTTGCATTTGTATCAGATTTTTCGTGAAATGGTATGAGATTCCGACCTTGATATGCAATTTGCTTTAAAAGTATATGTACTTAATTAAAAATTATTATATTAACTTATTGTCTCTTTTTGCGGAATCTGTTATGGTTTAGTTGTATGTTATAACAACTGTTATAACAAAAATATAACTTCTCATATCAAATTTTATGATGTCTAGGTATTACATTTAAATGCCTAACATCTTCCTACTTAGAAATTAGCTCATGGCTGGAAAAACTTATCGTGTGACTCGTGCCAAGGTAGGAAATCAAGATGGGTTTCGCTTACCTCGCGCATTCTCTAAGGACTATCCTCATTTAGCTAATGCTTCAGGTTATATTGAAGTGCTATCTGATAATACGTTCTTAGTTAGATTAGAAACTGATAATGTTGATGAAGTTGATGAAGATGAAGGCATCATGATGAGTCTATTTCTGGACTTTTTGATGAAGGATGCGATGCAAAATCCTTCTAAACTTGTTCCTTATACTCAAGAAATGAGTGATGAAATTGATGATTTACTAGCTGATGTAGTTATAGATTAATGGCTGCATTTACTTGTAATGAATGGCAGATTTTTTTCTACCCATTGTTTAACGAACAATGGGTAGAATTGCGTAATAGGGTTCGGATTTTAAAAAGTGAGTTACCTAAAGAAGAATTTATTACACATTCATATGTGAAATTATTAAAAGCATTGAATGTTGGCATTAAAGAAAAAATTCCTCAAGACCCTTTTGCTAGTCACTTTGCTTTGCAAAAACCTTTGCAAAAGTATGGGCGTCTCAAAAAAATGGGATTACCTGAACGATATAGATTATTTTTTAGAGCATTCAAAAAACAAAAAATTATTATTATTCTTTGGTTAGGCTTTCCTCGTAAGGAAGGCGATAAAAAAGATTGTTATCAAGTTTTTACAAAAAAAGTTGAAAATGGGGAGTTTCATGAAAGTATTGATAATTTACTTGCAGAATGCGAGTTAGAAGATTCTGATGAT
This sequence comes from Nostoc sp. DedQUE12a, assembly GCA_034530795.1. GTDB lineage: Bacteria > Cyanobacteriota > Cyanobacteriia > Cyanobacteriales > Nostocaceae > Nostoc. Next base: position 3,996 of record JAVRCH010000088.1, read on the forward strand.
AAAAGTCAAGATTAAAGAGAATTTGGAATTTTTAATGACTCGACAACCTCCTAGTCATGGCGATCGCATTTTGAGCGATATTATTGAATCTAGCCCAAGTTGAGTTTAGGTATCCGACCATGACAGCCTCAGTAGAGTATATCCCTGTTACCCCAATCGAATACCCAGACGAGGACGGTAAGCCAATGGCTGAAGGTGATTTACAGCGTAAGTATCTTATATACGCTACCACTGTGCTGGATATTTATTTTCAAAATCGTCCAAATGTATACGTCGCTGGTAATTTATTTATCTATTACGAAAAAGGTAATCCAGAATCAGTTGTCGCACCAGATGTATTTGTGGTATTTGGAGTAGAAAAATGCGATCGCGGTTCTTACAAAACTTGGGAAGAAAATGATAAAACCCCAGATTTCGTTCTAGAGATTACCTCAAAAACCACTCGTAGCAAAGACCAAGGTGCAAAGAAAGGAATCTACGCCTTTCTAGGAGTGCGTGAATATTTCCAGTACGATCCTACAGGCGATTATCTTAATCCCCAACTCCAAGGTTTACACTTGGTCGAAGGTAATTATTTTCCAGTAGCAACAAATACCCTACCAGATGGTACAGTGTCCCTACCCAGTCAAGTTTTGGGGCTAGAGTTGCGCTTGGAGGGAGGAAAACTGCGTTTTTACAATCCAGCTACGGGTCAAACACTCCTAACTCATGAAGAGGAAGCAGTTGCACGACAAGCCGCACAAGAGGCTCGACAGCAAACGGAGCAAAAGGCGCAAAGATTAGCTGCTAAACTCCAAGAATTAAATATTGACCCAGATAGCCTCTAACATAATAGTTTCATAATAGTTTGGCGTTACTCCCATCTTATTGTTTGAGTCAATACTCACCACTTGGTACTGTTCAGTGTGGAATACCGTACTTAGTCTATCGGCATACACACCCGTGGATAGATTGCAACTTTTATTTTGTTATGGTTATATTTATTTACATAAATTTACAAAACTTAAAACTGAGGTTTAACGATGACTATAGTAATTGCATTAGCGGTTGTGGGTTGGGTAGCTGTTTCAGTTTTAGGCTCTCTGGCTTATTTCTTGGGAGAACAAAGCAAGCCTATCCACGAGCGTAACTGGCGTTCTGAGTCTTTTGAAAAGTTGGCTAAGTCCATCACTAGCTTGGACATAGACTATACAAAACGTACTCCTGCATACGCGATAGATGCTTACAGCAGCCGCAACCTGCCCCAATAACAATAAAGGCAGTCTACTAGAATGTGCATAAAATATTAGGGTGGGTAAATAACACCCACCCTACTCTTGCTTACTTAAGTTAGACAATACTTTCAAAGTTCTCCGTTAATCTTGCGCCTAATGATTTCCATCTGGGCTTGCATCTCGGCTTCTGTTAAAGGAGTAGGATACTTGGGAGATTTAGGATCGCGTTTGCTCATCAAAAAACGCACAGCTTCTATATCTTCGCGGTTTTCCACTACATAAGCTCTCAATTCTTGAAAACTCATTTGCTCATAATTCGGGTTCATTGACAAACTCCCATTCGCCATTAGGATAAACAATAATCTGAAGTTCATCCGCAGATAGGATATAAACTTCTCCGCTTCTGTCGTCAAATCTAAATAAACGGATATCTTTGTACAGATTTGATAACATTTGACAAACCCGTACACAAGCTAAGGCTTGCTCTGTTGTTGGTAAAATAAATACTCCTCACTATTAATATAAGGCGGGCATTGCCCACCCTACTACTACAACGGACGGTAGACGCGATAGTTGATGTTAGGGAAGATATTATCCATAACCTCGACTTTTTCGAGCCAACCGCTGTCAATTTTGCCAACTTTCACGTCTTCGTAGAGCTTATTAAACCGCATCAAGTGCGATCGCGTCCGTCTGACTGCATAGGGTACCATCGTTCCCGTCCGCATAATAAAAGCCCAGTCAGAAGATTGTGCTAATAACAATTCCCTTGCTGCTTGATTTAATGCTCGCCACTGCAATTCATCTTCTGGTTCCAAGTGAGATATTTCAATCATTCGCTCAGCGGCTTTATGCAAATGTGGATAAATCCAGGCGTTTGTTTCGTTCAACCAATACTCGTGGAAACCTTTAAAACCCCAACTTGACTGGGAAGGACGACATACTTGCTGTACCGGATGCGATCGCAGATAATCTGCTAAGTGGGTCATTGCATAGGTTCCTTGGTCATACCATGACTTACGGAATAGAAAATCAATGAACCAAGGCCCTTCATACCACCAATGTCCGAACAACTCGGCGTCGTAAGGCGAAACGATAATCGGCGGACGTTGCATTATACCATAGAGATGTTCCGATTGCCGCTCCCGATTATACATAAAATTAGCGGCATGTTCCGCTGCCTTTTCCCGCGCCCAATAAGGGTCATAGAGTGCTTTATCTGACAGCCCTAAACCACGTCCAGTAATTTTGTGATATTTAATGCCCGTGTTTTTTCGTTGACCATTGGGCATAATGTAGGGCTTGATGTACTCATATTCTGCTTCCCAGCCCAAATCTTTGTAAAATTCTCGGTATTCTGCCGCCCCAGGATAGCCGACTTCAGAAGACCATACTTGTTGAGAAGATTCATGATCTCGGCCAAAAGCAGCAACACCAGTTTCTGTGAAAATCGGAGCATAAGTGCCAAAACGCGGACGGGGACGGGCGTAAAGGATGCCATGTCCATCGGTGAGGAAGTAGCGTAAACCAGCATCTGCCAGCATTCGCTCTACACCTTCGTAGTAAGCGCATTCAGGTAACCAAATACCTCTTGGTGCTTGTCCAAAGATTTCCTGATAATGTTCGCAAGCTACCTGAATTTGCGCCCACACTGCTTGTGGATACATTTTCATTAACGGCAAATAGCCGTGGGTAGCACCGCAAGTGATAATTTCCAGGTTATTAGTGTCTTGGAACTGCTTAAAAGCCGTCACCAAGTCACCGTTGTACCGTTCCCATATTTGACGCGCTTCGTTAAATTCTGTGGCGTAATGTTCAGCTAAATAGCGAATATGTCCGTTGTGGACGTTACGCTCAGCCTCCATTTCGATAAGTTCTTCTAGTTGGGCTAAGTGGGCGTCATAGCGTTCTTGTAGCAGGGGGTCACGAAGCATCGACACTAAAGGTGGTGTCATACTCATCGTGATTTTAAAGTCGATACCGTCTCGCTTTAAGCCTTCAAATACTTTCAATAAGGGGATGTAAGTTTCTGTGATGGCTTCATAGAGCCATTCTTCCTCCAGCACATAGTCACTTTCTGGGTGACGAACGAAGGGCAGATGTGCATGAAGGACAAGCGCGACATAGCCAATAGCCATAATGATTTTGGGGTGGTACTTGTAAGTTGAAGGTGGAGGGGTTTGCCAGAAATTAACAATATTTTAAGACTTTATGGGGATTGTCAGTTAGGTTTATATGAGTTTTCAATTAATTTAAAAGCTTTGTACCAATATTTGAACTCGTGGGCATTCGTACTCCGGTTGTGGGTTGACTTGTTGCAGCCCAAAAATCGGGTTTCTCACTTACAGTCTTTTTGTAAACTTTTTGCCTTTGGAGTTTAGTAATTATTTTTTTAGCTAAGTGCCGTTAGTATCTGCCTCCAGAAAAATTTTACTTTTACTTTGTTTGGTGAGATTGGGTTTCAGGAGCGATGCCTACGCCAAAGTCAAAATTATACAAAAAAGCGTTGAACTCGAACGCTAAAACCTGGCAAAAGTGGTGATGTGATTTCGTCATCAGCCAACAAAGTTGCTATCAGTTTTAATTGGGCAGTTTCTCGACGATAAACTTCTAGCTGCTGTAATTGCCAATTTGCAATCCAATATTCTTGTACTCCTGTGGATGAGTAGAGTTTGAGTTTGGCTTCTCGGTCTCGACGTTCGTTGGTTGTCCCAGGAGAAAGAACTTCTACAATAAGTTCTGGCGCTCCTCTCAAATGTCCTTCTTCATCTAGCAATTGTGCTAAACGCTCATTACTTATCCAAACTATATCGGGTATGACATTATCCGCATTTGTAAAAATTATCCCAGGAGTTGCGATCGCTTCACCTAGTTTACTGGAGCGAGACCAAATTTCTAATTCCAAATAAACATTACCACCAGTTCGCTGATGTCTCCAGTGAGGCGCTCTCGTCACAAATAGTTCTCCGTCAACAATTTCATAGCGCTTCCATTCATCAGTTGCCAGTAATTCTAAGTCTGAGGTTGTCCAACGAACTCCATCGGATATTGTTTGGTTCATAGCACTATTTTTCCACGTCTACTTGAGCAACAAAATTCTATTTTGAGAATATTTACTCAGGGTCAATACCTGCGGCTCGTAAGCGTTCTGCCAATATTGCAGCCCGTTGGCGTTCTTGTTCTAGTTGTTGGTTTGCTTGCTGTAACTGCTGGTTAGCTTCTTCTTCTGGTAACATTACCAATTGCCCATCTGGTGTAAAAAAGCGCAATTTCCCAGACTCAACGCCTAAATACAGCCCTAACTGTTGACTCCACAACCTACCCGACTCAGTGGGCGCAAGGTCTTGATACTGACCATCAATTAAGTGAAATCCTCGCAATTCCAAGCTCACTGGGTCAAACCAAAAATAATCCGGAGTCCGAAATGTATTTTGGTATATTTGCTTTTTCAAACCTTTATCAACTGAGGCTGTGGAATCAGATAGCAGTTCTACGATCGCGTTGGGGTATTTGCCGTCTTCTTGCCACACAACCCAACTTTTGCGGTCTTTTTTTTCTGCATCTAAAACTACAAAAAAATCGGGGCCTCGAAATTCTTCTGACTTTTTTTGGTTAGGGCTGAAATAAATAGTCAAGTTGCCAGTAGCATAGAAATCGTTGCGATCGCGCCACCACCACTTTATCAAGCGGATGAGTAAATCGATTTGTTCGCGGTGTAAATCAGATTCCAAGGGAGGTTCGTCACTATAGATATCGCCTGGTGGAAAAATTATACTCTCAGTGACAACTTTTACACTAGAGGTGGTGGCAAGGGGCTGAGACATACAAGACCATCTTTTTATTTGTATCTATGCTATCGTGACGAAAAAATTCGTAATTCGTAATTCGTAATTAATTTATGATTGGGTATAAGCCGCTTAATTTATTAATTAAAAAATAAATTTATTCATTATTCAAGCTCATGCCTAAAGGTAGGGGCTTGAATTACGAATTACAAATTATTTTGACGGCTTCTTTTTTTATTCTTCGCTTTCTTGATACAACTGTTGCAAGTCCTGTAACTGAGTCTTTCGGGAAACACGGCGATATTTTTTAGTTTCCAGTTTGGGTTCGTATTGACTCTGCCCTTTACCTTTAGTTTTTAACTTGAGAGTGGATTCCGGATCGGCTTGTTGTTGAAGCTGTGTTTGACGAGCGATCGCTGCATCCAAAAATTCCAAATAATGTTCGTATCGTTCCCAGTCTCCGCGCACTGCACACTCAGGTTCATCGCGGTGCAAACAATCACTGAAACGACACTTAGCAACTGTTAACCTCTCTCTTGCTTCTGGGAAATAATGTACTAATTCTTCTGGGCTACAATCCATGTCCGGCTGATTAAAACCCGGAGTATCTGCTAATAAACCACCACTGGGCAATTCAAATAATTCTACATGGCGGGTAGTATGACGACCACGAGCTAATTTACCAGAAACCTCCCCCACTCGCAGGTTAGCGTTGGGAATTAGCCAATTAATCAGGCTAGATTTGCCCACACCGGAAGGCCCAGCAATTACAGTAATTTTATTGCTGAGATAACTGGCTGCTCGATCAATATTTATGCCATTTTGTACGCTGATAAATAACGGTTGATATCCCCAACCGAGCAGGCGATCGCTAGTTTGCTGTTGTTCCTGTTGTGAAATTAAATCGCTTTTATTCAAGCATAAAAGCACATCCAAGCTAGTAGACTCAGCCTTAATTAAAAACCGACTCAATTGATAAGGTTCCAAAGGCGGATCGGCTACAGCAAATACTAATAAAATTTGATTAACGTTGGCGATCGCTGGACGATCTAATTCACTTTCGCGGGGTAAAACCTCAGCAATTGCTCCTCGTCCTCCAGCCCAATCTGGCTCTTCTACAACAACGCGATCGCCCACCATCACCTGTTGTCCGATTTTTTTCAGCCGCGTTCTGCGAGTACAAAGGAGGAGGGGGAGATGGGGAGACGCGGGGACACGGGGATATGGAGACGCGGGGACAGAATTCTCTGTATTTGCGGAAGTTGCGATCGAAGGAATCTCGATTTCCGACTTTTCTCCGTGTCTCCGTGTCTCCGTGTCTGTCACATCATCCAGCTGTACCCGATAAAAATTAGCCTGCACAGCTAGCACAGTACCCAATAAATGTCCAGTTGCAGCAGGAGTTTCCGCAATCATTGGTTATTAACTGGACGACGCACTAACAGGGAAAAATAACTACTACAATCTGTAATTTTTTCCACCTGATAACCTGCCATTGTTAAACTATCGGGAACCTGCTCAATCGGTTCTCCTGGGTCTAGCCATACTTCCAGTAAACCCCCCAATGGCATTTTCTCTAAACGTAGTTTTGTCCGCACGAAATTAATTGGACACGGGGTGCCGCGTAAATCAAGTTGAGCATCAGGAGTTGAAATAGAAGATGACTTCATTACTTAAATAGATTTCCCAAGAATCCTTCTAAACCACCTTTGCCAGTACGATCTCCTTTAATTTTAGCCAGCTTCTCCAGCAATTCCCTCTCCTCTGGTGTCACCTTGTTGGGAATATCAATTAATACTGTCAGCAGATGATCGCCACGACTTACGGGATTTCCTAATCTCGGTACACCGCGATTTTCCAACTTCATCACTGTGTTTGGCTGGGTTCCCGCAGGAATAATTAGTTCCACTGGCCCGTCTACCGTATCGACCTCTAATCGGCAACCTAAAATTGCTTGCAAGTAGCTAATTTTGATTTCTGAGAGAATATTGATGCCATCTCGTTGGAATTCCTCGTCCTCATTCACGAACAAGTAAACATACAAATCCCCAGGAGGGCCACCACGTTGACCGGCATCCCCTTCATTAGAAATCCGCAAGCGTGTGCCATTATCCACCCCAGCTGGAATGGTGATTTTGAGTTTCTTTGTTACTTGATTTGCTCCCTTCCCATCACACGCATCACACTTATCTTCAATTACCATCCCTGTTCCATTACAAGTGGGACAAGTTGAGACTTGAGTGAAACTACCGAAGGGTGTTCTGGTAACACGACGGACTTGACCCGATCCGCTACAAGTTGAACAAGTACGCGGACGCGTTCCTGGTTTTGCACCAGAACCGCTACAAACTTCACAATTTTCTAAATGAGAAATGCGGATTTCTTTTTCACCGCCAAATACTGCTTCCCGAAAATCTAACTTCAGGTCTAGCCGTAGGTCATCACCCCGCGCGGGGCCGCTGCGACGCCTTTGTTGTTGCGCCGGGCCACCCATACCGCCAGCAAAGCCACTAAAAATACTTTCAAAGATGTCGGCAAAGCCACCCATATCGCCAATATCTTGGAAGCCTGCACCAGCTCCACTTGACACACCCTCTGGGCCAAAGCGATCGTAACGAGCGCGAATTTCTGGTTCAGAGAGTACCTCATAAGCGCGGTTAATTTCTTTAAAGCGTTCCTCCGCCCCGGCTTCTTTGTTCACGTCTGGGTGATACTTCCGGGCTAAACGGCGGTAAGCTTGTTTGATTTCTTCTTTGTCGGCGTCACGAGAGACACCCAGGATTTCATAATAGTCGCGGGCCATATAGCAAAGGTAAAAGTTAGAAGGAACAAAGCAGGAGGCAGTAGAACGTTACGGTTACTTGCTACCCTACAAAAAGGCGTTTTGCCTAGAAAGCGTCTTTAGGAGGGTGGCTTGCCGGAGGATAGGCAGAAGATAAAATTAATTTTTGTTAATAATTGATTTTACCCTTTCCCCTTTACAAAAATCACCGACAAATCTTGAGCAACAGGCCTTTCCTCGTGGGAGACGACAAAAATTACAGAAATAGTTGCAAACAGAGAAAACCCCTGCTCAAACTTCTCACTGCCGAGTTTGCTGTCTCTTTTACAATTGTGCTACGTAGGAGAGGAAAACCCCGCCCATCAACCAGAGGGGCTAGCCGCACCATCAGGTGTGGAAAACCACCCATATGCTTTGGATCGCATCTCAACTAGCACACCGTTTAGCCCACAGTAATTTGCTTCTACAATCTAGCAAACTGCTGGGATTTTGTGAAACTTCGCTAAATTTAGCATCAATATATTTAGATATATTAAAGTGTTTTAACCAAAATCTCAAAATTAGGGAGTGGGCATTGGGCATTGGGCATTGGGGAGGCAGGGGGAGCAGGGGAAAAGGTTAAAGGTTAAAGGGAAAAGGAATAAATTTAATTCTTTCCCCTTTTCCCCTTACCCCTTTCCCTTTCCCCATGCCCTGTTTGTCCCATGCCCCATACCCAATGCCCAACTTTTAATCTATCGCTTCATAATCAGCTTGTGCGGTACTTTCTTCGTCAAAATCAAAGTTGAATTGGGGTATGAGTGTGCCGTTCATAGCTGAGTCTATTTCTGGAGTAAACGCACCAGTTGAAGGTTCGCCAATTTCGTCGGTTTGGCTGTTAGCTCGGTTGTAGACATCGGCGCCAATGGCAAACAGGGTTTGTTGGAAGTCGTCTAAACGCTGTTTAAATTCCGCTGTGGAGATAGTGGAGTCAATCATTGCAGCTTGGAGTTGTGCGACTTTTTCACTAGCCAAGGTTTTCATCTGCTCGCCGATAAAGTTTCCATTATCCTTGATGGTGGATTCGTAACTGAATAACAGGTTATCTGCTTGGTTTTTCAGTTCAACCAATTCTTTACGTCTCCTGTCTTCTTCAGCAAACAATTCCGCCTCTTGGCGCATCCGTTCGACTTCGTTATTACTTAAACCACCTGTATTAGTAATCCTGATACTTTGTTCTCTACCTGTGCCTTTGTCTTGCGCTCCAACCTTGAGAATTCCGTTGACATCAATTTCAAAAGATACTTCAATTTGCGGTACACCGCGGGGTGATGGGGGAATTCCTGCCAGGAGAAATTTACCGAGACTTTTATTATCTCGTGCCATTGCCCGTTCGCCTTGGAGGACGTGAATTTCCACCGAAGTTTGTCCATCAACTGCGGTGGAAAATATTTGTGACTTGCTAGTGGGAATTGTGGTGTTGCGTTCAATGATTTTAGTGAATACTTCACCTAAGGTTTCAATCCCCAAAGACAAGGGGGTGACATCCAATAGTAAGAGATTATCGACTTCACCACCCAATACCCCTGCTTGGATAGCAGCTCCTAGTGCTACAGCTTCGTCAGGATTGATAGAGCGATCGGGAGCTTTGCCATTGAAAAATTTGATTAGAGCATTTTGGACTGCGGGAATGCGGGTAGAACCACCTACCAAAATAATCCGATCGATGTTTTGTGGTTTGAGAGCCGCGTCTTTAAGGGCTTGGATCATCGGTTCGATGGTAGCTTCGATTAATTGCCCTGAAAGTTCTTCAAATTTAGAGCGGCTCAGTTCCATCTCCAGATGCTTGGGGCCGCTTTCATCAGCGGTGATAAAAGGCAAATTGATGGAGGTATTGACCATACTGGAGAGTTCAATTTTTGCCTTTTCCGCTGCTTCCCGTAGGCGTTGGAGTGCCATCTTATCTTGGGAAAGGTCGATTTTTTCCTGCTGCTGGAAGCGTTCGATCATCCAACGGACGATCGCATTATCAAAGTCGTCTCCACCCAAATGGTTGTTACCACAAGTTGCCTTAACTTCAAAAACACCATCCCCAAGTTGCAGAATCGACACGTCGAAGGTACCTCCTCCCAAGTCGAAGACTAAAATTAACTGCTCTTGCTCTTGTTTATCTAATCCGAAAGCTAAAGCCGCGGCAGTTGGTTCATTGATAATTCGCAGGACTTCCAATCCAGCAATAGTACCGGCATCTTTAGTTGCTTGTCTTTGGGCATCTGTAAAATATGCTGGTACGGTAATCACTGCCTGAGTGACAGTTTCGCCCAAGAAGTTTTCCGCATCCTGCTTGAGCTTTTGCAGAATCATGGCAGATATTTCTTGTGGTGTAAAATTTTTTGAGCGAATTTGAACGTCAACGGTATCATCTCGACCTTTGACACAGTTGTAGGGTACGCGATCGCGTTCTACTTCAGTATCTTCCCAACGCCGACCGATGAATCTTTTAATACTGTAAATTGTGTTTTCGGCATTGGTTACTGCTTGGCGCTTTGCCAGTTGACCGACCAAGCGATCGCCACTCTTGCCAAATCCCACAATACTTGGAGTAGTTCGTCCCCCTTCCGAATTGGAGATCACAAGTGGTTGACCGCCCTCCAAAACTGCGACGCAACTGTTAGTAGTGCCTAAGTCGATCCCAATAACTTTTCCCATATTTGCCAGTATTTTTACTGAGTTTTTATGCTGTAATTATGATGTCGCGGATTAATTTTTGTTACTCCGAACCAAGGCTAGCTCAAAACTTCAGCATCTAGAAATGGAGAATTGGGCATGGGGCAAACAGCGCATGGGGAAAGGGAAAGGGGTAAGGGGAAAAGGGGAAAGAATTAAATTTATTCCTTTTCCCTTTAACCTTTAACCTTTTCCCCTGCTCCCCCTGCCTCCCCTGCTTCTTCATCTCCCTCATCTTCCAATACTCAGTAATGATGCTCGCCCTGCTAGAACCAGGCACTTTTGGTCAGCGAGGCGAGCGGTTACAGTTTAACTGTTGGCTGGACTCGACTGATCGTCTGGTGCGGCAGGTGTATCTTCCTTGGGAGCAGCTACTTTGACCATTGCATGGCGCAGCACGCGATCGCCCAAGTAATATCCGCGCACTAACTCTTCTAACACTGTTCCTTCAGGATGTTCATCCGTAGGTTCCCGCATTACTGCTTCGTGCAGGTTGGGATCGAATTCTTGACCTTCAGGACGCATTGGTGAAACACCTAAGCGTTTCAGGGTATCTACTAATTGTTTATAAACACCTTGGTAACTTTTATGGATGGTCATTTCGCCTTCGGATTGCGGTTTGAGGTGCGATCGCGCCCGCTCAAAATTATCGACCACTGGCAGCAACTCCAGAATCGTGTTCCGCCTCATCTGCACCTCTAGTTCTTCTTTTTCTTTACTAGTGCGTTTGCGGTAATTCTCAAAATCAGCGGCAATCCGCATATATTGAGTGCTACGTTCTTCTACTTGTGCTTTGAGAGACTCGATTTGTTGAGTCAGTTCTGCCAAAGCTGCTGTTTGTAGTTCAGCTTTCTCGCTGGCAGCGACGCCATTTTCTCGATCAAGAGTAGCCGTATCCGCCGTTACATTGGTTTGGGCTGCCACTTGCTCATTAACTTCGCTGCCAGATTCATTGGAATTGATTGGGGCTGGGGAGTCGCTTTTCATTACTTGCTTTACCTCTGTTGGTTCACCCAATTGCTGGCTTGTATTGTTTATCTGTTTATTTTCATCCATCATTGTCTACTGATTCCAGATGCTTTTTGTGGCAGTAAATCTCCATAGCTTGCAACTGTCGTCATTGACGACTTGCAACTGAGGCTGATTTTATTGCCAACAAGTTCCTGGAGTGATGTCACCGTCATCTTATTGTGACAAATGGTGAACACGCTAGTTGAAACACTCCTAGTGCGGTAACCCGAACGAGTAGCGTAACTCTAGAAGTAAGTATTTTGCAAGAGTGGCGCTGAATCTGATTTGCCCCTCATCTTATTCATGGATAGGGTTTTTAATGAGTTACTACTTAAAATTTAACGATTTATTCAATATTCTGATTCCTTCAAAAGTTTTAAGTATTGAGTCACCGAAGAGGACTTTTTTAGTAAATGAGAATTCTGTGTCACATGCTGGGAATACTCTAACCAGAGGTTTTCCCAAATCAATTGCTCCTTTTATGACTCACTCGTCACCACAACGGCGCAGTACCGCTCTAACTACTAGAACAGAGTTTTCGCCCTTCGGCAACAAGCTAGTGCAATCTGGCTATGTTAATACCGAACAGATGAGACAGGCACTAATTGAAAGCCGTAAATCCGGTAGACCGCTAACGGAAGTATTAGAGTCAATTACTGGCCAACAACTATCACCCGAACTGCTCAGGCAATACAAAAAACAACAGCTATTTGAACTAAAAATACTCTACGGTGTTGAGTTTCTAGATCCGGAAGTCAACTCCTTTGGCGGCACGATGGTGGGTAACCTGATTGATACCCTGATTCCAGTCGATATCTGCCGTCGCCATCGTTTGGTGCCACTTTCCAAACACGAAGACCAAACCCCGCCTTCAGTTTTAGTGGCGATGGTTGCTCCAGATAATCTGGAGGCTTGTGATGACCTGAATCGCATCTTGCGCCCTCAGGGCTTGGCATTGCAGCGTATGGTGATTACACAGGAGGATTACCAACAGGTAATCAACCAATATTTAGATGACCTGGCTGTTCGGCAAAAGCATCTAGAACGAGAAAGCTCTACAGATATTAGTCAGGATTTAGAAAATCTCGGAAATCTCGACATTGAAGATGCTCCTGAAGAGATGGAGGCCGATCTTGGGGCAGCGATGAAGGGCGCTGAAGATGCCCCAGTTATTAACCTTGTCAACAGAATCCTAGCTAAAGCTTTACATGAAAAAGTTTCCGATATTCATGTTGAACCACAAGAAGAAAACTTACGCATTCGCTTCCGTAAAGATGGAGTGCTGCGTGAAGCTTTTCCCGTGATGCCGAAAAAAATCATTCCAGCTGTGACAGCCCGGTTTAAAATTATTTCCAATTTAGACATTGCTGAGAGGCGTCTACCCCAAGATGGACGCATCCGGCGGATGTTTGAGGGACGCAAAGTAGACTTCCGTGTCAATACCTTACCCAGTCGCTACGGTGAAAAGGTAGTGCTGCGGATTTTGGATAATTCCTCTACACAACTTGGATTGAATAAGTTAATTACCGATACTGAGACTTTGCAAATTGTCCAGGAAATGGTAAGCCGTCCCTTTGGTCTGATTTTGGTGACTGGGCCCACTGGTTCCGGTAAAACAACTTCGCTGTATTCGGCACTTGCAGAAAAGAATTCTCCGGGAATTAATATCAGTACTGTGGAAGACCCGATTGAATACAGTCTTCCAGGGATTACTCAAGTACAGGTGATTCGGGAAAAAGGGCTGGATTTTGCTACGGCTCTGCGGGCTTTCTTGCGACAAGATCCTGATGTGTTACTGGTGGGTGAGACGCGGGACAAGGAAACAGCAAAAACAGCCATTGAGGCTGCCTTGACTGGTCACTTAGTATTAACTACTTTACATACCAATGACGCCCCAGGAGCGATCGCTCGTTTGGGAGAAATGGGGATTGAGCCTTTCATGGTTTCTAGTTCCTTAATTGGCGTTTTGGCTCAACGTCTGGTGCGGCGGGTATGTTCTGAATGTCGGATTCCCTACACTCCGACAACTGAGGAACTGGCACGTTACGGCCTATCAGCTTCCCAAGATGTAGAACTCACCTTTTACAAAGCTAACACTTTGACATTAGAAGCGATCGCAGAAGCCAAAACCAAAAATCAGCTTTGCCCAGCCTGTAATGGTGTCGGCTACAAAGGGCGTTGTGGCGTTTATGAAGTCATGCGAGTCACCGAAAACCTCCAAACCCTAATCAACGAAGAAGCACCCACAGAACGCATCAAGGAAGTGGCGGTAGAAGAAGGGATGAAAACTTTGCTGGCTTACAGTCTGGACTTAGTACGCCAAGGTGCCACCACCTTAGAAGAAGTAGAACGCGTGACCTTTACAGATACCGGTTTGGAAGCAGAGTTAAAAGCCAAACGCAAGACAGGTCTTACCTGCCGGACTTGTGATGCCACATTGAAACCAGAATGGCTAGATTGTCCCTACTGTCTGACACCTCGTTTTCAAGATTAGTCATTGGGTATTGGTCATAGACAAATAACAAACATTAAAAGGAAGCAAAACTATGGAAATGATGATTGAAGACTTGATGGAGCAGATGATTGAAATGGGAGGTTCAGATCTGCATTTATCCGCAGGTTTGCCTCCCTACTTCCGCATCAGTGGCAAACTTACTCCCATAGGTGAGCATGTCTTGACAGCAGATCAGTGCCAAAGGCTGATTTTTAGTATGCTCAACAATACCCAGCGTAAAACCTTAGAGCAAACCTGGGAATTAGATTGTTCTTATGGTGTTAAAGGTCTGGCTCGCTTCCGGGTGAATGTCTATAAAGAGCGTGGTGCTTATGCTGCTTGTTTACGGGCATTAAGTTCTAAGATCCCTAACTTTGAAAAATTAGGTCTGCCAGATGTTGTGCGGGAAATGTCCGATAAGCCCAGAGGACTAATTTTGGTAACAGGGCCTACGGGTTCGGGAAAAACAACAACCCTAGCGGCAATGATTGACTTAATTAACCGTACTAAAGCAGAGCATATATTAACAGTAGAAGACCCCATTGAATTTGTTTACGAACCAATTAAAAGCTTAGTTCACCAACGCCAATTGGGTGAAGATACTAAGAGTTTTGCTAATGCTTTGAAAGCAGCTTTACGGGAAGATCCAGATATTATTCTGGTGGGGGAAATGCGGGATTTGGAAACAATTTCCTTGGCGATTTCCGCAGCAGAAACAGGGCACTTAGTATTCGGTACGCTACACACTAGTTCCGCTGCACAAACCGTTGACCGGATTATCGACGTTTTTCCCCACGAAAGACAAACCCAAGTGCGGGTACAATTATCAAACTCTTTAGTAGCAGTATTTAGCCAAACATTAGTTCCTAAGAAAAATCCCAAGCCTGGCGAATATGGTCGGGTGATGGCTCAAGAAATTTTGATTGTTACTCCAGCTATTTCTAACTTAATTCGAGAAGGCAAAACATCGCAAATTTACTCAGCTATTCAAACAGGCGGGAAATTGGGTATGCAAACTCTTGAGAAAGTTTTGGCTGACTATTACAAAGCAGGAACAATTTCCTTTGAAGCAGCAATGTCTAAGACTTCCAAGCCAGATGAAATCCAACGTCTCATTGGTACTTCAACACCACCAGCAGGTGCAAAACCAGGAGCCGGGGCTGTTAAAGCACATTAATCGATGGATGAAGGAAATGAGGAGATGGGGAGATCGGGAAAATAACCGATGCCCCATGCCCTCTGCCCTATGCCCAATTACTAACAACTATTTTGAATTTGTTTATGCCAACATTTGTTGCTCGTGTTCGGGATTCTCAAGGAAAATCTCGAACAGAAAAAATTAGTGCCGAATCCTTGGCGCAAGCTCGTACTAGTCTCAGAGAACAAGGTTTTGTAGTCCAAGAACTTAAAGAATCTAAAGGCTTTCAAGCAGGGCTGGATATAAAGAAAATCCAAAATTCCTTTGTGAAAGTCTCTGTTAAAGACAAAGCAGTTTTTTCCCGTCAATTTGCCGTTTTGATGAATGCGGGAGTTGCGATTGTTAGAAGTCTGGGGGTACTTTCTGAACAGTGTAGTAATACTAAACTCAAACAAGCTCTCGTGGAGATTAGTAACGATGTTCAAACTGGAATGAATCTTTCAGAGGCAATGCGGAAGCATCCTGAATGCTTTGATGGATTATATGTGAGTATGATTCAAGCCGGCGAAGTTGGTGGTGTTCTAGACGAAGTATTGAATCGTTTAGCTAAGTTGTTAGAAGATGTTGCCCGCTTACAGAACCAAATTAAATCAGCATTATCTTATCCAACGGTCGTGGGTTTTATAGCAGTTGCTATCTTTCTGGGGATGACCATTTTTCTGATTCCCGTTTTTGCGAAGATTTTTACAGAAATCGGAACTGAATTACCAGCTCTAACCCAATTTTTGATGGATGCTAGTCTATTTTTGAGAAGTTCTAAGGTTTTCGTGCTTATCGGTGGACTTGTAGGATTGAAAATTGCCTATTCACGATACGCTAAAACTCCTGTTGGTCGTCAAACAATCGATCGCCTTTCTCTTAAAATGCCTTTATTTGGTGACTTGATTCAAAAATCTTCTGTTGCACGTTTTAGCCGCACTTTTGGTTCTTTGACTCGTTCAGGTGTGCCCATTTTAACTTGTTTAGAAATTGTTCGAGATACATCAGGAAACCAAGTAATTGCTAATGCTATAGATGCAGCCCGCGTAGAGATTCAACAAGGAGGCATGATTAGCATTGCCTTGCAAAGAGATCAAGTTTTTCCGGCTATGGCAATTCAGATGATTAGTATCGGCGAAGAAACTGGAGAATTAGATGCAATGTTGATGAAAGTTGCTGACTTCTATGAAGATGAAGTTGAGCAAGCAGTAAAAGCACTCACCAGTGTTTTAGAACCAATTATGATTTTGGTTCTAGGGGGAATGGTTGGTACAATTTTGTTGGCAATGTATTTACCGATGTTTAAAGTATTTGAAAAACTGGGATAGGGGATTAAGAGTTAGGAGTTAGGAGAGACGCGATGAATCGCGTCTGTACAAGAGTTAAGAGTTAAAGCTCTTAATTTCTGATTTTTAATTATTAAATAATTAATTTTATTCTTAACTCTTCAACTCCAACTATAAACTAACTAATTTTATCTTCTTAACTCCTCACTCCCAATACTCCTCGGTTAAGCATTTTGAACTCGGAATTTGGTTTGGGGTAAAGGGTAAAGGGTAAAGGTTTTTTCTTTCCCCTTTCCCCTTCCCCTTTTCCCCAAAACCCGACAAGTATTGTCCTCACTCCTTACTCTTGTACAGACGCGATTCATCGCGTCTCCTAATTAATTTACTATGACTATGCAAAAATCTCAGTACGAAGCGAGCTTGGCAGAGTACAGTAATCATCAGGCTGCGATCGCGTTACTAAAACAACACCGTCCATACTTGGAGATGATTCCCAGTCTACGGCGTCCAGATGACAGTGTAATCTCTATCCCTTTACCAATTGTTCGTCTTCGCCAGACTGCTACAACAGTTTCACAAACAATTTCTCTGCCTTGCGATGTAGCAATTTTGATGTGCGATCCAGAGTGGAAAATTAAAACTGGAGTAGAGATTTTAATCTTTATTCATCGTCCCCATGAAGACTTTTCTGATTTGTTAGGACGTTGGCGACAATCCCAAGTTATTTTAGACAATGATTATGAATGGTTGATGCCTCTCCGCCACAGCCATATTTTGAGCGATGGAGCTAATAGCATATATCCTTTATTTGTCGTTTTTCCTGAGACCTCAGAACGCATCCAACGGGGTCTTGTAGGAGCAGAACTTCCATTTATCATCCAAACATCAAATTTCTTATTTGAAGAGAATTCTACAGACGCTTTTTATCGAGAAGTTCCACCAGCTTAATGATAATTGGCTATAGGGCGATCGCGAACTAACTGGACTTGAGACTAAAGTGAAACGGGCGGTTAGAAACCGCGTCTACACAAACAAAAAGATCCCCGACTTCTTAAAGAAGTCGGGGATCTGAGCCTTTGTCAAAAGTGACTCACCTTGTGCGCTATCGTTCTTACTGGCCACTAGGAAGCTTCAAGCCTCGACGCTCAAGCATTTGCCGTACCTGTGGGCTAGGGCTGTAGTTATAGCCGTAGGAGGAGTTTTCAGAGTCATCCATAATCTGAGGTGTGAGCAACACAATTACCTCATTGCGTTGGTTGGATCTGTTTGTACTTCTAAACAGCGAACCAATCAAGGGAAGATCGCCTAAGATAGGAATCTTGGAGACAGTTGTCCGGTCTGTGTCTTGAATAATGCCTGAAAGAATTAGTGTCTGACCATCACGTAAGCGAATCAAGCCAGAATTTAAAGAACGTTCAGATACCAAGAATATTGTTTGGTCACTACCTCCAACATTCAACACAGCCGAAGATTGGGGTGCTTTAACAACGGGAGCTACTGATAAGGAAACAAAACCATTATCGTCAATTCGCTCAATTTTAACAGCTAGGGTTAAACCCACATCTGTCTTTTCAGCTGTAACCGTTTGTATAGAAGTACCATCACCACGACTAGTTTCGCTCTTAACGTTTCCTATAACTTCCTGTGTCAGCTTGACATTAGCCTGCTGACCTTCTTGCACAATTAAGGTTGGGTCGGTCAGTATCTTAGCGTTACCGTTTGTAACCTGAGCTTGCAAGCTAGCAAGAAAGCGTCTAGGGAATTGATATAGTGTTGGCAATTCAAATGTATAGGTAGGAGGAGTTCCAGAACTGTTACCAGATGCTGGAGTTCCTGGGGTAAATGCTGTAATACCCGCCCTAGTAGGATCGGAGCTAACACCGGCAGTACCCGTAACTGCATTGGCATCTTGTGGGTTGTTCAGAAAAATATTCGAGCCATTAAGTGGATTAGCCGTTGTTGGTGTACTAGTTACACTATTTGCGACTTCAGCACCTGTAGCTGGTCTAGAACCACCAAAATTCAGAGTTGCTGCACCACCATCATTGCTAAAGTAGTTGTTTCCAACCCCAAAAGAAAAGCTAGTGTTGTAGTCTTGGGTGTTTAAAAGGTTAACATCGATAATCTTGACGTTGACTACCACTTGACGACGCCGGATATCCAACTGAGTTAGTTGAGCCATTGCCATCTCAACTAATCTGGGAGGCCCAATTAAAGTTAGAGAATTGGTGCGCTCGTCTCCTAAGGCCTGTAAACCTCTGAGTAATGGGTTCGAGTCTTTAAATTCAGCGCGTTGAGTTTCGAGTCTGGTTTCTGTAGTCGTCTGAGTTTGGGTGATGGGAGCAACTCCAGTGCCCACAGGAACAGCACTAACGCTAGTAACTTGTCGTTCGCGGCTGACGGCGCTTTCTGCCCCCAAGCCGACTAAAAAATTCAAAGCGGTTCCCACCGTTACCTGATTGAGTCTCAGGCTACGCATAACCATGTCACGGGTCGCATTGGGTAGTTTTGGCCCTACGAAGACTGTGCGATTACTGCGGTTAGCTTCTAAACCACTCAAGCGCAAGACGTAGTTAAACACATCTTGCACTGGCTCGTTTTCTATATCTAACGAGATTGTTTGAGAGGCTGCTTGTGTAGCACCACCTTGCTGACCCCCACCACCTTGCTCACTTCCTACATAAGCCAGATTCAAACCAGCTGCACGGGCAAGCAATGACAAAACCTCACGCACCGGTGCATCTCGTAGTACTAAACGGGGTACGCGTTCCTGTGTTGCTAAGTCAATGGTGCTAGGAGAAGCATCGGTAGCAGAAATAGCAATATCTCCCACCGGTGGGGCGACGGCTCTGGGTAAGAAAGGTGGAGCCTGGCTTAGAGGCTGACCCGGCCCAGCAGGTTGCGCTGGTTGTCCGTCGATGGTGACTTGGGGGTTGGGAACGAGAACGTCTGGCTTTTGACCTGTTTGGGCGGGAGTAGAAGCAGGGGGCGCTGTCGCTGTGGATGTTGGCGTTGTTGGCGTTGGTGCTGATGCGCTGGTGCCAGCAGATGGGCTAAAGCTGAGTGTAATTCCATTTGGCGATCGCACTACCGGTTCGCTGCCAGGTACATTGTTGCTGCCAGTTACCGTCACCCGAACACTATTAGCATCAAGTTGATTAACCTCTACCGAAGCAATTCCCGGTGCTGGATTATCTTGACGGAAAGTATTACCTTGTGGTAAGCGTAATTGAGTGTTAATAATGTCTGCGACTAAAGCCTTGCCTCTTTTAGTCGTAAAAACTTGGGGGCGCGACCCTGAAGAAGTTTTTAAAACAACGCGAACTCCACCATTAGCTTGATTTAACTGTACGTCAGTAACTTGAGCAATTTGCGCCCAAACTGGTTGAGCTGCCAAAAATACAAAAGCAGCAGTGCCTAATATAAGACTATTACCGTGAACCTGTTTCACAGTTCATTCCTCACCTAAATAAAACCTTGTTTAGAATCAATTTTTGAGTAGTTAGTTATGAGTGCTGAGTTTAAAAAATGAGGAGTTAAGAGTAATTAGTTAGGAGTGAGAAGTTAGGAGTGAGAAGTTAGGAGTTAATAGTAGCTTGTAACTCATAATTCATAACTCATAATTCATAACTACTTTTTCGGGGCAGCTTTAGCTGCTGCGGCTGCTACTTCTTCTGGACTAAGTGGCATCAATACCTGTAATATGAATGATGTATTAATCCCTGGTGGCCCTACCCGCAGGGGTGTTTTATCTGTTGGGGATCTTGACTCAGCTGGAGCTAAAGTTGATTGATAATCTTTAACTATCAACAAAGGCTGTAAACGCTCAATATTACGAATTATCGATTGCGTTTGTTCATAGGTTCCCGTAATTTCGGCACTGATACTACTGCGTTGCAGCTTACCGTCAACTAGTTTTCCTAGACTTCCATCGATTATCGGTTCTGGTTGTTGGGAAACTGGCAGAAACCTCTTAAGTTTGGCTCTGACTCCATTAATGGGAGTTTGAGCATTGCCAGATTCAACTAAGCGATTCAAATCCAACAGCAATGTATCTAAACTTTTCTCATTAGCAAATAAGCCTAAAACTTGAATTTTTTGCTGTTTTGCCTGTGCTTGTTCCTCTTTAACTTTGTCAATTTGTTTGATATTAAGTTTCTTTTGGTCTATTTGCCCTTGAAGTTCTAAGACTTTTGCTTGCTGTTGCTGATAGCTTTCCCAAGCTGGCATCAACAGATTTAATGCTATATAACCTGCTCCTGCTAAACCAATTACCCCTACCAAAATACCAATGATTTTTGGTGTGAAAGCTATGCCAAATAGTACCGGATGCGCTGGGGTTGCTGCATCGAATTCTCCGGCTTGGTCGGCAAAATTTAAATCATCACTCAGCGTCATTTTGAAATGACTCCCGTTTGTTGCATACTACGAATTCGAGCTACTAGTCCCACTGTGCCTTTTTTCTCCAACTCCCGAATTAATTCCGAAGCAGGAACATCATTCATGGCCGATTGAATGGTGTATTTAACAACTTGTGGAGGCTTAATTGTTACACCAGGAACTGATTGAGCAGCACCTGGTTTTATAGGAGCATCTACTAAGGTTGCCGTAATAATTCTGCTTTCTGAAGACTTCAAGAACTGGGACTGTTGCAAGCTCAATAAAAAATCATTGACATCGTTAAAAGAACGAGCCAATCCGGTAATTTCTAATCCACCCGCTGGATTATTTGGGGGTTTACCTTCCGCCACAGCAATAGGTGGAATCTGCCTGATGCTCTCAATTTGCACTGCTGCGGGAATGCGATCGCGTAAATCTTGCAGCATTGCTGACCAAGGCCGAATCTGATCGAATACAGTAACTAGAGCTTGGGTTTCCGCCTTAATTGCGGTCGTCTCGGCTTTGATTTTATTCAAGTTTCCGATTTCTGTATCTAGCCTCTTGCTTTCCTGATCTAGCTGTGCTATTGTGCCATCTAGCTCAACGATCTTCCCTTGCAACAACCACCAACCAACTCCCAATAAAGTTGGCAAACCTAGACCAAGTGCAACTCCCACATATATTGGTGTTAAATTCCCTCCAGGAAGGCTAAGGGCTACTTTTCCCTTTTTCTCAGGCTTTTTCTGAAATGCTGGGCGGTCTTTAAGAAAGTTCACATCCAAACTGTACATTTTCTCACACCAACTAGAGATAAATATTATGGTTTGAGAATTCTCAAACAGCGTGATTGTCAAAACAGACAATCCACAATTTCACCAAAGTTTCAAAAGGGCGATCGTCAAAACAAAGAATCCAAAATTTAAAATCCAAAATTTAAAATCCAAAATCCAAAATTTATTAGACCTCCCGCATTCCTAGACCAAGTACGACTGCCAACCCAGAGCGTTGTACTTGTGGATATTTATCGCTGTCAACTTCCAAAGACAAAGCACCGATTGGATCTATTTGGATAGTAGGCAAGCTTAATCTTTGGGTAAAGAATTCATCAAGCTGTTGGAGTCCACCTCCAGGGCCCGCTAACAAAATCTGTGCTACTTCCAAATTTTCACTTTGATTGAGGTAAAAATCGATGGAACGGCGCAGTTCATCTGTTAGTTCGCCCAATACTCTCAATATCGCTGCCATACCAGGATTGAGTTCGGTGACGCCAGTTTTGCCGCCGTCTATGGGAGTTGGGGTAATGACCATCCCATATAACATTTCCATATCTCGTGACGTAGGTAAGCTCATTGCCCTAGCGAGGGCAGTTTGCATTTGATAAGTTCCTATGGGTACCGTGCGGGAAAATTGCGGTACGCCGTTAACGATGATGGCAATTTCTGTGCTGTCGAACTCGATATCAACTAGTACTGCTGCTTCTTGCGGGCCAAATTGTCGCAATTGGTCGCGAATAGTCCGAATGAGAGCAAAACTGTTAATTTCTAAAACATCGATTTGTAATCCTGCTTGCTCGAATGTACTGATATAGGTATCCGTTACCTCCTTGCGGGTGGCAACTAAGAGTACCTGTACTTTTTCAATGCCATCTTCATCTACAAAATACCCAAGTTTCTGATAATCTACATCAGCTTCTTCACGAGGATAGGGTAAATACAGACCTGCTTCATGGTTTAGTACCATTTCCCGCAGTTCTTTGTCATCTAACTCTGCTGGCACCGGTATCAGACGAACGATAGAATCTCGCCCTGGTACACCGGTTGCAACATGAGAAGCTTTGATTTTGCTTTGGGCTAGCGCTTCTTGAATTAACTGCGCCATTGCTGGGGGGTCGGTGATTTGACCATCGGTAACTATACCTTCAGGAACCGCTACTGATGTTAAGGTTTCTATTTTCAAACCTTGACGCTGCTTGCGTAGCTGAACTACATTTATTCGTTCAGGAGCAAGTTCAATACCGACCCCTTTATTTGATTTGCCAAACAGACTATTGAAGCTTTTCACCACAGTTGTGCCCGCTGGACTGCTAAATTGAATTGGGTATTGGGGATTGGGTATGGTGAGTGTTGAGTTAGGAGTTAGGAGTTAGGAGTTTGAAATTTTCCCCATTTCCTCATCTTCCTCATCTCCCTTATCTCTACTCATCTCCTTCATCCCTATTCTCTAGTTATCTCTACTACTGGTAATTGATTTACCCTATAATCTCGTCAATTCTGCATAAGATTTTCACCACGAACAAGCGTAAAAATACTGGGAAGATGATTCAATTGCGAAAATTTAAACAACTTACTGCTTTAGTACTGCTTGGCTTATTAACTAGCTGGATTGTAAGCTGTGGTACAGGTAATGTTGGTACAAATACAAAACAAACTACTTCAGGAGTAGCAACTGTTGAGTTTTGGACGATGCAACTGCAACCTCAATTTACTGACTACTTTAAAAGCCTGATTACTAATTTTGAATCGCAAAATCAAGGTATAAAGGTTAACTGGGTTGATGTACCTTGGGCAGCAATGGAGAACAAAATATTAACAGCTGTCTCCGGAAAAACGCCACCTGATGTTGTTAACCTCAATCCCGGTTTTGCTTCCCAACTTGCGGGGCGAAATGCTTGGTTAGATTTGGACACAAAGGTGCCAAATGATGTACGTTCCTCCTATCTACCGAATATCTGGAAGGCAAGCACGCTTAATGGTAAGAGTTTTGGAATTCCTTGGTATCTCACCACACGGTTAACCATTTATAACACCGATTTATTAAAACAGGCAGGTATAAATAAATCACCTACAACCTACGCAGAATTAGCACAAGCAGCGCAACAAATTAAAGATAAGACTGGGAAATATGCCTTTTTTGTGACATTTGTACCGCAAGATTCTGGAGAAGTGCTGGAATCTTTTGTGCAAATGGGAGTAACTTTAATAGACGACCAAGGTAAAGCTGCGTTTAATTCGACACAAGGGAAAGCAGCGTTTCAATATTGGGTAGACTTGTATAAAAAAGGTTTGCTACCTAAAGAGGCTTTGACCCAAGGACATCGGCACGCGATCGATTTATACCAATCTGGAGAAACGGCTTTTCTAGCTTCTGGGCCAGAGTTTCTCAAAGCGATCGCTAATAATGCCCCGAAAATTGCTCAAGCTTCAGAAATAGCACCCCAACTCACCGGCGACACAGGCAAGAAAAATGTCGCAGTGATGAACATAGTTATTCCCCGTGACAGCAAACAACCGGACGCCGCCGTGAAGTTTGCTTTATTTGTCACCAATGACGAAAATCAGTTAGCCTTTGCAAAAGCCGCAAATGTTCTACCTTCTACAGTTAAAGCATTGTCTGACAGCTACTTTAAAGATGTTTCAGCTAATGCTTCAACCATAGAAAAAGCGCGAGTTATCACTGCTAAACAACTGCAACAAGCAGAAATATTAACTCCTACTTTGAAGGATTCAAATAAATTGCAAAAGGCAATTTATGAGAACTTGCAAGCAGCAATGTTAGGCGAAAAAACAGTAGATAAAGCTGTAGAAGATGCCGCGCAACAGTGGGACAATAGATAAATTCTTCACGAA
Organism: Nostoc sp. DedQUE12a; assembly: GCA_034530795.1. Taxonomy (GTDB): domain Bacteria; phylum Cyanobacteriota; class Cyanobacteriia; order Cyanobacteriales; family Nostocaceae; genus Nostoc. The sequence continues at coordinate 28,457 of JAVRCH010000088.1, forward strand.
GAAGGGAAAAGGGTAAAGGGAAAAGGGTAAAGGGAAAAGAAATTGGAAGAGGATTGTGACCTTCCCCAATTAAAGACCGGACTTAAATGAGGGGGCTTTAAAGCCATTTGGGGGAAGGGAAAGGAGAAAGATACGCATGTTTTAAAAAACTCCATCCCTTTCCCCTTTCCCCTTTCTTGGTAATTATGATTTACGAATTATATTTGGTAGTTGATAAAAAATCGCCGACTAAATAAAGTGAACCACAGACAACGATTAGATCGTCTTTGGTGGCGGTTGAGGTTGCGGTTTCTAGGGCTGTGGATAAGTCTGGATGTATTTGGCGATCGCTTAATTGTGGACAGACGTTGTAAGCTAAATTGGCTAGTTCGTCTAAATTAGCAGAAGTTCGACCAGGCCAAGGTTCTACTGGTATTGGGACTAAAAAAAGGCGATCGCCACTTCGCAATAAAGCAGCAAAAATATCGGCATGATCTTTATCAGCAAACATTCCCATTATCCAAGTTACGGGTTTGCGCTTTACTGGATCTAAGCTATCAACATAGTGACGGAGAACTTCGGCTGCGGCTGTGTTATGGGCGCCATCAATTAGTAATTTATGGTTTTTCCAACTAGTCCATTGCATCCGCCCCGGCCATTTAGTTTTCGCCATACCGTTAATTATGGCTGCTTCCGAAATCTGCCAACCTTGTTGTTGGAGAATCTCTAAAGCAGCTAAAGCCAAAGCTGAATTATTTAACTGAATTTGTCCCGCTAACGGCAAAGGATATTGTATAAATTTTGAATTTTGAGTTGTTTCATACTCCGCCCAGCCTGTAGCGATTTGGCGGACGCCTTGAGGCATAAAAATGGGGCATTGTAATTCTAAAGCACGCGATCGCACCACATCTTCGGCATCTGGTGGCAATTGTCCAACTACAACAGGACACCCCGGTTTAAGAATACCTGCTTTTTCTCTGGCAATGTCAGCAACGGTGGGGCCTAATTGTTGCCAATGTTCCCGGCTGATGGAAGTGATAATCGTAACTAAAGGTTCCAAACAAACATTGGTAGCATCCAAGCGCCCCCCTAGTCCCACTTCTACCACTGCGACATCGACTTTAGCTTGGGCAAAATATAACCAAGCTGCGGCGGTAATTACTTCAAATTGAGTTGGCGATGGTTCATTAGGAAGAACCACTGCTTGTACTTGTTGGAATAATTGGTTTAATTCTTCAGAAGAAATTGGTTGTTCATTCAGACAAATACGTTCCGTCCAATCAACTAAATGGGGGGAAGTGTAGCGCCCTGTACGATAACCCGCCTCAGTAAGTACCGAGGAAAGATAAGCGCAAACTGAACCTTTGCCATTAGTGCCAGCAACGTGAATTACTGGGACATGGTGATGGGGATTGCCAAGATTTGCCAAGAGATTGACAATGCGATCGAGTCCGAGATGGACGCCAAAGCGCTGAAGAGGTTGAATTACAGAATCGATATCCACAAGGAGGGGAGTGGGGAGATGGGGAGCAGAGGAGCAGGGGAGCAGGGGAAGCAGGGGAAAAGGTTAAAGGTTAAAGGGAAAAGGAATAAATTTAATCTTTCCCCTTTTCCCCTTACCCCTTTCCCTTTCTCCATACCCTGTTTGCCCCATGTTCAATATGAATAAAACCGACTGTCTTAATAAAAAGAAACAGTCGGTTGAAAAGAAATGATATTAAGCCTAACTTAGGCTTCTCTATCCAAAAAGCCTTGAATTTGTCTTAAAGCCGCAGCGCCAATATTAAACACTGCCCAGCCAGCGGCAATAGCAATTGGAGCTAAAACGATCGCTAAACGAAAATCGATATCCATATCTAGAACCCCTCTTTTAAGAAGAAATTAAAGTTTTGTCAACTGCTCTCATTTTTATTTTTAGCTGAAGTGGGCAATTTTTCCTAGCCTATATGTAAAGAATGTTTAAATTATTGGTATTGGGCATTGGGCAAACAGGGTATGGGGAAAGGGAAAGGGGTAAAGGGAAAAGAGGAAAGATTAGATTTATTCCTTTTCCCTTTAACCTTTAACCTTTTCCCTTGCTTCAAGAGCCTCCTCATCCCATACCCCACTCCCTAACCCTTACTAAAGCCGATATCAGTACCTTTACCTGCATGAACTAAAGCTAACTTTTCGTAACGCTGGGCGTGTTCGATGAGTTCTGCGGCTTCAACTTCTGTTACTTGGCGTTGTACTTTGCCAGGAATACCGACAACCAGGGATAACGGGGGTATATTTTTAGTGACTACTGCGCCAGCGCCAATAATGCTACCAGCGCCCACTCGTACACCATCTAAAATCACTGCGCCAATGCCAATCAAACTTCCACGCTCAACGTAAGCAGAATGTACCACAGCACGATGCCCTACGGTGACATAATCTTCTATGATTGTGGGAAAACCAGGATCGCAATGTAAAATTGCGCCATCCTGAATATTCGTGCATTCGCCAATGTCAATGCGTTCAACATCTCCCCTAACTACTGCCCCGTACCAAATGCTTGCTCCTGCTGCTATATTTACCGAACCTATAACAACAGCGTTGCCTGCAATGAAGGCAGCTTGAGAAAAATCGACAGATGTCCAGTAAGAAGCGGTAGACACGATAGAATATTAATATGGTACCCAGGAACACTGGAGAAACTCCAACCTTTGAGGCTGGTTGCAAAACCAGGATATCACAGCATCAAGCCTCTAAATTGACGAGTGCTGAATGCTTAACGAAGTAGTAATGAGTGTTGAGTTACAGGAGAGTTTTTCATGAAAAACTTAAAAACTTATAACTCAGAACTTACTAGTTAAGTTAGCAGTGAGGAAATATCCCAAAGTGGCGGAGTCGAAGTGTATAACCCAACCTACTAGTGCCTAGTGCTGGTAAAGCAAAATTATGTTTGTACGCACTTCATGATGAATCCAGGCTTGCAGTACCCAATATTTGGCCCTGAAATACAGTGTCCCCACTGTCGCCAGACTATTCCGGCGTTGACACTAACAGATACCTATTTATGTCCCCGTCATGGCGCTTTTGAAGCTAACCCGAAAAATGGAGAGTTAATCCATTTACAATCTGGGCGCCACTGGCGGAGGTGGAATAATGAATGGTATAGACAGCATACTCATCCTGATGGTATCCGCTTTGAAATCCATGAAGCATTAGACAAGCTGTATACCCAAGGCTATCGAGCAACACGAGTTATTATTGCTCGACGCTATCAGGAATTGATGAGTGGCTACTTAGAACGCAGTACTCCTTGGCGGTCTGGACAGCCAGAAGCATCAGCCGCGCGACTCTACGGTTTACCCGTAGAGTTTAGTCCTGACCCTCCAGAAGATCCCAGCTGGGAAGTTATTAATTTTGACTTGGAAAAAGAACCTGGCGTCCCTGTACGCTACCCTTATTTCAGGTTATTTGAGTAAAGTTAGGAGTTAAAAGTTAGGAGTTAGGAGTTAGGAGTTAAAAGTTAGGAGTTAAGAGTTAAAAGTTAGGAGTTAAATTGAATTCATAACTCACAACTACTAACTGACAACTCCTAACTCCTAACTGACAACTCCTAACTTTATTCATAACTGGCAACTTCTAACTTTTGTTATGCACCACGCTTCTATTCGGACGGCTAATATTCATCGAGCGATCGCTTTCTACGAACATTTGGGGTTTACAATTTCAGAACGCTTTACTACAGGCTACACGCTAGCTTGTTGGATGGAAGGATTAGGGGGCAGAATTGAACTGATCCAAATTCCTGAACCAAAACCAGCCCCAGATGCTTTTGCTGATGAACATTATGTGGGATATTATCATCTGTCTTTCGACTTAACTGAGATAACACCAGATTTACCTAGCTGGTTGACAAATTTACAAGAACGTGTATACAAAACAGAAGAATTACAACCGTTAAAGGTATTATTAGAACCGACACAACAGCAAATAGGCGATCGCATTTATGAAGTTGCTTTTATCGCCGATACCGATGGCTTACCTTTGGAATTTATTCGCGTTTTAGCAAAAGTTCCATAATTTAGCTTTTTTGATTAATTTTGTTGGTAATATAACAGGCAATAGGCAATAGGCAATAGGCAAAGAAAGTCTGTGAATGTAGGGGTCTTATGAGTGATTTATGTATTAAACTATGATTGAGCTTTTATATATTTTTTTCTAGTATTGTCGAGGAAAGAGATTTATTTGCCAAATTAAACTGATATCGTCCTGTAAAATAATACTAATTTAAAAAATAAGTGTGACAGCTAAATTCAGAAAGCTATCTAATAGAAATAAATTATAAATCTAAAATCTAAAATTATTAAGTCTTGGTTGCTAGTAAAAATAATAATGGCCTCAACACTGACAGAAAACGTCCGCAAGACAATACTGGAAAATGGTCTAATTGTCCTCACCAAAGAAGTGCATACTGCGCCAGTGGTAACGGTGCAGGTGTGGTATAAGATTGGTTCGCGCAACGAAGAACCGGGAGTCAATGGTATTGCTCACCAATTGGAACACATGATGTTTAAAGGCACAAAAAATCGTCCAATTCAATTTGGACGTTTGTTTAGTGCTTTGGGTAGTGACTCTAATGCTTTTACTAGCTATGACCAAACTGCATATTACGGTACTGTGGAACGAAGCAAGCTCAAAGCACTTTTGGTGCTGGAAGCGGACAGAATGCAAAATTCCCAGATTGAATTAGAGCAACTAGCAAGTGAAAAGCGGGTAGTAATTTCGGAATTGCAAGGTTACGAAAATAGCCCAGAATATCGTCTCAACCGGGCCGTAATGCAAGCAATGTTTCCCAATCATGCCTATGGATTACCTGTAGGTGGTATGAAGGCAGATGTTGAAAAATTTGAACTTGAACAAGTAGAAAAATATTACCGCAATTTTTACACTCCTGATAACGCCGTTTTAGTAATTGTTGGAGATTTCCAAACTGCAAATACTTTGGAAATGGTTAAAGAAGTGTTTGGGGAATTAGTAAACAGGCAAGAGGCAATAGGCAATAGGCAAGAGGCAAGAGTTATTTCTCCTTCATTTCCCTCATTCCCCAGTCCCATAATATTGCGAGAACCAGGGGTAGGAAGTTTGTTACAGGCGGTTTATCCGTTACCAGATGTAAATCAACCGGATGTACCAGCGCTGGATGTGATGGATTATATTTTGACTGAAGGGCGGAATTCTCGCCTTTATCAGGCTTTGGTAGAATCAGGTCTGGCTCGTGAAGTTACAGCATCAGTTACCAGTTTGCGGGAATTTGGCTGGTATGAGGTGTTGGTGACGGCTGCATCTAAACAAGATTTGAAAAAAATTGACTCAGTGCTGAGTAGTGCGATCGCCAATGTAGCAAAAAAAGGTGTCACATTAGAAGAAGTGGAACGAGCCAAAACTCAATTAACAGCAGATGTCATTTTGAGTAACCGTGATATCACTTCTCAAGGAATGCAATTAGGTCATGATGAAACCACTGCTGATGACTATCGCTATACAGACCGCTATTTAGCAGCTGTGCGTTTGGTGAAGCCAACGGATGTTGTCGCTGTAATTAACAAATATTTGACAAAAGAAGCACGTACAGTCGGCTTTTTTGAACCAACTCAGCAGCAAACAACAGAAGTTGCTGAGAAACCAGATTTAACCCAAACTACAGAAAATTTCTCTGCTGTTGCACCTGTGCTTGTTAGTGAAGTGGTGAAGTACTTACCAAATGTGGATTTGGTAACAGATGCGCCGCTTGCTGTCCTTGGCATTAGCAAAGGGGTAGCGAGTCCTGTCTGCGACACGCTACGCGAACAAGCGTCAGCCTCTCCTACAGAAGACATCGCCCAAACACTACCACAGCAATTCCAATTTGACAACGGACTGCGACTATTATTGTTAAGCGATCGTAGCACTCCTACTGTTACCCTAAGCGGCTACATTCAAGCGGGAACAGAATTTGATTCAAATGAGCAAGCTGGACTGGCTGCTTTTGTGGCAGAAAATTTGCTTAGTGGCACAAAAACGAAGGATGCCTTAACAATTGCCAAAACCTTGGCAGAACGAGGCGCAAGTCTGGACTTTCATGCCTACCCTGAAGGTGTGCAGATTGAGGGTGATAGTCTAGCACCAGACTTGCTAATACTCATCGAAATTTTGGCAGATGTTCTGAAAAATAGTACATTTCCAGTCAAAGAATTAGAACTGCATCGCCAACAAACTTTAACAGATCTGCAAATAGAATTAGATGAACCGTCAGAAGTAGCTAAAAGAATATTTGTTCAGTCAATTTATCCGCAAAAACATCCCTTACACACCTTTCCTACAGAGAAGAGTTTACAGCGCATTAAACGCCAGGATGTTATTGATTTCAAAGTCAAACATTATCGTCCTGACACAACGGTGCTAGTACTAGTGGGAGATTTTGAGGTAGAGTCAGTGCGATCGCTCATCGAATCGAAGTTTGCTGACTGGCAAGTTAGCGGCGAACCACCGACATTAAAATATCCTACAGTGCCACTGCCAGAAAAAATAGTCAGTGTTAACCGAGTTTTAGCAGGTAAAGCCCAAGCTGTGACTTATATGGGTTATACCAGTATTAACCGTTACGATCCTCGGTTTTCTGAAGTTTTGGTGTTGAATCAAATTTTGGGAGGCGATACCTTATCCAGTAGACTAGGAACAGAAGTGCGCGATCGCCAAGGTTTGAGCTATGGAATTTATAGCTATTTCCTAGTCGGTAAAAATGCGGGGACATTTTTAATAGAAATGCAAACTAGTCCTGAAGATAGCACCAAAGCGATCGTCAGTACCCGTCAAATACTGCAACAAATCCATCAACAAGGCGTCACTGCGCTAGAAGTAGAAACAGCTAAACGCACCCTCATCGGCAACTATAATGTTTCCTTAGCAAATCCAGAGGAATTAACAGATACAATTCTGATGAATGAAGTTTACGGACTAGAACAAGTAGAATTGCACTCCTTTGCTCAAAAAATCCAGCAAGTCACCATTGAGGAAGTCAATCAAGCAGCGCGAGAGTTAATCCACCCAGATAAAATCGTAGTTGTCACTGCCGGGCCTGTTGTCTTGGCAAAGCAAAGTATTAGGTAATCAGTTCTCTTCATACAAGTTTGAAACAGATCCAAATCCAGAAACCCTTGTAAAATATAGATTTCTTAATTTTGAATTTTGAATTTTGAATTGGTATAAGCGATGCTCTTTTTTGAGTCGTGGTTAGACCTCTTGCAAAAGTGTTTTTTGCACTCTTGTGGGAAAAGGGATACATGTTAAAGGGGAAAGGAAAATACCAAACCTTTCCCCCTTTCCCTTTCCCCTTTCCCCGACTTCTGCAAGAAGTCTGTTGATTCAAAACAGTGCTGATGGAACAATAACAAAAGCAAGGTCACCATTGCCTTGCTTTTGTTATATCTCACTCCAGTGCATCAACCCTACAAGAGATTAACGAGACCGATTACCACTTGAACTTTCAGCAGATTTTGCTTCTTGAAGTAACTGCGGTAGATGTTGCTCAATCTTTTGGGCTGTCTGTTCTTCCTGTTGTAAGTTCTGCTGTAGCAGTCGCACAACTTCATTTTGCCCCATCTGTTCAGCACCTTTAATCAAGCCGCGATAGCAAGCAATTTCCAGTTGTTCTACCTTAGCCTGCGCTCCTGCCATTCCTAGCTCCACAATTTTAGGATTATCAGCAGCCAGTAGTGTTAACTTTTGGGCATCGCTAATTAGGCCAGCCGCAGCGTCACAAGTTACCCGCTGTGGCTGCTGTCCCAAGTTGCTGAATACTTCCTCCAAATTTCTAATTTGCTGCTCGGTTTCCCGAATATGGGTTTCGAGCAAGGACTTCAATTGGTTATGTTGACTACACTGCCACATTAACTGCTGAGCTTCCAAAAAGCGATGTTCAGCATCGTATATTCCACCAAGTTCATAGATGAACTTATCGCGCAAGTTTGTGATTTTTTTAGTGCCTGGACGTTCGCTAAGTTGAACCATTGTGATTCTCCTAAAGGTTAACGGTGGATTTCACAGTCACACCCCTAACCTACGCCCCTTATCAAGTCTTCTCGTCATACCTCAGGCACAGCTAAGTGTTAAATCTGACTGCTAAATTCCATACACAATCTCGCTGGAATTAACATTTATTTATTTTTGACTCATAATTTAGCCATTTTGTAAAGTCGCCAAACTCCTACTTTGTGATGGCGACAGGCTGATGAAGGGATCGGATAAATTAAGATAAGTAAAGAAAAGGTTTTGAACCAAATGACAACTTTAAGCTTAGAAGAAATTTCTACTCAGTTAGAAAGTCCTGATTTGCGCGATCGCATGGTAGCCCTTGCTAATCTGCGTCACGTTTCCCCTGAGGACGCAGTACCTTTGATTAAAAAAGTACTAGACGACGAATCTTTGCAACTGCGATCGATGGCGATCTTTGCCCTTGGAGTCAAGCCTACGCCAGAATGTTATTCAATTTTGGTCAGAATTCTCGAAAACGATCCAGATTATGGTATGCGTGCTGATGCGGCTGGTGCTTTAGGATATTTAGGTGATGTCAGAGCTTTTGAAGCACTCTCACGGGCATTTTATGAAGATACTGATTGGTTAGTACGCTTTAGCGCAGCCGTATCGCTAGGTAATCTTAAAGATCCGCGTGCCCGTCAACTTCTGCTACAAGCCCTCGATAGCAAAGAAAAAGTATTGCAAGAGGCTGCAATCTCCGCGCTTGGAGAAATTAGAGCCGTTGAGTCTGTTGATAGTATCCTGCGGTTTGCTCAATCAGATGATTGGTTTATTAGGCAACGTTTGGCTGAAGCCTTGGGCAATCTTCCAACTCCCAAGAGCGTCTCAGCGTTGAAATACCTGGAAAAAGACAATCATTACAACGTTGCTGAGGCAGCAAGAATTAGCCTCAAGAGGCTTGAGGAAATAGGTAATCAAGCTTAATATTAAAGCCTGCTGCTACCTTTTAATAATAATTAAGTGGGAATTTTTGCATTTTGATGCAGGGTAATTTCATTCATGAATATTGAAGAGTTTTTTGAGTTAAGTGCTGGTAAATGGTTTTCTCATCGTACTATTCATCATTTAGCTTTGAATCAATCTGAACATGGCAAGTCAGACACCATTATCGAGACACTACCAGCAGATCACCCAGAAGTAAGCAAATTGTGTCAACAGTACCAAATTAATCCTAGTTCCGCCTCCTGTGCTCTCAAAGTCACCTGGAACGGCACAATGGAAGGGGAGCAAGTAAAACATAGCGGTTCAACCGTCTTGGTTTCAGTACCCGATACCGATAATCCGGCTCAAGGCAAGTTACTCAGGCAGATAGTTGATGCCCAAAAAACTCCAGTTCCCGGACGCTATCAAATAGATAGTGATGGTGCTTTGACTCTAATTACAGAAGATGAAACCATCAAGTCTGAGGAGCGTCTGTGGTTTGCTAGCCCCAATTTGCGGATGCGAGTAAATGTCTTAAAGCGCTCCGGTGGGTTTAATATTACTTCTTTCACTTCTGAAATTCGCTTGGCTGGCTTTCCACCTGCTGCGAAGATTTCTGAGGCAGCTAAGTCAGTATCGAGTTAGTTTTAATACAAAATGCTCCCCCTCTCTCTGGGGGATTAAATATTTTTCCTCGGCAAAACCTTCACCAATCACGAAGGTTTAATTTTGCCTTCAAGGTGATGAATTAGAGCCAAACCTGTGAGTTTATGGAAATCTTGGCTAATAAAATAGGCTCAAGTTTTTGAAGAAAAAATTTTATCGTTTCGTAGAATATTCAAAACCATAGCAACAAGCCTAAGGCAATGGGAAAGTTGACTGTAAAAAATGAGAGGTTTGCAGCGTTATTCACTGCTGTTTGACTCTTGTTCATAAAATCCAGGACTTACGCACAGGTAACGGAAAATCGAACCGCAGAGGACGCAGAGGGCACGGAGAAATAAGAATTTAAAAGAGTTCTTGCGTAAGTCCTAAAATCTTTCAATCCTCAAAATTGCTAATACTAAGTTGCAGTCCAAGATAGTAATTTGGGCTGGGAGTAGGTATGAATATTCTGTTTGAATACAACTTAGTATTAGTACCTTCAAAATTAGATTTAATCACAAAAATACCTAATTGTTAACGCTAGGCATATATCTTCGGGTAGGAGACTGTGCAGCAACAAACTTGTATTCTGTTGTTGAAATTATTTGGCGGAAAACTTTCATGCGGTAATTTACGCCAATAAGAAACACGTTTAGAGTCAAACCATTGAAGCGCAAAAATAGCAAGGAGCGTTGTCACCAATTCTACTGTTGACATCGATGGTGGATTGCTTGGTAATTCTCAACAAGAATGCTTTGAATCACAAACTGATAACACCTTTTAATCCAAACTCTAGACTATGAAAGACTTAGAAGAAAAAGTAGCAATTGTTACGGGTGGCTCTGGTGGTATTGGTTCTGCTATCTGTGAACGGCTTGCAGAGCAAGGAGCTAAAGTAGTTGTACACTACGGTGGCCACGCAGACTCAGCAGAACAAGTAGTCAATAAAATCCAACACGGTGGAGGTGAAGCAATTGCTATTCATGCAGACCTTAACCATAGCGAAGAGATCACCAAGCTATTTGAACAGGCGCAGCAGCATTTTGATGCGATCGATATTCTGGTTAACGTTGCGGGAACAGGTGTAGGAGGGCCGCTTGTAGAGATGGATGAAGCGGCATTTGACAAGGTATTTGGGTTAAACACTAAAGCTGCATTTCTGTGTATGAAGGAGGCAGCACAGCGGCTTAATAATAACGGACGTATTGTGAATATTTCCAGTGGACTAGTGGTTCGTCCGAAGGCAGGATTTAGTCTATATTGTGGCAGCAAAGCAGCCGTCGAGCTAATAGGTAAAGTATTGTCAATGGAACTAGGAGAGCGCGGCATCACGGTGAATACAGTTTCACCTGGCCCGACTCAAACGGAGATGTTTGAGAATTCAGGCGACGATCCAAACGCCGCAGCAGCACAGTCACCTTTCAACCGTTTAGGTAAACCAGAGGAAATTGCAGATGTTGTGGCATTTGTAGTCAGTCAACGGTGTCAATGGATAACCGGACATACCTTTCAAGCCAGTGGTGGATATGTATGACGTATTTTGCGAGAGTCACCAATGAGTGAGAACAATTTTCTAGATGCAGAGTCTCAACGTTTAGCCGAAGACGCCCGCAGAGAGAAGAACTGGAAACGTTGGGGGCCCTATCTTGCCGAACGGCAGTGGGCTACAGTGCGTGAAGATTACTCACCAGACGGCTCTAGTTGGGATTACTTTCCTCATGAACATGCTCGTAGCCGCGCTTACCGCTGGGGTGAAGATGGCTTGTTGGGTATTTGCGATCGCCAGGGTCGTCTTTGTTTTGCACTTGCTTTGTGGAACGAACGCGATCGCATCCTCAAAGAACGACTATTTGGACTTACCAACACTCAAGGCAATCATGGCGAAGATGTCAAAGAGTGTTATTTTTACTTAAACTCTACACCGACTTATTCTTACTGTAAAGCTTTATATAAATACCCCCAAGCTGAGTTTCCTTACGCTCAACTTGTGGAAGAAAATCAGCGTCGCACTGCCGAAGAGCGCGAATACGAACTGCTCGATACAGGTATATTTGATGACAATTGTTACTTTGATGTCTTCATTGAGTACGCTAAGGCATCCCCTAACGATATCCTGATTCGCATTACCATCGAGAATCGCAGTTCCAATCCTGCACCGCTCCATGTTTTACCAACACTTTGGTATAAAAACACTTGGTCTTGGTCGCGTACTGGAGAGGGTTATTGGCCAAAACCACAAATCAAAATAGACAACCCAACACAACTAATTGCTGACCATGTTTCACTAGGTCGTTTTTATTTGGCTGCTGAACCCTTGCCAGGACAAGAAAGCGTTAATTTTCTATTTACTGATAATGAAACAAATTCTGAGCAGGTGTTTGGCGTTCCCAATGCCAATCTTTATGTCAAAGATGGATTTCATAATTATGCGATCGAGCAAAAAACAGAGGCGATTAATCCTGACAATGTTGGGACTAAAGCAGCTGCCCATTATCGCTTAGAAATTCCTGCTCAAGGAAGTTTAACACTAAAACTACGATTATTTGCTGAAGAAGAAGCTCCTCAACAGTCTTTTGGAGAAGACTTCGATCGCATTTTCTCTCAACGCATCCAAGAAACGAATGACTTTTATGCCGATCTACCAAACAATATTCCACCCCAAGAGCGCCATATTCTGATTCAAGCCTGTGCTGGATTGCTGTGGTCAAGACAGTTCTACCATTACAGCGTTGCTGATTGGTTAGCAGGTGACGCAAACTATCCTACTGTTAGCGATCGCCAGGGACTTAACCAGGATTGGGCACAGCATTTGTACAATCGGGATATCATTTCTGTGCCAGATAAGTGGGAGTATCCTTGGTATGCCACTTGGGATTTAGCATTTCATATGATTCCAATGGCGAAAATCGATCCCGACTATGCAAAACAGCAATTAATCCTGTTCTTGCGCGAATGGTACATGCATCCAAATGGGGCACTCCCAGCTTACGAGTTTGGATTCTCAGATACAAATCCCCCCGTTCATGCTTGGGCGTGCTGGCGTGTATATAAGCTGACTGCGCCTAAGGGCAAACGCGATCGCCTTTTCCTCGCTCGTGTTTTTCAGAAATTGCTACTCAACTTTACTTGGTGGGTGAATCGCCAGGACGCCGAGGGCAAAAATATCTTTGCGGGTGGTTTTCTTGGTTTAGATAATATTGGCGTGTTCGATCGCTCTCAACCTTTACCCACTGGGCAACAATTAGAACAAGCTGATGCAACTGGCTGGATGGCATTTTACTGCGGCACGATGTTGTCGATGGCATTAGAATTGGCATCTGAAGATCCAGCTTACGAAGACATCGCTTCTAAATTTTTTGAACATTTTATGGCCATCTCCAGTGCCATCAACACCTTCGGAGGAACTGGTTTGTGGGATGAGCAAGATGGCTTCTACTACGACCAATTGCGCTGCGAACAAAAATCAGTTCCGTTGCGGGTACGCTCGCTGGTGGGATTGTTGCCTTTACTGGCAGTCGAGATTTTAGAACAGCCGATGATTGAGCGCTTAGATGGTTTTTCTAAACGAATGCGTTGGTTTCTGGAAAATCGTCCCGAAGTATCGAAACAAATTTCTTGTCTGTGCGAAGATCCCCAACACGAGCGTCGCTTGCTAGCAATTCCAACTCGCGAACGTTTAGAACGAATCCTTGATTATTTACTTGATGAAAACGAGTTCCTTTCGCCTTATGGCATTCGCTCGCTCTCCAAGATTCATCGAGATCGACCTTATTCTTTCAAGGTTGACGAGGCGGAATACAGAGTAGAATATCAACCCGCAGAGTCCAATAGCGGATTGTTTGGTGGGAACTCGAATTGGCGCGGCCCAATTTGGTTTCCGCTTAATTATTTACTGATTGAGGCATTAGAGCGTTATTACCACTTCTATGGCGATACTTTGCAAGTGGAGTGCCCTAGAGGATCTGGATGCATGATGAACTTGGCGCAGCTTGCCAAAGAATTGAGTCGCCGTCTCAATAGCCTTTTTTGCCCCAATGAGTCCGGTGTTTGTCCTTGGCATGGAGACGAGGTGCGTTTCGCTACCGACCCCCATTGGCAGCATCTCAATTTGTTTTACGAGTATTTTGACGGCGATACTGGTCGGGGCTTGGGAGCAAGCCACCAAACTGGTTGGACTGCGCTCATAGCTCGTTTAAACATTGGCAATCGCATTAACATTCCGATTTCTGGCAGTCGTTAATGTGTATGTGTTTAAAGGGTCGTTATTTAAATTTTAGGGCTTACGCACCAGTTACGGAATAACGTAGACGCGGAGCGGCTTGCCGCAGGCTACCGCTCCAGGCGCAGAGGGCACGGAGAAATCAGAGTTTGAGAGATATTTTGCGTAAGTCCTAAATTTGTAAAAGGTTGGCGATCGCTTGCGGTAATGGTAAAACAATAACAATCAACAAAGCCATTGATAATAATCCCCAAACGTCACGTTTATTATCCAATTCAGTGACATCATTGAGGGCAGGTTCATCAACCAATGGCATAAATAATAGGATAATTGCCCACAACAAAAATTCTTCTCGAACTAAAGAAAGTAATAGTAACAAAACGCGAGCAATTTGACCAATTACAATTGCCGTTCTTTGTCCAAACATTGCATGGACAATGTGACCTCCATCTAATTGTCCCACAGGCATTAAATTTAAAGCGGTGACAACTAATCCTAAGAAACCCGCTACTGCCAGTGGATGTAAATCAAGGGCCGATTTTGCTGTTAATTGACTTCCCAAAGCTAACTTTGAGAGTAGCGCTAATAAAATAGAATACTTGGGATTGAGGGCATCGGGATTCAAAAGTCGGGTTTTTTCACTCAGAGCAACCACATCAGAATGAGCCAATCCCCAAATTAAAATCGGTAACGTGACCACAAACCCTGCAAGGGGGCCAGCAATACTAATGTCAAATAAAGCTTTGCGGTTAGGAATCGGACTACGCATTTGAATAAATGCACCAAAGGTTCCTAAGAAGAAAGGCACGGGAATAAAGTAAGGCAACGTCGAGCGAATATTGTAGAATCTAGCTGTTAAATAGTGTCCCAGTTCATGAGTACCCAAAATTGCCATTAGTCCTAAAGCATAGGGCAAACCTTGGAGTAGAACATCAGGGCTAAATAGATTTTTCAGAAAAGATCCTATTTCCGATGTTTGTGGAAGAGAAACGCCAGCAATTTCCACTCCTACCAAAGTAGTAGTTAGCAAAGTAGCGAAAAGCAGTAAAAGTGCTAATCCTGGTCGAGTTACCTGTTGTTGGTCGCGTTGTGGTGTATCTGTCTGTTTAGTAGCTTGAGTGTTAGGAACCAGTACAAAGAAAGGTTTGCCATTGAAACCTTCTTGAAAGATTAGGAGAAAGCGATCGCCAAATTGTGCTTCAATATTAGCCTTAATTTGTTGGTAAGCATTGCTAGCTTTAGTTCGCAACTGACCGCGACAAATCACCGCTTGTGGTCGATATTCAATATTTTGGACGTAGTATACAGACCAAGGAAAACAATTTCGTAGTTGAGTTTCTTCTCTTGGTTCAATTGGACGCACTGTTGTTTCTGCGGTAGGCTGTGTAATTGGCTGTGATTCTGAGGTTTGGGCTTGGGCTTGGTCGGTCTGTGTATTTGTTGGTACTCGACGCCCCCATTGAAACAATATCCAGTAAAACAGTATGCAGATAAATAAAGACCACATGAACAACCCTACTGGCGGAGGTTGTTTCGCCCCATACATCAGCATCCATCCAATCAACAGCAATGCTGGTGTCATTAAAACCAACCACAACAACCATACTGGCGTCCGGGTGATCTGAGCGACGCTGTGCTGCACCATTAGATAAGTAGCTAGCCCCAGTAGGAGGAGAAACAAAAACCAAAATTCCATATTATTTTCAGTAATTTTGACAAAACGCCCCACCAGTAGCTTTAGCACCATCGCCTTAACTACAAGGTAGACCTCAAACCCTAATTTTTTAACCAACGGTTAACATTGCTAGTTAACGTTTAAGTTTCAATCTTTGAGAATTTTTACACTGTAACTAGATTATCCACAACTCCTCAGTTTCGGTTCTTTACATTATGTCCCCTTCACCTCAACAGCCGAGTCGCACAACCAACCCACCACGGGCTGTGTTCCCGAACGCAACTTCTAGCGAAGATTCTCTAAAAATGGACTTCGCACAAGAGAGCATTTTTGCTTTCCCACCCAATCGGGATACATTAGGGGGAACCTCTTATTTTATTGTAAGAAATGAAAGCAATATCCTCATAGACTGCCCTAGCCTAGACCAAACAAATCAAGATTTTTTAGCAGCACATGGGGGCGTGGATTGGTTATTTCTCACCCATCGAGGCGCTATTGGCAAGACCGCTGAATTTCAGCAAATTTTTGACTGCAAAGTCCTAATTCAAGAACAAGAAGCTTATTTATTACCAGGCTTAACCTTAACTAGTTTTAGCCAAGAATTTACTATTGATGCAGAAACACAAGTGATTTGGACACCAGGCCATTCTCCCGGTTCATCTTGCCTATACTACAGTCAACTTGGAGGTATCCTGTTTTCCGGTCGCCATTTACTCCCCAACCAGCAAGGACAACCAGTACCATTACGGATAGCAAAAACTTTTCACTGGCCGCGACAAATTAACAGTCTTCGGTTGTTATTAGAACGTTTTACACCAGAAACTCTTCAGTACATTTGCCCTGGAGCTAATACAGGTTTCTTGAGAGGAAAGCGTGCCATAGATGGAGCTTACCAACACCTCGCCTCTTTGGATTTACAAGCTTTGCTCCGGTTACAGCCGCTACTTTAGATAAAATCCCTGAATTTAAATGAGGCAGAGGGGTAAATAATATAGCCGTAACCACAGAGGTCAGGACATAATGACAAGCGTGAATGCTAGTAATGGCAATAGTTTTACCTCCTGCCCCCTGCCTCCTGCCTCCTGCCCCCTGCCCCATGCCCCATGCCCCATGCAAATTTTCCCATATCTGTTAACCAAGATGCTGTCTAGGGAATTCTAATTCTGAGACAAGGAATTCTAGTAAAAATTTATGAGCGCAAAAGTTGTTGAAACTGTAAAAATTGCTAGCTACGAGATTGTAGAAGAACTTTATTCAGGTTCTCGCACTCAAGTATATCGGGCAATACGAGAATGCGATGGCCAGCCAGTTGTCATCAAGCTCTTAAAACGAGAATACCCGACTTTGGGCGAATTAGTACAGTTTCGCAACCAATATGCGATCGCCAAAAATCTAGATATTGCTGGCATCATCAAACCCTACACCCTCGAACCCTACCATAATGGCTATGCCCTGGTAATGGAGGACTTTGGCGGTATTTCCCTACGCCAATTTACTTGCTCAAAACCACTAACATTACAAAAATTTCTACCCATTGCCCTGCAACTGTTAGACACTTTACACCAGTTGCACCAACAGCGCGTCATTCACAAGGACATTAAACCAGCCAATATTCTAATTCACCCTGACACCAAACAAGTCAAACTGATTGATTTCAGTATTGCCTCGCTCTTACCAAGGGAAACCCAGGAAATTCAGAGTATCAATGGACTCGAAGGGACGCTAGCGTATCTATCGCCAGAGCAAACTGGGCGGATGAACCGAGGCATTGACTACCGCAGCGACTTTTATTCATTAGGTGTGACATTTTTTGAGTTACTGAGCGGGCAACTGCCTTTTACATCCGACGAGCCAATGGAATTAGTGCATTCCCATATCGCAAAACAGCCCAACTCCATCTGTGATATCAACCCGGAAATACCTTTAATGCTGGGAGAAATTATTGGCAAGCTGATGGCGAAGAACGCTGAAGACCGCTATCAGAGTGCATTGGGGCTGAAATACGATCTTGAGAGATGTTACCAAGAATGGCAAGCAATAGGCATACATACCTGGTTTGATTTGGGACAGCACGATATTAGCGATCGCTTTATCATAAGAGAAAAACTCTACGGACGAGAGCAAGAAGTCCAAACCTTGCTAGAAGCATTTGGCCGAGTTGCCAATGGAGCAGCCGAGTTGATGTTGGTGGCTGGTTTCTCCGGTATTGGCAAAACTGCTGTGGTGAATGAAGTACATAAACCGATTGTCCGCTGGAGTGGGTATTTCATCAAAGGTAAATATGACCAATTCAACCGCAACATTCCCCTGTCTGCCTTTGTCCGAGCTTTTTGCGATTTGATGACACAGTTGCTCAGTGAAAGCGACAGTCAACTCGAACAGTGGCGAAATAAAATTCTGTATGCTTTGGGTGAGAGCGGACAGGTAATAATTGATGTGATTCCGGAATTAGAACAGATTATTGGCAAACAACCGCCTGCGCCAGAACTATCAGGCGCTGCTGCACAAAACCGCTTCAATCTGCTGTTTGTCAAGTTTATTCAGGTATTTTCTACAAGGGAGCATCCGTTGGTAGTGTTCCTAGATGATTTGCAGTGGGCAGATTCAGCATCGCTGGATTTGCTGAAGCTGTTGATGGATGAAACTTTGAATGGCTATTTATTCATTATTGGTGCATACCGCGATAACGAAGTATTTGCGGCTCATCCCTTAATGCTGACGCTTAAAGAAATTGAGAAGGTGGCCACAGTAAATACTCTAACGCTGAGAGCCTTAAATCAAGCTGATGTCAATAGTTTGATTGCAGACACCTTGAGTTGTGTAACAGAAGTTGCCTTGCCGTTGACTGAACTAGTTTATCAAAAAGCCAAAGGCAATCCGTTTTTTACAACTCAGTTTCTCAAGGCATTACATGAAGACGGGTTAATTATCTTTGATTGGCATACGGGTTTTTGGCAGTGTGATGTGGCACAAGTGCGATCGCTCGCTCTCACAGATGATGTCGTTGAGTTTATGGCAATTCAACTTTTAAAGTTATCGCCCAAGACTCAGGAAGTTCTCAAATTAGCAGCTTGTATTGGGAATCAATTTGATTTAAGTACATTGGCGATCGTTTATCAAAAATCCCATACAGAAACCGCTACCGATTTGTGGAAAGCATTGCAAGAAGGGCTGGTGATTCCCACAAATGAAGTTTACAAATTTTATCAAGATTCGTCATTAATTATTGGCGATTTACAAATAACAAATGATAACGGACAAAAGACTGTTTATAAATTTTTGCACGATCGCGTCCAACAAGCGGCATATTCTCTGATTCCAGAGGAGCAAAAACAAGCAACGCACCTCAAAATTGGACAACTGCTGCTTAACAATACACAAGCCAAAGAAATAGATGAAAATTTGTTTGAGATTGTCAATCAACTCAACATTGGGAAATCCTTGATTATTGAGCGATTACCACAAATAAAAATCGCTGAACTCAATTTGCAAGCAGCACAAAAAGCTAAATCTGCCACAGCTTATGCAGCTGCTTATCAGTACTCAACTACAGGTATTGCTTTACTAAATTTTTCTCCATCTCCAGATGAGTCTTGTTGGCAAACCCATTACGATCTCACCCTAGCACTGCACGAACTAGCAGCAGAAACCGCATACCTTAGCGGTGATTTTGTGCAGATGGAGCAATGGAGAGATATTGTTATACAAGACGCAAAAACTTCTGTTGAAAAAATGAAAGTTTATGCTGTCAAAATACAAGCTTATATGGCACAAGTCAAAAAGCTAGAAGCAGTCAAAATTGGATTAGAAGCTCTAGAACTAATGGGTATAAGCTTACCTGAATCACCTGAAGCTTCAAATATTCAGCAAGCACTCACTCAAACTGTAAGCAATCTCCAAAGCAAGAAGATAGAAGAGTTAATTAACCTACCGTTAACGACAGATATTGAGAAGTTAGCAGCTGCCAGAATGTTAGCAAGTATGGGGCCTCCTACCTATCAAGCAACGCCTATGCTGTTTCCTCTGGTTATGTGTGAATTGGTCAATTTATCCCTCAAATATGGGAATTCACCTTTCTCCAGTTACGGTTACGCTTGTTATGGTATCCTCTTAAATGCAGTTTTCCAAGACCCGGAATCGGCTTATCAATTTGGTAAGCTAGCATCAAATCTAGTAGAAAAATTCAATGCTCAAGAAATCAAAGCATCTGTGTTTCTTGTAGTAGGAGTATGTACAATTCATGGCAAAGTACATGTTAAAGAAACCTTGCCAACACTTTTGGATGGATATCAAAGCGGACTGGCAAGCGGTAATTTTGAATTTGCTGGTTACTGTGCTACACACAAATGCCACCACTTGTATTTAATTGGACAAGAACTAACCATACTTGAACGAGAAATGGCAACTATTAGTGATGCCCTAACTCGGCTCAAGCAAGAAAATGCTTTAGCATGGAATCGCATTTTTCAACAGTCAATTGTAAACTTGTTATGTCCTTCAGAAAATCCTTGTAATTTAAAGGGTGAAATATATAACGAGAAAATATCTTTACCGTTGCTGCAAGGTGCTAATGATAGAAGTGAACTTCACTATATTTATCTTAACAAGTTGATTCTTAGTTATCTGTTTGAAGAACACAAACAAGCTTGGGAAAATGCACTGCAAGCTGAAGGATATTTAGATGCAGTTCAAGGGCTTCTTGTAGTGCCAATATTCAATTTCTATGATTCTTTGGCGCACTTGGCAATCTATCCATCCCTAACAGATTCGCAACGAGAAAACCTCTTGAATCGAGTCACGAATAATCAGGAAAAAATGAAACAATGGGCGACTGATGCGCCGATGAATTTTCAACATAAATTTGATTTGGTAGCAGCAGAACAGTATCGTATTCTAGGCAACAAAGCCGACGCAATGGATTATTACGATCGCGCCATAA
This sequence comes from Nostoc sp. DedQUE12a, assembly GCA_034530795.1. Taxonomy (GTDB): domain Bacteria; phylum Cyanobacteriota; class Cyanobacteriia; order Cyanobacteriales; family Nostocaceae; genus Nostoc. The sequence continues at coordinate 48,881 of JAVRCH010000088.1, forward strand.
CTCTAGCCAAAGAACACGGCTACATCCAAGAAGAAGCACTTGCCAACGAACTAGCCGCTAAGTTCTACCTAGATTGGGGTAAACAGCGCATTGCCCAAGAATACATGACAGAAGCTTACTATGGCTATGCTCGTTGGGGCGCCAAAGCCAAAGTCGCCGACTTAGAAAAACGCTATCCCCAACTACTCGCCCCTATCCTCCAGCAAACCCGTTCTCCCCTCTCCACTTCCGAAACTATCTTCAACTTAGGAATCACCTCCACTAGTTCTGCAACTTCCAGTAGCAGCAACGTCTCTGTCGCTTTAGATTTAGCTGCCGTTCTCAAAGCTTCTCAAATTCTTTCTGGGGAAATCGAACTGGAAAAACTACTCTCCACATTGCTGCATATTCTCATTGAAAATTCCGGAGCCGAGAAATGTGTCTTGCTGCTGTCCGATGAAGAACAGTTGATGGTGCAATCCGTCACTTATACTGATTTTTGCCCAGTGCTGCTGAAGCCGCAATTTCTTGAAGACACTGAGGATGTGCCCATTAGTTTGATTAATACCGTCAAACGCAGCTTACAACCTACGGTGATTATTGATGCTAGAGTAAATGGACAATTAACTAATGACCCCTACATTCAGCGACAGCAGCCCAAGAGTATTTTGTGTAGCCCGATTTTGCATCAGGGTAAGTTGCTTGGTGTATTGTACCTGGAAAACAATCTTGTTACTGGAGCCTTTACCAGCGATCGCGTTGAACTGCTGAATTTACTCTGCGCCCAAGCTGCCATTTCCCTAGAAAATGCCCGACTTTATGGCAATTCTCAAAACTATGCCCAACAATTGACACAATCTCTAGCAAAATTACAAGCTAGTGAAACCCGCTTCCAAAATTTAGCAAATAATATTCCTGGTATGGTGTATCAATTCCGTTTGGAGGCGGATGGTTCAACTTCAACACCCTACGTTAGCTCTGGCTGTTTTGACTTATATGGGTTAGAGCCAGAGTCGGTGATGGCGGGGACGCATAGCCTTTACGCTATGCATCATCCTGACGATGACCCAGCTATTACACAAGCAATGATCTACTCTGCTCAAACTTTGACACCTTTTGAACAAGAATGGCGGATTATCCTACCTTCAGGAACCGTGAAATGGATTCAATCTGCTGCTCGTCCAGAGCGACAAGCCGATGGTGCAATTGTATGGGATGGGGTAGTAATTGATATTAGCGATGTCTACGACGAGCTTCGCTTACGCAAACAATCAGAACTTGCTTTGCAGCAAAAATCAGAAGATTTAGAACAAGCTCTAACTAATTTGCAAAACGCCCAATTACAAATTATCCAAAGTGAAAAGATGTCTGCTTTGGGTAATTTAGTTGCTGGTGTCGCTCACGAAATGAATAATCCTCTTGGTTTTATTGCTGCCAGTCTCAAACAAACTAAACCTACCATTGCCGATGTTGTTCAACATCTCAGACTCTATCAAGAAATTTTACCCAACAAGAGCGAAGAAATTCTCGATCATGCCGAAGAAATTGACTTGGACTATACCTTAGAAGACTTACCCAAAGTAATTGATTCCATGACGATCGCGTGTGAAAGGCTAAAAAATATTAGCACCAGTCTTCGCACCTTCTCCCGTGCCGATCGAGATTACAAAGTTCCGTTTAATATCCACCAAGGCATTGACAGCACGATTTTAATTTTGAAACATCGTTTGAAGGCTAACGAACAACGTCCTGCCATTGAAGTATTAACTGAATATAGTAATATTCCACAAATCGAATGTTTCCCTGGTCAGCTAAATCAAGTATTTATGAATCTTTTAGCCAATGCTATTGATGCTTTGGAAGATTCAAATAATGGACGCACTTTTGAGGAAATTCAGCTAAATCCCAATGTGATTAAAATTAAAACATTCCTAGAAAATAACTGCGTGAAAGTTATTATTGCTGATAACGGCAAGGGAATGAGCGAAGAAGTAAAACAAAAGATTTTTGACCATTTATTTACTACGAAAGACGTTGGTAAAGGAACGGGGTTGGGGTTGGCGATCGCCCGGCAAATTGTCGAACAAGCCCACAATGGCAACCTGAACTGCAATTCTGTACTGGGACAAGGAACAGAATTTGTGATTACCTTACCGATTAAAACTTTGGAGGAGCTTTGAATTCATAACTTCAGGAGTAATTATCAAAGTTCAATTGGCAAAACTTTTCCTTTGTGTGGTAGCGAGTTCGTTATTGTTCTATCTGGGAACAATAAATCTGTAAATTATCAAGATTTGGCAATTAAAAGCCAGAGGAAAAGAATTATAAAATGTCTAATTGGCAAAACTTTCGCTCCCAGTTTCACAAACTTCGATATTATCTGATTTTCTTGGCTGCCCTTTGTTTGAGCTTAGGGATTCCAGCTTGCAGTTTCTCCCCACCCAATTCTCAAATCTCTGTAACACCCCAGCCCACCCACATCGAGCAAACTGCACAACGCTTTGACGGTGTAACAATTAACATTATCACTCAGGATGAAACCGTTCGTACAGGTACTAAGAGACGGATTGCTGGATTTGAAGCCTTAACTGGAGCGAAGGTCAATCTGACGGGCGTTCCTTTTCAAAATTTATACAACACACTGCAAAAGGACTGGTCTAGCAGTGCTTCAAAGTACGATATGGCAGTTATTTTACCTTCATGGCAAATTGACTTTATCGATGCTGGCTTTGTGGAAGATTTAACAGCGCGAGTCAAGTCTGATGCAGCCATACAGTGGGAAGATATTGCACCGATCTTTCGGAATTTTAGTGCGACTTATAAAGGACGCATCTACAGTATTCCGTTGGATGGGGACTTCCACATGGTTTATTACCGCACTGATTTGTTAAAGCAAGCGGGGTTAACGCCTCCGACAAACTGGGATGAGTATCTGGCCATCGCCAAGCAGTTTCACGGCAAAGACTTGAATGGTGACGGTACACCAGACTATGGCTCTTGTATGTCCAAAGGTTCTGCTGATAATAACACAAGCCTATTGATATCCATTGCCACTCCTTTTTTGCAATCTCAGGGAACCGCACAAGGGGCATTGTTTGACCCAGACACAATGAAGCCTCTGGTGAACAATCCCGCCTTTGCCAAAGCACTGGATATTTATAAACAAGCGATGGACTATGGAATTCCCCAGGATAAGAATCTAGGTAATTCCAAAGCTAGAGAATTATTTATTACTGGCAGGTGCGCCCTGACCATTGATTGGGGCGATGTTGGCCCCTTAGCCATCGATCAATCTGTGTCTAAAGTGATGGATAAAGTAGGGGCTGTGGTCACTCCTGGCACTACTCAAGTACTCGATCGCAAGACTAACAAACTGGTTGCCTGCGATAAGTTTACCTGTCCTTACGCCATTGATGGTGTCAATCACGCACCCTACGCTGCCAATATCGGTTGGACAAGTGTAATTCATGCCAAGGCAGCACCAAAAGTGAAAGATGCCGCCTATGCGTTTTTCTCTTACATGAGTCAACCCGCTCAGGCTAACGTGGATGTGACGATTGGGGCAACGGGCTTCAACCCCTACCGAATTTCGCAATTTAAAAACTCAGATCCCTGGATTAAATCTGGGATGTCGTCTGAAGCAGCCAACAACTATCTCGCAGCGCTCGGCATCAGCTTGAATAGTCCCAATATGGTTTTGAGTTTGACCATTCCCCATAATCAACAATATCAATTTGAAGCTCTTGATGCCGTTGTATCTAAGTTCTTAGGGAACAAAATTACAACCAAGCAGGCAATGCAGGAGATTGAACAAAGATGGGAACAGATTACTAACAAAGTAGGGCTGGAGTCTCAACGCGCCGCTTACCGCGCCACCCTTGGGCTAAACCCCATAAACAGTACAGCCAGAGAAATCTCCAATCCTTAATCCAACTGTTTATTTGAAAGATGAAGTGGGCATCTTAGAAATAATTGGGCAAAAATAACATTGGGAGTGACTAACAATGCATTGTACATCTCAGTATTTGGGGCTGTAAAAGGAGCCACAGAGCGTGCGAAATTGGAACCTCAGCACAAAAATTATTGCTTCTTATTCAGTGCTAATCGCGGTGATGGCAGGAACAATTGCTTCGGGAATTTACTGGCAGTTGTACTCTAGTCAACGGCAGGCAATCCGTAATCGTCTTTTGGCGATTGTCAGTCTGGCAGTTCCCCAAATCGATAGCGATTATCACGGATTGGTTCTCCAGCGTAGCGATCGCTCCTCAGCTTTTTACAAAATTAATCAAGATAAACTTGTAGCCATTCAAGCAACCACTAAAGACATTTTACGTATCTATACGGTACGCCAGCAACCAAATAAAAAATTTGTCTATGTCTTAAACTATGACCCTAGCGATCGAGATAAGACTGTATTGATTGGCATGGATTACACAAAGTCATTAGATGATTTGTATACAGCCTTTTCCCAAAATGCACCGTTTGTCAACCGGGAATTTCAGAAAACTGCAAATGGCGAAACTATTCTTTCCGGTTATGCGCCAATTACCAATCTCCAGGGTCGGGTGAATGGATTCTTGGTGGTTGAACTGGATGCCAGTTCTGTAGTGCGCCAGGAATATTCGGTAGCGGCATTTGCTTTGGTAACTTTTTTGTCCGTGTTGTTATTGACTGTAGTTTTAGTGCGTTGGCTATCGCGCTCACTGGTGGTGCTACCAGTTTTACAACTTAATAACGCCGCCAAACAATTAGAAATAGGGAATTGGAATGCAACTCTACCGAGTGAGCGCACTGATGAACTCGGAGAACTTTCTGCATCTTTCAACAGCATGGCCAAACAGTTGCAAGCCTCCTTTGCCACCTTAGAACAAAAGGTAGAAGAACGCACACTAGAACTAGCAGAAGCAAAAGAGAAAGCCGATACTGCAAATCTTGCCAAAAGCGAGTTTCTCGCCAACATGAGCCATGAACTGCGGACACCACTCAATGGCATCCTGGGCTATGCCCAAATTCTCCAAAATGGTGAACCCTTAACAGAACGAGGGAAAAAAGGTATAGATATCATCTATCAGTGCGGTAATCATTTGCTGAATCTGATTAATGATGTGCTTGACCTGGCCAAAATCGAAGCCCGCAAATTGGAATTGTCTCCTAGCGATACGAATTTCCCAGCACTTCTCGAAGGCATTGCGGAGATGATGCGCGTGCGTGCCGATCAAAAAGGAATTCCCTTCACTTATCAACCTGATTCTAATTTACCTGTAGGCATTAGAGTTGATGAAAAACGCCTACGCCAAGTGTTGATTAACTTATTGGGCAATGCCATTAAGTTTACTGACGAAGGCGGAGTTACATTTCGCGTTAAAGCTTCGGCTTCGCTCGGTGTTAAAACTCACAAACTAAAAACTGCAACCTATCAAATTCGCTTTGAGGTCGAAGATACAGGGGTTGGGATATCACCAGGCGGACTCACGAAAATCTTCCAACCCTTTGAACAAGTGGGTGATGTGAAGAAACAGGGAGAAGGTACTGGGCTAGGACTAGCAATCAGTCAGCAAATCGTATCCTTGATGGGTAGCAACCTAAATGTGGACAGCCAGCTTGGACAAGGTAGCACCTTCTGGTTTGAGGTCGAACTTCCCGAAGCTCAAGAATGGGCAGCAAGTGTGCGAACAACTAAGCAAGGCAAGATTGTCGGATTTGAAGGCAGCAAGCGTCAGGTGTTGGTAGTCGATGACCGTTGGGAGAATCGCTCGGTTTTGGTTAGTTTACTTGAACCTTTGGGTTTTGCAGTGATTGATGTCAGCAATGGTCGAGAAGGATTGGACAAGGCTAAGGAGATTCATCCTGACCTGATTATTACAGACTTGATGATGCCAGAAATGGATGGTTGCGAGATGCTGCGAGAGTTGCGGCAGATTCCTGATTTGAAGGATATTCCAGCGATCGCTTCTTCCGCTAGTGTGTTTGAGAGTAACCAAAATGAGAGTATCACAGCCGGAGCTAATGCTTTTTTACCCAAGCCTGTAGAAGCCTCAGCTTTGTTGAAGTTGTTGGAAAAATACCTGAATTTGACATGGATTTATGAGCATCAATCTATACCTGTGCCATTGAAGTCGCCCGAAACATCCTTATCAACTTCAGATGAGATCGTTCCCCCACCCGATGAGGTTTTGTCGCAGTTATACAAATTGACTTTACAGGGACGCTTGATGGCGATCGAGCAACAACTAAAAATTTTAGAAAAAGCTGATCAGCAGTACCAGCCATTTGTCAAAGCAATACGTCAGTATGTAGATAACTTTCAGACTGAAAAGATCCGAACATTTATTGCACAGTATCTTCCTAGTGCTAAAAGTTGATCCATTCAATTCTACTGTGATAAATCCTTTGTCATTTCATTACCATTCTTGCCATGACAGCATTCTCTAGAAATTTCATTACATCTAATAATTCTGTTACAAACCCGTTTGAGAATTGCATTATCTTGATTGTTGATGATGTGCCAAATAATTTGAAGGTGCTTTCAGATACCTTAGCCGATGCTGGTTTTGAAGTGGCGATCGCAACCAGTGGCGAAAGTGCGCTACAACAACTGGAACATACGACCGTATCTTTGATTTTACTAGATGTAATGATGCCGGGGATGAATGGCTTTGAAACCTGTGAGCGCATCAAAGCTAATGCTAAAACCCAAAATATTCCGATTATCTTCATTACCGCCCTGTCCGAATCGGTGAACAAAGTCACAGGATTTGAACTTGGAGCCGTTGATTACATTACCAAACCGTTTCAACAAAGTGAAGTTTTAGCAAGGGTGCGAACTCATCTGAAACTTAACCAATTGAGCCAGTCTCTTGAAACCAGAAATATAGAACTCCAAGAACTCACCCAGCAACTAGAGCAACGAGTCACACAACGAAATCAGGAATTATTTGCATCGATTGAAACCCTCAAACAAACTCAACAATTGATGCGGTTAGTGTTTGACACTATTCCTCACTGGGTAGGATGGAAAGATATCAATTCAGTTTATTTAGGCTGTAATCAAAGTTTTGCTAATGTACTAAACTTAAGCTCACCTGATGAAATTGTGGGTAAAACTGACTATGACTTACTGATAAGCAAAGAAGAATCCGATTGGTATCGTGGGTGCGATCGCCGCGTTATGGAGTCTGGTCAAGCAGAACTTCACATAACTGAACAATGGCAACGGGAGGATGGTAAGCAAATTTGGTTGGATACGAGCAAGATGCCTTTACGCGATGCTAAGGGGAATGTGTTTGGCATTTTATTAGTGACAGAAGACATTACCGAACGTCAACTGGCACAAGAAGAACTCAAACAACAAAAACAAAATTTAGAAGCAGCACTAGCAGAACTTCAAGGCACCCAAATGCAACTCGTACAAAGTGAAAAAATGTCGGCACTAGGAAATCTTGTAGCCGGGGTGGCACATGAAATCAATAACCCCATCGGTTTCTTGGGTGGCAATATTCAACCAGCTTTAGATTATATCAAAGATATATTTAGATTGATTGATTTGTATCAGCAAGAATACTCTCCTCCCAGTGCAGTCATTCAAGAAGAAATGGAGGCGATCGACCTTGATTATATCCGCGAAGACTTACCTAAATTAGTGGGTTCTATGCAAGAAGGGGTAAAGCGAATTCAAAATATTAGTACTTCCTTGCGAACCTTCTCTCGTGCCGATAGCGATCGCCCCGTTGCTTGTAATATTCATGATGGCATTGACAGCACAATTTTGATTCTCAAACATCGTCTTAAAGCTTCAGCAAATTCCCCAGAAATTAAAGTTATTAAAAAATATGGTCAATTACCACTTGTCCAATGCTTTGCTGGACAATTGAATCAAGTCTTTATGAATATTTTAGCTAATGCCATTGATGCCTTAGAAGAGTCAAATCTTGGGCGTGATTTAGCAGATATTTCCGCAAATTCTAATCAAATTACAATTGCAACTTCATTAAAAAATAGCTGTGTAATAATCACAATTTCTGATAATGGTAAAGGGATAAATGAAGAATTTAAAGAAAAGATTTTTGACCATTTATTTACTACAAAAGCTGTCGGTAAAGGAACGGGGTTAGGGTTGGCGATCGCCCGGCAAATTGTCGAAGAAGCCCACGGCGGAAAATTAACTTGCAACTCTATTCTTGGTAAAGGAACAGAATTTATCATTGAGATTCCGGTATAATTTTTCGTTATTTTTAGTAAACAGCTTCAGATACGTAGGAAGATGTTTAAAATTCTGTCAGTATTGCCAAATAAGGGAACAAAGAGAAAAACCTTTTGCCCTACTCGTCCCCACTTCTCTTTGTCCCCTTAAGGAAATAAAACCGCAGTTTCACTTTGCGATCGCCGCGCTCATTTTGGCTACCTAAAAAAGCACTTCTACAACCAAATCAGGTGCAACAGTAAAGTTTTTAAGTCTTTCCGGCCACAACCGAGTTTTCATTCAATAGTTCCAGCGCTGCTTGATATTGCAGATCCGCAGTTGTGCCAATCTGTTCCCGGTTTAGCGGTGTTTGGGAAATCACTTTATCTGGCTTAATACCCAGTTTGTTGATATCCCGATGTTGAGGAGTTTCATACTTGGCAATTGTCACTGCCAAACCTGAACCATCTGATAATTCAAATAAAGATTGAATTAAGCCTTTGCCAAAAGTCGTTTCCCCAACAAGTTGGGCACGCCCATTATCTTGGAGTGCGCCAGCAAGAATCTCACTAGCACTGGCAGTTCCTTGATTTACCAAAATCACCAAAGGATCGTCGGTTAGGGCAGGCCCAAACGCTTCAAAACTACCTTGAATGCCTTGTCGGTTAACAGTGTAGACAATTGTGCCGGAGTCTAACCACAAACGGGCGATTTCTATTCCGGCTTGTAATAACCCGCCAGGATTATTTCGCAAATCTAGAATGTAGGCAGAAGCTCCTTTTTTTTCTAGACTAGAAATAGCGTTTGCCAATTCCGTGGAGGCGTTGGCATTGAATTGAGTCAGACGAAGATAGCCAATGGGCGTACCCTGGCCAGAAACACGCAATTCGGAAACCACAGGATTAAGAGCAATGCGATCGCGCGTCAGTCTAATTTCCGTTTCTGCTTCTCCGTCTCGTTCGATGAGGAGAGTCACAAGGCTGCCACTGGGCCCGCGCATTTTCGTCGCAGCTTCATCCAGAGTCAAATTTTCAGTGGGAACGCCTTCAATTTTGAGAATGCGATCGCGTGGTCTAATCCCTGCTTTCTCCGCTGGTGAACCCGCTATGGGAGCCACTACTTCGAGCTTACCAGTTTCAGCATTGAGAGCAATTTGCAATCCCACCCCCGTCAATTCCCCAGAAGTGTTTACCTGTAAACTACGGTATTGCTCTGGGTCTAAAAAGCGGGTAAAAGGATCGTCGAGGCTCTTGAGCATCGTCTGAATGGCTGTATAAGCCGCATTGGAATCGCTCAGCGGTTTATCAAGAACTTTTTGCCGGACTAACGCCCAATTTTGATGGTTAAACGTCTCATCCAGATAAGTCCGATTGACGATTCGCCAAACTTCAGAAACCAGCTTTTGTTGTGCCGTCAAAGCCAGTGCAGGCTGGGTAATTATACCCAAAGACAAGCAAAACGCCATTAGCAGTAAAAATCCAACTCGAAAAAATTTGTTCATGAACCCCATTATCAATTCCACCTCAACCCAAATTGCCTAGAAATGCCCTGTTGTCCTGTTGTTGATGAAATCTATCTCTCGATTATGTTACTTTTTTTATAGAAGTGGTGCATTCTTCTCATCAACTTGTTTACTCAACTGATGCAGTTCATCCCACTCAGCAAAGGATAAAATCTACTTTGTGTCCACCATTTTCTGTGTTGGAGCATAAAGAGATCGCAATACATTCCATCTTTACAGAGTGTAAAGTTTCTGAAAACTCTTAGCACTCTGAAAGCTGACAAACAAAAAGTCCCCTTTACTAAAATCCCAAAATTGCTAATTGGGAGAGAAGTCACGACTCGGCGACTTCTAGAAAGTCCGCAAAGGGTTATGCTGCTACTCTAGGCTGTGGCGTCTGATGAGATAACGCCTAAAGGCGGACTCGTAAGATGCCGAGGCTTGAGACCCTGAAAACTTTCGTCGCCGATTTAGAACTTCGGAATTTATCAAACGCAACCGATTCTTAGGAACTTGAGATTGTATGGCCAACGTTTACGACTGGTTTGAGGAACGCCTGGAGATTCAAGCGATCGCCGAAGACGTTACTAGCAAGTACGTCCCTCCCCACGTCAACATTTTTTACTGTCTGGGTGGAATTACCCTGACTTGCTTTTTGATCCAGTTTGCCACTGGATTTGCCATGACGTTCTACTACAAGCCAACAGTCGCTGAAGCTTTCTCCTCAGTTCAGTACATCATGAATGAAGTGAACTTCGGTTGGCTAATTCGTTCCATCCATCGCTGGTCTGCCAGCATGATGGTATTGATGATGATTTTGCACGTTTTCCGGGTTTATCTGACTGGTGGTTTTAAAAAGCCCCGCGAATTGACCTGGGTAAGTGGTGTCATCCTGGCTGTAATTACCGTTTCCTTTGGAGTTACTGGCTACTCCCTGCCTTGGGATCAAGTTGGCTACTGGGCTGTGAAAATCGTTAGTGGCGTACCAGAAGCAATTCCCGTGGTTGGTGTTCTGATCTCCGACCTATTGCGTGGTGGTTCTAGTGTTGGTCAAGCAACATTGACTCGTTACTACAGCGCACACACCTTTGTTTTGCCTTGGTTAATTGCAGTCTTCATGCTGTTTCACTTCTTGATGATCCGCAAACAAGGTATTTCTGGGCCTTTGTAATCTCAAAGATTAGCAAAAGGCAACATTTGTCAGTTTCCAGATCGAGTTGTTTGTTTTAAACTTATGAAACACAAGAAATTAATTCTACATAAGTTACAAAAAACAAACACTTGCATCCCAAGCCGAAAGCTTTAGGCATCCTCGAAGCGGCTGACCAAAAGACGAGACACAACGCCGCTTGCTAGAGTTGCCTAATAGCCGACAGCTTTCACAAATGCTTTAATTCAACTTAAGCAGGAGAGCACATTTAAAAATGGCAACACAGAAAAAACCTGACCTCAGCGATCCCAAGTTAAGAGCCAAACTGGCTAAAGGTATGGGTCACAACTACTATGGTGAACCCGCTTGGCCTAATGACCTACTTTACGTGTTTCCCATTGTAATTATGGGTTCCTTCGCTGCAATTGTGGCTCTAGCTGTGCTAGACCCTGCGATGACCGGTGAACCAGCAAATCCTTTTGCCACACCATTGGAAATTTTACCAGAGTGGTATCTGTATCCAGTGTTCCAAATTTTGCGATCGCTTCCTAACAAACTTTTAGGAGTGTTAGCAATGGCTTCCGTACCCTTGGGACTAATCCTCGTTCCTTTTATTGAGAACGTCAATAAGTTCCAAAACCCCTTCCGCCGTCCAGTTGCAACCACAGTGTTTCTCTTTGGTACCCTTGTCACCCTGTGGTTAGGTATTGGTGCTGCCTTGCCATTGGATAAATCTTTAACTTTGGGACTATTCTAAAATTAGTCACCACAAAGTGCTTTGACGCCTGTGATTTTTAAGAGCATATGCAGATGTGCTTTGAAAAAATAAACAGGCGTCAATTTTAATAATCTAGTTTGAATCTAAGATTTGACGTTTTGGGCAAAAAAGCCTCAGAATTGGGTATAAAAGAGTCAAAATTCAGAACTGATAAAGAATTTAGTATGATTGATCTAGTCATTCATTAGAATCTTCTTTTGGTTCTTGAACTCTTGTGACTCTGTTTTTGTGTAGCATCCCGCTTTGAAGTTTCAAGCTAAGGAAGCCTTAGGTGAAACTTCCAAAACTCAAATCACTAAAAGTCAATGATTAGATTTTGGATTAACCCCAACCACTGTGGATAGGGGCTTAAAAATTTTAAATTTTGGATCGAAGGATTTGTTTAGCCGGCTAGCGGCGGGGTATGTAACTTGCTTCTTTGCAGGAGTACCGAAATAATTTTTAATCTAAAATCTAAAATCTAAAATCTAAAATTGGCACGGTAAATAAATACGAATAGTTTTCATTTAGCTTTTACGTAAGTTGCCAGTTACAACCCTCGAATGCCAAAATTGTTCATGTTTTGTATTTTGTTACGCAGAATATGTCAATTTAAATTTTTAGATGTCAGAAAAATTTTGCAAAAAGGGCAAAATTTAATCACTAGCAACTTGGGTTTACTTTTATTCAAGTCACAGTTAATGCTTACCGTAGTGCAGCAAGACCATCTGACGGTTAGGAGCGAACTCAGCCTCTTAGACGACGTGCAAGAATGGTTTGAGCAATTTTTTCTTCAACATTTGTCTAAACTTGGCTGGCCACAAACTCAACTCGAACGTCTCAATTTAGCATTAGCCGAAGGCTTTACCAACGCTGTTCGTCATGCTCATCATGCTTTGCCACCGGAAACAACCATTGATATTGACGTTTATCTGTGGGTCGATCGCTTAGAAATTAGAATTTGGGATCACGGAAAACCTTTCAATCCAGATGCAATCCCAGAGCCAAAACCAGGTAGTCTGATAATAGGCGGATATGGATGGTTTCTCCTCCGGCGCTTGGCTGACCGTGTGGTGTACGAACGTGGCCCAGATGGTAGAAATTGTCTGCTGATTGTCAAATATTCTACAAAAGTACAAAAGTCAAAGTGAACCATTCTTAAGCATAAGCTGAGGCAAAAATGCTTTTGATACCAATTTGATATTTTGTGGAAAGTACGTAATAATTGCTTGTCCTTAGTCTGTTAGAGCGATACCTCTGCAAAACCTAAGAACTAACATGGCGTTTGTTACCTTTTTATTTTTACAAAACCCTTCCCAGTGGTAATGCCAAGATGAGTTTTGGCGTATCTTGAGCTATCTGTTTACGAACATATGTATTATCATAGCCAGTAATTGCTTAATTAAACGCCTATTTGATTGACACAAGTATACTACTTTTTCAAGAATATGTGAACTAATGTAATATGTTTTTTCCGTGAAATTGCTTAACTATTATATTTTTTTGGTAAAAATAAAAGAGCATTCTTGTATAAAAAGAATTATTGAATGCAGTAAAGATAGCATTCGAGTTATGGAAGCTCCCTTGTTAAGATTTGTCAGCAGTGTTGAGAGTCTTATTTTTGTTCATCAACAAGTGCCATCTAGTCTAGTGCTTAATAGAGAGATAGAATACATAGGGGACAAAATATGACTAAAACAGCCCTAATTACAGGAATTACTGGTCAAGATGGCTACTATCTCAGCCATTTGCTCCTTAACCAAGGTTACCGAGTTGTAGGATTAGTACCCCCACACCGACAGCCTAATTTGACAAAATTAGGAACCCTGGCAAGTAAAGTAGAAATTTTTACAGTTGATTTGAGGGATAGTACGGCACTGTTGACGGCTGTTGAACAACTGCGTCCCCAAGAAATTTATAATTTGGCAGCTCCGAGTTTTGTACCAGATTCCTGGAACGATCCTTTGGGCACTCTAGATCTGATAACTGGTACAGCGACCAGGCTCTTAGAAGCAGTGCGACACGTTGGTTTGTCCACCAGATTCTATCAAGCCAGCAGTTCAGAAATGTTTGGCGATGTTTTCTCTTCGCCTCAAGATGAGGAAACTCCTTTCCGTCCGAAAAATCCCTATGCTGCGGCCAAGATGCACGCCCATTGGACAATGGTGCATCACAGACAGCGCTATGGACTCTTTGCTTGTAGCGGAATTTTATACAATCACGAGTCTCCTCTACGCGCACCTCAGTTTGTTACACGCAAAGTTTCTTTAGCAGTTGCATCAATTAAATTGGGTTTTACTGAAACCTTAGAAATGGGTAACCTAGATGCCAAGCGCGATTGGGGTTTTGCAGGGGATTACGTAGAAGCTATGTGGCGTATGTTGCAGGTAGATGAGCCAGAAGAATACGTGATTGGTACAGGTAAGCTACACAGCGTTAGAGACTTAGTGGCTACAGCCTTTGAGTCTGTGGGATTGGATTGGCAAAACCATGTAATTATAAATACTAATTTATTGCGACAAGACGAGCATTTTCAACTAGTTGCTAACCCTAGTAAAGCGAAAAGAAACCTTGGCTGGGAACCACAATTAAGCTTTGAAGAACTTTTAGAAACAATGGTAAAAACAGATTTAGAACGATTAGAAAGCGGTGCCATCGCCCCCTTGCCAAGAGTGTAAATAACTAAACATGCTCATTAATACAGTGACAGAAAATCTAAAGCTAGGTAATAAAGTTAACAAAAAAACTAACCACGTCTTCGTGTTCTTAGAAATTTTTGCTCGCGAAGGCGGTATTCAATCATATATAAAAGATATTTTTCGAGCTTATCTAAAATTAAACCAAGGCTATAAGGCGGAAGTCTTTTTGCTGCGAGATAGTGCAAATTGCTTAAATTCTTTTGAAGACGAAAATTTAAAATTTCATTACTTTAAAAATAGCTCTCCCCAGTTGGGAAGAGTCAAAATGGCAGCGGCTTTACTGAAGTGTCTATTGCAAAACCGTCCGCAACAAGTTTTCTGCGGTCACATTAACTTAGCAGTATTAATCCAAACCCTTTGCCAACCCTTGGGGATTCCTTACACCGTACTAACTTACGGTAAAGAAGTCTGGGAACCGCTGAAAAATCAAGAACGCCGTGCCTTAGCATCAGCAGCCGGAATTTGGACAATTAGTCGCTACAGCCGCGATCGCGCTTGTATTGCCAATGCTCTAGACCCCAAAACCATCCAGATGATGCCTTGTGCAATTGATGGGGATAAATTCACCCCTGGTGACAAACAGCCAGAATTAGTTGAAAAGTATGGCTTAACTGGTGCTAAGGTGCTAATGACAGTGGCGCGGTTATGGTCAGGGGATATTTACAAAGGCGTGGATGTCACGATTCGGGCATTACCACAAATCGCCGAGGTTTTCCCAGAAGTCAAATATTTGGTAATTGGTCGTGGTGATGACCAACCGCGATTAGCTCAACTTGCCAAAGATTTGGGTGTGAGCGATCGCGTTGTGTTTGCTGGTTTCGTCGCCACAGAAGAATTAATGGAACATTATCGCCTTGCTGATGCCTACATTATGCCTTCCCAAGAAGGCTTCGGCATCGTTTATTTAGAAGCAATGGCTTGTCAAGTGCCTGTATTATCCGGTGACGACGATGGGTCAGCTGACCCCTTGCAGGATGGTAAACTCGGATGGCGAGTCCCACACCGCAATCCTGACGCTGTAGCAGCAGCTTGTATAGAAATGCTGCAAGGTAATGACCAACGGTGTGATGGCCGGTGGCTACGAGAACAAGCGATCGCTTTGTTTGGCTTAGATGCGTTCCAACATAAGTTACAATACCTGCTTCTATCCTCAGTTTTAAGTCCCAGTGACAAATCACTAGTGACTAATGACTATTATACAGATACGATTAATCGCGTCTCTACTAATGACTAATGGCCAAAATCGCTATCCTAGAAGGAGAGCAGGACGAAATTTAAAAAATGAGCTTTAAGTCATTTCAATTGAATCTTTTAAATCTCCGACCCTGGCTCACTCTGCTAGCAGTTACTTGGTTGCTAGCATCGCTGGGCTTGGGTTGGTTGGTTAATTCGTTGCTAATTATTGTTGGGTTGCTCTTGTTGGCACCCATTGTGGCTTTCTTTGGTTTTCGTTGGTGGTTGCAACGTAACTTGGTTGCTGACCAGTGTCCCGTTTGTAGATATGAATTTACAGGTTTAAATAACAGCCAGGTGCAGTGTCCTAACTGTGGTGAGCCGTTGTTAGTACAAAATAGTCATTTTCAGCGCTTCACGCCAGCAGGCACTATTGATGTTAAAGCAGTTGAAATACCAACTCAATCATTGGAAGATTAGTCATTAGTGATTAGTTATTCTCAACTAGCAAAGGGCAAATGGCTAAAGACTGGGCTGCTATATAGCTTGTGAAATTGCACAGTTAATCATGAGGTTGTTTGAGTCCTAACGGTTAACTGTCAAAAGTCAACAGCCAACAGAAAAAAAGGTGCTGTATTAGATCCAAGGGCAGCTTATTTCTTTTGTTGCGAAATTGAAAGGATGTAGTTATACTGTTGCCCAGAGAGATCTCCTACATGTAGGAGATATATTCCTGCCTGCCAGTAACCAGAAAGTTCTGGCTTGCCTCCAGAGTAACTATCTGGTTGTACGCAAAACTTTCCTCCAGGCCCGTCAATCAACAGTGTTGGCTTACCTTGGCTCTCTACTGTTAATCGTAAGTAAGGCAGTGACTCCTTGACTTGGATAATTTGATTGGGTGCAGTGGTGATATTGCCACAGTTGCTTTTCACAGATCCCCCAGACTTTCCATTTAAAATTAGCGGATCTGGTTGCAGATTCCGATTAATTTCTATATTTGGTGTCTGTGCTAAATTAGCCTCAGTGAAAATCAAACCCATCGCTAAAGTTGTAGGAACAATTGTCAATAGACTAAAAGTCTTCATTTTAATCAATGCTCCAGATTTTTCTAGAGCAATATAGTTATATATACTCTGAACATAATAGACGACAGCGATTACTACTTTGTTCCAAAAGCTGCCGTATCTTTTAATACTCCTAAACTGAGGATTGTTTATAGAATTTAGACTGGGCTATAAATGTATAATGAATTGATTTAATTAGTCACTATTAATGTGAAGATTTAGCACTTCATCTTTGGCTCAAATTTGTACTAATAATATTTTTGACATTTTGTATCAGTAATAATACTAAGTGTAGAAAGCAGGCTGGAAAATAACAAGAAAAAAACATAATTTCTCCCTGCTGATAAAGGTCTTACATACACAGACATTAGCTAAAATCACTAACACAACCACCAAAATAGATTTTGGTTGGTATGTTGTTGAATAAGTGTCCTAGCTGAGGTAGAAAAAATAGATGAATCCTCAAAGAGAAGAAGACTTGCAGCGTCGCCTCAATAAGCTAGAGGCAGAGATTAATTCTTCACCACAGGTGGTTCCTCAATCACCAGAAGAACAAAAACAGACATTTGAGTTTAGCTTTGCTAACTTCAATTTGCAACTGGAGCGATTTCGCATCTGGTTTGGCAATTTATCAGCTACAAAAAAGCTGGTATTTTCGGGTGTAGCAGTGCTGTTGGGCTTGGCGGTAGTGCAAGCTGTGTTTAAACTGGTTGCATCTGTAATCAGTCTGGCACTTTTAGCAGTGTTAGTGTATGTTGGATACAAATTTTTTGTGTCTAGTAGCTTTCAACGTAAGCAATAGTCTATTTTAATTTTGCCAATCAAGGCCTAGAAATAATGTCAAAGGGAATTATGCAATGACGACACCAACTGTGAGGAGAAGTAATCAATCTGGGCAGTCACAAGAACCGGAAACAGCCAATTCGCTAATGCTAGCCAGCAGGCGTTTTGCTGCTTGGGCTGCTGAAATCACACTAGTGGTTACCAGTGGGTTGATTCCCTTTGGCATTGGTGTCTATGTCGATTCGAGAAGCGATTTGAATCGAGTGCCGCTCAATCCTGTGTTGGTGACAACGGAAAGAGCGATCGCCAGACCATTGGCTCTGCCTGTTAGTTATGGTATCCGTAACGTAGCCTGGCCCACTAATTTTTTGTGGGCAATAGCTTTATTAGCGCCTGTAACCCTTTCTTGGTGGCAATTGTATTTACTGGCTAAGACTGGTAGCACAATTCCCAAACGTTGGTTAGGAATACGGGTTGTCAACGAGCAAGGAGCGCCCCCTGGTTTGGGAGCAGTTGCCATTAGAGAAGGAGTCGGTCGTTGGACTGTACCTGTTTCTATCGCTTATCTGTTGTGGCGTTATAGCTTTGCTTTTCCAAATTTAGGATTATTCACTTTTTTGGCTGTGTTAATGGTGCTCGGTGAAGGAATAGCTTTACCGTCCCGCCGGGGAGGGCGTCGCGCTCTGCACGATCAACTCGCAGGTACTTACAGTATAGATGCGACTCGCCCTTCTTCACTCTTAGCTAACAGACAAGCTCAATCTGTTGGGGATAGCGACCAACCAGCAGAAGAATGGCAAGAGGAAAATGAACAATTAGCCGCCGCACCAACTAAGACACCTCGTCTATGGCGGCGGATACAGCAAAATCCCAATCTGACTTTGTTTGGGGTAGGACTTACCAGCATGACTGCTGTGTTGGCAACTTTAATAGGAACTCAAGTTTATATCCAAGTTCAACAATCCCAGCGAGCAACCAAACAAATCAACGGGCAACAGTTCCTGGAACTTGTCAAACAATTAAGTCCCGACTCTGGGGCTACCACTGAACAACGGCAAAGTGCAATTTTGGCATTGGGTGGTCTCAAAGACCCACAATCGATTCAATTTCTGGCGGATCTCTTGGTGAAGGAAACCAACCCCAGCCTTGTGGATACGATTCAACAAGCTTTGACAAGTGTCGGCCCCAAAGCCATCCCTGAATTAAAAAATAAGAATCAGTTTCTAGTGAGTGAACTAGAGTCTTTGAGCAGCGGTGCAACCCCAGAACGAGAAATTCGCCAAGGAAGGCTACAAAGAAATCAACGGACAATCAATAAAATTCTGTCTGTTTACAGTGGAAAAATCGAGGGTGTTGACCTGAGTCGCATCCAATTAGGTCAAAGCGGTAGTCCAGGTAGTTCCTTATTCAACTTGGTACTAGATGGTATTGATTTGTCAGGAGTTAAATTAAAATCTGCAAATTTGAACCAAGCCAATCTTAAGGCCGCCCGCTTTCGGGGTATGGGTGAGGATGGACGTTGGGATACCTTCGACGATGTGATGGCTGACTTAAGCCAAGCTCAGTTGCAGCAAGCTAATCTGACTGATGCCAACCTCAGCCGGGTCATGATGAACCGTACCGATTTGAGCCGCGCCACCCTTAACAGAGCCAATTTATCCAACGCCCGTTTATATGAGGCTAGACTCAACAGCACCCAATTAGTGGGAGCCGATCTGCGAAATGCAGTCTTGGAGCAAGCCAGCTTAACTGGAGCAGATTTAGGTGACGCTAAGTTGAACGAAGCGAATTTGTACGCTGCGCGTTTAGGTCGCGTCAGTGCCATAGGAACACAATTATCCTTTGCCAATTTAACTAACACCGATTGGGAAGGAGCAGATTTATCAGGGGCGTATTTGGATCGAGCGAATCTCAGCAATGCGAACCTGAGTGCCACTCGTCTAACTGGGGCTGTTTTGCGTTCTGCTCAGATGGAAAACGCTAACTTGCAAAATGCTGACCTCAGTCTTGCAGATTTACGGGGAGCGAATGTAGCAGGAGCAAATTTCCAAGGAACAATTCTCGCTCCTAGCAAACAAGATCCAGCCGATCAATTTGTCCAAACCCCAGATTTAGGCTCAGTATCTGCCGTAGTCCAAGGTGTTGATTTTTCTCAAGCCAAAAATTTAGATCCCAAGCAGCTGGCGTATATTTGTACACAAGGTGGCATTCATCCCCGTTGCCCGTAGAATGGAATAGGGACTGGGGACTGGGGACTAGGGACTGGGGAAGAGTTTTCCTAAGCCAATGCCCAATACACCATACCCAATGACAAATGACAAATGACACATTGGTGTGAGGAATTGGGCTATGAAATATGTTCCATATTCGCTTTCTGTTTTGGGGGCTGGCTTGGTCTTGAGTTTAGCGATGAGTGGTAAACCAGCACAGGCTCAAGTAGCGTATGGCAGTTATATTGGTATCGGGCCGGCTATTGGTATTACTGATGGCGTGCAAATTGGGGGGGTGATAGCTGGGCGTTACAAGCTTTTGGAAGCACCAATTTCTCTGCGTGCCCAAGTTTTAATTGGTAATGGTACAGCAATTGTACCAACGGTTTCTTATGATGTGCCTTTGAATTGGCAAGCTGATGCTTATTTGGGTGCAGGATTGGTGTTTGCTGGTGATTCCTCTCCTGTGGGCGACAAAATTAGTTTTGCTTTACAGCCGGGAATTGATTATATGATTCCGAATAGCAATACTGTGCTTTTTGGTAACGCCATCATCGCTTTTGATGCTTACCGTGATAGTGGTGGTACAGCTATTTCTGTGCAGGGTGGGATTGGTTTAAGGTTTTGATGAGTTGGCGTTGGCGTAGCCGGTCGTAGAGATGGCCATCTCTAAAGAAGCGTTAAAGTTCATTGCAAACTAAGAAGTTAGGCCACACAACGTGATAATTTTTGATGATGTCCAGAGACAGCAAAGGATTAACACAGGAGAACACAGTGGCAATGGAATCCAATTTCTTAACGGATGCGATCGCAGATGAAATGAATCAAGATTTCAGTGAATATGTTGCTAACCTACAACTACACATGACTTTGCAAGCTCGTAATCTTGTTCCACCCTTGAAGCAAACACTCTTCGATAGCCGCCAGCAACTACTCCATCAAACCCAAGCCCACTTTGAAAAGCTAGTTTCTCGACAAGGCTTATAAATATACACATACTTTAATCAAAATTCAAATAAAATAAAGGCAGATGTTGTGGAGTTAATGCCAATGGCGTTCTCACAAAATCTGCTTTTTCTGCTTTTTTAAGTATTAAGTTACTAAAATCACCCTTTTGGCGCAATAGTCAAGAGGAGAAAGTAGTTAAGATGATTGCAGCAGTTACGGCAAAGAGCAGTTAGTTAAGGCTAAATGGCGGCTCGAATTAAAATGACTTCATTACTTCCCCGAAATCTCAGCGTTGTCATCCGGCCACTCCAATACCGCGATCTGGACGGAGTTGAACGCATAACTCAAGAGTCATTCGCAACCCTTACTCCCAAGGGAGCAAATTTTGCCATCAGCCAGATGCAGTGGTTACGTCGCTGGTATGGATTACTCAAATTTTTGAGTTGGTTCCCTAACCCGCTACAGTATCGCCTCTGTGCTTATGTAGCAGAGCAAGGGCGGATGCTTCTAGGAATGATTCAAGTGTCACCTTTTAACCGCACACGCAGTACTTGGCGGATCGATCGAGTGCTACTACAACCTAGTGGCGATAAACAAGGAATTGGCTCGCAGCTTTTGCGTCATTGCTTTGAATCGATTTTGGAAGCTCGCACTTGGCTACTGGAAGTTAACATCAACGACATAGAAGCGCTGGCACTGTATCGACAAAATGGATTTCAGCGTCTGGCAGAAATGACATATTGGGAAATCGAGCCGGAATTACTAGTTGAATTGGCGCAAGCAGAGCCAGATTTGCCTAACCTTTTGCCAGTGAGCAATGCTGATGCTCAGTTGTTATATCAGTTAGATACAGCATCGATGCCACCTTTGGTGCGTCAAGTTTTTGACCGCAATACCCGCGACTTTAAAACCAGTTTGTTCGGTGTTTTAATGGATGCCGTCAAGCAATGGGTAACCAAAACAGAAGTAGTCAGTGGTTACGTGTTTGAACCGCAACGCAAAGCTGCCATCGGCTATTTTCAGGTGCAACTCGATCGCAAGGGTGAAGTTCCCCACGTTGCCACGCTGACGGTTCACCCGGCCTACACCTGGCTGTATCCAGAATTACTATCTCAACTAGCTCGGATTGCCCAAGATTTTCCTCAGCAAGGCTTACAATTAGCTTCCTCAGATTATCAGGCAGAGCGAGAAGAATATTTAGAGCGAATTGGAGCAAAACGTATAGAGCATACGCTAATTATGTCTCGCTCTGTGTGGCACAAGCTACGGGAGTCAAAATTCGTTTCTTTAGAAGGAATTCAGTGGACTGATATGCTACAAGGTCTACAACCGGCTCGCAAACCCATACCAGGCGGCATGTCGTGGGTACAACCACCAAAGTCACCATCGTCAGATAAACCACAGCCAAGCAAATCAGAACCGATTAATTTTTCGGTAAAAAACACTAGCATGGAAGCATCACCGATTCCCGAATCAGCAGATGCACAGCAGGAGAAGTAGTGTGATACCCCAAGAGCAAGCAAAACCGTTTATTTCAGCTTTGGGATTAGATTACGGTCGCAAGCGCATTGGTGTGGCAGGATGCGATCGCACGGGTTTAATTGCCGCGGGGATCGCTACAATCGAACGTACATCTTTTGAGCAGGATGTCGAGCAAATCCGGCAAATAATTAATCAACGCCAGGTGCAAGTCCTGGTTATCGGTTTACCTTATTCAATGGATGGCTCGCTAGGATTTCAAGCGCATCAAGTCCAAAAGTTTGCTAAAAGACTTGCCAAAGCGCTGAATTTGCCTGTGGAATACGTAGATGAACGATTAACTTCATTTCAAGCAGAACAACTGCTAATAGCTGAGAATCGCTCTCCATCACGCCATAAAGGTTTAATTGACCGCAAGGCAGCCTGTTTGATTTTGCAACAATGGCTGGATATGAAGCGTGCTAATTCCCACATTTCAGTGGGGGCTATTGAGTATTGATACCTTTTAACATGATATTCTGAAAACTATTACCCAGCATTTGAATTTACGTGTAAAGCTATTTGATAGCTGAACGATTTACAAAGTTGCTGGTATTTATTAAAGTTATAAATTTTGACCATGTTCTCCTCTGAATTTCCTGAAGAAAATGATAATGCTCATAGCGGCTCCATCACTTTGACTGATGAAAAAGGGCGATCGCTCGAATGTTACATAGAACATACCCTAGAGGTAGATGGGCAAGAATATGTTTTGCTTCTTCCCGTAGATTCACCTGTAGAAATTTTTTCTTGGCAAGGTGAAGATGAGGAAGAAGAAGCAGTTCTTGTAGAAGATGACGCCATTATTGAGCAAATTTTTGGCACCGCTCAAGCTGTACTATCTGAGCAAAACTTGACACTGAAGAATACAGCTTATGCTTTGACAGTTGCAGGCGATTTACCACCAGTTGAAGAATCAGAACTCTTCACTTTAGAAATTGAAGACGAAGAAGCAGATTTAGAACCAGAGCAGTTACAGCTATTGGCTAGCTTCTATGATGAACATCAGGAATATGCAATCTATACACCTCTAGATCCCCTATTGTTTTTTGCACGAATATCAAAAACAGGTGAACCGGAATTACTTTCTCCAGAGGAGTTTCGTCAAGTACAACCGCTCCTAGAAGAACATCTTTTTAATGAAGTAGAGTAAGATGAGACACTAGACTTTTCTTGAAAATAGGGTTGACTGATGACTGGGAAAGAAATATTTTTCTGCCCTTGTTGTGTGATTTTTCATATCACGGTATAGCTTGAAAATAGCCCATTGGGAATCTAAAATCAAAAATTGCTATGAGGTGCTGAAAATGGCTTATAGCGACTTTACATTAAGTAAATTTAAAAAGTCATTCAGCATCGGCATTGATGAAGAAACTGATTTGTGTGCCAATGTAGAACCTCTACAACCAAGCGAAAAACTCACAAATACTTTAGAAGAAACTACAGAACTGGCTTTAGCAATTAATACCGAAAAAGCTCGTTCAGAAATGATTATTACACCAATATTACTGGAGATCAGACGTAGAGCTAATCATCCAATTAGTTTATTTTCTGGAACAGACTTTAATGTAGATGCAGAGAAAGGTCTGAATGGTTATTGTGATTTTATTATCAGTCTTTCTAAAGAGCAACTAACAATTAATGCACCTGTGCTAATTATTATTGAAGCGAAAAATGAAAATATTAAAGGTGGATTAGGTCAATGTGCGGCAGCAATGTTAGCAGCACAATTGTTTAATCAACAGGAGAAAAATGAAATTAAAACAATTTTTGGTGCGGTAACAACTGGAGATATTTGGAAGTTTTTGAAGCTAGAAGCAAACGAGATATTTATTGATTTGAAGAATTATTATCTCAAAGAGATAGATAAAATTTTAGGGATTTTATCTCAAAGTGTTCGTGGAGATATTCCAGGATGGAGTTCGACTAACTAAACTTTATTAGGTTATGCTCTTTTGTCTGGAGCTATTTACATTTGCCTGTTGACTATGACCTGGAACAATCTTTTACAGCCTGACTTAATTTTAGAAGGTTCTGTGTTAAATCTAACACCGGACATTATTCAACAGTACGGTCTCAAAGGGCTGGTGTTGGATGTGGATGAAACTTTGGTACCCTTTAGAGTGGGGGCGGCTTCCCCAGAACTAGAAAGCTGGGTAGAGGAAATCCGTGCTTGTACTGCATTGTGGTTAGTGAGCAATAACTTGAGTGAAGCACGAATTGGTGGAATTGCGCGATCGCTTAATTTACCTTACTATTTGGGTGCAGCTAAGCCTTCCCGACGCAAAATTAGAGCAGCACTGCAAGCAATGAATTTACCAGTGCATCAAGTAGGGATGGTAGGCGATCGCTTGTTTACTGATGTTTTAGCAGGTAACCGCTTAGGAATGTTTACCATTTTAGTTGAACCGATTATTCATCCAGACGCCGCTCTGCGCTCTCATCCTGTCCGAAACTTTGAAGTTTGGGTATCTGAAATACTCGGAGCGTCTATTACCCCCAAGAAAAGTAAAATTCACAAAACTTAAGAAATCGTCAGGAAAGTAAATCTAAAGAAATGATTAAGGAATCTTACTGGAATCCAAAAATCGGGGATCATAAGTATTAATAACATGGAGTCAGCTAAAAAAGACTCTAGCCCTTACTAAATAAATATAAACTCGTAAAGCGTCAGCGTTCACTTATAGAACGGCTGGCGCTTTACATATTGGACTGGTTATTGGTGGCTGGGCACTGAGTATAAATACTAATCTGACGTGAGTTCGACGGAGCTAAAACAGGGCAGGAGGTAGTGCAGGCAAGTCTTTAGGGTAAATATCAATAGAAGGTTTGTTGGGTAAGTAGGTATAAGCAACCAAGCCAGCTACCAAGTTAACTAAAAAGTTTAATGGGCTACGGTGTCTGGAGTGTTCTATTTGACAGACATTCTTGAGATAGTCATTAACCGACTCGATGACCGCTCGCTTGCGTAACAAGATTTTATCAATCAATTTAACCAAGCGATTTTTCATATTTTTCTTGGATTTAGTAATGAACTCTAAGCCTTGCTCATATAGTTGCTCAAATAGTTTTTGTGAAACATACCCTCTGTCCCCAAAAAGTTTACCAATTATATCTTCAGTCATCTCTGGAACAGGTTTTCGGTCATCTATATTAGCAGGAGTTAGTTTAAAAGCGAGCAATTCTCCTTTATCATTGATAATCAAATGTAGCTTGAACCCATAATGCCAACCTACAGAATTCTTGCCCCATCCAACTAATCCTTCAAATACTTTGTGAGAATGTGCCCGACAATTATGGCAAACATTTAATGGAGTTGAGTCGATAAAACTAATCCCTGTAATCTCACCCGTTAATGTATTCAAAAAACAACATAGTAACATCAAACTCCAAGGCATCAATTCTACAAACCTCGTATAGCTAACCAGATTGGGGAAAGCCTTACCCCAACCAGGTAACACATGCAAAGTGTAAAAATCTTTAAAAGTCCTATAACCACTACCATGAAAGGCGATGACTATTGTCATCACTTCCGACAAGTGCATCCTTGAGTTGCAACGACGTTCTCCTGATGTTGACGGTAGCTGCGGTATCTCTTGCCAAAAGCTTTCCCATCGCTTGCAGAAATCGTCAATCTCGCAGAATATTTGTGTGATGTCGAGGCGGGATACAATGGTAAACATGGCTGAGACCCTTGTTTTTGTTAGATATTTTTAGTCTCAGCTTTTTTTTGTACTCTTTTTGCCTATTCTCAATAATTCTTTGTCTTCTATGCCAAGTCAATTGCTCTTATTCCTTTCATAACAAGCTTTTTGCTTCCGCGATCGCCGTCGAACTCACGTT
>JAVRCH010000089.1:0-76859 GCA_034530795.1 Nostoc sp. DedQUE12a
CCTAATCTCCCTTCCTCTTTGCCCTTTGCCCCTTGCCCTTTGCCCCTTGCCCTTTGCCCCTTGCCCTTTCCCCTTTCCCCTTTCCCCTTTCCCCTTTCCCCTTTCCCCTAATCCTATGGCACCTTTACCCGATTACCGCCCTAAACAACTATCTTTAGGCCCCTTAGAAGCGGAAATTTTAAATATCATCTGGGAACTTGGTTCAGCCACAGTCAAAGATGTCCACGATCGCATTTTGGCCGATCCCAACCGCGAATTAGCTTATACTTCCGTCACCACTGTTCTGCGACGCCTCACTGATAAAGGTTGGCTGGCTTGTGATAAAAAAGGGCGGGCATTTTATTGGCGGCCGTTGCTGAGTAAACAACAATCACAGGTAATCAAAGCCCACGAACAGTTACAGCGATTTCTCGCGGTAGGTAACCCAGATGTGATTGCAGCCTTCGCCGATAGTCTCGATGAAGCAGCCAGCGAACAAATTGCAGCCATCGCCAAACGCATACAATCTGCACGCCAAGCCAGGGAGGAAAAATGATGCATCTAATGATGATTTTGGTTGCTTTGGCAGTTGCTTGGTGGTTAAGATCCTCTTGGAGAGAACCCCAAGGCAGTTGGAGTTTGCGGTGGCGGCGATCGCTATTTTTGTTTCTCTTTCCCCCCTTGTTAATTTTTATGACAGCGATCGCTGTTTTGTTCATGGGGCCTCAAGGAAAAATGGGCGGGATGTACACAGGCTCAATCAGTTATTTTCTGGCATTAATTTATTTAGCGATTTTTGCCATTTTATGCATTAAACTTGCTTTCCAAGGTTGGCAGTCTGTGGAATCTGCCCGCAACTGTCCTAGCGTGAATTTGGGGGAAAAACGAGCCAGACTACTGCAAACAGAAGCGATGTTTGCAGGACAAATTGGTTTTTGGCATCCTGAATTAGTGGTAAGCGTTGGATTACTGCAAACTCTTTCACCCAATCATTTAGAAAGTGTCTTAGCGCACGAGCAAGGGCATTACCAGTATAGGGATACATTCTGGTTTTTCTGGCTGGGTTGGGTGCGTTGTTGCACTGCCTGGTTGCCCAATACAGAACCATTGTGGCAAGAACTGTTAGTTTTGCGCGAACTCCGCGCCGACAGTTATGCAGCATTGCAGGTAGACCCTCTGGTGCTAGCCGAGTCACTGCTGTTGGTGGTTAGTAGCAGCCTTCTATCATCAGAAATTTGCTGTGCTGCATTGGGTTCTCCTAGCGCAGGCGATAGATTAGAACAAAGAGTAGAAGCTTTATTAGCACCACCAGAACCAACCCAAGAAGCTCAATTGCATTCCTGGCATAGCTTTCTATTAGCGTTTCTACCTTTAATAACTGTAATATTTCACACTTAAGTTGAATTTAAAAAAGTATAAATCCACATGTAGAAACGTTGCAATGCAACGTCTCTAAGTTTTTTGGTGGTTGCAGTCATAGCGATGCCTACGGTGGTCACTGAGCTTCTTGCCCTGAGCGACGCCGAAGGGTGTCGAAGTGCGGGCTGCGCCTACGCAATCCTCAGCGATGACTTAATACAGTTATTTTAGGCGACAACCAAGGGTGATGAAGCAATATTGTTGACCGTTGACCGTTGACTGCGAAAAGTAGAATTTTTTTATTTGGAAGTTCCGTTAAAAAGCTATTACAACATGAAATTCGGACGGTAGCAACATACGTGTTCCCTGTAACAACTTCTGCCTTCCCTGTAGCAGCTTCCGCCTTGACGTTTCCGTGTTACGCGCACCCTGTAGCAGCTTCCGCTTTGACGTTTCCGTGTTACGCGCACCCTGTAGCAACTTCGGTCATGTTTGTAGCAATATCGGTTCTGTCTGTAGCGATGTCAGTTGCGACGTTAACAATATATCCATCAGCGATCGCAAATTCTTCAATCATCCCCGCAGCCAAAAAAGGGTTATCAGCCATTATCTGTAAAGTTTAATTACATAAATTTATCGATTAATGCTTACGATAATAAAACAAAAATCTGCCAGAGCAATTTATTGAGTGAATAAAAATTAGCTCTGTGATTATACTTTTAAAAAATAGAAATTACTTCAAAAATAAATTGCGATCGCTTAGCTAAACTTGAATATTAAATTTGGCAAAACTCTGCGTCACTTTGCGTTTACTCTGTGTCCCTTTGCGTTTAAAAAGGTAGTATCTTTAAACGCAGAGCAATGGCAAAGGTTGACGCAAAGGAACGCAGAGGTTTAATCGACGGCAAACAGGTGTTTATAAACCGCATCTACACTGTTGAAGGGCTAGTTCTATCGATTTAAGAATTGTAGAGCGAATGCAAATCAAGATGGTAGATTTTCGTACAACTTGGGTAACCTAAAACTAGGCATCGCCTAAGTGCATTAGAGTTTTTATTCTTCTTTATTAAGTGCTTTTTAAATTTTGCCTAGATACAGAGTGCCTTGTCGCAGACATCGCACTCATTCAATTAACATCAGGAGCTAGCAGAGCATAAATGAGTCTACTGTTAAAATGTCTTTTAGCGGTCAATAACAATCACCTCAACCGTTATAAAAAACTACTAACTGGCCTTGTTCTCTTACTGTGCTATCTGAATTTTGGCATACAATCTGCTCAGGCTGAAGGTAGTCGCACCCTGTATCCCAGTAATGCCCCAGCTAACAGTAGCAGAGCTAATCTAGAGTGGCGTACTGATACTTATGGCGGTTTGGTGCTGCGACGAACTTTACTAAAAGTCTATGCGAACAAAGATGAGTATATTCTTTTGGGTTCTAGCGCAGTTGGGGTAAATAATGGTAATATCCGCGTTTACAATCCCGGCCGTGTCAGTGACAGTATTGGCAGTGAAAACATTCCCAACACAGCAGATTTTGTGTGTACTTCTCAACCTGGGCGGGGCTTTATCTCAACTCGCCAACAGGAGTTAAATGGCCCCCGTGCTATTTCTGGCGGAGGTAATCCCAACGGCTATATTCCCTGCTACTACCAGGCTCCATCCACTGGAGTTTATGACATCGTTTTCTACGGGCCTGAAGGAGGTAACTCTGCGAATAATGGCGCTCCCACTGGTGAAATTGATTTGAGTAGTGGGAATAACTTTAATGCTCAACAAGGAACTAGTGTTGCAGCTTGGGATGTAACGGTACGCAGTAGCGATCAAACTTCAACAACTGACTCGAACGGGCGGTTATTCAGCTATTATCTCGCCTTATTTACTGGTAATAACGCTCGATATCTCAACTTTCCAGTTTATCCAGTAACCACAGATGGTTTCCGATATAAAGTAGAACTCAGAGGTACAGATCCTAATGGATTTGTTCTCTATGGTAATCAAACTGGCTTTTTTGACAGTGACGGGGTATCGCCTCTGTACCACGACATACTCGGGGCGGATAGTCAGCTGGCAAATCCCCAAGGTGGTGTTAGCTTGGCTCGTCCCCAATTCGCTACCTTTTTCAACCCCATCGACAACAACGTGCTTCCATACGTTGACCGTTACGGACGAAATGGCACTTTAGAAGGGACTGGCATTCCCCTTAGCCCAATTATTCCTGTTGTTAGTAATTTACAATTCAACGGCACAGCTGGAGGGAATAATAGCTCTTACAGCACAGGCGGTACTTTGAACTTTGACAGTAACGTTGCAGGTACTTACGAACTGATTATCAGCCGAGACGGCAACAATTTCGATCCCACTAACTCGCAAAACCGCCTTTTGCGAGGAATTATGCCTACCACGGGACAGCAAGCAATTAATTGGGATGGTAAAGATAACAGTGGCAATTTTTTCCCGGTTGGCAGTAATTACAAAGTCAGCGTCAGAACTTATGGAGGTGAATATCACTTTCCCTTGCTAGACGCGGAAAACAATTTTACTGGTGGCCCCACCATTACAATGCTGAATGCCACTAATCCCATAGGCAACACTAGAGGATTTTACGACGATCGCGGTTATAAAACCATCGGTGGTACTCAAATTGGTACAACTGGTCAAGTACTATGTGGTAGTAACCCACCAAACCCAGCCTTCAGTAACCCACTTAATGGCTTTGACACCGCCAGCAATGACCGGAAATTTGGTCAAAACGATCTTACTAATAACGGTGGTAACGCTGGGTCATCATGCAACGGCTCTTTTGGAGATACTAAAGGGCTGGATTTATGGACTTATTATCCCGGTCAAACTCAACCAACTCCATTGAACATTATTGATGTAGTTTCACCCAAGGCTGGTAAAATCATCATAAATGAAGTTTTATATAACGAAACTGGCACAAATACTAATACTAACGATGAGTTTATTGAACTTTATAATCCATCTTCATCAGCTGTAGATTTGAGTGGTTTGAAGTTAGTAGATGGACACCTAACTGCTGATGATAATGATAGTACTAACGGCTTTACTTATACATTTCCTAACGGCACAACTTTGCAACCAGGACAATATGCTGTAATTTGGATAGGTGATAATAACCCCAATCATCAAGCCACAGGAGCAGCTTTTCAAACTTGGTTAGGGCAGACTCCCAAACTCAACAATTTGGGTGATGATATTTGGTTGTACGATAATCAAAATCAAATTATTGACTATGTTGCCTATGGCAGTGGTAATGAAATTAATACACCTCCCGCAAGTGTTCTCAATTTCTGGGACAACACATATCAGTCTTCCTTAATTGGAGCTAACATCGGACAATCTATCAGCTTAACTCCCAATGGACAAGATACCAATATAAGCGCTTGCTGGGAAGCAAGTACCAGTGGGAACGCCAGCACACGATGTCCAAGCTACCTACCAACTAGAGACACTGATACCATAGGTACTCGCGTTAACAGCGTCGGCGAAAACAATAACGGTGCTACTGTTGCCAATGCCAAGCTTTTGTTAGTCAAACGCATCACCCGCATCAATAATCAAGATTTAACCGACATTGTAGATGGTCGCAGCGACGTTGCTAGTACTGCCGCCAATTATCTACCAGAACCATTCGCTTCTGATGATAACGATGCAAAATGGCCTGCTGGTTATCTGAGAGGATTGATTAACGCTGGGACTGTCAAGCCAGGTGATGAGTTGGAATATACTATCTACTTTCTTTCCAAGGGGCCAAACAATGCTACTAACGTTAAATTCTGCGACTTAGTTCCGAGTAATGCGACTTTTATTCCCACTGCATTTAATGGTAATGCACCTAGTGATGGCGGCTTATCAGGAGCAGATCGAGGTATTGCCCTTGGAGTTAGTTCTAGTAATCCTACAGTTTACTTTAGCAATGTTGAAGATGGCGATCGCGGGCGTTTTTATCCTGCAAACGAGTCAGCCCCCTCATCCTGCGGTACTAATAACAATGGCGCTGTAGTAGTTAATATTACCCGCAGCCCAGATTTACCCAATTTAGCCAAAGACGTTTACGGCTTCGTCCGCTTCCGCGCAAAGGTGAAATAAGAAAGAATTCCCAACTCCCAACTCCTAACTCCTAATTCCTAACTGTTTTACTTAGCCGCCGCTAACTGGCGGAATTAAGACAACTTCATCGCCATCTTGTAAGAGGGTATCTGGTTCGACAAATATCAGATTAATCCCAAAGCGGGTGATGTCGCGCCATTGGGATAGTTCCGGGTGTTCGGCTATGAGGCGATCGCATATTGCTTTCACCGGGGTACCATTGGGAAATTCCAGTATCAGTTCTGAAACCTTAAAAGCTTCTTGATAAGCGGCGAACAATTTGACGGTAACGGTGATTGCAGATTTAGACATACAACAGCTTTGGCAGGGCCAGCAAGTATTTTAATGCTTGACAAGTACCCTTAATTTTTGAAATTTATTATACATTACTAAGCAGGTGGGCACAAATCAACATCGAATAATATTGCCACACTTAAAGTAATACTCTTAGCTCTATAGGACTATGAAAAAGAGGGGGAAAGGGGAAAGGGGAAAGGGGAAAGGAACCAGCAATTTAAAAACAGGGGCTTTATACCTTGTGGTGAAAAGTTTTTTCTTCTTCCCTTACCCCTTACCCTTCTTGGTAATTTAATTTTTGAAAAATTCGCCTTCAACTTGAAAAGCCTCCAGCCCTACTTCCTAGTCCTTGACTCTGGCGCTTGCGTTGCGCTTCTGGTGCGAGACGCAAGCGCCACGCACACCACTTAAATAATTTTAAAAATCAAATATGATTCTTATATGAGTTATTGCCTCAATCCTAATTGTCCAAATCCTGCTGATTTAATGAATGCCAACGGTAACATTTTCTGTCGTAACTGTGGGGCAAGCTTGTTACTAGAAAACAAATACCGAGTAATTAACTTATTAGGTAGTGGAGGTTTTTCTCGGACTTTTGAAGTAGAAGATAATGAAACAAAAAAAGTACTCAAGGTTTTGAATTTATCTTTATTTAATGATTCAGATAAAAAATCTAAGATAGTTAATTTATTTCAGCGAGAAGCTGAAGTATTAATTCGTTTAAATCATTCAGGAATTCCTCAAGTTGAGCCAGATGGATATTTTGAACTGAACTTTCCAAATTGTCCAGAGCCATTATACTGCTTGGTAATGGAAAAAATTGAGGGTTTAAATTTACAACAATGGTTGAAAAATCGCGATCATAAACCCATCACACCAGAACTAGCGATCGCTTATTTAAAACAAATACTAGAAATTTTACAGCAAGTTCACGCCCAAGGCTATTTTCATCGGGATATTAAACCAGCCAACATCATGGTTAAACCAGATGGAAAAATTGTTTTAATTGACTTTGGAGCAGTACGTGATTTAGCACGAACTTATGTGCAGCAAGAAAATGAAAATACCATCGTTGGTACACTGGGTTACTCATCGCCAGAACAAATGAAAGGCACAGTAGTAAAGCAATCAGATTTTTTTGCTTTGGGAAGAACTTTTGTGCATTTACTAACTGGAAAGCCACCATTGAATCTGGAAGAAGACCACCAAACAGGTAAGTTAATTTGGCGCGACCAAGTTATATTTAACTCAAATTATTGGAGAAACTGGTTAGAGAAATTGAGGTGGCGATCGCTTTTCGATTTGCTCGATGAAATGATGGAGCCATACTGGAAAAATCGTCCAGAAAATACTCAAGTAATTTTACGACGCCTGAATCATCCAATTACCTTACCACGTATTCCTCCTTGGATAGCTGGTACGGCTATTTTATTTGGAATTGGATTACCTACTAGTTATTGGTATTTCAACGGAGTAAACGGATGTTCAAAAATTTGGCTTAGGAATTTTACCCAAGACGATCGTATCAGTTGCGGCGAGCAAATTCTGTTACCAAATATTAATATGAAAGTAACAGAAAAAGAACAAGGAGTAAAGGCGATCGCGGCAGGAAATTATCAAGATGCGATTACTTGGTTAGAGAAAGCGTGGCAAAAAGATCGTGACCCCGAAACTTTGATTTATCTTAATAACAGCCGCTTAGAAGTTGAGAAAATTAATGCCTATACTATCGCTGTTGTCGCTCCTCTAGGCAATAATAATGACAACATCAACTCCAGCAAAGAAATATTGCGTGGTGTTGCACAGGCACAAAATGAATTTAATCAAAAATATAAAACTCAAAAAATCGGCCTAAAAGTTTTGATTGCTAGTGATAATAATCAAGAGCAAGATGCCCAAAAAATAGCAAAACTTTTAGTAAATCAACGGGATGTTATAGCTGTTATTGGTCATTTTAGAAGTGACACAACTTTAGTAGCGGTTAAAGTGTATCAACAACACAATCTATTATTAGTTTCTGCTACAGCAACATCAGAATCTTTATCTACATCCTGTAAATCAAATCATCCTAATTGCTTTTTTCGCGTTGTTCCTAGCAATCGTGTCATCGCTCAAACTTTAGCCGACTACCTAAAGAAAGAAAATAAACTTAAGGCGGCGATATTTTTTAATCCTAATAATAACTATAGTAAGTCTCTGCAAGGACAAATTAAAGGTAGACTTTCTGAATTAGGTGGAAAAGTAGTAGTAGAGCTACCTTTATATGACAATATAGAATCTACTATCAATCAGGTGAAACAACAAAAAGCAAATGTAATTGTTTTATTACCAACTACCGATGGACTAACCTCTGATTCCGCAGTTCAGGTAATTCAATATGCGAAACAAAACAAATATTTAGTAGTCGGTGGTGATAGTCTAGACAATAATAAACTTCTCAAAGCATTAGTAGGTAACCAAGCCGGTGCAGTGGTAGCTATACCTTGGCATTCCAGAACTAATTTGAATCGAGATTTTCCTCAAAAAATGCAGAAAACCTGGGAAAAAACAGGTACTTGGTACACTGCATTATCTTACGATGCAACTCGTGTATTGCTAGCAGCCTTAGAAAAAACACCATCATCCAGTCGTGAAAACTTGCAACAAGCGATCGCTCAAACTAATTTTAAAGCAAGTGGCGCCACAGGCTTAATTTCTTTTAAACCAAATGGCGATCGGCAACAGGATAATATTCATTTGGTGAAAATCGTACAAAATCCCAATACAGGACAAATTGAATTTATACCTTTAGATTTATCAAACCAATTTACAGGTGATTAAATTCTAGGTTATTTACAAGCAAAAACTCATAATACAGTTGTGGGAAAAGGGAAAAGGTTAAAGGGGAAAGGAAAATACCAAACCTTTCCCCCTTTCCCCGACTTCTGCAAGAAGTCTATTGCAAACTCTTGATTTTGCAATTTAACTTAGCGACCTTTATAAGCAAGTAAATTTTGCTGACAGCGCTCAAGAAAATTAATATTTTTTAGTTGAGATTCCCGATTTTTCTAAAAAATCGGGAATTTTATTTTTCGCAACGCTCTAACTCGAAGAATTCCAGAGTTAGAAATCAAAATGCAGTTTTTGGTTGAAAATCGAGCTTGCTATAATTTATCGATTTTCTTAGTGGTTTTGAGGTTTGGTTATCAAAGTACTCTGGCTTATCAATTCAGAATTGAGAATTCCGTCATTCATCTATGCGTAGAAGCTTGCGATAAAAGCCCTGTGAAAAATCGGTAGCACGATAACGTTTATAGTTTTCCATAAGTTCAATTAAATAATTAATAAACTCAAAACTCGCCATCATCAGTTCGTAACTCAGTTCAGCATTGCCATCAAACTGTACTCGACAACGCGTTAAATCTGAAGGTAGGGTAGCAACATTCCAAGAAGCAACAAAAGGGACATGTTCACTAGCTTCTATTTTTCGATGTCCCTCCAAAACCCCTTTTTGATAAAGACTAATGGCAAAAGGTAAAAGATTCCTTTTAGCGCCCTGAATGTAAGGTAAGTAAACACTGGCTTGTTGTTGAGTAGCTGGTTGGAGTTGCTCAATAGACATTATTCAATACTCCTCAAGTTAGTTGGCAACTGGCGATAGGCTCTTAGTAGTATTCCCAAAAAATGTGTCTAAGGCACATAGTAGGGAATAGGGCATGGGGCATAGGAGATGGGGGAGTGTGGGGAGTGTGGGGAGTGTGGGGAGATGGGGAAAAAGAGAATTTATGCTTCCCTTTCCTCCCATCCCTCCCACACCTCCCACACCTCCCACACCTCCCACCCCTCCCACACTTCCTGCTTGCCCAATGCCCCATACCCAATAAATGAAGTTACTGCTAAGAAATATTAAAATTTCGGTTACAATAAGGCTGCATTAACTTTTATCGAAGTTGGGGGCAATACACTAAAAAATCCCTGCTGTAAAGTGGTGGATGCGGTTATTGCTGTTTGTTCCCAGAATAAAGTGCTGCTGCCTTGCGATCGCTTCGCCTAAACTAGAGTTTCCATTGGTGAAGCTCCATACTCTACAAGCTTCCTGGCTAAGAGGCTATTAAAGGAATCAAGCTTGCGTCTAAGAGTGGCAAATGTGGTTAATGTTAAGGTAATTAAACACAATGGCAGTAACAAAAATGGTAGTCCCAGAAGCTCTAGGCTAAGGGATGGTGGGTGTTACAGTTTACCCATTCCGAGTTAATATCGGGAAAAGTAGTTAGGGATATTTGTCCGTAAAATTACTAACTGTAGACAAATAGTGGTTTTTGAATCAAGCAACGCAACCTATGCCAGCGAATTCCTGGCCCGAAAAAGATTCTTATCAAGAGCTCGATCCACTCAACTCCTTGTTGTCTGACCTCTCAGTAGATGAGGAGTCTGTGTTAGAGACAGAATCTGTGTCTCTACCATCCCGGTTTCAAGGCCGTAGACGTAAAGCAGCTCTGGTCTTGACTATCGTCTGGAGTGGCACGATCGCTCTGCATTTAGTTTCTTGGGCATCCATATTCATACTAGGATTGACCACCGTTTTAGGTCTTCATGCTTTGGTGGTAGTGTTTACTAAACCTCGTCGCTCACCAAAAGAAATGCAGGGAGATTATCCCTATGTATCTGTGTTAGTGGCTGCGAAAAATGAGGAAGCGGTAATTAGTAAATTAGCCCAAAATCTTTGTAATCTGGACTATCCAGATGGCAAATACGAAGTATGGATAATTGATGATCGCAGCACTGATAATACGCCCCATTTATTAGCAGAATTACAGCACAAATATGACAAACTCAAAGTACTTACCCGCTCAGCAGACGCTGGTGGCGGTAAGTCAGGAGCGTTGAATCAAGTACTACCGCTCTCCAAGGGCGAAATCATTGCAGTATTTGATGCTGATGCCCAAGTAACACCAGATTTATTATCACAGGTAATACCTTTATTCCAAAGAGAAAATGTCGGGGCGGTGCAAGTGCGAAAAGCGATCGCCAACGCCAAAGAAAATTTTTGGACTAAGGGTCAAATGGCAGAAATGGCCCTTGATACCTGGTTTCAGCAACAACGGACAGCCCTTGGTGGGATTGGCGAACTGCGCGGCAATGGTCAATTTGTCAGGCGTTCAGCTTTACAAAGCTGTGGTGGCTGGAATGAAGAAACCATTACCGATGACTTGGATTTAACAATCCGCTTGCATTTGGAAAAATGGGATATTGAGTGTATTTTTCATCCAGCAGTGCAAGAAGAAGGAGTGACAAAAGCAGTTGCACTCTGGCATCAGCGTAACCGTTGGGCAGAAGGCGGATATCAGCGCTACTTGGATTATTGGGATTTAATTCTCAAAAATCGCATGGGAACCCGCAAAAGCTGGGATTTGCTGATGTTTATGCTGATTATGTACATTTTGCCCACAGCAGCAATACCAGATTTATTAATGGCGATCGCTCGTCATCGTCCACCAATATTAAGCCCCATCACAACCTTGTCCGTCAGCATGTCGATGGTGGGCATGTTTACAGGCTTGAGACGGATACGTCAAGATCGGGAATTTTCATTTTCTACGTATTTTACCTTAGTACTACAGACTATACGCGGCAGTTTATACATGTTGCATTGGCTAGTAGTAATGAGCAGTACAACCGCCCGTATGTCCATCAGACCAAAGCGCCTGAAATGGGTGAAAACCTTGCATACTGGGGTTGGGGAATAGGGCATGGGACATACTAAGAGGACAAGGGGAAAGGGAAAGGGGAAAGGGAAAAGATTAAATTTATTCCTTTACCCTTTACCCTTTAACCTTTTCCCTTTACCCTTTAACCTTTTCCCCTGCCCAATGCCCCATGCCCAATTTATTCATCATCAACTTCTGATTCTTCTACCCATTCAGGTGTAGGCATAGAATCAGAAAATTCTGTTGAATCATCAGTGAAGCGGATAATTTGACCATTGAAAAATTCTGCTAAACGTTGAGCTGCGATCGCCACTTCATCCGGTTCCCAATTAGGTGGGGGTGTTTGGGTTGGTGGTGGAGGCACAGGTTTTACACCATTTCCATTCACGCCATTGCCATTTCTGGATACTGGCTCGGTTTTTACTGGTGGTGTTGGTGCTGGTTGTGGAGTAGCTGGCTGTGGTACTGGTGCTGGAGGGGGAATTTGCCCATTGGAAATGGGAGTAGGTGGTTGCTCAGGGCGAGTAGAATCTTGCCGTACAGGAGCTTTTTTAGCTGCGGTAGAGTTTAATGAAGTTCCTTTTTCTAGATTTACCTTAACTTCACGTTGAAAAGTCTGCTGGAAAGCCGTGACAATTATAGGTAGATCGGATTTAACTTTTTCATACCATGCTTGTTTGATGGCAATATGAGCCACTGCACCATCGAACTCTATAAGTTGACACATTTGACGTAGCAGTTCTCGCCTTGAGATTGGTTGGAAGTTAGCGAGTACCTGCTGCCAAACTTGAGTTAAGTCGTATTGCGGCGTTTCAACAACTTCTGAGGTAGCTGGTTCACTTTTCTCAGAGGGTAAGGGTTCTGGGGTTGGTGATGAAACCGAGTTATTAGCAGAATTGTGATTTGTTTGCCTATCATCTGGGCTAGATGATTTCACCGAGTGATTTGGGGCAGCTGGTTGATAATGATTTGCTAAATTGTGATTTGTTTGCCGTTCATCTGGCGTAGATGAGTTCACGGCGCCATTTTGGGCAGCTTGTTGATGATGGTTTCCAGAATTTTGGTTTGTTTGCCTATCATCTAGGGTAGATGTTGTGACAGCGTGATTTTGGGCAGCTGGTTGATGATGGTTTCCAGAATTGCGATCTGTTTGCCCATTAGTTAAAGGTATGGAAGAGGCTGAGTGATTTTGGGCAATTGCTGGAGGATGCTTTGGAGATACAGCAGGTGTATTAACTTGCAGTGGTAAACTTGGGGCTTGTGGCTGAATATTCGTTGCACTGGGTAACAGTCCTAATATTGTTACCTCCAACCACAAACGCGGCTGGGTGCTGTTTTTGATTTGCACTTCAGCTGTTCGTAGGTGTTCTTGTCCTGCCAAAATCATGCTCATGTGCCAGTTTTGGGCAAACTCCACCAGTGCATTCC
The DNA here is from genome assembly GCA_034530795.1 of Nostoc sp. DedQUE12a. Classification (GTDB taxonomy): domain Bacteria; phylum Cyanobacteriota; class Cyanobacteriia; order Cyanobacteriales; family Nostocaceae; genus Nostoc. Next base: position 12,860 of record JAVRCH010000089.1, read on the forward strand.
AAGTTTGCTGAGTACAAGCAACTAAATCGTGGCGATTGGGTGCTGTTTTAGCAATCAGTAAATCGCGGTAAAAAGCGGCGAGATTTTGCAGAATAGTCAGCGGTTCTCGACCGAGATCTAAAATGTGATGCGTATAGTCGAGAACTGCTTCTGGTTTGTCTTGAGCGATCGCATTTAACAGCTTTAATAAGTCTTGTTCGCTTACCGTCCCTACCAAATCCCAAACTTTATCTGGTATCACTTCACCTGGTAATAAAGCCAATTGGTCTAGCAAACTTTCCGCATCCCGTAAACCACCCTGAGAAAGTTGGGCTACCAAAGTTACAGCATCGGGTGAAATATTAATGTTTTCTTTAGAGGCGATCGCACTTAAATGCTTAACCATCGCCTCTAGCTGAATACGTCTAAAATCAAACCGCTGACAACGTGAAATAATAGTTGGTAACACCCGTTGTGGGTCTGTTGTTGCCAATACAAAAACTACGTGCTTTGGCGGTTCTTCTAGTGTTTTTAATAACGCGTTAAATGCCTGATTGCTGAGCATGTGGCATTCATCAATTACATAAACCTTATAGCGACACTGCACAGGAGCAAACTGAGCTTTTTCAATCAACTCCCGGATATTATCGACACCAGTGTTGCTTGCCGCGTCAATTTCAATTACGTCTAAGGAATAGCCTTTAGTAATTCCCTGACAAACATCACAAACACCGCAGGGGTCGGCGGTAGGTTTGTCACTTTTGAGACAATTTAGAGACTTAGCCAGAATTCGAGCACTAGAAGTTTTCCCCGTACCTCTAGGCCCGGTGAATAAATAGGCGGGGGCGATTTTGGATGTGCCGATCGCATTGGTGAGGGTGGTGGCGATCGCCTCTTGGCCTACCAGTTGAGCAAAACTCTTGGGGCGATACTTGTGGTGCAGGGGTTCGTAAGACATGGAAATATGGACTTCAATGCCTTTTAACGTTGATTAATAGCACCGAGTCGAATTTGGGATTCAATTATTTTAATCTCTTGCACCTGCTTTATTTGTCGATGTTGCCATACCAATTGCACTATATTTAATCTGTAAATTTTGGCACTAAGAGAAGCAAGCCAAGAGAACATATTTTTATGATTTCACCATCGATGCATCCGAATTATAGCATACCATTTAGTACATTTGTTCTAAAAATTGGGCAAACAGGGCATGGGGAAAGGGAAAGGGGTAAGGGGAAAAGGGGAAAGATTAAATTTATTCCTTTTCCCTTTAACCTTTAACCTTTTCCCCTGCTCCAATCCCGAATTTTCTTGACGGAACTAACGCCATAGCGCAATGCGATCGCTACAATCTTAAGGATAAACAACACTCAATGGTGCAGCAGATGCTCAAGCGGCTAGTTCAATGGCTCAAAAAGCTTTTTGGGAGCTTATTTGGTAGAAAACAGACTGCTTCAAAAGCTAGGGGGAATGTGCAAAAACAACCAGCACCACCTCTAACTGATACGGATCTGGAATTTCTCTTCAACGAACTGTTGCAAGGAGTACATCAAGCACGAGGTGAAGCTTGGGCACGTAAGTGGCTGCAAAATATTGAACATCGCATCACAACTGAACGCTGGGTCGAGTGGTTGAGACGCTTTGGTGACAGGTTATTAGCATCATCCACGCCTAACAATGAAATGGCTGCACGGTTGGTGCAATTCGGTGAGTTGGGCATCGGAGAAATCACAGATGTTGCCTATAATATCGGGATGCAGTTGCTAAAACGCAATCAAGGCGAACCAGTTTGGGAATATGAAGGGCCAGATACTGTGAATACTAATTTGCCATCTCAACCAGCCGCCCCAGCATCCCAGGAACCATATGAAGACGAAAATTTACCAGAGGGAGAATATCAAACTGTTACCCTAGAAGAACTATTTGTGATGTTGCAGCACGATGAAAATTTACGCCATCAGATTGCCCAGCAGCTGGCTGTTGAGACGGACGATCCACAAGTACTGGTGCAGGCATTAATTAGTCAATTATATTCCGGCGATCAATCGACTCCAGAGCAAACAGAAAATTAATCACCAAGCCCTTTAAGCAGACAACAGGCAACAGGCAACAGGCAACAGGCAATATTAATGAATCCTGTCCTTTCTTGGATTAGAGAGCAACTAAATTTTTGGATTTTTCCGCCCACTAGTCACAGGGTATGTAGCTTGCTTCTGTGCAGGAGTAGCGAAATAATCTAAGATCTAAAATTGCCACGGTTAACAAAACCCGGTGCATTGCCTAGATTCTTGCGACTGTATTCTTCAAGAAAACTGATACGGTGGTATCAGGGCTGCAAAAGTCTAGAGTTGAGTTTTGGAATTGTAGCGTTATAATACTGTATTCTTGACCTTTTGTGTATTTTTTGCTAGCCTGCCACAGAAACACTGTACGGATATAATGGGTTTTCACGTAATTCATGACTTTTTTAACACAACGATGGCTACAATCTAGAAAAACAAAATCCAAGAGTGTGGCAGATGCTCAGGCGGATATCTCAGTCGCTTAAAAGGTTTTTAAAACGCCTCATTGCAACTAAGCAGACTCGTTCTTTTAAGGGTGCAAGAGGACACAATCTGGTAGAGATTCTACCAGAACTAACCGATGCTGATTTGGAACAATTATTTATCCAATTGCTAGAAGGCGTGCATCAAGGACGAGGACGCCAGTGGGCATTGAGGTATCTGCAACGAATCGAAAATCGTATTCCGGCTGAACGCTGGGTAGATTGGTTGGTGACGTTTGGCGAAAGCTTGCTAGCTTCACCCACACCGAATCCGCAGTTAGCAATACAGATGGTGCAGCTGCGAGAACTTGGTATCGGCAGAATTGGAGATGTTGCCTATGAGATTGGCATACGGCTGATGCAAAACTTACCCACAGAAATAGAAACAGAAATAGAGGATGAGGACAATCAGGCAGAAAATCTAGTCGAATTGACTCCAGGCCAAGAACTGCTCCGCGACTTAGGGGAACAGTTATGGGAGTACGATGAGCCAGATGTCACAGAAAATACTCCAGGCCAAGAACTGCTCCGCGACTTAGGGGAACAGTTATGGGAGTATGAAGAGCCAGATGTCACAGAAACTACAAATGATCAAGAAATTATCGTAACTTCACCCGGACAAGACTTAATCCGTAATTTGGGCGAAGAGTTATGGGAATATGATGACCCAAAGACCCAAACAGTCACACCAGTATCGGAAAATGCCTTTGTTGAGGAAGTATCGAGCGAGGATTTAGAGGAAGTGATATTGGAGTATCAGCCAGAAGATACCCAAAGCACAATATCTGAAAATTTTCCTCTCCCCCCAGCAAAAGATTCGATCGCTACATTAACTCAGCTGAGGTGGGACGATGAAGAGGAAGATACTCAAACTAGAACAGCAGCAAATCTGCTTCCTGCGAGGCAAAAAACTGAATTGGCAACAACTGACTCAGAACAAACCTGGGATAGCACTTTAGCGAATTTAGAGCCAAATGTGGCTAATACTTTAGATGAGTTGTGGGTGAGGTTGGATCAAAGCAGCAATTTAGTGCAGCAACTTGCTTCTAATTTGGCAGTTCAAAGCAGCAATTCTCCAAGTATTATTGAGCGCTATGGCAACGATCCTGTTAACCAAGCTCAAGCTTGGTTTTATCAAGGTCTAAGCCAAGCGAAAACAGGTGATTTGTTAGGCGCCATCGCATCTTATGACCAAGCCATTGAACTACAACCGGAATTTTGGGAATATTGGTTTAATCGCGGTTTGACCCTGTTTCATTTAGAACGTTTTGAAGAAGCGATCGCAGCTTATGAAACAGCTATCCAACTCAAACCCGACTTCTACAAAGCTTGGTATTACCGGGGTGGAACTCTAGGAGAATTAGGATACTTTGAAGAAGCGATCGCTTCCTTTGATAAAGCTTTAGAAATCAAGCCAGACTACCAAGAAGCTTGGTCTAGTAAAGGTTTAGCACTGCTGAAGTTAGGGTGGTTACGGGAAGCAATTTCTAGCTATGACCAAGCCCTCGATTTACAACCGCAAGACCAAGAAAATTGGTATCACCGAGGCATAGCACTAGCTGTAGGCGAACAATTTGCAGAAGCGATTACATCTTATGACAGGGCGCTAGAAATTGACCCAGACTACCACGAAGTGTGGATAGACCGGGGTGTGGTCTTGTTTAACTTGGGACGGTGGTCAGATGCCATCGCTTCTTGGGACAAAGCACTTTCAGTTCAAGCCGACTTTTATTTGGCTTGGTACAACCGGGGTGTAGCGTTAGATAACTTAGGACGCCGCCAAGAAGCCATCACTTCCTATCGCCAAGCGATCGCCATTAAACCCGACTTCCACTTAGCCTGGTATAATCAAGCAGTAGCATTGTTTTATTTAGAACAATTTATCGAAGCGATCGTTTGTTATGACAACGCTTTGCAAATTAAACAAGATTACTGGGAAGCTTGGATTGGTAGGGGAACCGCCGTTGGTAATTTAGTGGATGCTGATTTATTGCGGAATTTATCGAGTAGTATCACCGCAACAAATCCCGCCTTACAACAGGTAGGCTACGAAGGTAAATTAGCCACCTACGAAGAAGGGTTAAAGCATCTGCGTACAGATACTCACCCAGAAGGTTGGGGTAGATTGCATGTGGCGATCGGTAATACTTATTACGACCAAGGTAAAAAACAGCCTAATCCCCGTGATTATTGGCGCAAAGCAGCATCCGAATATCATCAAGCGCTGTTAACTCTCACCTTAGAATATTTTCCCCTGTTGCATTTAGAAGTTTTGCAATCCCTAAGCAAAGTACTGATGGGTTTGGGACAAACAACACAACTTCAAGAATTACTACAACGAGGTAGAGATTTATTGCAACAATTACTGAATGAAGAAACTCGTTCAGAAGAAAGTAAAAAACAGTTAGCTTTGAAATTTGTCGGCTTCGATCAATTGGCAGTTGATTTAGCCGTAGATTACGGTGATGTGGTAGAAGCCTGGGAAATTGCCGAACAGGGCAAAAATGCTTGTTTGAATTGGCTGCTTTTTGGTTGGGATGATAATATTTATTCGCCTCATTATGGTGCAATTCAAGAACTATTCAATCCCACAACAGCAATTATTTACTGGCATATTAGTCCAGTCGCCCTACAAACTTTCATTCTCAAAGACCAAGCCCCATCACCGATTTTACTGTTTACACCCATTCAAGATGTTGGCGCGATCGCTTTAGGTGAAGAAACCATTCGTCTTAATGAATTGCCCCTACCCGAAGCAGTGCGACGCTTGATTGAATTTGAAAATTGGCTAGAAGATTGGCATCAACAATACCAAGAATATCGCATCACAGCCCAAGATAAAGAAAGTAAAACTCAGCATCCTTGGCGAGTAGATATGGAACAAAAGCTATTGCAGCTTTATGAAATCTTGAATATTTCCACAATTGCTCAAGAACTTGAAGGCATCACCCAACTGATTTTAATTCCTCACCGCGATTTGTACAGGTTGCCGATTCATACCCTTTTTCATATCTCTTCTCCATCTGAGGAAAATTTACCAAATATCGAGTCAAATTTCACCGTTACTTATTTGCCTAGTGCCCAAATAGGTTTATCAATAAAAAATCAAGATATATTGCCGTGGCAAAATCAGTTGTTACTCAGTATTGAGTATCCTGAAAGCGCAGGTTATCCTGCACTAAAATTTGCCAAGTTGGAATCGGAAATTGTCAGCGAAATATTTATTAATAACCAGCGAATTCAGGGCGTACAAGCTACGAAAGATATTGTAAAAAATGCATTATTTGATAACTACAATATTTTTCATTTTACTGGTTATGTAACTAATAATTTAGGTGAACCGAAAAAATCAGAATTGGCATTAGCAGGTGAAGATAAACTCACTTTAGAAGAAATTTGTCAACAAAATCTAGCAAGTTATAACCTTGTTACCCTGTCTGCCTGTGAAAATGCCACTAGCAGCACCTACATTACCAGCAGCGAATATGTGACTTTAGTTAATGGTTTTTTGAATCAGGGCGTTCCTCATGTAGTAAGTACTCTCTGGACTGTAGAATCTTCCGCTAGTGCCTTGGTAATCATCGAATTTTATCGAAGATTACAGCCCGATAAATCAGCAGTTACAGCCTTAGCTGAAGCAACACTATGGCTCAAAGAATTAACTGCTGGAGAACTAACAAAATGGTATGAAGATATACTCAACAATCTACATCCTGAGGAAGTACGAATTAGAGCTTATTTAGCAACACAATTATATAGAAATAGCAAAATGCCATCAGATAAAAAACTTTATAATCATCCTTACTATTGGGCAGCATTTACGATTACAGGGAAGCCGAATTAGAAGGGACTGGGGACTGGGCATTGGGCATTGGGCATTGGGTAAGGGGGAAAGGGAAAGATTAAATTTATTCCTTTTCCCTTTCCCCTTTAACCTTTTCCCCTGCCTCCCCAGTCCCCAGTCCCCATTCCCCAGTCCCTAAATTGAATGCGCTCCTGGTTGTCCGTTTTGGACTACAAAAGAAGCTAGGGTTTTGACAGAGGCATTCAAATCCACGATGCTGGATACAACGCGGTAGTCACTTTGCCAAGTTTGTGGGGTAAGTTGACAGCGAACATATCCCCGGAAAGCACCATCAAAGAACTTAGTATGAGGATTGTTCGGTAGGGCAGCTTGAACTGGAGCGATGAATGCGGTGGGGAAGTCAGAGGTAATTGAGGTTCCTACGAACTCAGTGCCTACCGTTGGTGATTTTGGATTACTAAAATCAAGCTTGAGGTCATGTACCCAACTAGAGTGGATATCTCCGGTAATTACCACTGGATTAGAGGGTTTGCGCTGGTTGAGAAAATTTAAAAGTCGATTACGTGCAGCTACATAGCCGTCCCACTGATCCACATTGAATACACCGACACCGGGATTACTATTAAAATTGTACTCAGCGAACATGGTTTGTTGAGCGATCGCATTCCAACGCGATCGCGATTTGTCTAAGCCTTTTAGTAACCACTGCTCTTGTTCTGAGCCAGTCATCGTAGCACTGGTAGCAAAAGCTTGGGGACAACGTGGCTTTAGTCCATCGTCACAAGGTTGGTCGGTGCGATACTGCCTAGTGTCTAGTACGTTAAACTCAACTAAATTACCGAAAGTGAACCGCCGATAAAGCAGCAAATTTGCGTCATTAGGTAGAGAAGACTGACGCAGAGGCATGTGTTCGTAGTAAGCCTGGTAAGCATTGGCTCGGCGTTTCTTAAAAGCCTCTTGGGTTTGGTTGTCTTCAGGAATTAAATTAGCGTAGTTGTTATCAACTTCATGGTCATCCCAAGTGACAATCCAGGGAAAAGCAGCATGAGCAGCTTGGAGATTCGGGTCAGTTTTATACAAGGCGTGGCGATTGCGGTAGTCTGCAAGAGTGAGGATTTCCGGGCCATTATGCTGCCGTGGCCCGCCAGGTTCTGGCCCGTATTCGTAAATATAATCACCGAGATGAACCACAAGATCGAGGTTTTCCTCAGCCAAATACCGATAAGCCGTATAGTAGCCATTTTGCCAGTCTTGGCAAGAAACAAAAGCAAAGTTTAGTTTTGAGATATAGCTATAAGATGCTGGTGCTGTCCGAGTCCGCCCAATGGGACTAATTTCTCTACCCGCTTGAAATTGATACCAGTACCAACGGTCAGGGTCTAGTCCACGGACATCAACGTGTACTGAGTGTGCTAACTCTGGTGTAGCTAGCACTGTTCCTCGACGCACCACCTTTGTCATCTTTTCATCAAGGGCAACTTGCCACCGCACTGGGACATTTACGAATGGCATCCCACCTCCATTGAGAGGATTAGGAGCGAGTCTCGTCCAAATCACAACCCCATCCGGTAAAGGATCGCCAGAAGCCACACCCAGACTGAATGGATAGCCAGAAAACCTAGAATTAGCGAGTACCGGATGCCATTGGCTAGCTACTGTTAACCCTGTTAAGAATCCTGCACCCAGCAAAAAACTCCGCCGTCTACACCGATTTGCCAGCAGAGTATCACAATCCATAAATTCCATATTCACCTTTACCCAGATCTAGATATAGTTGACAAACTTGGTGGAGTCAGCTGCCAAAAATGCAAACAATGGCTTGATTTGACTTCTCTCCCACTTGCTGCCCAACCAAACACAAGAAACCTAGCAATCCAGGATCAAGCGGAAATTAAGATTATGTTAAGTTTAAAATTCTATTGGGGCATGGGGCATTGAGTATGGGAAAAGGGAAAGGGGTAAGGGGAAAAGACTAAATTTATTCCTTTTCCCCTTAACCTTTAACCTTTTCCCCTGCTTCCTTATCCCCATGCCCCATTCAATTTAAAACCTGCCATTCCCCTGAACGATGTGCTTCACTGTGGTCAAAGTTTCCAGGCTGATAAATCCGCGGCGATGACCTTTTTGGTTAGACATGCCGAGAAATACTGAATCTCCCCGTGAAGGGTTGCGAGAAAAACGCGGGGAACTGTTGATGTAGGTGGAAGCGCTGTTAACTCCTAAGGCAAACTGCCGACTTTCTTGGTAGGATTCGGTAACGATGCAGTCGGCATGACCACTGCTGTATTGATTAATCCAAGCGATCGCAGCTTCTAAGCTATCTACCAGTTTAAAAGCTACTGTCCTAGTTAAATAAGGGTTTCCCCATTCGTTTTCCTTCACCAATTGCAACTGGGGAAAGGCTTCTACTAGTTCTGCATCGCCTTTAATTTCAAAGCCTTTTTCCATTAAGCTGTTCCACAGAACTGCTAAGGATGATGGCAAGGCTTGACGATGAATTAGCACTTTTTCAATAGCATTGACTGGATCTGGTTCGCTCTGATGGCTATCGAGAATCATCCACCGCACCATCTCTAAGCTGGCATTTAGCGACCAGTAGAGGTAAGAATTGCCCATTGCTGATTTTAAGACTGGGCAAGTTGACTGTCGTACTACTTGCTGCACCAAGCTGGAACGTCCGTAGGGAATCACTAAATTCACATACTCGTCTTGGGTGATTAAATCCCGAATCGAAGCGCCATGCTCTGCTGTGATGAGTTCTAAGCAGCCTAGTGGTAAACCAACTTCGGCGATCGCAGTTTGCAATACTGAAGCAATGGCCGCGTTAGAATGGCTGGCTTCAGTACTGCCTTTGAGAATTATACTATTGCCAGTTTTGATACAAAAACCCGCTGCGATCGCCCCTAAATCAGGAAATGCTTCATAAATAAACCCAATCACTCCTAAGGGCATTAGCTGGGAGTAACTCTGGGAATCTTCCAATTGGTAATCAGCATTCCTGACGCGCCGCAGCGGATCTGATAGTTCCCCCAACCGTTGTAAAATGTCCACGGTCGTCTCTAGCCTGGTGGGAGTCAGCTTGAGCCAGTCTAATATCAACTCTGGCACTGCCATTTCCCGACTGGCTTCTAAATCCAAGGTGTTGGCTTCGAGAATGTCGTCAAATGAGCGCTCAAGTGCCCGTGCCATCGCCAATACCGCACGGCTGCGGTCTGCTCCCTTGGTGATCCCCAATTTTAGGGAAGCTTGATACGCTCGTTGAGCAATACTAATTGGTTCGGGGCGTTCGTCCAAAACTTCAACAGTCATTGAGTTAACGTCTGTAAGTAAGCCAGACCATCAGTGCTGGCAGGATAGCCAACAGCACCGCCACCATTGCCCAAGCAATAATGCTGGAACTATTTGCCAATCGCAGTGCTAATGGCAGCCATATAATCACTAGCACGAAAATAATGCCAAGTGCTATAGGCAGATAGCTTTCTCCCAAACGAGGGTGGACAACATGCCAACTATTTCCCATCCAACGCCAAGCTCGCTTGTAAGGATAGGTGGTAGAAAGCTGTTCTAGGACATGACCATTATCTTCCACTACAAAGATTTGCTGACAGCGATCGCAACCAAATGCTTCTGTCAACGTAATCGGAATTAACTGACCCCGCCGACGACAGGGACAGGGGTATTCAGTATTAAAGTCTATCTTTTCTGGTTTTTGAGATTGCACAAGCGTTCTAATAACTTGAGCGTGTTTTTCATAAATGCTGGGAATACGATCCCGTGGTAAATGCCTTGAGGGCTTCTCTCTTTATACTTTATATAAGTTGGCCGGCAAAACAAATGTCGCCATAATTGCAAAAGTAGATGCACCCAACTCTAAGTAGCGTAATTGCCGTAAAATAGAGGACTATCTGTTTGCGGCTTTTCCTCGTAGCTAGCAATCTTGTTTAAAAATCTCCTTCTTTCCATGTGTCGCTTTAAAGATAATATGGTCGCGTTTGCGGGCATTCATTGTGCTGACGCACCTGGTACGATTTTAACCCTGCGTAGCTACCACTCCTAAAACAAATCCTTTGGGAAGGCTACGCTGATAAACAACATACCAATAATAAACCCTCGTTTTCCTTGGGGTCACTATATAGTAGTATGCAGTTATCAAGTTTATATCGTAGAAGCTCTGTCTTGTGGGAGACTACAGTGTTCACCTGTAAGCTTCAGTATGGCCTTTAGCTTTTTTGTTTTCCGCTTTGACAACTTTGCTGACTATGGCTAATTTCGTCTGCCAAATAGCGGTTTGCACTACTACCACAGTACCACGGAGATAGGCAAAAACTCAAATGTCGTCCCTGCTTCATCAATCGTAGGTCAACGTTAGCCGAAAAAGGTTTTGTTTTTGTCTGGTCATACCACAACATCCAAGTAAGGTATATTTCATGTTGTTACCCTTGGGAGTCACACAGCAAGCCTGTTTGCACACAGGTTTGCAACAAAAAAAGCCTTAGAATCTTTGACTCTAAGACTTTTTTGGAAGCGGGTAACGCGATTCGAACGCGCGACATTCACCTTGGCAAGGTGACGCTCTACCACTGAGCTATACCCGCAATCATCGGTCATTTATTAATATGTCAGATTTTTTCTAAATTGTCAACCCCTTAATATTAATTATTGGGCATAGGGCATAGGGCATGGAGCATTGGTTATGGAGCATGGGGATAAGGAAGCAGGGTAAAAGGTTAAAGGTTAAAGGGAAAAGGAATAAATTTAGTCTTTTCCCCTTACCCCTTTCCCTTTCCCCATACTCAATGCCCCATGCCCCATTACTAACTTAGTTCTTCTGACTCTACTGTTAAATTGCTGACGCTGGCATTTGGAAAAGAAGGTGGCAAAGACTGGCTACTACGAGGATATGGTTCTGCCAAGTTAGAACGCAGTTGCCGCATCAGGCTAGCCATTTCTAGGGCATTGAGGGCGTAATCCCAACCATGATTGCCTTTGATACCTGCCCGTTCTAAGGCTTGCTGCATAGTGTCTACAGTCAAAATTCCAAAAATAACTGGTACTCCAGTTTGAAAGCTAGCGGCAGCAATGCCTTTAGAAACTTCCGCAGATACGTAATCAAAATGGGGTGTTTGCCCTCGAATCACTGCCCCAAGACAAATTACAGCATCATAACGATGGGAAAGTGCTAGTTGGCGAGCTACTAAAGGCACTTCAAAACTTCCCGGTACCCAAACGTAGTCTACCTGATTCCCGTGGGGGTTGGGGTCTACGCCGTGGCGTTTCAAGCAATCTTGACATCCCTCAAGCAGCTTTCCGGTAACTAGGTCATTGAATCGACCAATCACCACTGCAAAACGCAAAGGTTCCGTTTGAGTAAAAGTTCCCTCAAAAACTGCCATGACTGCCTCTTAATCAACTATAGTTCTGGCCAATATACATTTCTTATTTAAATCTAGAGGAGCAGGAAAGCGGGGTCAAAAATCAGGAAACTGCAAAAAATTTCTGCTTTTTTCCTTAATCTTTGACTTTGGCTTTTCTGCCCCTCTAATTTTTATATTAGGTGTCTGCGCCAGAGCGAAGCCGTTGCCTAGACGACAAAAAAGTTTAACAAACCAACTAAAAATACCAAAGCAATCCAGACACCAGAACCAAGCCAGAGAAGCTTTTTAGATTCAACCCAATTTTGGGGAGTGGCGTAAGCAACAGGAACGCCAACAACTAGAACAAAAGACAACAAGACTAGGCTAATTAAAGCAAATTGGAATATTATGGTCATTTTTGCTTCTCCCAATACAGCTAAATACTAAAGATAGAATATCCTAAAGGGCGACACCGACACTTTCTTCTTATTTTTAAGCTACCAGAAATTACAACACTTTAGTCATTTGTCCTTTGTCTAAGTACCGATGACTAATGACTCTTAAGTATGGATTTAATTCTTTGTCACACAACAGCTGATTTTGACGCACTAGGGGCAGCGGTAGGACTAACGCGCCTACTACCGGGAAGCAAGATTGTGCTGACTGGCGGCTCTCACCCTCCTGTACGGGATTTCTTAGCGTTGCATCGGGATGAGTATTCGTTAATTGAGCGCCGTTCGGTGAATCCAGAAAAAATTCGGTCTTTGAATGTGGTGGATACGCAACAGCGCGATCGCCTGGGTAAAGCTGCCGAATGGTTAGATTTACCTAATGTCACAGAGATTATAGTTTATGACCATCACTTAGGCCAAGAGTCGGATATTCCCGCCACGCGATCGCATATTTCCTCAGTAGGAGCTACGACAACTTTAATTGTCGAGCAATTGCAACAACAGCAAATCTCCCTGACTCCTGCCGAAGCTACAGTTATGGCTTTGGGTATCCATGTTGACACAGGCTCCTTGACCTTTGACCAGTCTACACCACGAGATGCTTTAGCTTTGGCTTGGTTGATGCAACAAGGTGCAAGTTTATCAGTAATTTCCACATACCGCGATCCAGGATTGTCTTTGCAATTGCAGCAGCTATTAACTAAAGCGCTGGAAAATTTAGAATATATCTGTCTGCGCGGATATACAGTTGGCTGGGTAACTTTAAAGACAGATAATTTTGTGCCTGGTTTATCGAGTCTGGCTTCAGAACTTCTAGAATTAACTGAAATTGATGCCATCCTGTTGGCTAATGAATATCCTTTGGGTGATGGTGATTCCAGGTTAACAGTAATTGGGCGATCGCAAATTCCCAAAACAAATCTCAATCTATTATTCCAACTTTTCGGCGGTGGCGGTCATTCCCAAGCTGCATCGCTGAACTTAAGAGGAGTAGATTCACAAGCAACATTACAACAGATCCTTAACGGAATAAAAGCCCAGATTCCTCACCCCCCGACTGCTAGAGATTTGATGTCTTCTCCTGTCCGGACTATTTTGCCTGAAACCACAATTGCCGAAGCCCAGCGCATTTTATTGCGCTATGGACACTCTGGTTTATCTGTAGTCGATACCCAAAGGCAATTGGTAGGTATTATTTCGCGGCGGGATCTCGATATTGCCCTGCATCACGGATTTAGCCATGCCCCAGTTAAAGGTTACATGACCACGAATTTGAAAACGATTACACCAGATACGACACTGCCACAAATTGAGGCGTTGATGGTAACTTATGATATCGGGCGCTTACCAGTATTAGAAAACGGGCAATTAGTTGGGATTGTCACACGTACTGATGTGTTGCGCGAATTACATGAAGAAGACATAGGGACGCAGGAACACGGGGACGCGGGGACTGGTTTACCGTTTACATCAGAGCGTCTTAACCTCTCCGTATCATCTTCTCTGGCTCCTCAACTGTGGCAATTGCTGACTACAGCATCCCAAGAGGCAGAAAAACGAGGTTGGCATCTTTATCTTGTCGGGGGTGCGGTGCGGGACTTGCTGTTAGCTGATGCAGCAGGCAACTTGATGATTAAAGATATTGACCTTGTAGTTGATGGCTTTCATAAATCAGCAGATGTTGGCGCTGGCGTGGAATTAGCAAAAGCACTGCAACAACTTTACCCAACGGCTCGTTTAGAAATTCACGGGGCTTTTCAAACTGCGGCTTTGCTGTGGCACAAAGACCCCGAATTAGATTCTTTATGGGTTGATATTGCTACCGCTAGGACAGAATTTTATCCTTATCCGGCAGCAAATCCAGAAGTTGAGGCAAGTTCTATTCGTCAAGATTTGTATCGTCGAGACTTTACCATTAACGCCCTAGCTTTGCGTCTAACTTCTCCCCGTGCTGGTGAATTACTCGATTTCTTTGGTGGTTTACTGGATTTACAAGCTAAGCAAATTCGGGTTTTACACGCCAACAGCTTTATCGAAGATCCCACCCGCATTTATCGCGGCGTGCGCTTTGCCGTGCGCTTCGGTTTTGAAATTGAACCACAAACACAAGAGTTTATCCGCTATGCCATCAACAGTGGTGTTTACGATCGCACTGCTCAAGAGAATAGCAAAACTCCAGCTCTCCAAACTCGACTGAAAACAGAATTAAAACACATCTTAGAAGCCTCCTACTGGAAATCAGCTTTACAGTTACTCGATAACTTAGGGGCATTGCAATGTATCCATCCTACCCTGAAGCTAGATGCATTACTGCTGCGACAATTACGCTTGCTGGAACGTTGTTTGCGGCGATTTGACCCCCAAGAAACCCTGATTCACTGGGAAATGCGATTAGAAACAATAATCGCCCACCTAGAACCACAATATAGGGTGAAAGTGGCAAAAAATCTGCAATTACAAGAGGATGGCATTAAACGCTTACAGAATTTAGCTCAGGCTGAAGCCGAAGTTTTAGAATCTTTACCAGCCTGCCAACACCCTAGTCAAGTAGTTCAATTTCTACGGCAGTACGACTTACCAATGTTAGTTTTAATCGCTTTACAAACCCAGCGAGTAATCAGGCAACAGATATGGCATTACTTGACAGTTTTGGCTAACATTAGCCCGATTTTAAATGGTAATGATTTAAAAAAATTAGGTTATAAACCAGGGGCACAATATCGACAAATGTTAGATGATTTACTTGCTGCAACTTTAGATGGAGTAATTAAAAATAAAGCAGAAGCAGAGGAGTTTTTAACTCAGTCTTATCCTCGGTAATTGATATTGCAATTAGGTGATATTATGCAAATTCAAACATCAAAACAACACTACACTCCAGAAGAATATTTACAACTGGAGGAGAAATCAGAATTCAAAAATGAATATCGAGATGGAAAAATTATTCCAATGGCTGGTGGTACAACGAATCACAATGAAATTGCAGGTAATTTTTACGCTAATTTTAAATTTACAATGCGGGGTAAAAATTACAAAATCTACATGGGTGATGTCAAATTGTGGATACAGCGTTATCGTATCTACACTTATCCTGATGTTATGGTTATTCAGGGAGAACCAATATATGAAGGAAGTAGCACTACTACAGTTACAAATCCCATAATGATTGTGGAAGTATTACTTAAATCAACACAAAATCATGATAGAACTAATAAATTTAGATTTTATCGTTCTATTCCGACACTCCAAGAATATATTATAATTAATCAATATGAATACCTTGTTGAGCAGTTTAATAAAAATGTTGAAGGTCAATGGGTATTAACTGAATACGAATCAGTAGATGCTTTATTAACATTAAAATCAATAGATTTTCAAATTAGCTTCAGCGAGATTTATGAAGGAATTAATTTGGAAATAGAAGAATAATTAAAGCGATCGCAGTAGTCTAAATTGTATCTGGATCGATATTTAAGTCTCAGAATTTTGCTGCGGTGTTATAGTTAGCGATCGCACTCATTATTACTTTACTAAATTGTATCTGGGTCAATATTTAATTCTCGCAATTTTGCTGCCAAACGTTCTGCTTTCTCTTGTGCTTGTGCAGCAGTTTCTTCAGGTGTCGGTACTAACTGTCCATCAGATGTAAACCAACGTAATAATTGCTGATGAATTCCTAAATAAAGCCCTAATTGTTCACTCCACAAATGCCCTTGTTCATTTGCTTGCAGAGGTTGATATTTTCCATCTACTATGTGAAATCCTGCGAATTCCAATGTATACGGGTCAAACCAAAAATAATTCGGTGTGCGAAAAGTATCTTGATAAATTTCTTTCTTTAAACCTTTGTCTGTTTTCACTGTTGATTCTGACAAAATTTCTAAAATTACATTCGGATATTTGCCATATTCTTCCCACACTACCCAACTTTTCCGGGCTTTACGTTCCGTTCCTAGCACTACAAATAAATCTGGGCCGCGAAAGTATTCTGATTTTTTTTGGTGTGGACTGTAGTAGATAGTTAAGTTTCCCGCTGCATAAAAATCATTTCTGTCTTGCCACAACCATTCAAGGGATTGTAAAAGTAAGATAATTTGTCGTAGATGCAGATCGCTTTCCAAGGGAGGCTCATCACTCCATAAATCACTAGGTGGAAATATTACATCTTTCGAGATGTCTGCTTGAGATTCTAATTCTTGAGCAATGGTCATAGAATCAATCTGGCATCAATTAGTTCTATGTTTATTTTAACAGTGTTGTAAATCGCTATCTGTAGCTAAGACTTCTACCAATTTTTAATTACGAATTAGTAGAAGTGCTATTGTTTATGAATTTGCCAGTTGTCGGAAGCGTTCTTGAATTTCCTGAATCGAAAATAGCGCCTCAAACTTCAACCCAGCTGATTGGTACAATTCCCCTCCACCTTGGTGTCTGTCTACCAGTGCAATTATTTCATTAACGGTATAACCTGCTGCTTGAAGGCGCTCAACTGCTTTGAGAGCAGATTGCCCAGTTGTGACGACATCCTCCAAAACCACTATCTTTGCACCTTCTGGTAAAGTTGGGCCTTCTATATAAGCTCTCGTTCCATAACCCTTGGCTTCCTTGCGAATAATCAACGCTGGTATCGGCCGATTTTCATAAACGGAAACCACGCTCACTGCTGTAACAAGCGGATCGGCACCCATTGTTAAACCCGCTACAGCCTGCGTATCTTCAGGTAGTAAAGGAAACAGCAAGCGCCCGACTGCCAAAGCTCCTTGGGGGTGGAGTGTTACCTGCATCTTATTGACGTAATAAGAACTACGTAGCCCAGAAGCAAGAACGAAATCACCCTCTTGATAAGCTACTTGAGCAAATAAATCTAATAGCTTCTGGCGCAAGTGAGTCAAATCAGGGGTACTTGCCCAAATATTAGATTCAGTAAGAGTTTCAGTAGGATACGTCATTACAAAACATTAAAAGTTGTGCTACACCAAAGGTTGAACTGATAACAGTTCTGAAATTAAGCATAAATTAAGATTCGCCACAAATTTGAGGAGTAAGGAACGTGGGTATAAAATTAAAAACCTTTGGTGGTTTATTAATACTGCTTGCTGCTGGTATTGCTTTTCCCTCTGTTGTAGCCGCCCAAACAGAAACACCCAAAAGTGAGACTACAAGTGATGTGTTTGAACGGGCATTTTTTCGACACGATCGCAATTTTTATGAAAACGGCACTCTCAAGCGTCAACTAGACTCATTTTTCGGAGCTGGCGCCAGTTTTGGTGGTTCCTTCCCAGAAAATGAAATTGCCCGTGATGCTGAATTGGTTAATGCTCTATATCACGATGTCCTGACTCAGCAAGCAGGCAACGATCCTTATATTCGGACTCCTGATTTACCAAATCCCTATGACACATCCCTAATGATGTCTCCTCGCTTGAATGCCAACAAGCTCAGAGTCGGAACTGAATTCAAATTTTAAACTTTACCACCTCGGTGGGAGAGACGCGGGGACGCGGGGAGATCAGAGGGATGAGGGAGAAATAAGAAAACTATCAAATATTATCTCCGTGTCCCGCGTCCTCTTTTCCATTCTCATCTATTTTTTTATAAATAAATTAGTGCGCCCTGCTGGAATCGAACCAGCCTGAAGACGAATTATGAGTTCGTTGCCTCCCCAATCGGCCAAAGGCGCTTATTTTAGTTGGCTTTAGGATTACTATAAGGCAATTATCTATAACCCCTAAGCTAAGTTTATTTGCTAATTTTAGAGTGAGGTACACTACCTTACGTACTTAATTTTAGCAAACTCCCCTATCTTAGCACAAATTTACTGTCTGTGAATACTCGACAATAGTTTACCAGATTTTTATACTACATAATCTAATCATGAAATAGTGCAAACTAATATTGATTAACTTCCTTTAAGGATTGAGGTGTCAAGCTTCATTATTCTTAAAAAAACCAGCATTATTGTGCATTAGCTTGTCAGCAATGAAAATAAATTCTACTGTACTTCTTACTTTGATTTTGTTAATCCTGATGTTGGGAGCAGGTTCTGTAAGCGCGTTTTTGGGGTTTGAACTAGGAAGTTCAGCACTCAAAGGCGTTAGCACACCAGATGGGCGTCCTACAACTAAATTTGCCAGCAGTAAAGGAAATAACTCCCAACAGGGAGCGGTAGCGTTATTAAAAGAGGAAGAAATTCTGAAAATTGTCAAGGCTCGAATTGAGGGTAAGACCAAGGCTGCGAAATCGGAAAAGCTAGAGGAAGATGATGAAGAAACCAATAGCAGCAAGCAGAAGCCAGAAGAAAAACCAAAAGAAGTAGTTGAGGAAAAACCCCAGCCAGGTTTTCCAGTGGTTGCCCAGAGTGAAGGGGTAACTATGTCTGTGCAATCTGCCCGCTACTCTGGTGGTGATTTACTCTTGAAAGTAAAAATGCAGAATAAAGGTAAGGATTCTGTGCGTTTCTTGTATAGTTTTTTAGATGTTACTGATGATAAAGGACGAACCCTGAGCGCTAGTACAGAAGGTTTACCAACAGAATTGCCTGTCAATGGGCCAGCATTTACAGGTACTGTGAGCATTCCTACGGCTTTACTTGATGATGTCAAAAAAGTATCACTGGCTTTAACTGATTATCCTGCTCAAGAATTAAAGCTAGAAGCATTGAATATTCCTGTAGAAAGGTAAAAGGGGTATTGGGGACTGGGGATTAGGGACTGGGTACTGGGAAAGAATTTTTTAATCCCTCATCCCCAATACCCAATACCAAGTCCTCAGTCCCCCTAAATAGAGGGTGTGAATTTTACACAAGCTTTGGCGGTGAGTGGTTTTCCTAATTTAATTTGGACGGAGGCAGGGCTGCGATTGTTGTCAGTTTTACTGCTGATTGCCATAAATGCCTTTTTTGTAACGGCAGAATTTTCCATGGTGAGCGTGCGGCGATCGCGTATTCACCAGCTAGTTAAAGCTGGGGATGTTCCAGCCAGAGCTGTGGAGATGCTACAACGCAGTATTGACCGACTGCTATCTACCACCCAGTTAGGTATCACTCTCTCTAGTTTGGCTCTGGGATGGATTGGAGAAAGTACGATTGTCGTCCTGGTGAAAGCGTGGTTAAAATCCTGGCCTCTACCCAGTGGAATGACTAACTTCATGGCCCATTCCTTATCGATTCCCATCGCCTTTTTCTTAATTGCTTATTTGCAAATTGTTTTAGGCGAATTATGTCCTAAATCATTAGCTATGCTGTATTCAGAACAGCTAGCTAGATTTTTAGGGCCTTCGGTAAAAGCGATCGTTCGTTTTTTTGGCCCCTTTATTTGGATTCTCAACCAATCAACTCGTTGGTTGTTAAGAATTTTTGGCATTGAATACACTGGTCAAGGTTGGAGACCGCCTGTAACTCCCGAAGAATTGCAAGTGATTATCTCTACAGAATGGGGGTCTACCGGTTTACAGCGTGCGGAGCGAGAACTGCTCAATAATGTTTTTGAGTTTGGGGATGTGATGGCTCAAGCTGTGATGATTCCCCGCACCAGTATTGTAGCCTTGCCAAAAGATGCTACTTTTCAGGCATTACTCAAGGAAATGGCTGCTACTGGTTACTCCCGCTATCCCTTGATTGGTGAATCTTTGGATGATGTTCGCGGCATTGTTTATTTTAAAGATTTGGCACAACCTTTAGCTGTAGGCAAACTAACTTTAGAGACACAAATTCAACCTTGGATGCGTCCTGCTCGGTTTGTTCCAGAACACACGCCCTTGAGTGAACTTTTACCGATGATGCAGCAAGAAAAACCAGCTATGGTGATGGTGGTCAATGAATTTGGCGGTACTGTGGGATTGGTGACCATCAAAGATGTCATTGCCGAAATCATTGGCGACGCCAGCGAACCTGAAAACAACGACGATTTGCTAATCCAGATGTTAGACGAGGATAAATTTCTGGTACAGGCACAAATCAACCTCGAAGACTTGAATGAGGTTTTGCATCTCGATTTACCCTTGACAAGAGAATACCAGACGCTGGGAGGCTTTTTGCTGTATCAGTTACAGAAAATACCTGCCAAAGGCGAAACCTTCCATTATCAAAATCTTGAATTCACTGTAGTGTCAGTCATTGGGCCACGCCTGCATCAAATTGAACTGCGACGGTTAGAAGAGTTAGGAGTTGAGAGTTAGGAGTTTTTTATTCATAATTCATAATTCATAACTCCTGACTTAAAAACTATAAGCCACTGGATCAACGAGTCCCAATTCAGCAAACGCCGCTAACCGCAAACGACAAGAATCACAGACACCGCAGGCCACATCACCACCGGCATAGCAAGACCAAGTTAGCTCCCAAGGAACTCCCAATTGGTTGCCAAGTTGAATAATTTCGGTTTTTTTCAGGTTAATCAGGGGTGCAACAATGTTAATTGGTTCTCCTTCGCGCCCTTGTTTAGTTCCCAGGCGAAAAACTTCCTGCATGGCTTGGATATAATCGGGGCGACAATCAGGATATCCTGAATAATCTAAGGCGTTGACACCAATATAGACACGCTCAGCTGCGATCGCTTCAGCATAACTCAAAGCAAAGCTTAAAAAGATCGTGTTACGAGCGGGAACATAGGTAACAGGAATCTCTTGAGCCATTTCATCCAGAGAACGCTCCTGGGGTAAATCAATAGCGTCATCCGTAAGTGCCGAACCACCCCACTGTCGTAAATCAAAATTAACCACCTGATGTTTTACGACCCCAGCTTTTTGACCCATAAGCAGGGCTGACTGTAACTCTCGTCTGTGTCGCTGCTGGTAATCAAAAGAAATGGCATAACATTCACAGCCATCCATTTTAGCTTTGTACAAAATTGTGGAAGAGTCCAATCCCCCAGATAATAAAATTACAGCTTTCATCTCGGTTGCAAATTTTGGATTTCAAATCGCTAAATCACGCTTCAACAACATACCAACAAGCAATGGCAAAGAGACTCCTGAATTTCTCTGAGTGATTGTAAACACCTTTGCACCCTAGATATTCAAAAGAAACAATCTATACCAGTTTCTCTCAAAAAGTGGTGTGATGTCTTATCTTTGAGACACTCTTGCTAGCTTGCTTCGACCTAAAACTACGACAAGCTACTTCTCTACGAGACGCTACGCGAACGTGTCTAAGACACATGCTGCAAATAATCATCCAAAAACTGTTTCAGGTAATCGCTAGCGGTAATTCCCTCATACCATTTTTTGGAAAAAAAACATAGTATTTCTGGTTTATTATTTTGTAATTTTAATACTGTCAATTGGATTGTAATTAATTGCCCAACTCTAGCCTTAAGGAGAATCCAAGCACAAAAAAACGACCCTTAGAATTTTAGAGAATTTATACTTAAGCCTTACCTGATATTCTAAAGTTAATAAAAAGACACATATTTTTTTGTAGAAAATGCAAAATGCCAACCAAGCCCGAACTATCTATACAAAAGATAGCTGGATTGCGGGAACTGATCGCAAACTTTGAAATTCTTCATAAACATAGCCTCTATGTTACCATCTGGATGGTTTTAGACGGATCGTAACTGGCTTTCTTTGTATAAACGCCAACGGCCGTAGCGTCTCTTAATTTGGTGGTTGAGGAGAGAATAATAGTGCAAAATAGCATGTCACTGGCAGAACCGAATCCATATACACAGCGCAACCAGCCACGACCAATCCGCATAGGCGTGATTGGGGTGGGTAACATGGGACAGCACCACGCTCGCGTCTTGAGTTCAATGAAAGACGTTGAGCTAGTAGGTGTAGCAGATATTAACGTCGAACGAGGGCTAGAAACTGCCAGCAAGTACAAAGTGCGTTTTTTTGAAGACTACTGTGACTTGCTACCCCTGGTGGAAGCAGTTTGTATTGCTGTTCCCACCCGCCTGCATTATGCCGTGGGTATTAGCTGTCTCTTGGCGGGAATTCATGTCTTGATTGAAAAACCGATCGCAGCCAGTATTTCTGAGGCAGAATCCCTAGTAAATGCCGCAGCTGAGTCTCAATGTATCCTCCAAGTAGGTCACATTGAGCGCTTTAATCCAGCATTTAGGGAACTTAGCCAAGTCCTGAAAACGGAAGAATTACTGGCATTGGAAGCACACCGTATGAGTCCTTACTCAGACCGCGCAAACGATGTTTCGGTTGTCCTGGATTTAATGATCCATGACATTGACTTACTTCTAGAATTAGCAGCTTCCCCAGTGACCAAATTGACCGCTAGCGGTACTCGTGCCCTAGACTCCGGTTATTTAGATTATGTAACTGCCACCTTGGGCTTTGCTAACGGTATAGTCGCCACCCTGACTGCCAGTAAAGTCACTCACCGCAAAATTCGCCGGATTGTTGCTCACTGCAAAAACTCATTCACTGAGGCAGATTTTCTCAAGAATGAAATTTTGATTCATCGACAAACAAATCCTAACTCTCTTACCGACCACCGACAAGTACTTTACAGGCAGGATGGCGTCATTGAAAAAGTCTACACCAGCAATATTCAACCGCTAAGTGCAGAATTAGAACATTTTGTCAACTGCGTACACGGTGGCAATCAACCCTCAGTAGGTGGGGAACAAGCTCTCAAAGCTCTAAGATTAGCTAGTTTAATTGAACAGATGGCACTAGAAGAGAGGGTTTGGAATCCGTTAGACTGGCAATCGGAACCAAGAGTACAATCATTAACCCCGACAGTCTAGAACAAAAGAGGCAGAGGGGCAGAGGGGAGCCAGTGCGTTGGGGAGACACTGCGTTGCGCGGGTTCCCCGCGTTGAAGCAAGTGTCGTCGGCTCTGCCGACTTGTTCGCTGAAAGCGTTCCCGCAGGGTAGCAACTGGCGTGCAGAGAAGCAGAGGGGCAGAGGGGCAGGATAATAACTGTTAGCTTCTCACTCAGCACTCGTAACTCTTAACTCCTCACTCCTCAGTCAGTATCGCCTAAACGCCCCGCTTCTGCTCACGCTACTCACTACTCTCAATGCCTAATATCCAATGATCCAGAACCCTAGAGTGTTTTTTCCAATTTGCCATCAAATCTTTAGATCCTCCCTAGTCATTAAAAAAAGCGGGCTAAGGGGGATCTAATTATTTAGAAAACACTTCTCTTGGAAAATAGGGAGTGGGGAAATGGGCAGATGAGGACATGGCTTCGCTAAGGGAAAAGCGTAAAGGTTAAAGGGAAAACAGAGATCTTTCCTTTCCCCCTTCCCCTTTGCCCCTTGCCCAATGCCCAAGCCCTATCCAAATAAAAAACTAATACAGTAATTTTTAGGAATTAACTCAATGCTTGAATGGATAACTAACACTATCAACTCTTTGGGATATTGGGGAATTGCCCTACTGATGTTCTTAGAGAACCTCTTTCCTCCCATTCCTTCAGAATTGATTATGCCATTGGCTGGATTTACAGCAAGTCCATATCAACCAGGAGGGGCAAAACTCAATATCATTGGTGTATTTTTTGCAGGACTTTTGGGTTCTGTCCTGGGCGCACTTGTTTGGTACTATCCAGGTAAGTTTTTAGGCGAAAACCGTTTGAAAGCTTGGGCTGACAAATATGGTAAATGGTTGGCTATATCCAGTAAAGATATTACTAAGGCTAAAGGCTGGTTTGATCGACAAGGTAGCAAAGCAGTATTAATTGGTCGCCTTGTACCAGGAATCCGCACTTTGATTTCTGTTCCCGCAGGGATCGCTAATATGCACTTGTTACCATTTCTGTTTTATAGCACCTTAGGTAGCGCAGCTTGGGTGGGTTTGCTAACATACTCAGGATATATATTAGGTAGTCAGTATGAACTTGTGGATGAATACCTTGCTCCTGTGTCCAAAATTGTGCTTGGGGGTTTGGTTTTAGCATTTGTTTTCTGGGTGTTGAAACGTCAGCAAAGACGCACCAGAAGATAAACAGGGGCGCTTTTGGTTTGAAAGCAGTGAAAGCAGGGGTTACATCTGGCCAAAATTCGCCTACACTATGCCAAATAATACTAGATGTGCAATTGCCAGAATTAATTTTTGGCGTATTTCTAGCTACACTTGACGCAACCTAGAATTTCTGGTTGCCCGCATTTTTGTAAGATGAGCATGACAACTTTTTACATTTAAGTTAGAACTAGGAGCTTTCATGACAGACCAACCTTCCGCCGCCACCCCCATTAATGCCGCTGCTATACCCATGAATAGAGTATCAGCATCGACTCCCATAAATGCTGTTAATACTGCCAAACCAGCCACAACTTCAGGTAAAACCATTCTCAGTGTTGATTTAGGCAGAACTTCCACTAAGACTTGTGTGAGTCGCGAACCCGGTAGTGTTGTGTTCGTACCTGCTAACGTCAAGCAGATGTCTATAGAACAAGTACGGGGCGGTGTTTTTGAAGCCCGCGCTACTGACCCTTTAATGGATTTGTGGCTGGAATATCAAGGCAATGGATATGCCGTAGGTCAACTGGCAGCAGATTTTGGAGCAAATTTAGGAGTAGGACAATCTAAGGTAGAGGCTGCACTGGTTAAGGTATTAGCATGTGCTGGCTACTTCAAACTCAAAGACGAGATCTCAGTTGTGCTAGGTTTACCTTTTCTTTCTTTAGAGCAATTTGAAAAGGAAAAAGCACAGTTAATCAGCCAAGTAGGTGGCCCTCATGTGTTAAATTTCCGAGGTGAATCGGTGTCCCTGAACGTCAATAAGGTTTGGGTGATGCCAGAAGGCTACGGCAGCTTGCTGTGGTGTGAAGCTCAACCGAAGAAAAGCCCCGGTAGCCCCGATTTTACAAAAATATCGGTGGCGATCGTTGATATCGGACATCAAACTGTCGATCTTTTGATGGTAGATAACTTCCGCTTTGCCAGAGGTGCTTCTAAGAGTGAAGACTTCGGTATGAATAAGTTTTATGAACTGGTAGCTGCTGAAATTGAGGGAGCAGATAGTCAATCTCTGGCGCTCATTTCCGCTGTTAACAAACCCAAAGGCGAACGCTTTTACCGTCCCAAAGGCGCTAGCAAGCCTGCCAACCTAGACGATTTTCTGCCGAATCTCATAGAAATGTTTTCGCGGGAAATTTGCAGCCGTGTGCTAGCCTGGTTGCCAGAACGTGTTACCGATGTGATTCTTACTGGCGGAGGCGGTGAGTTTTTCTGGGAAGATGTTCAACGTTTGCTCAAGGAAGCAAAGATTAATGCTCATTTATCTGCACCTTCCCGGCAGGCGAATGCTTTGGGGCAGTATATTTATGGAGAGGCGCAATTGTCCGCCGTTCGCGCTGCTAGGGCTTAAAACTAATGTTCCAATGGTCAAAAAAGGTAGTTAAATCCGTCACGTTCAACCCAGGGCTTGCTGATGAAAGCTTGCTGGCACAAGTGGAAAGTTATTTGGAGAAACAACCCGAAAAAACTTTCAGTGACCTATGCAAAGAAGCCCTGTGGCAATCCTTATGTGTACCGGAATCTGTACGACCTGCTCCAAAAACAGCAGCCACAACACCGATTGAACAACAACCGATTGAACAACAACTCGGTGAGCTGCAACGTCAAGTAGCTGGCCTTGAGGAACGTTTTTTTGCCAAGGGATCGAATCGTTTGGAGGCCTTGGAACACCATCTGCTACAACTTTCTCAACAAGTTGCACAACTGGCACTCATTGTCAATGAGCGATCGTTTATTCAGTCTCCAAGTCAAGTAGAAGTAGTCAATAATACTTCTTATAGTGTTCCTGCCCCTCCTCAAGAGGTTGACCCTGTAATCAGTCGCCTTAGTCAGTTTCTCGATGATTTTTAAGAAAAAATCACGTTTTTGAGCGGTTTTTGCTCCTGTAATCAATCCTTAATAGTGTTTACTATTAAGGATTATTGATATTTATTGATATTTTTTAGAAATGCGATCGCGTCTAATCAAGTTATAGAGGACGATTGCTCATTTACCATCAGATAGAAAAATGTTTTATTATATTTCAGGAATTTATTAAGCCCAGCGAAATACCTTTCTCATTAGAAATACAGCTATACTTCCACCTATTACACCGGATATAGTCGATATACTCAAAATAAATAATCCAGGGAAATTTTGATGAAGACCAATAATTACTTTAAGTATTTCATTTGGATTTTTCCCTTCAATATTCAAGATTGCTATTGCTAAACCTTCATATCCTGCTATAGCCTCGATTAATAATCTAAACATTTCAATCAAAAAATTCTTTTTTCTTGTAATAATTAAAGTAGCTATCCCAGCAATAATTCCTGCCAGAAAACACGGTCTAATTATTATTACAATAAAAATTAAGAACTCTAGAGTGTCCGGTGGTTCAAACAAAAATAATATTAAATTATTCATAGGGTTAAAATTTTTGACAGTTGAAAGCATTATTGATTATTTTCATCTCAAAAAATAATCAATCGCTCAACTATGACAGTTAGTAAATCCTAACTAGATTGGGAAAGAATGTCATTACCATTACCATTAAACCAAGCAAAATCTATGCTTGATTGTGAGGATAATCTTATATCGGTAATTTTTTGGCATTAATCCTCTAATCTGAAACAATCGCCGTTATCTTTTTGTAACTACCACCCATTCGCACCTATACATCTTGAAATTAGCTCACTTTTGTGTTGAAACGACCAAATACTACTACATATTAATACTATATTCTTTTTTTACTTTATACACTGTATAAATGCTAGAATCCTCAGGTAGACAGTTAGGATACCTAGATGGCAGTTGTAGCTAACTCAATCAAGTTTGGTACAGACGGCTGGCGGGGCGTTATTGGAGATGAGTTCACCTTTGAACGCCTAGCCCTAGTCGCGCCAGTCGCTGCAAAAGTACTATATAATACATATTATTCTACGGTAGGTAGCCGGACAATAATTGTCGGTTACGATCGCCGATTTATGGCGGAAGACTTCGCTCGTACTGTCGCCGATGCTGTCACCGCCATCGGATTTGATGTTTTACTCAGCGAAACCTACGCCCCAACCCCGGCCTTTAGTTGGGCAGCAAAACAACTCAATGCTTTAGGCGCACTGGTAATTACAGCCAGTCATAATCCAGGTGCATATTTAGGTTTAAAAGTCAAGGGATATTTTGGTGGGTCGGTATCGCCAGAAGTCACACAAGAGATAGAAGCACTTTTGCCCGAAGGAGTAACACCCGCAGCTACTCCAGGTAAGCAAGAGAAATTCAATCCTTGGCCGAGTTACACCCAAGCACTAGAAGGTAAAGTTGATATTGCCAAGATTAGGGAAGCGATCGCCTCTGATAAACTGACGGTATTTGTCGATGTCATGCATGGCGCTGCGGCTGGCGGGTTGGCACAACTTCTAGGGGATAAGGTTAAAGAAATCAACAGCGAACGCGACCCATTATTTGGTGGTGGTGCGCCGGAACCTTTGCCAAAATACCTTTCCAAGCTATTTGAAGTTATCAAAACTCATCGAGAAACCAATAAATCCAGTTTATCTGTAGGATTGGTATTTGATGGAGACTGCGATCGCATCGCCGCTGTAGACGGGGAAGCCAACTTCTTGAGTTCCCAAGTGTTGATTCCGATACTAATCGACCACTTAACCCTACGGCGCGGCTTTAAGGGTGAAATAGTCAAAACTGTCAGCGGTTCTGACTTGATGCCCTTTGTGGCAGAACTACATAAACTGTCAGTATTTGAAACACCAGTTGGTTATAAATATATCGCTGACAGAATGTTAGCAGCAGAAGTTTTGTTGGGTGGCGAAGAGTCGGGAGGAATTGGCTATGGCAGCCATATTCCCGAACGCGATGCACTGCTATCAGCATTGTATGTCCTAGAAGCGATTGTCGAATCTGGTTTAGATTTAGGTGAGTATTATCGCCACTTGCAGCAACAAACAGGATTTACCTCAGCATACGATCGCATTGATTTACCCTTAGCCAGTATGGAAGTGCGATCGCGTCTTTTGCAACAGCTACAAACCGAACCTTTAACAGAAATCGCCGGCAAAGCAGTAATAGATTGCCAAACAATTGACGGCTATAAATATCGCCTCGCTGACAAAAGCTGGTTAATGATTCGTTTTAGCGGAACTGAACCAGTTTTACGCCTTTACTGCGAAGCCCCAACACTTGAGCAAGTGCATCAAACTCTTGCTTGGGCGAAACAGTGGGCAGAGTAAAATTAGTGAGGAGTTGAGAGTTAGGAGTTAGGAATAAATAACTCATAACTCATCACTCCTAACTCCTAACTGATATTTCAAATTCATGACATTACTCGTAGTAGCCACAGGAAATCCAGGTAAGTTGCGGGAAATGCAAGCTTACCTGGCAAATTCTGGCTGGGAATTAATCCTCAAACCTGAAGAATTAGAAATTGAAGAGACGGGCGAAACCTTTGCTGCTAATGCCTGTTTGAAGGCATCACAAATCGCCAAAGCCACAGGAAACTGGGCGATAGCAGATGATTCTGGTTTAGAAGTAGACGCATTAAATGGCGCACCAGGTGTATATTCGGCACGCTACGCCAAAACAGACTCAGAACGCATTGCTAGGTTACTGAAAGAATTAGGTAACGAAGTAAATCGGCAAGCTCAATTTGTTTGTGTAGTCGCGATCGCTAGTCCTGATGGTGCGATCGCATTACAATCTGAAGGTATTTGTCGTGGTGAAATTCTTCATGCACCTCGTGGTGATGGTGGATTTGGCTATGACCCAATTTTTTATGTACAAGAGTTGCAATTGACCTTTGCCGAAATGACACGGGAATTAAAAGGGTCAATTAGCCATCGAGGCAAGGCTTTTACAGCTTTACTTCCGCAACTGGAAAGAATTAAGAGTTAACGAGTTAAAAGTTATGAGTTGTGAGTTTAAGAATAATCAATGAAGATTTACCATAATTCCTAACTTGTACAGACGCGTAGACGCTCGAAGAGCGGCTTCTCATAAGAGTATAATCGCTTCTCTACTCATAACTCTTGTAAAGACGCGTAGACGCTCGAAGAGCGTCTTCTCGTAAGAGTATAATCGCGTCTCTACTCATACATAACTTTTTTTAAACCGCTTCTGTGTTCTTTTCGCCGGTACGAATCCGAATCACTTGCTCAACAGGCGAGATGAAAATTTTACCATCACCGATTTCACCAGTGCGGGCGGCGGCGATAATTTTGTCCACCACCATATCAACTTGATTATCATCAACTACAATTTCCACTTTGAGTTTTTGGAGAAACTCAACAGTGTACTCGGAACCGCGATATCGTTCAGTTTGACCTTTCTGGCGTCCGAACCCCCGGACTTCAGAAACCGTCATCCCAACAATTCCAGCGTTAACCAAGGCAATTTTCACTTCATCAAGCTTAAATGGGCGGATAATAGCTTCTACTTTTTTCATTTCTTTGACTTGTGATTTGTACTAGCTTCGTTTATCTATCTAACCAGATCTGTTGTCTGAAACTGTAACTAGTAGCGCCTTTGCTAAAACATATGTAATAATTGCCACTTTTTTCAAATTGTAGATGTTTGGTGTGAGTGCTTTTGAACCCAGAAACAGACTCAATTAACTAATTCGATAATCCTTGAACTTGTGACGTGAGCAAGTTGCTGTCAAATTAGCATTCCTTTTATCTGGTGTTTGTGACCTGAAAAGAGATAAATTCTGCTATTGAGTAGATCCGCTAAGATGTTTAAAACAGTGATGAAAGAGAAATTTGACAATAGTTATGAAGGTTGCTGCTGACTGTGGGAGTGTCAACTAACGTTTTTGATGTTCAAACAAGGGACGTACAATTAAATATCCAGCAGTAAAGGCAGTAAGCATAATTAACAAGATGGTAATAATTAACCACCAGCCGTTAAGTTCCTTGGCATCTGGCTGGGCAGTAGAATAATAACTTACTTCTTGTTCTTCTATAAAAACTGGTTCTGGTGTGGGGAAATTTATTTCCATCACAGGTGTAGAAAACTCCTGGCGGCTTTTTTGAGATGGGCGGGGACGAGAAACCTGTTGAGGTGGAGGTGCTTGTGTTACTTGCTTCTTGCGGGCAGTTTTAACATTCCCAGAAGCTTGGGAAGTTTGGCGTTCGCTAAACATCCCATAGGAATCTACAAAATTTTGCAAGTGTGAAAAAGACTCAACAACTTTGGCGATTTCTTGGCGTAGTAGTTGATTTTCTTGTGTTAATTGCTGATTTTTTGTCGTCAGTGCATCTAGCTTTGCTTGTGTTGCTTGCAACTCCATTGACAATTCCCGGTATACAGATAGTGGTACAGAGGGAGGATACGGTTGACTAGTCCGTGTTGACGAATTCCTGTGAACAGAACCTGTGGTTGTTCGCATTGGGGCTTGGTATTAAAAATAAAAGTGATTAGATCGTACAGAGATGCTAACAGAGAAAGTTAGCCCTGAAACTATGCCCAAGAATAATAGAAAAATGCCGAGACGGCAAAGATTTTTTATTGGGCATTGGGCATTGGGGGAAAATCTCCTCTAGTTCGCCAATTTCCAGTGCCCAGGAATTATTTAATTTTGAATTTTGAATTGATTTGTCCCCAGTTCTAGTTCCCAGTTCCCAACAATGGAAAGAAGTGTCCCACAGGGCCTTGCCCTTTGCCAATATCTAAGGCGTAAGTCAGTGCAGTAGTTATGTATTCTTTTGCTTGTTGAACTGCTGGCCACAAGTTTTTTCCCTTTGCCAAATTAGCAGCGATCGCAGCCGATAGTGTACAACCAGTACCGTGGGTATTTGTTGTCTCTACTTGCTTTGTGGTCAAAGCTTCCAACTTTTCGCCATCAAACCAGATATCAACGCCACGCAAATTTCCTTGCATACCTCCACCTTTGACTAAAACAGCCTTTGTCCGTAGAGTTTTGTGAATAATTTCAGCCGCGGCTTGCATATCTTCCAAAGAAGAAATTTCTAAACCGCTTAAAATTTGGGCTTCGTAGCGATTAGGTGTGATGATAGCTGCCTTGGGGATAAGGCTATGGCACAGAGTCTTCACAGCATCATCATCAATCAATTGTGCCCCTGTACGTGACACCATTACCGGATCGACCACCAGGTTATGGATTTGTAAAGTTTCTACTTGCTGGGCAACAGCAAAAATAATTTCTTGATTCAGCAACATTCCAGTTTTGGCAGCTTGTACACCAATATCTTCAACTACTGCCTGAATTTGCGCTACAACAGCCTCTGGTGGCATAGCATCAACCCTGTTTACTCCGAGAGTATTTTGTGCTGTGACGCAGGTTATAGCGCTAGTACCGTGGACACAGTGAAAAGCAAAGGTACGTAAATCAGCTTGAATTCCTGCGCCGCCACCGCTATCTGAACCGGCAATGGTTAAAGCAACAGGTACTCTGGAGTTTTTTTGGGTGTTCATATTATGAAGATTACTGGTGAGATGTTATGGCAGTTGTTAGGTAGGCTAGGACATTAACCAAGCATCAAAACCCGATACCAAAAGATTTTCAAGCCTATTGCCTTTTGCCTATTGCCTGCTGCCAATTGATTTTAGCGTCCGGTGTGACTTGACCATAAATAATCCCTTGTATATGAAGCCGAGTCAATTGCAAGGAACTTTATCAAATCCTTGTATAAAGCCCTTTTTATTCACATATCAGGCTAAAAATTAACAGAACTCACCACTAAGTTTCCATATATTTTTAGCGTTTGTTGTAAAAAATCTAACCGAAATCTGAGTATTTACTGATATCAATCACTGTTTGTGAAGGTTAGTCTAAACTGAGTTAACAAAATTCGCTTACACGGATTAAGACAGGTTTGACTAAGTTGTTACATTAGTCGCTTTAACTTAAAGGGTCAACCTACTAAAGTTTGAAATAATTCAGCTTTGACCACTGTAACTTTAAGTCCCCAGTTATCAGCCAGGGGTGCGCTTGCCTATGCCGATTTGGCAACTTCTGACCTCAGACAACGGATAAAGTTCACAGGAATTAGATAGCAAATATGATTGCTGTATCAACTTTTTATAGTGCCAGCGATGCCTACAGCGGGCTGCGCCTACGCAGTGGAGATTGGATTTGATTATACTCCAAAGCGATCGCCCAAACGAACACGCTAATCGTCCGATTTTCCTCAACAACAGCCTGACGATTGACGATATTTACATCCTTGGCTCAACCATCAGCAGTTGACAGGAGAAAAAATTTCCAGTTTGACAACAGTGTTTCTACAACCGATGCAATTTGAAGTTGCGATCGGACAACTGTGACTTTTGAAAACAGTCTCAACAGATCATTCATTCAGATAACTACATAGCAATGAACTGAGTTGCTAAGAGTCTAATACCAATTAACTTACACATTCTTGGAGTAAAACTATGGCCGGCAAAGTATACTATGTTTCTGGAACAGGTAGCGATAGCAATAATGGGTTGAAAGAAGGAACCGCCTTTCGCACTCTGCAAAAAGCCGCAAACTTAGTGCAAGCAGGCGACACTGTGTACGTTATGAACGGCACTTATGAACAAAGCAAATATTCCACATCTTCGGTTTTAGAAATTAATCGAAAACACGGTACTCAAGACGCACCAATCACATTCAAAGCCTTAGCTGGCCATAATCCTCTAATCAAATCAATTAATCACAACGCTATCAACATTTTAGGATCGTCCTATATTGTTATCGAAGGATTAACAATGGTTGGGGCTAACGACAAAATTACATTAGAATACGCACAAGCTGAAGCTAAGTCAGATACAGCAAAAACCAATCCCTTAACAAATGGTAATGGGATATTTATTCGCCCTGATAATAACAAAAATAGCTCCCATCATATTACAATTCGCGGCAACACTGTTTCTAAATTTCCAGGCGGTGGAATTTCAAGCAATGAAGCTGATTATCTGCTCATTGAGAACAATATCGTTTCTGAAACTTGCTGGTATAGTCCTTGGGGAACAAATGCTATCACCACTCTCAATAACCGAAATATAGATAATAACACCACAGATTACAAAATAATCATTCGTAATAATGTAAGTTTCGACAATTATACTTATATTCCTTGGTGGGAAGTTGAGAGCGGCAAAGCCACTGAAGGACACGGTATTATGATTGATTCTTCTAATAGTCTAGGCTTAGATAATGAGCCATACAAAGGAAGAACTTTAATCGCCAACAATATTTCTTATAATAATGGTGGTGCTGGCATCCAGGTTTTTAAGAGTTCTAATGTTGATGTTATCAACAACACGAATTACCAAAACTCAAATCACCCTGACTTAAGTGGCGCTGGTGAGATTTTGATTAGTGGTGCGTCAGAAAATTTGAATGTTGTAAATAACATTATGTATGCCAAGTTAAATGGCAGTTCGTATGTTGTAGGTGGCTCAACTAAAAACGTCAAAGCTGATCGCAATTTGATTTACAACACTAATATTTACAACAAAACAGGAACTAATTTGATTCTGGGTAAAGATCCCCAATTTGTGAATGCTGCGGCTCGTAATTTTGCGCTCAAATCTGGAAGTGTTGCTATCGATGCTGGTTCCAGTGCTTTCAATAATGTAACTGGGAGGACTCCTCAAGATGGGGACGGCAACGGCACCGCAGTGGTTGACATTGGTGCCTACGAAGCTCCAACCATTAAAATTCCAACTCCCGAAATCCAAGTTCTCAATGACACCGTTGACATTGCAGATGGGACTACCACTGCCATCAATTTTGGTGATGCGATCGCTGGTAACACTCTCACCAAAACCTTTACGATTAAAAATACCGGTACAGCTGCACTCAATCTGACTAATCTCAAACTACCCGACGGCTTTAGTTTAGTAGGAACTCTCCCCACAAGTGTGGCTGCCAATGCTTCCACCACCATAACCATCGGACTCAACACCACCACACCTGGCACCTATGGTGGGACTCTGATTCTTAGCAACAACGATAGTAATGAAAGCGCCTTTGACTTTGCCATCAGTGGCACAGTCAAACCTGTTCCTACTCCCGAAATCGAAGTTCTCAATGGCACCGTTGACATTGCAGATGGCATGACCACCATTGACTTTGGCAACACTAGTGTTGGTAACACTCTGATTGAAACCTTTACCATTCAGAACATCGGTACAGCCGCACTCAACTTGAGTAATCTTGAGCTTCCTGACGGTTTTAGTTTAGTAGGAACTCTCCCCACTAGTGTGGCTGTTAATACTTCCACTACCATAAGCGTGGCACTCAACACCACTACACCTGGCACCTATAGTGGTAGTTTCAGTTTAAGCAACAACGACAGTAACGAAAGCCCCTTTGACTTTGCCATTACCGGCATAGTTAAACCCGCTCCTACTCCGGAAATTCCAGTTATCAATGGCACTAACGCTTCTGAGTTCCTACAAGGCAACGCCCCAGCCAACAAGATTTATGGCTTTGGAGGGGCAGACAGAATAGTAGCTAATCCAGGAAATGACCAAGTTTGGGGAGGTGAGGGATACGATACTCTCTGGGGAGGAAATGGTAACGATCTCCTCTACGGGGATAGTGGCAATGACTATCTGTGGGGTAATAATGACAACGATACTTTATTTGGTGGTATTGGTAATGACACACTCAACGGTCGTGCAGGCGACGATTGGCTTTACGGTGGTAAAGGCAACGATGTGCTGACGGGGGATTATGGTAGTGATACTTTTGTGTTAGCTTCAGGTGAAGGTACTGACTCGATTGTCGATTTTAAAGCAGGTATAGACAAAATTGCTCTTTCTGGTGGTCTCCAGTTTGGTCAATTGTTGATACAGCAACAAGGAACTCAAGCCTTCATTCTCGATAGTTCTGACAATCAAGTGTTGGCGAAGTTGGATAATGCCAGTGCAAGTATACTCTTGGCTCAGTCTTCTACGAATTTTATGACTATTTAGTTCTGTTTTTTGATAACCAAGTTTCTTTAAAACAGGTGTAGCGGAATAACTAGACTAAAAGGATTTAGTATTGAGCAACTAAATTCTTTGATCGAGTTCCCTACGCCTGATTCCTATAAGACTCATATTTGATTGCGTGAAAAAAACTCAATACACTTAAATCTTCTAGAATCCTATTGCCCTTCTCTTTGCAAGAGTGCCTATCTACGCAAATAATTTCAGTAATCACATCGTATTCCCAATACTTGTCGGTTAAAGGGAAAACGGGAAAGAAAAAACCTTTACCCTTTACCCTTTTCCCCAAACCAAATTCCGAGTTCAAAATGCAAAACGCGAACAGTATTGATCGGATTCCTATATCAAGTGGTTGTGTTGCAAAAACTTAATATTTACTGCCATAAATAATTAGCCAGACTTGATATAGCTACTGATTTGTTGGCGATCGCCAAGTTGCTAACCCTAAATCTAAAAACTTTGCCCATTCCGCCGCTAAAGGAATTTCTGTAAACGGAACGCGCACTGAGTCAGCGGATTCCGAAAATACAAATTCTAACTCTATAGAACGGCCTTTATCGGGTGGATTTTCTATATTTACTAACTTGCCATCTACCAAAAGACGTATTTGTTGGACATTAACTAAAGAAAATGTTTCTAGTTTAATTGGCCCTTGGGGCGTGGGTTTACCCCAGGTTATAGAGTTTCCTTTTTGACCTAATACTGAATAAATATCATACTTAGCCCTTTCAAATTGCTCTGCCCAGACGCGATAGGCTTCAACTTTTTGATACTCCCTAGAGCCTTGCCAAGCTAGCCAGAAAAACATTGCTAATAGAGGTAACCACAAAAGACCACGTTCCATCGTTTCAACAGTCCTGAGTTATGAAGTGAAGGTAAACTAAAGTGCAAATTACACCAAC
Source organism: Nostoc sp. DedQUE12a (assembly GCA_034530795.1). Lineage (GTDB taxonomy): Bacteria > Cyanobacteriota > Cyanobacteriia > Cyanobacteriales > Nostocaceae > Nostoc. Next base: position 48,758 of record JAVRCH010000089.1, read on the forward strand.
AAGGGGCACAGATAAGTTATGGTAGTGGGAAAACTGGCAAAAAGCGGTGATGAGTTAATATGAGAAAGCTTATATTATTGTGCTTGTTTGTCATTGGGTTGGGAGCTGCTGTATTTGGTTTCCTGAATTTCCAGGGACTTGCAGTTAAAGGCGATTTTGAGACAATTTTGCTTGATTTTCGTGAAGATATTCCATCAACTGTGGTGGAACAGAATTTACAAGCGATCGCCAAGCAATACAACGTTACACCCCAATTAGACAACAAGTTTTCGGCGAAGGATAATGTGTATATTATCAAGGGCGATCGGCAACGACTCCAAGAACTGAAAAAATCTCAGTTTGCCCAAGCTACAGAATTCATAGAGCCAAATTATATCTACAAAAAGATTCCACAACCAGGTGAAGCCGCTTGGCTGGGAGAATTTTTGCGGCCTGAAGAAAATGATGAGGTAAATCTCTCATTAACTGGCCCCAATGACCAATATTACAGCAAGCAGTGGAACTTGCACAAAATTGGCATCGAAGGTGCATGGAGTCAAACCAAAGGCAGCGGCGTCACCGTTGCAGTCATAGACACTGGCATTACCAAGGTGCGCGACTTGTATGAGACAAAATTCGTCAAAGGCTATGATTTTGTCAACGACAAAGAACAGGCCGATGACGATAACGGTCATGGTACTCACGTTGCTGGAACCATTGCCCAAGCCACAAATAACAAATATGGCGTAGCTGGAATTGCTTATGAAGCCAGTTTGATGCCACTGAAGGTACTGAGTGCCTATGGTGGCGGTACCGTAGCCGATATTGCCGAAGCGATTAAATTTGCTGCTGATAAAAACGCAGATGTGATTAATATGAGCTTGGGCGGTGGCGGTGAAAGCAAGTTAATGAAAGAAGCGATCGAGTATGCCCATAGAAAAGGTGTAGTCATCATTGCCGCAGCGGGTAATGAAAGCGCCAATGGGGCAAGCTATCCAGCACGTTATCCTCACGTCATTGGCGTTTCAGCGATCGGCCCAGATGGCGAAAAAGCACCCTATTCTAACTTTGGTGCAGGTGTCGATATCTCTGCTCCTGGTGGTAGTGAAGCTGGTAAGATTCTCCAAGAAACTATCAACGAAAAAGGCGAAGGCGTATTTCTTGGTTTCCAAGGTACAAGCATGGCCTCCCCCCACGTTGCTGGCGTTGCGGCATTAATCAAAGCTACTGGTATTAAAGAACCAGATGAAGTTTTAAAAGTCCTCAAACAGTCAGCACGAGTTATCCAAGATGATGGTTTGAACTATTATGGCGCTGGACAACTCAATGCAGAAGCAGCAGTCAAACTAGCTGTTGAAGGGCAAATCAGTTTCCAAGATTTCTTCCGGTGGTTACGGGATAATGGCTACCTGAATCCCGGCTTTTGGATTGACGGTGGTGCAGTAGCACTGTTACCCAAGATTTTAATGGTGATTGGTTCTTACTTGCTGGCTTGGTTTTTACGGGTTTACTTCCCCTTCACTTGGAGTTGGTCTTTGTCTAGCGGTTTAATTGCTGGCAGTTCTGGGTTATTCTTCCTCAAGGGAATCTATATCTTTGACCTTCCCCAATGGCCTTTCCGCGTTTTGGGCAGTTCAATTCCGGAACTCGGCAATACCCTCCAAGGAAGTGATGCATTCAATCCTCTGTTTGCCAGCGTATTGATTCCTATTGTATTAATGGCATTACTGTTAGGACATCCTAGTTGGAAATGGTTTGCCGTTGGTTCAACATTAGGAGTAGCAGCCTGCTTGACAGTAAGTGCTATTTACGACCCAGCAGTTTGGGGATTTGCAAATGTCAACTTAGCACGTCTGTTCCTCATCACCAACGCCATACTTTGTTATGGACTTGCTCGTTTAGCATTGCAAAACGAAGAAAAAGCAGCATAAATCGGGATTGGGTACTGGGTATGAGGGACTATGTATTGGGAAAATTTTTTTCTAATCCTCAGTCCCCAGTGCCCAGTCCCCAGTCCCTACTTCCCATTCAGCACTCAGCACTATTTATGAGCATTACACTTACAGGTACAATTCAACGCCGTGATATTGGCCCAGGCGCATGGGCGTTAGTTACAGAAGAGGGTGTTACTTACGAAATTCTCAGAGGGGCAGATAAAGACTTACTCAAAGCCGGACAAAAAGCAAAAGTTAAAGGACAGGTGCGTGAAGATGTCATGACAGCTGCCATGATTGGCCCTGTCCTAGAGGTTAAATCTTTTGAGGTAATTAATTCTGACTAGTTGTAGAATCTAGAACCTGCTGGAGACGGCTTCTAAATTCACCTTTGGGATGACCGCCTTTTACCTCACCTACAATCTCAAATTCTCCTTCTGGAGAACTGCAAACAATGTAAGTAGGCCATCCCATTTCTGATTTATCAGGATACTGAGTCAATAAAATCTTGCGATACTTGCGGTAAGCAGCTGTATCCTGCATTTTCACATCGATAAATTCTAAACCCAGTTCTTCAGCCACCTTTTTGTCATAAAAAGACATTTTGTGGCAGATGCCGCACTCTTCAGAAGAAAACTTAATTACAGCTAAACTCATCGGTTGGCAACTCTTTGGTTTTAGGCTAGATATCCTAGCATAACGCCATGAAATATACCATATAGCAGGTTGTTAATGTCAAGAAAAATGCGATGGGGGAGATGAGGTAGACAAGGGAGAGGGGGGAGACAAGGGAGAAAGATTGCTACCTTGTCCCCCTTGTCCCCCTTGTCCAATGCCCGATGCCCGATGCCCAATGCCGCATACCTAATTTTTTAGGAAGCAGCAGTTGAAGAACGAGAAAGTAGAAATCTAGAAAAAAACTTAAGAATGTGATTAAATATCATAGCAATCATTTTAGAGTCACCTGTTTAGCTAAAAATAAAAGGAAAGCGATTCAGGGATTGGGTGACCAAATTTTGCTCTAAGCTGGCAATAAAGGGATATTCAAGGTCTACCAGCAGTAGCAACAAGGTGCATTCTGGGTATGTGGCAGTTTATGGAGGCTCATGATGTCTAACGACAAGCTGCTGTAGCTCTAGGCATAAAAAAACCCCCAGTGGGTGTTACCCTACCAGGGGAGTTAGTTATCAGGGTGCATCTACCAATTAAATGTTCTGAGGTTGAACACCATACTCCGGATAAATTTGTACAAAGGTCAATTATTTTTTAAAATAAAAAAACCCCAGTTGGTGTTAGCCTACTAGGGGAGTGAGTTATCAGGGTGCATCTACCAATAATGTTTTCTAGGGGCAGCCAGCATGTTCCGGAGAAAATGCTCGACCTCCAACAAGATTTGGAATTAGCGATCGCGTAGCGTTAGCAAGTCCGCGAGCGTCTTTTAGATTTATCCCAATCACAAGGGTACTGGGCTTTGGTTTGAGATTTGTTCTGTCTACAAAAGAGTTTGCTCTCAACCGAAAAATCCTAATCCAAAATCTAAAATCTAAAATCTAAAATTCTTCGATGATTCCAAACAAAAAAACCCCCAGTGGGTGTTAGCCAACCAGGGGAGTTGAGTTATCAGGGTGCATCTACCAATTCTTTTTTCTCAAGTTAATGGCTATCCACCGGATAAATTATGCAGAAGTTGAGGTTATTGTTGTTTACTCACCAGAAAAAAAACTCTCAACAAGTGTTAGCCAATCAGAGGGGTTAGTTATCAGGTCAACCAATTTTGGATTTTGCCAAAAGTTCAGCCAGTAGCTGGGACGGGTTTCCCAACTCATGGGTAGACGCCCAGAGAGTGGCTTTTCGTAGGGTGCTGGCGTGACCTCAGGCTTGCGGCAAGAGAGTAGCAATTCTCAGTATCCGCGAGCCTCTGGCTACACCAACGCCAAGGGTGAAGAACAAGGCTTTTCAAGCTTGCCGATTTTGGATTAAAGACGACACAAGGTTACAGGGCTTCATAGCGTAGTGTTAGCGAGTCATGGAGCGTCGGATTTTAAATTTTGGATTTGTTCGGCCCACTACGGGTGGTATGAACTGAAATAATTTTTAATCTAGAATCTAAAATTGGCACGGTCAAATCTACCAATTATTCAATGATTAGTGCGCTACCTGAAAAATAGATGTGTGATGAGCAAAAAAAACCCCTAGTGGCTATTAGCCTACCAGGGGAGCTAGTTATCAGGGTGCATCTACCAATTAAATGTTCTAGGTTTAACCATCATGCTCCGGATAAATTTCCAAGAAACTTGATTATTTTTGTGCCAAACAAAAACTACTACACTTTGGCAGAAGTTTGCCTATGTTTTAGATAGGGCGTTTAAGCCCCTGGTTTGTTTAATTGAAGATGCTCGCTGGGTTTTTGCTGTGCTGTGATAGTGGATATTAAGTAATTTAGGGGAGTTAAAGATCGAGGTACATTCATCTGCCAATCAACTATTCTCAAGTTAAGCATTATTTTCTGGCGGAGAATATCTGCGTTATGTCAAGTTAGTTTAATTACTTACAGCAGAATTCAGAATTCATAATCCGGAATTTAGCAGCAAAATTAGGACTTATATCTGGTTTTTCGAGCTAAGGTTGTGTAGTTTACCAAATTGAAATTTGCTGTATAATTCTAAGCTCCCAGTGTAGAGCGTCCTCCGTTCGCGCAGCGTCTCCCTTAGGAGAAGTTGAGATCGCCAAAAGCTGGCGCTCCGAATATTAGAGGTTGCTGTTGTTTGCCAAAATAAAAAAACCCCCAGTGGGTGTTAGCCTACTAGGGGAGTTGAAGATCAAGGTGCATCTACCAATAAAGTGTTCTAGACCGAACTAATCCAATCCGGATAAAGTTGTAAAGGTAGAAAAGCCAAAACAACTAAAAATCAGAAACATTCAAGGGTGGGATGCATCTAAGTTATCAGAGGGAGCGAAAAATCGACTTGAAACTTTCGCGTTTCAAACCGAATTTAGGAGGCGAGCAGGAGAAGCTGTGACCCAGGAATTCCACATATCCGTAACCCCAGTAGGGCAAAACGACTACTTGGTGCGGACGGAACAAGTCGCGCCTGGGGTGCCATTGGCAGAAGAATTGGTGACTTGGCCTGTAGCTGATTGGTTGATGGCTGCTGGCCATTTGATGAATGACCCATTGAAGTCGGTCCTGCAAGGAGATCCATTCGCCTCTAGCGGTCGGGAAAGCGATATTGCGAGAAATTCTGTTAATTTGGTGGCTTTAGGTCAACAATTATATAATGCCTTATTTCAAGGTACTCTCAGAGATAGTTGGATTACTGCCCAAGGTATTGCCCAGAATCACCAACAAGTACTGCGCTTACGCTTGGGGCTGAAAGACACGAGGTTAGCTCGTTTGCCTTGGGAAGTGATGCACGCAGGCGATCGCCCCTTAGCCACTGGGCCTTATGTCGCTTTTTCTCGCTTCCAAAGTGGAATTTTGGGGGCTTCTCGTTTGCGGTCGCCAAATACTTTTACGCCAATGGAAGAAACTGGTGTCAAAGTATTGATGGTAATTGCTTCGCCCTTAGATCAAGTCCGTCTCGACCTACTCAAACAGGAAGCAATCAAACTGCAAGCGGAACTTGCGCGTCCAGCACCACGATTTGCTGAGGCTAGCAGTCATCTCCCAGAAATTGAACTCACTGTGTTAGACCAACCAGGACGGGAAGAACTGACCCAAGCTTTAGAGCAAGGCAGATACCACGTTCTACACTACTCTGGTCATAGTAACTTAGGCCCAAATGGCGGAGAAATTTATCTTGCCAGTCGCAGAACTGGCTTAACGGAAATTCTCACTGGAGACGATTTGGCAGGTTTGCTCGTCAACAACAACATCCAGATGGCGGTGTTTAATTCCTGCTTGGGGGCTTATACAGCTGCGTTGGGAGCTTCTGAAGATACGGGGGAACGCAACCTGGCAGAAAGCCTTGTAAAACGAGGAATTGCCAGTGTTTTGGCAATGTCAGAGCGTATTCCTGATGAAGTGGCACTGACACTCACGCAATTATTTTACCGCAATTTGAGTCAGGGGTATCCAGTAGATTTATGCGTTAGTCGGGTGCGCCAAGGATTAATTTCTGCCTATGGTTCTCACCAAATGTACTGGGCATTACCCATTTTGTATCTCCAGCCCGAATTTGACGGTTTTCTGAGCCACGAAACTAATTTACCCCAAAGTCCGGACTCGCTCAATCATTATAGTTCGCCTGTAGGGACAATTCCTACTTCCATGTATGCTGCGATGGCAGACGATCCGGAAATGCCTTTAGGAATTGAGGAAATGATTCCTGCTGATTTGGGGCGTGATTCTAGCTTGGATTGGCTAGGTGAAGATACCTGGGGCGATCTCGTTGATGAAATCGAGTATGATGACCCAAGTTATGCAGAAGATTCGGCGATCGTTTCCGATTTGTTTCGGCGGCTGGATGAGCAAAAATCCGCCACAGAAATCGACCAACAAATTCACGAAAATAGTCTTCCAAATAGGCCAGTTTCAGAAGAAATGACTTCCTCTTTGGAGGAAGCAGATTTGTGGGGAGAAATTCCAGCACCGCCTCCTGAAGCTGTTGGAAACTCAGAAAGACATTGGCAAAATTCTGATTTTTCTCGTCGATCGCAACCAACCCCATCTCTATCTAGAAATCGTAACCCACGGCGTAAGCTGTGGCCAATTGTTGGCGTTGTGGGAATAAGTGCGATCGCAATTGCCATCGGTTTAAATTGGTGGTGGCAAAATCGAGTACAGACAAATCTGTCGAAGATACCACCAATTCCTACTGAGTCTTTACCCATCGAAAAGCAACCAACTATCGATTTAGAAACAGCACCAACTGGAATCGTCACCGCCACCGCTACTGAAAAATTGAGCCAAGGCGATTTGCAAGCTGGGTTATTCGCTGTGGAAGAATTACTCAATCGTGGTGCCTTTGCTGCGGCTGAAACTGCTTTGAAGCTAGTTACAAATCAGCAAGCTGACGATCCATCTGTCAACTTTTTAAAGGGGCGATTAGCATGGCAATCAATCCAGACTGGAGACGTTAATTATAGCGTTGATGATGCTCGTCGTTACTGGGAAACTGCTGCTAAAGCTAAACCAGATTCGCTTTTATATAAAAACGCTTTAGGATTTGCTTATTACGCAGAAGGTAATTTGAATCGAGCTAATGATTCTTGGTTCAAGGCTTTAAATTTAGCTCTCAAAACACAGAACAGTGCTTCTACTACATCCACAAAGACGCAATTACCTCAGGATGCTTTAACTTCCTATGCTGGTTTAGCTCTGGGACTGTATAAATCTGCACTAGATGAATCTAGCGCCAAACAAGCACAATATATGAATGAAGCGATAAAGTTGAGACAAATGGTAATGAAATCCGATGGCGTAAATTTTCAAGTAGATAAATTAGCTAAAAATTGGTTATGGACAGAAAAAGCTATTAAAGATTGGCGATCGCTTCTTCAGGAGAAGAGTCGGGAAGAGTAAATCAGAATTCAGAATTCAGAATTTATTTGAATTACAACACTCCCCACTTCCAACTCATTTTATTCCTTCATATGAACCGAGGAAAGTTGGCTGAGGGCGAGTTATATTAACTTCCCACAAAGCTTTGAGGCTAGATAACTGCTCCCGCAGTGTGGAGTACATCACAGTTTGAAAACTGTAGCTTTCCCAATCTGGTGTTCCCAAACCGATGGCTTTGACGCCAAGGCGATCGCAAGTATAAACTGCGCGGGGTAAATGGAATTTTTGGGTAATTAAAACTGCTTGTTTGATTCCGAAAATATCTTTAGCTCGATAGCAACTTTCATAAGTGCTGAATCCAGCATAATCTAAGGTAATATCTTGAGCGGGTACGCCTCTTTCCACTGCATAATTCTGCATTGCTACAACTTCGTTGTAGTCATCGCGGCTATTGTCACCCGTCATTAACAGCTTTTGGACTCGCCCCAATTTGTAAAGTTCTACAGCAGCGGATACGCGATCGCTAAGCATTGGCGATAGTGTACCATCAGGGTAAATTCCTGCACCAAAGACGATGGCAACGCGCCCGGCGGGAATTTGTTGGGGTTGAGTGTAGCGGCGATCGCTAGTAATTGCATTTACATAGTAATTTAGCGCTAGCGGGCTGATGGTTGCAGTTAATAGTAGTAATTTAAATATGAGTCGGTGGTGTGACAAAAACCATTTAGGCAGCATAGGTTTTAATTGTCAAGATAATTCTGTTGTAGCAATAGACGCAGTATTTTGAGTGAAGTTGCAGTGGGAGCGATCGCTTTTGAGTCTGAATACCTATAACGCAATACACTTCAGTTAAGCATTGCTACTCTTTCTTCTCTCTGTGTTCTCTGCGCCTCTGCGGTTCGTAAAACAAGAGTTTTGGCCTTAAGTGAACCGTATTGACCTATAACGAATCAACGATTGCACCCCAGAATTTTTCGCAATCCCAACAGATGTAGAGACGTTGCATTGCAACGTCTCTACCAACGATTTTGTCGGTGAACGAGATATCTAATGCCATGTCCGGTTAATTACTTACGAAACCCGAAGAACCCCACCCCGTCAAAGCTGTGCTTTGTCTCCCCTCCCCGCTTGCTCTTAGGGGATTAAGGGGTGGGGTCTAATGATTACCGAAATCATAAGTAATTACCTGAACATGATATAACGCCATTCCAAAAAATCTTTGCAACACATCAAAAATGTGTAGGGGCGCAAAGCTTTGCGCCCCTATCCAATCTATCTGTCAAATTCTTTTTTCAATCGAACTCATCTACAGCTAGTATTTCTAACCAATATTAATGATGAGATGTACTAAGCACTTGTGCAAAAAGTTATTCAACTCTGGCGCGAAGTGCGGGAGATGGAAAGAGGTTTTCAAATGCTGCTTGCCTTTCATTTAAAGGTTCAGGTGCATAGTTCCAAAGACTTTCATAATAAAAGAACGTTACACCCAAACCCCGTTCTTGGGCAGCTCGCACCTGAGACTTAATTTGTTGCATTGGAACTGGGTTATTTCGTAAACCTGTCATAATCCCTACTCCCGTGGGAATGGTTTGTTGGGCTTCTTGAATTTCTGGGCGGGAAATATTTGCGATGAAACTTTGCAGATTTGGACGATAAATTTGCACAGTTAACTCGTCTACGATATCTTGCCGTATCCAATTAAGCCAGTCTTGCAGGTGAAACTTGTAAGCAAAGTCATAGTAGTTAGGAGCAACAGAGAAAATTGCTTGGGGTTTTCTCTGCTTCACAGCTTGGTTAAGTTGTAACATGAAGGCGGTAATCTTATCTGCCCGCCACTTCACCCATGCTGGATCTTCAGGATTCGCTGGGGGATTGTTCTTGGTTTCTTTAGCGTACAACGCAACTGTATAGCGATCGTAGCCAAATTCGCGGGGCAAACTCATGTGATCGTCAAACTGAATGCCATCGGCATCATATTGAGTGACAACTTCTAGCACGAGATTGCTGATGAATTGTTGCACTTGTGGATGGAAGGGATTGAGCCACATTACCTCACCAGCGGCGCTGATGGAAGTTTGGCTACCATCGCGCTTTTGTGTGAACCAATCTGGATAATTCACTGCAAGTTCCGACGTTGGGGGAGCCATAAATCCAAACTCAAACCAGGGAATTGCCAACAGTCCCTTGCGATGAGCTTGATTAATGAGGTCAGCAAGAATATCATGTCCATCTGAACCTTTATAAACAAAAGGTTGAATCCCTGCTTGTTGTGCTGTGGCACTGGGATACATCACATAGCCAGAATTCCAAACCACTGGATAGATTGTGTTGAAGTTCAGCCGCCGCAGATGAGTCATCGCCTCTTGCACTTTGGTGCGATTCTTCAGGGTGTCAAAATCATTGTTCGTCATCCAAACCCCGCGAATTTCCTGACGGGGTAGCTGGGCAACGGCAGGGCTGAAGCTGTCTACCAACAATACCGTAACAAACGATATTAAAATCAGGAGCGGGAAAATATATTTAACTTTTCGTCGCCAAGCTCGAACAAAAAAAGTTGATTTCATAGGTTTGAATGATGCATTAGCTACCCAGACACGCCATTGCTTGCTTTTGTGATTCAATCTACTAGTCATATAGTGTACAAGCATTTATACTCACTAAGGAATTGACCGATTGGTAGTTGTTGGTTCCTTGTGTATGGAACTTTTGCACCAGAAAAACTAAATCAAACTTATGCACATTAAGAAACATGACGTAGCAAGTAGGCATTTGTGCCCAATGTATCTGCGGCATTGGGTATGGGGAAAGGGAAAGGGGAAAAGGGGAAAGATTAAATTTATTCCTTTTCCCTTTAACCTTTAACCTTTAACCTTTTCCCCTGCTCCCCCTGCCTCCCCTGCTTCTCATGTCCCCAGCTGTGTCACAATAAAGAACTGTAATAAGAAAAATATTGTTAGGTAATTTAGTGAGTCCAACTGCTCAATCTACGGCAAGTGCGCGTCGTGTCGTATTTCCTTTTACGGCAATTGTCGGCCAGGAAGAAATGAAACTGGCGCTGCTGTTGAACGTGATTGACCCCAAAATTGGTGGTGTAATGATCATGGGCGATCGCGGTACCGGAAAATCCACTACTATCCGGGCGCTGGCGGATCTACTGCCAGAAATCTCTGTGGTTGCCAATGACCCGTTTAGTAGCGATCCTAGCGACCCTGACTTGATGAGCGATGATGTCCGCCAACTGTTAGAACAAGGGGCAGAAATTCCCGTAACTCACAAAAAAGTCCAAATGGTAGACCTGCCATTAGGAGCCACAGAAGACCGGGTTTGCGGCACTATCGACATCGAAAAAGCTTTATCTGAGGGTGTCAAGGCTTTTGAACCAGGACTGCTGGCAAAGGCTAACCGAGGCATTCTTTATGTGGATGAAGTCAACTTACTAGATGACCACCTTGTAGACGTACTACTCGATTCCGCCGCCAGTGGCTGGAATACTGTAGAACGGGAAGGTATTTCCATCCGTCACCCAGCACGTTTTGTGCTTGTGGGTTCTGGAAACCCAGAAGAAGGCGAACTGCGCCCCCAACTACTCGATCGCTTTGGGATGCACGCAGAAATTCATACAGTCAAAGAACCAGCCTTACGAGTACAAATCGTCGAACAACGGGCGGAATTTGACCAAAATCCTCCGGGATTTCTCGAAAAATATAAACCGCAGCAAGAAGCACTACAACAGCAAATTGTCAATGCCCAGCAACTTTTACCAGAAGTAAAAATTGACTATGATTTGCGGGTGAAAATTTCTGAAGTCTGCTCTGAACTGGATGTAGATGGATTACGGGGTGACATTGTTAGTAACCGCGCCGCCAAAGCCATAACGGCATTTGAAGGACGGACTGAAGTTACAGTTGACGATATTCGCCGCGTGATTACGCTGTGCTTGCGTCATAGACTGCGGAAAGACCCGCTGGAATCGATTGATTCTGGCTACAAAGTTGGCAAAGCTTTTAGCCGTGTCTTTGGCGTCGAACTTCCAGAAGATGATACTGCACAAAAAAATGGCACAGGTCAGAAGTTAGGAGTTAGGAGTTAGGAGTTAGGAGTTAGGAGTTAGGAGTTAAGAGTTAGGAGTTAGGAGTGGGGGATGAGGGAGACAAGAGGAAAAAGAGACAACGAGAATAACTGTTAACTCGTAACTTCTAACTTCCAAGTAACTCCCAACTCTTAACTCGTAACTTCTAACTCTTAACTCCCAACTCCTAACTCTTAACTCAGCACTGGGCACTTAGCACTGAATACTGACTATGAGATTTTGGTATTTTTGGTTCAACAGCTTAATTTTATCTAGCCAATACAACCCGCCTCGGTTTGTAGAATTATTGATGCTGTTTTTAGCGATCGCTATGCTGGCAGTAGCGAGTGTTTTACCCGAAAGACCATATTTAATCTTAGGCTTGAGCTTAGTAGTTGGAGCATCTATTTCTATCTTAGTGCGGGAAGCGATCGCCCCCTCACCGCAAACACGAATTACACAAGTCACAGCATTACTATTACTAATTATTAGCCTTTTTGGCTTTGCTGATTTAGTCCAGACTCTTTGAATTTAGTTAAGAGTTAGGAGTGAGAAGTTAATTAAAAACTCCTAACTCTTAACTTCTCACTCATAACTTTTTTATTTACCACTTTTGCATTTCTACTAATTCCATACACAATTCATTAATTTGCTCTAAATCAGGTTTATGAGGCAGGTCAGATTGTTCGTAAACAATTTCCATTTCGGCAACTAAATCTTCTGCCATTTTCATCACCTGTTCATAGGAATAATCACCCTTGAGGATAGCTTTTAAATCATCAGCATCACCAGCTGTTCTCCTATCTACAATCACTTCTCCTTGACGTAATATTTCTAGTCCACTGCGTAACAATCTAATGCAGTGCATCCCATGTTTGAGGTCAAAACCAGACTTGAGTTCCATTTCTGCTCTAGCCGGATTTCGATTTTCCTGCCAAGATAAATAAGCCTTCCATTCTCTTAGGGATGTTTGATAACTTTGACTTTTCTGAAGCAGGCGGATAAAATCTTTACGGCTATTAGTTAATTTTTGGGTATATTCTAAAGTTTCATCGGGTAAAGTATATTGTTTTAAGACTCCTTTAAAATCAATATCTGCTGTCAGCAATTTGTATAATTGCTCAGCTTCTTCCAAAAACTCAATTCTGCCTCTAATTAAGTTATAAAGATATTCCAAAAAAGCATTTAGTTCATCTTTAGTTAGTGCTGCTTCGTCTTCTATGCCAAAGTCAGATGGTAATGGCTTTTTTTGCGGTGGCTTTAATAACCACTTGCGATGAGTTTCCATTTTTTTGATTTGAGCGAAGGCATAACCAGTGTAAGTATGCTTTACCTTCTTGCTCAAAAATAATTGTTTATGATTAATTAAATGCTGTCCGACTGGAGTTAGAAAAGGATAGTTATTTAACCAGAGTAATTCTAAAACATTGGGGTTGGCTCCCGATAATAACTGGATGATTTTTTTTAATTCATATATAACTGTATCTTTGTTATTATCTAGAAATGGAAATATTCCTGGTTCATCCCAGCCAGCATCTTTTTGTTCTATGCGATCGAATCCCAAATAGTATCTTTTGGGTGCGATAAACACTCCGCGATAATCCAAATCGGAATCGGGACGATTTAAACCATAGCCGTGGCTACCTGCCAAACCAACTAAAATAGTTCTTTGTTCAATTTCTATTCTTTTCATCTCAATGGACTTTTAATAACGAGGGTTGTGCTATTCTAATGCACTAAACCAGATTTCTAAATCTGCTTGAGCCTGAAAATCTAACAAAGCTTCCCCCAGATTTTCTAATTGTTCTAGGTCGAGAGTTTCAATACGTTCTAGTAGTTGTTGAGGTAATTCTCCCAGGCGTCGAGTAAGTTGACGGAGAATGAGCGATCGCTCTCCTTCTTGCCGTCCTTGTTGCCGTCCTCGTTGTTCACCTCGTTGTTCACCTCGTTGTTCACCTTCTTGGAGAATTTCTTGATAAATTACTGACTCGCGCATCATATCCTCCCGAAATAATTGCCTAATCAAGTCCTTTTTGTATTTTAATCCCGCTAAGATTTGGGTGTAAGTCGCAATTTCAGGCCGTTGTTCTGGCTGGAGTTGATTAACCCGTTCTACAACTTGTTGCAACAAGGTTTGGGGTTGAGTAGTTGCTGCTAATGGTGCTAAGGGTAACAAAGCGGGATCGTTCAAGAATTGTTCGGGATTTTCTTCCCATAAGCAAATTACGCGATATTCGTGACGGGTAGTTTCGAGACTAAAGGCAGTTTCAATTACTGTTTCTGGTGCAGGAGGAAGTAATAAGACAACAACTTGCGTAATGGGTAGACGATATAAACGATACAAGCGTACCCAATAATCGAGCATCCGCAGGGGTAGCGGTGGTGTAGATTCTAGTTTGGTTTGAAATTCTAGGTGAAGAATGCGTTCTTGCAACTGTAGAAACGTGACATAATCGGCGCGAATTGGTTCGATGCTTAATTCGGTTTTGAGGACTTTGACAGAAGTTTGTGGTGTACCCAAAACCCAACTAGCAAAATTGACGGGATGCTTTTCGGAAAGTAATTTGCAGAGGTTATCAAAGGACATTGATAATAAAAACTCAACAAGGCTTTGTTATTATCTCGTGAAAAGCGGTCTAGTGGTCTGTCCCATTAATTTTGATGAGCTGCAAGACAAGGATACGTGAAAATCGAGGTGCTTCAGATCCCCGACTTCTCAAAGAAGTTGGGGATCTTGTTGTTCGCGAATGATTTAGGATTTATATACTTGCAGATATATTTTCAATATAAACACTTGACAGATTTATATTCCTGCAAAACTATATCACTAATATATCTAAGTTCAAATATTAATTTACACCTTGTTTTTCTTAACAAAAAGTTTCATGATTGATTTGTAAAGTACATATTCATAAACCAACAATCATTTAGATATTCACAGCAATCTATTTAATAATCATTTCAACATAACTCATGTCGGAGTTCGATTAATCCAATGCTAGAAGGATGGATTCAAATTATATTAACGCTGCTAATTGTAGTAGCAATTACTCCTTTTTTTGGGCGCTATATGGCGCGTGTCTACCAAGAACAAAGGACTTTTCTCGACCCAGTTTTAAATCCGGTTGAGCGAGTACTTTATTCTTTGGTTGGCGTTAAAGCTAAAGAAAATATGACGGGTTGGCAATATGGGCGGTCAATCTTGTATAGCAATGTTGCAATGGGGTTGCTAATTTTCTTGATTATTATGAATCAAGGATGGTTACCATTAAACCCAACTAAGATAAATGCCCCAACTTGGGATACAGCGCTGCATACTACTATTTCCTTTATTACTAACACTAATCAGCAGCATTATTCTGGTGAAACTTACATGAGTTATGCCAGCCAAATGTGGGGACTTGGTTATCACATGTTTACCTCAGCTGCGACTGGTTTGGCTGTGGGAATAGCTTTTATTCGAGGATTAACTGGTAAATCGTTGGGCAACTTTTATGTAGACTTAATTCGCTCGATTACGCGAATTCTGCTGCCTATTTGTATTGTCGGCGGCATTGTTTTGATGGCGGCTGGCGTACCGGAAACACTGGCGGGTGTAGCGGTGTTTCCCACCTTGGAAGATTCTAACATTAGTCAGGCGATCGCTCGCGGCCCCGTTGCCCATTTTGAAATCATCAAGCAATTAGGCGAAAACGGTGGTGGCTTTTTTGCCATCAACTCAGCACATCCGTTTGAAAATCCCAACGGATTTTCTAATTTAATTCAAATTGTCGCCATGCTTTCGATTCCCACTTCCTTAATCTACACCTATGGCTTGTTTGCTAATAACACTAAGCAAGCTTGGTTAGTTTACGGTATGGTGGGTGTTATTTATCTAGTATTTATTATCGTTACAGCCATTGGCGAATTTAATGGCAATCCGGCTGTGAATGCTTTGCTAGGAAGTCAGCAACCGAATTTGGAAGGTAAAGAAGTCCGGTTTGGTTGGGCACAATCTGTGCTGTTCGCAGTAAGTACAACTGGTACTATGTGCGGTGCAGTCAACAGTTTACACGATTCATTCATGCCCAACGGCGGTTTTATTACTCTTTCCAACATGTTCCTGCAAATTATCTGGGGTGGACAGGGTACAGGAACCGCTTACTTGTTTGCTTACTTGATTTTGGCTGTGTTCGCTACAGGATTAATGGTGGGACGCACGCCAGAATTTCTTGGACGCAAAATTGAGAAGCGGGAAGTTGTACTGGCTAGTTTCTTGATTTTGCTAGTTCACCCCATCGCAATTATGATTCCCGCAGGTATCGCCCTAGCATTTCCCGAACAATTATCAGGAATTAGCAATCCTGGCTTTCACGGCTTTGCTCAAGTTATCTACGAATACGCCTCCGCTGCTGCTAACAACGGTTCTGGGTTTGAAGGCTTAGGCGATTCCCAACCTTCACCATTAGCAATAGCCACAGGTGCAGAACCGACTTTAACCGCTTTGTGGTGGAACTTGAGTACCTGCTTTAGTTTACTAGCAGGGCGCTATATTCCCATACTGGGTTTACTGTTTTTAGCAGATAGCATGTCTCGCAAACAAGCTGTTCCCTATACCACTGGGACATTGCGAACCGATACCGGATTATTTACAGGCGTTACCGCAGGCGTGATTTTAATTCTAGGCGCACTTACATTCTTCCCAGTATTAGCATTAGGCCCCATTGGTGAAGCATTTTTTATTGCTAAAGGTATTGGGTAGGTGGGGCATGGGGCATTGGGCATTGGGCATAGGGAAAACTGGATTTACGAGTATCAAAGACTCGTCGGCGAGTATTAAAGACTCATCCACGAGTATTAAAGACTCGTCGGCGAGTATTAAAGACTCGTCGGCGAGTATTAAAGACTCGTCGGCGAGTATTAAAGACTCGTCGGCGAGTATCAAAGACTCGTCGGCGAGTATCAAAGACTCATCCACGAGTATCAAAGACTCATCCACGAGTATCAAAGACTCATCCGCTATTCTCCATGCCCCATGCCCAATGCCCCATGCCCAATGCCCAATGCCCCATTCCCATAATTTAATTTATGCCAACTACTAGTAATCCTCATTCACCCCGCGTTCCATCGGGAACTCGCGACTCGCGCAAGCACACCCCCAAGGCAGATATGCGGGGAATTTACCAGAGAGCAATTCGTGAGTCATTTGTCAAGCTCAATCCGCGAATTACTGTCAGAAATCCAGTGATGTTTGTTGTTTGGGTCGGGACAATTGTCACTTTTTTGGTAACCCTAAACCCAAATTTGTTTGGCACA
Source organism: Nostoc sp. DedQUE12a (assembly GCA_034530795.1). GTDB lineage: Bacteria > Cyanobacteriota > Cyanobacteriia > Cyanobacteriales > Nostocaceae > Nostoc. The sequence goes on from JAVRCH010000089.1 coordinate 65,538, forward strand.
ATTCAGGCAAATGTCAACCAACAACGCTTGTTAAATGGGTTGATTACCTTTATTTTGTTTTTCACACTGGTTTTTGCTAACTTTGCGGAAGCTGTGGCTGAAGGACGGGGAAAAGCTCAGGCTGATTCACTGAGAACGACGCGATCGGATACCATCGCTAATAAAATCCTTCCTGATGGTTCCATTGAAAAAGTCAATTCTACGGAACTGCGGCGGGGTGATTTGGTAAAGGTAATTGCCAATAATATGATTCCTGCCGATGGCGAAGTAATTAAAGGTATTGGTTCAGTTGATGAGTCTGCGATTACTGGGGAATCTGCGCCTGTGTTGAAGCAACCAGGTACGGATATTGCCAGTTCGGTGACAGGAGGTACGCGCTTACTTTCCGACGAGTTGACGATTAAGATTACTGCCGACCCAGGTCAAGGCTTTATTGACCGCATGATTTCCTTAGTAGAAGGAGCAGAACGCACCAAAACTCCCAATGAGATTGCCTTGACGGTATTGCTAGCAGTGCTGACACAGGTGTTCTTAATTGTAGTGGCGACGATGCCGCCCTTTGTCAATTACATCGCCAATTTTATCAGCACTGTATTTGGTGCTGAGGCGGCAAACAGTTTGCGTGCGGGTGCTAGCGTGGCGATATTAATATCGTTACTGGTAGCTTTGATTCCCACAACTATCGGTGGTTTGCTCAGTGCGATCGGTATTGCAGGGATGGACAGGGTTGCCCAATTTAACGTCATCGCCACCTCTGGTCGAGCAGTGGAAGCTTGCGGCGACATTAACACTTTGGTGCTAGATAAGACAGGAACAATCACCTTGGGTAACCGCATGGCTGATGAGTTTATTCCCCTAGATAATCACTCAGTAGAAGATGTGGCGCGAGTTTCCTTAGCTGCTAGCTTATTTGACGATACGCCGGAGGGCAAGTCAATTGTGACATTAGCAGAAAAGTCCCAGGTTTCAGTAGTTTTTAATACTGAGAAAGCTGAAGGTGTGGAGTTTTCCGCCAAAACCCGCATGAGTGGGACAAATCTACCCGATGGCAAACAAGTTCGTAAAGGTGCGGTCGATGCCATTAAGGGATTTGTGCGTTCTCGTGGCGGTTACGTTCCCGATGATATAGATGCAGCTTATGAGCGAGTTTCCCGGTTAGGGGGTACACCCTTAGCTGTTTGCCAGGATGACAAAATTTATGGTGTTATTTACCTCAAAGATATTGTCAAACCTGGTTTGCGAGAACGATTTGACCAACTCCGCCGTATGGGTGTTCGCACCGTTATGCTCACGGGTGATAATCGAATTACCGCTTCGGTGATAGCTCAGGAAGCTGGAGTTGATGATTTCATTGCCGAAGCGACTCCAGAAGACAAAATCGATGTGATTCGCTCGGAACAAGCTCAGGGTAAACTGGTGGCAATGACTGGGGATGGTACAAATGATGCGCCTGCTTTAGCTCAAGCAAACGTGGGTTTGGCGATGAACTCTGGGACACAGGCTGCCAAAGAAGCTGCTAACATGGTGGACTTAGACTCAGACCCTACCAAATTAATTGACTTAGTAACTATTGGCAAACAGCTGCTCATTACCCGTGGAGCATTAACAACATTCTCCATCGCCAACGATATCGCCAAGTATTTTGCCATCATTCCGACTATCTTTGCTGCGGCTGGAATCGGCGCACTTAATATCATGGCACTCAAAAGCGCTCAATCTGCGATCGTCTCAGCGTTAATTTACAACGCCTTGATTATCCCAGCACTAATTCCTTTAGCACTTAAAGGAGTAAAATTCTTGCCTCTTTCGGCAGATCAATTACTACGTCGCAACATCTTCATTTATGGCGTTGGTGGTATCATTGCTCCCTTCATTGCCATCAAACTGATAGATATAATCTTACCCTTGTCTTAAAACTTCCAAATTAAAAAACATCCAAAAATCCGCTCTCTTCTTAATCTCTCTGTGACCTCTGCGCCTCTGCGGTAGCCTGCGGCAAGCCGCTCCGGGTCTACGTTTTCTTAATCTTGAAAAACCCTAAATTTACTTAAGTAAGTTGGTGTGAAAAAACCAAACTATGTTAAGAAAGGTTAATTTAGCTCAAACCCTCTTTCCTTCTGCCTCCTGCCTCCTGCCTTCTGCCTTATCCTGACGATAAATATTCACAACCACCTACTTATGAAACCGGCCGATATTCGACCAACCATCCCCATATCCCAAATATCAGAAGCAATAACTGAAATCTGGTGTCAATGGCGCAGACAAAAACTGCCATTGTATTTATTCCTAGCAATGTGCTTTAACTTAGTAGTTGCACCTGTAGTTTATGCAGCCACAAGCGAGCAACTTTCCCGCAGTCAAGCTTGGGGAGTCGGACTGCTAGGACTGGTGACGCTAGGACTTTCTATTTATTTATTTTTTGTCATGTTTGTACCGGAGAAATTCTAATGAGTTTTGCACGTGAAGCCAGCAGAGCCGTTCGTTCTACCTTGGTACTCTGGGTAATAGGAGCGATTATTTATCCTTTTTTGATGATTGCCATTGGGCAAATTGTGTTTCCCTTTCAAGCAAATGGTAGTCTACTGACAAATAATACAGGTCAAGTTGTGGGTTCTGCGTTGATTGGTCAACCTTTCAGTAGCGATCGCTATTTTAACAGCCGTCCCAGCACCACAAGCTACAGCACAGCCGACCCCAAGAAAGATGATGCAGGAGTTTTGCAAACCGGAGTTTCCGGTGCTAGTAACTTAGCTCCCAGTAATCCCGCATTACTAGAACGCATCAAAGGCAAAGATGACCCAGACCCAAGCAAAAAAGTTGAAGGTGATTTCAATCGTCTGAAAACAGCAGGCGTACAGCCAACTGCGGATCTTGTCTACACTTCTGGTTCTAGCCTCGATCCCCACATCACCCCCGAAGCCGCCAAAGCGCAAATTGCACGAGTAGCCAAAGCGCGAGGAGTTCAGCCGAACGAACTCGAAACTTTAATTGCTCAAAATACTGATGGTCGCTTTCTCGGCATCTTTGGTGAGCCTGGAGTTAATGTTTTAAAGTTGAATTTAGCTTTGGATCGGCTTAAGGGATAAAACCATGAAAAGTGCCTAAAAGAGCTATTTATTCAGTCTTTAGATACCCGATTTATTAGATAAGTCGGGTATCTTGTTGTTTAGCAATGATGAATAATATCATGTTCGGCAATTAAATCTCACCCAAAGGTGCAAAGAAGTCTGCAAAGTTTTTCTCCTAACTAATTAGACGAACTTGATATATAGCAATCCTAAATTATTTGTGAAAAAATCTATTGCCTATTGCTTACTATAGCATTGCTAAACTCTAACAAAGATTGTGGCTTTTCAACTTATCCATATTTAGTTTTTGCTGTCAAGGTATAAATTTTCATGTACCATAAATTATCAAAATATATCTCTAAATATATGCCTCAATGAACATATTTTTATTTATTTAAGTATAATTTATATGCTTTAAAAATATATCAAAAATGAAGATAATTTTTTGTAAATTGTTGCACAATATTATTAGAGTTCAATAAAAATATTTTGTGTTAAAAAACAAAAAAACTTTAGAGCCAAGCCTGTTTGGTGTTTTAATCCAAGCAAATAATATTTACTGCGGCATTGATTTAACTGAAATTAAGTTACCCGATGAATGTGCTTTTTTGGGCATTTTAAGAGATAGTCAAGTTATTTCCGCCACGGATAACCCGATTATTTGTGCTGGAGATTACATCTTAGCGATCGCAATTCATCCGATGATGGTTCCCGCTCTCAAAGTTACTCTCAAAAAAATCCATTCTCTTTACTATTCCCTCAACAATTGTTTATTGGAAGCTCGACCGACAGAGAATCAATCTTTCAATTCAGATGATTCAGATGTTTTAATAAATTACACTTCTAGATATTTTTAAAGAGATGAATATTTATTTGTTTTCTTATCATCTACCTAACTCGAAGATGATTGAAGATTTAGGTGCTACAATTACAAACCAATTTAAGGGTGAAATTAGCGATATTCACTCTAAAGGAAATCTAATCTTTTTTACCGAAACTCTGTTTCTCGGCGGAGAAAGGATTAGAGCCAACCATACTATCCCAATCGAATCGATCGTTATTGTTGAAGCTCCGCCCATATTACAAGGAGATTGGTTATTAGCAGGAGTTTCTACGCTTTTAGTTCCTCAAATGAAGCCAGAGATCGCTGCTTGGGGTACTGTTATTCTCAACTATTGTGGATTAATTCAAATTCATAAAATTGAAGTTATTACTTCCATCTGGAGCAACAACACTGATGTTGAGGCCGATATCAACCAGTCAGCAACCCAAGAAAAGTTACAACCAATCAATCCTTCTGGTTTATTTTCAATGGCAAATCTCTTGCAAAACCTGGGATGGAAAATAAGCAAACCATTAGTTTCTAAAGATGTTTAACCTGAATTCGATTAACTAAAGGCTTTCAATATGCATACTTCGGAGCTTTTGAGACTTTATTTATTAGCTCAAAAGAGTGTTAATCAGTCTGCCTTAATTGAAGTTAAATCGACTGAAATAACACATAATGCAACCACAAAAACAGGTGATGGAAATATTTCCTTTGTAGCAGTGGTTTTCGCTCACCTTGTCTTCATGATTGTTTGGGGAATTCTCGTTTATATTGTTTCATGTTTTTGCAAAGCCCTAGAAGATCCCCCACAAAATTTAACACAAGATAAAGACGAAATACTAAGTATCAAAACTGTACAGCAACATCCATGTAAAAAGTGTCAATTTTTTAAGAACAATTATTATCTCAAGTGTGCAGTGCATCCTTCTATTGCTCTAACTAAAGAAGCCCTCAATTGCTCTGACTACAAATCTCAGTAGAGTAATTCTGCTTGATATAAGACTCCTATTTTATTTTTGAACAAAATTCCGTACCCTTTAATCTTCTATAACCCATGCATCGGCAGCAACGGGTAACAGTTCCGGTTTTGAAGGCTTGGCAGACACCCAACCCGCCTCGATCATTTTGATTTTAGGAGCATTAACATTTTTTCCTGTTTTGGTTTTAGGGCCTGTTACCGAAGGCTTCCAAATCAACATTGGAAGATAACAAAAGTTTTAATCTCTTACTTTTAAATTTCAGTTCACATTTATGAATCCCTTTTTACGACCCTTGATTCCAATGGCATTTATCTTTACTCCTTCCTTGATTAATCAAGGCAATGATTTGTTTCGACAACATATTATTCAACAGCTTCAAGAAACAAGAAAATGTTTCGGCTGTAATTTATCAAGAGTAGATTTTTCAAAAGCAAACTTACAAGGAATTGATTTGCGATCGGCAAACTTTCAGGAAGCAAAGCTGAAAAATGCTAATCTCCGGTATGCAAATTTGGAGTGGGCAGACCTTCGCGGCGTGGATCTCCAAGGAGCCGATTTAACTGGGGCTAACCTCAAAAATACATTGTTAGTTGATGCTAATTTACAACAGGCAAATCTGGAAGGTTCAAACCTACAAGGAACTGATTTTAGAAATGCCAATCTAAGTTATGCCAATCTCATCAAAGCTTCTAAAAACAGTGATATTCAAAGTCGCAATTCTGTGATTATTTGCGAAACAGTAATGCCAAATGGAATTATAACAAATCGCTGCGATAAAACAACAAAATCTGATTATTTTCATTCTTATTTGATAAGAAGCACCAAATATATTCATGGGGAGTAAATAAATGACACAGCTTAATTATCCAGTTAAAAATAGTTTTCTTTACCCTTTTAGCCGCTACTACGGCGAAGTTACACCAGAGAACCTAATCTTTAATGCTAATCTGCAAGAGTTTGCTCAAAAAGTTAGCTACATCAGCAGTTTAGAAACTAACGGTAAACTATCTCCAGAAGAAGCTTTGAGTAAAATTGAGGCACTCTGGCAAGAGTTTAAAGCCTGTAAATAGAAATTGGGACTTGATGCTACAAGCTAAATTTGTAATTCTGATTGATTTGAAAAATCTGGAGGCATTTATGAGACAAAAAGAAACAATATTTGTGATTCCTACTCATCGATTAAGAGATGTAGCAGAGACTATTGAAAAATATGATGAGAATTTCTGGGTAAATGGTCATGCTTTAAAAATTATTGTTTTTGACGATTCTACCATTGTGAATCACGAGAAGTATTACCCACTTTTAGAGCAGACTAAAACAGTAAATGATGTATTTTATGTAGGGCCACATCAGAAAGAGCAATTTATTACATTTTTAAATGAAAGACTGCGCGATCGCAAGCTAGAATCACTAGTCAAAAACTTATTTCGCCCCAGTTATGGCGGTAATCGCAACTTCACACTTATGTATACTCTTGGACATTTAATGGTCAGTGCAGATGACGATATGCGACCAGATGCATTGATTGAAACTAGTCCAGAGTCTTTAACAGGTGATGAAATTTGTCGAGGTAAACTAATCAAGTCCACCCAACAAGATGGCTTCGTGCATAAATCTTTTGATTTACTCACAGCTTTTGGTGATGTTCTCGGTCAAAAAGCCAGCCATGTCCCAAAAAATTTTGAGGCTGGAGAATTGATTCTTGATACAGCGATGGATTTAGAAACCAACACTACCAAAGGTTATTTTCGAGAAAACAGCCTTTTATTGCAACAAGGGAGAGTATTGAATAATGCGATCGTCAAGATTGCCCAAACTTTTCGCACCGGAACTAACGATATTGATACACTTGATTTTGTTCATATGTATCTCAATGATGAAAATCAAATCAGTCCAAATGACCTGAATGATTTTTATATTCTCACTAATTTCAGACCTGTTATTACTAATAAAAACTGGAGAATGGATTGTGGAGTCGCTGGATATGACAACCAGCTAGGTTTGCCACCTTTTTTCCCAACTCGCCTGAGATTTGAAGATTATATTTACAGGCTTTGGATACAGCAAGAAGGCATTGTGGCTGCACATGTTGATGCTGTCCAAAACCACATTAGAAATAATTATATGCGTAATCCTCTAGCTAGCGAACTATTTAATGAAGAAATATGTAGTTTGCTGAAAAAGAAAATTAAGCAAAGTGTTTATCATCTTGATGACTTGGGAATTAAGTTTGATTACTCTGGCGAAGTCACTTTACAAGACTCTGAAGAAATCTTACAAAAAATTTCTGCCATCCACACTCAAGTACTTAAAGCCTCAGTATCTACTCAAAATGAAGAACGTAAGCAGTCTCTCCAGTTGTTTGCAGCAAACTTGTCCAGAGTATTTTATGGGTTTGAACCCGACTTTTTTCAGCAAAATGTCTCTAGAATTATTGACGATGTGATTAGCCAATTTCATGGCTCTCTAGAAATCTGGCCAACTCTGGTGGAAATCTGTTACTTTTACAAAGATAAAAAGGAACTACCGCAAATTAGAGTCAAAAATAAGAAGCTAAAGTCTAGAAATGGGTCGAAAGCTAGCGAAATACCAGCATAAAGACTTTTTGGTCAATTTAAAGTCAGAATTTAGGAAAATAGGATAATAAATCATAGGGCGATCGCACTAGATTCTGACTTTTGACTACTAAGTGCCCAATGCTGGCAACGGTTTATTTGAAACACAAGTCATCTACAAAAGTTTACGATTCTTCATCCGTAAATATTCTGTGAGACATAGCTCATGTGACTACAATCTGATAATATTTTTACCAAGTAGAATAATTGCTTATTCTCTTTTTCTTGAACCCACTGATTTTGGGTATTTTTTAGGAAAGGAAAATAAAAAATGTCTCATTTATTGTGGAAAACTCTGGTATTAAGTCCAGTAGTTTTAGGAGTGACGGTGTTGGTTTCCGCTAGGGCTATAGCTGCTGAGGTAGCAAGCTCTTCTGAAGATGCAAAGGCAAAAGCTTTTCAGACAGAAGCACCAGAAGCTATTGGCGCCTCACTATCGATGCAAATACAGCAACCAACTGCCGAAAAATTTGTGGTTGCCCAAGCAAGAACTGATGATAGTAATGTCTTAGAACAAGTTAACCGCTACAGCAGCGAAGGCAAAAAACAGAATTCACTGTCTCAAGTCACATCAGTTTCTCAATTTTCCGACGTACAGCCGACTGATTGGGCATTCCAAGCTTTGCAATCTCTGGTTGAGCGCTACGGTTGTATTGCTGGATACCCGAATAGCACTTACCGTGGTAACCGGGCCCTGACTCGTTATGAGTTTGCCGCAGGTTTGAATGCTTGTTTAGACCGGGTTAATGAACTGATTGCCACAGCAACTGCTGACTTGGTGACAAAACAGGATTTGGCAACTCTCCAGCGTTTGCAAGAAGAATTTTCAGCAGAATTGGCAACTCTGCGCGGTCGAGTAGATGCTTTAGAAGCGCGTACTGCTGAACTAGAAGCAAATCAGTTTTCCACTACCACCAAACTAGTCGGTGAAGCTATTTTTGCCGTTACTGATATCTTTGGCGGTAACACTGGCGATGTTAATAATACTGTCTTCCAAGATAGGGTACGTTTAGACTTGCAAACCAGCTTCACAGGTAAAGACGTACTACACACCCGTCTGGCAGCTGGTAATGCAACAGCCTTTAGTCAAATAGATGATGGTGGTTTTCCTATCGATACTGCTGAAGGTACACAAACGTTTCAAATCGGTAGCACTGGTAACAACAGTGTGATTATAGACTGGTTGGCGTATTACGTACCCATTGGCCCAGCCCAAGTTTACATTGCAGCCACCGGAGGTATTCATAGCGATTACGTTGCCACTAATAACCCTTATTTTGAGGATTATGACGGTGGTAATGGTGCGTTGTCTACCTTTGCTTCTGAAAGTCCCATCTATCGTATTGGTGGTGGTGCAGGTGCGGCATTGACTTTACCCTTTGGTAAAGGTGGTAGCATTTTGAGACCAAGTTCATTGACCATAGGTTACTTAGCGTCAAATGCTAATAATCCTGGGGTAAGTCAAGGTTTGTTCGAGGGTAACTATGCTGCTTTAGGACAGTTGAACTTTAGTATTGGCGATCGCTTAGCGATCGCTGCTACCTACGTTCACGGTTATCATGGTGCTGGAGGCGGTAATTTATTCGATCTAGGTGGTGGTTTAGGTAGCACTAACCGCGTTGTAGGTACTAGTCAAGCAAATACCCTAACTACACTAAACGGATCTTCCAGTAATTCTTACGGTATAGAAGCAGCCTTCAGACCTAGTGACAAACTGTCAGTTAGTGGCTTCATTTCTTACCACGATGTCACAGGCTTCGGCGCAGATGATGACTATGAAGCTTGGAGCTATGGTCTTGGAATAGCCTTGCCTGACTTCGGTAAAAAAGGTAACGTATTGGGTATTTTTGCTGGTGCAGAACCATATGCCCGTAACCGACCAGGTTTTGTTGGTAATGACGTACCTTATCACTTTGAAGGCTTCTATAGATATCGCGTGTCAGATAACATCTCAATCACCCCTGGTGTGATTTGGCTGACCTCTCCTGGTCAAAACAGCGATAACGACGATGCAATTATTGGTACTTTAAGAACAACTTTCACATTCTAAAGGTTTAGCAAAACAGTACAGTACTAAGTCACCAAAGATTTTAACTTTGGTGACTTAATTTTATTTCTTTAACATTTCAACTTGCCGATTTTGGTTTTGTCCATCAGGAATTAGCCGTTCTAATGCATGGGCAATCCAGGGTAAAAAGGCGATCGCTATGATCACTCCCAGTACGTTAAATATCAATTGTGCATTAGCAATTTGCCGAGCAATATTATCTCCAGCACCAAATAACTGAGAAATCCACTGAGCGATTGTTGCTAAATGGCTGGCAAATAAAATTCCTACACCAGCACAAACAAGATTAAATAATAAATGAAAGACACCTGTCCGCACTGCTGGACGGTCGCGCCCCAGAGTAGCTACTAGCGTGTCAGCACAAGTGCCAACTTCAGCACCCAGCATTAACGCCACACCTGCGGGTAATGAGATTAACCCTTGACTAGCCAAAGTTACAATAATCGCAACTGTCGCAGAGGAAGATTGAACTAAAACCGTAAATAGCGCCCCAACTCCAGCACCTAGTAAAGTGTTATTACCCAAGGTTTCCATCCATTTGATAAATGGCTTGTAGTCCTTGAAAGGTTCCATTGCGTTTTCAATTGTTTCAAGTCCAAAAAATAGCAAACCGAAACCAAGGATAACTAATCCGATTTGCTTCCAACGTTCTTTCTTAGCCAAAAGAATTAGTAATAAACCAATGAACATTGCTATTGGTGCATAATCGCTAATATTAAAAGCAACTATTTGAGCGCCAATAGTCGTACCAATATTGGAACCTAAAACCACACCAAGAGATTCCACAAACGACAGCAACCCAGCACTCACCATTGCAATCACAATGATAATTGTCACTGAAGACGAATCTAATATTGTTGTCGCCACCGTGCCAGTTGCTACTCCAGCATAACGATTTTTGGTGAACTTGCTAATCAAATCTCGCGCTCGATCGCCTGCGATGGCTTCTAGTCCTTCAGCCATCCGCGTTACACCATACAAAAACAGCACTAATCCTGCTAGCGCACCCGTGATAATCGTAAAAATATTTAATTTTGGCTGTTCTTCTGTTTTCGATTCACCACTCTTATTTTCCTGTCCATTCTTTGTATCTTTTTCAGGATTTTGAGATTGATTACTGTTTTGGATTTCTGCTTTTTCTGCCGCAATGGCAATGCGATCGTTAATCTTAATTTCTAAAGATGGTGATGATGTATCTTGCAAATACACATTGTTTCCAAAGATAGAAATAGCAAGGGTAAAAGCTAAAACTACAATACTCAATATGAAACTCTTAAACACTCTTGTGAATCTTTTTGATGACAACATAATACTCCTAAAAAACTGTTAAAAATTTTAAAATTGACCTGTAAATAATTTGATTTTATAAAAAATTGACTGTTTTAGCTTAAAATATCTAAAACTGATTGCATTGTTATTATTTAAAATAAGTATTATTATTCATAATTTAATCAATATGAGATGGTTTAATTAGTAAACATTTAAAATTTACTCTGCCTTCAACCTAAATTACTTGCATCTTCAGAAAGATATTGATGGCTGTGCTTCCAAATTTAATTTAAATTTAAACTAAAATTAAATAAACAATAATCCTCATAGCAATTCTGTATGAAGATGCGCCATACAGCAGTTTGCAACTAAATGAGGTACACAACAAGAGAAGTCAAAGATAAAAATTCTTCTTCTCCCTCCTGCCTCCTGCCCCCTGCCTCCTGCCTCAAAACCATTCAAGTTGTACCTCATGCAAATGAAATCTGCTGTA
>JAVRCH010000090.1:0-31922 GCA_034530795.1 Nostoc sp. DedQUE12a
CTTAAGGGTGGCACTGGAACTGACAGTCTTTCGGGCGATGCTGGTAACGACTTGTTACGCGGTGGTGATGGAATTGATTGGTTATCAGGTGGTGATGGCAACGATACCATAATTGGCGATCGCGGTAATGACATTTTCGTCGGTGGAGCCGGAAACGACAGGCTGATTTGGAACAACGGCGATGGCAGCGATAAAATGAGTGGCAATGCTGGCTACGATGTCATCGAAGTCAATGGTGCGGGTGCTGCCGGGGATACCTTCCGCTTGCAAGGTGATGCCCAAGGTAGAGCCATCTTTGACCGCTTGAACTTAGTACCCTTCACCCTGACTGTAGACACTGCCGAAAAATTTGAAATCAACGGTCAAGGCGGCGATGACATCTTAGATGTTAATAGCTTGGCTGGAACTAGCATTGCAAGTGTGCAATTCACAGGCGGTGCAGGCAATGACTTGCTTGATGGTCGTGGCACATCTACGCCGTTAGTTGGCTATGGCAACGAGGGCAATGACATACTTTATGGCGGCAATGGAAATGACAACCTCTACGGTGATGCTGGCAATGACTATCTTGCTGGTGGTAAAGGAAATGACGTACTCTCTGGCGGTTTAGGCGCAGATAAGTTCTACTTTGAGTCTAAGCTCAACGGCATAGACATTATCAAAGATTTCCAATATGCACAGGGAGATAAAATCCAAGTGAGCAAAATTGGCTTTGGTGCTAGTAACTTAAGTCAGTTCAGCTATAACAACATGACTGGTGGTTTGTCTTACCAAGGACAACTGTTTGCAACTGTTGAGAACAAACCTGCTGGCTTCTCAATCAATACAGACGTTGTACTAGTCTAAGAGGATGTTTTAAAAGTGGTGTTTGAGATATTCAAAATTTGATATCCGTGTGTTCCCAATACCGTTAGATTAACGCAATAGACGCCATAAATCGCCGTCTCTACGAAAGATTAATTCTTGTAGAGACGGCGATTTATCGGGTCTTTGGATCTAGAATTTTCATCTGTCAATGCGTAATATAGCAATCATAAATAATTCGTGAGAACCAAGATCCCCGACTTCTTACAAATCAGATAGGATTGCTATACCATTTGACAAAAACCTTGATACAGATACAGCGTATTTCAGGTAAATAAAGTACACGAGTAGATTCCACCAATCTTTTTGCTCATCTTGCATAAGCCTAACTATTACACGTATAGATACTTGTGACATCTAATTGCTGAGGAAAACATTAAACAGTCTTCACTTTAGCTTGTTGCGATCGCTCTCAAGTTCTGAATTAACTAACTTCAACAAGGAAAATAATTATGGCTATTACAGTAGGACAACCAACCAATGGAAATGATGTCATCTTTGCTGATGGAGCTAATGACTTTATCGATGGTCTACTAGGCATTGACTTTATTAACGGTGGTTCGGGCAACGACACCATCTTCGGTAGCGGTGGCAATGACATAATTCTTGGTGATCCCGGCAATGACCGCCTTTTCGGTGGCGCGGGCAATGACGACCTTAGTGGTAACGCGGGCAATGACACCCTCAGTGGTGGCTCCAACAATGACACCCTTTTCGGTGGCTCTGGCAGTGACTCCCTCAGTGGTGGCACCGGCAATGATATTCTCATAGGCTTTAATGGAGTCAGTGGAAATGAGTTAGACACTCTCAGGGGTGGTTCTGGAGCCGACACATTTGTGCTCGGAAATACAAGCCGTTCCTTCTACCTCAATTCGAGCGGCTCTAGTTTTGCCACAATTGTTGATTTCAATTTCAGTCAGGGTGACAAAATTCGAGTTAACGGTAGTGTCTTTGGTTACACATTAAACAAGAACATTAATTTGTCTGGTGGTTCCGCATTAGACACGCAAATTTTCAGAAACGGCGATCTGATTGCGGTTGTACAAGACAATACTAATGTGTTTGCTTCCCTCGACTTTGTTACAGCTTAGATTGAGGTAATTGAAAGTATTGTTGTACAATGCTTTCAAAAATATTTAAGTCGTTTTAGCAACACGCAAGCTGAGAATTGAAAAATTCAAACAAGCAATGTAGGAACGGCAGTTAGCATTAGATGTAGGTTGGGTTAAACAACGCGAAACCCAACCTACATTTTTTTTACAACATTTTAAACTTGCCACACTACTACGTATATTTCAAAAATCAAATATTAGTCCTATATAAGTTAAAACATTTAGAAAGCAATGGTTTTAAGCTAATCAGCATTTAAGCTGCACTATTGAAATTATGAATAAATGGCTTAAACCCTCTCCTCTGCTCCCCTGCGGTCTAAACTGCAAATTAGGTGCTTAACCAATACTTGTCGGTTAAGGGGAAAAGGGGAAAGAAAAAACCTTTACCCTTTACCCTTTACCCTTTACCCTTTACCCTTTACTCTTTACCCTTTACCCTTTACCCTTTACCCTTTACCCTTTACCCCAAACCAAATTCCGAGTTCAAAATGCAAAACCCGAGCAGTATTGGGTGCTTAACAGCTTACCTCTTGCTCTTGTTATACCTGAAAATTCCTGTAAGTTTAGACATCAAAAATATTGCATCTTGCATAAACTTCAGTCTTACACGTATTGATAGTTGTGGCAGACGTTAATACCAATTTGCAATTAAAAAAATTCATGCGGCAATAGGTTCCTGATTTTATATATATTGCTTCATTTTAAATAATTGGTATTAACTAACCACATTACTAACAACAACCTAACTAAAGGAAAAAATGGCTACATTTAATCTTGGTTCAATCGGCACTACTCCTGTTGTAAGAAACAACTTCAGCTTAAGTACATCTGATCCCACTGATGTCTTTAAGTTTCAAATTAGCGGTACCAAAAACATTAATTTGTCTCTCACAGATATCAGCACTGGTGACGATGCCGAGTTATTCCTTTTTCGAGACAACGGTAACGGCATCTTTGATTCCGCCGACCAATTGGTAGATTTATCCACTAATTCTAGTAACAGAGATGAATCTATCAATAATCGAGAAAGTACAGGTACTTATTTTGCTCAAGTCCGTCGCTTTGCTTCTGGTAGTTCCGGCACTGTAACTTACGATTTGGCTGTGTCTGCGACTACACCCAACTCAACAGCTGGTTTCAGCAATCTTCTGCCTAAAGAATTTGACCTTGGTAATTTATCAGCTGATGTTACTCGCTCTAGTTTAATCAATGATGGCGACACCACAGATACTTACCACTTCTCTTTAGGATTATTTGAAGGTGTGAACATTAGACTCAGCGGACTTCTAGCTGATGCTGATATTAGACTGGTTCAGGACTCTAACAACAATCGCATTGTTGACGCAGGCGAAGAAATTGCACGTTCTACTAATGGTGGTACTGCGGCTGATTTAATTTCCAACATCAACTTATCTGGTAACTACTTCTTGCAAGTCCAGCAATTTAGTGGCAACACCGGCTACAGCTTGAATTTTGACCACTTCACCACCACTTTTGCTTAACATTAGTAGGTGGTAATTGAAAGCATTGTAGGGCAATGCTTTCAATCTTATCCAAAGTTGCAAGCGGTACAGAACCTTACCTGAATGCCGCTTGCATTTCTAAATTTTATAACTGCACGGATTAAATATTTCTACAAATATGAGTAAAGTTTTACAAATAAACGGTGCGATGCCTGGGTTAGGCTTTACCGACATACCTAAAGAAATTATCCCTTTTTTGGCTGGCTACAACTTGATACCGCAATTGATATCTCAGAGGATAATTGAATCAGCGATTGCACCAATCACCTGCACACAAGCAGAAACATCTCATGCCCTAGAGCAATTTTATCAGAATTGGGATTTGACAACAGAAGAAAAAAGACAATATTGGTGCTTGCGCTATGGTTTGAATCGAGAACAATTAGAGCTTTTAGCAACCCGAAAGCTGAGAGTAGAAAAGTTCAAACAAATCACTTGGGGACATCAATTAGAATCTTACTTTCTCAAACATAAAAGATATTTAGATCGAATTATTTATTCTTTGATTCAAACTGACAACAAAAGCATTGTTAACGAGCTATTTTTCCGAATAACAGAAGGTGAATGTTCCTTTGCTGAGTTGGCAAGAGAATATTCTCAAGGTTCTGAAGCTGATAGATGTGGCATTATCGGCCCGGTGGAACTTGGTAATATTACTCCGAATCTTGCTCAACTTCTTTACACAAGTCAAGTCGGTGTAGTTCAACCACCTGTAGCTTTTGGAAATTCATGGGTTATTGTACGTGTAGAAAAGCTAATTTCTGCACAGTTGGATGATTTTATGCGCCAAAGATTGCTGCAAGAATATTTTGAAGCTTGGTTTCAACAGCAATTAAATCAATTGTCGCCAGAAGAAAAAATTTGGATGGGCGTTAATACTAAATCTGCACAGGTGCAAGAAGTTGCATAGTGGAATACAGAAACGAACCGCAAAGGACGCAAAGAGCGCAAAGAAAGAATAATTTTCAAATAAGCTCTAAATCCGCAAATTACACAAAATTATTCTCTAATTTTTTCTTTGCGTCCTTTGCGCTCTTTGCGGTTCGTTAATTAATCAAAATCTATTATTAAAAATCATGACAAATCCAACACTAAATCTCCAAGAATTAATTGCAAGTTTATTCCCCTTTAATCACTTACCCCAAAGTGTTTTAGAAACTTGGCTAGGTCAGGTACAATTTTTCCGCTATCGCATTGGACAGGTGATAGTCACTCAAGAAGCTATGCCTGCTCAAATTACTATTATCTATCAAGGACAAGCTAGACTGTTAGGCTACAATGCTGACAACCCAAATCCTGTAACACTGAAGCTGCTGTCATCAGGAGAGGTGTTAGGTTGGTTAAGTCATGTGCGGGGCATTCCATGTGAAACTGCGATCGCTTCTACTGAAGTTATCGCATTTAATCTACCGATTGCTGATTTTCTCACATTACTTAAACAACAGCCAGCTTTTGCCCAAGCCTTACAAAATCATGTTACTCTTTTAGAAGTATATGAACTGCTGACAAAAGAACTCACCCGTCGCGCAGATGGCAGCAAAAATTTAGTTAAGCTTGCTCAAGCTGCAACTGAAGCCGCAGTTATCCAAACATTGCCTGCACGCAAGATATTTCACAAGCAATTAAACTCAGAATTTTTATGGTTAGTGAGCAGTAATTTTGATGCTAATTTTCCTGCGGGAAGTCGTTTAGAATTAGACAATTTAAACCCCAAATTCAAATTTCATACAAATATGCGTTTAGTGGGTTTACCCAAATCTTTATTAGGTGAAGCACCTACACCCACAACAATTTTACCCGCAGACATTCCCTATGCTTCGGAAATTACCATCACTGAAGAATCAACTGCTCCATCTAAGCAAAAAAAGTATCCTTATATCCGAGGTAGAGGTGCTTTAGATGGTTCATTAGCTTGCTTTGAAATGTTAAGCAAATACTTTCACATCCCCATGCGCCGAGATGTATTGCGGCGAGTTTTGACAAAGCAGCAAGAACAAAAAGGTAGTATATCTCTGCAATTTTGTGCAGCCGCCGCTGAATTGATGGGATTGACAACGCAGATGGTGAAAGTTCCTGCTGTTGCTGTCAGTCGTTTGCAACTACCACTAATGATTAGTTGGCAAGGTAGTTTTGCCATTGTTTATCAAAATAGCAACCAAGAGTTACTCATTGCTGTTCCAGAGATGGGATTGTTGCGCTACAAACTGCGAGATTTTGTTGAAAACTGGGGACAAGAAGGAGAAGTACTGCTACTACAAACCACTAAAAATACTCCCAAGGCACGGTTTAGTTTGAATTGGTTTGTACCTGCAATCAAACGCCATCGCAAAGTACTTATTGAAGTGTTGTTGGCTTCGATTGTAATTCAGATTTTTGGGTTAGTAAATCCTTTAGTCACCCAAGCAATTATTGATAAAGTATTGGTCGGCAATAGTCCTGGTACTTTGGAAGTTTTTGGGATATTTTTGTTAGTAGTAGGGGTAGTTGAAGCCATACTTACCACAGTCCGCACTCATTTATTTGTAGATACAACTAATCGGATTGACCTCTCCCTTGGTTCAGAGGTGATTAGTCATCTGTTGCGTTTGCCATTAGCTTATTTTGAGCGTCATCCTGTGGGTGAATTAGCAACACGCATTCATGAATTAGAAAATATCCGTTCTTTCTTGACTGGTACAGCCTTAACTGTGGTGATGGATGCAGTGTTTTCTGTAGTCTACATTGTGGTGATGGCATTTTATAGCCCAATTCTGACTTTAGTAGCATTGGTAACAGTACCGTTGTTTGGCTTGCTGAACTTTGTAGTATCACCAGTAATGCGGCGACAATTACAAGAAAAAGCCGAACGCAATGCCCAGACTCAATCTTACTTAGTAGAAGTCATGGGAGGAATGCAGACAGTCAAGGCGCAAAATTTAGAAATGCGATCGCGTTGGCAATGGCAAGAACGTTATGCTCGTTACATCAGTGCCGGTTTTAAAACAGTTTCTACCCAAACTACAGCCAGTTCTGTTAGCAGTTTCCTCAACAAGTTTTCTAGCATGTTAGTGCTGTGGGTAGGCGCTTATCTCGTCCTCAATCAACAACTCACCCTCGGACAACTCATCGCTTTCCGCATCCTTGCAGGTTATGTAACTAGTCCCTTGTTACGCTTGATGCAACTATGGCAAAATTTCCAAGAAACAGCCTTATCTCTGCAACGCCTTGCTGATATTTTAGATACTCCTCAAGAAACAGAAACAGAAGCGCAAAATATCCTCATGCCTAGCATTCAAGGCCATGTTCGCTATGAAAATCTCAGTTTTAGCTTCCGCGATCGCGGCCCATTGCAACTGTCTAATATTAACTTAGACTTTCCCACTGGCTCTTTTATTGGCATTGTTGGTCAAAGCGGTTCTGGTAAAAGTACGCTGCTAAAATTGCTACCTCGACTTTACGAACCCAAGTCTGGCAAAATCTTAATTGACGGCTATGATATCAGCAAAGTCGAACTATATTCTCTACGCCGTCAAATTGGTATGGTGTTACAAGATACCTTATTATTTGATGGCACAGTGCGTGAAAACATTGCTTTGGGAAGTCCTGAAGCCAGCGACGAAGAAATTATTGCGGCGGCTCAAGTAGCATTTGCCCACGACTTTATTATGGACTTGCCCAGTGGTTATAATACCCTGGTTGGCGAACGGGGTTCAGCACTATCTGGAGGACAACGCCAAAGAATTGCGATCGCTCGTACCGTCCTCCAAAATCCCCAATTACTCATCCTTGATGAAGCCACAAGTGCCTTAGACTACAACGCCGAAGCCCAAGTTTGCCGCAACTTAGCCACAGCTTTCCAAGAAAAAACAGTCTTTTTCATCACTCACCGCCTCAGCACAATCCGCAATGCCGATGTCATCCTGATGATGGATAAAGGTGTCGTCGTCGAACAAGGCACTCACGAAGAATTAATGGCGCGTAAAGGTTACTACTACTGCCTCTATCAACAACAGGAAACGCAGATTTAATAGGGAGTTAAGAGTTAAGAGTTAGGAGTTAAAATGCAAAATACAAGAAGTGAAAGTTAAAAAAATAGCTTTTTACTCTACTCCTCACTCCTCACTCCTCACTCCTCACTCCTCACTTTCCATTAAATTATGAACATTCCACACAAATTCGATCGACCAGTTCTTTTACAACAAACGCCTACTTGGTCAAGAGCGATCGCTTGGACTATTATCGGAGTTAGCACCTTTACAGTAATTTGGGCTTCAGTATTCAAAATTGAAGAATCAGTTCACGCCACTGGCAAATTAGAACCGCAAGGTGCAGTTAAAGAAATTCAAGCTCCAGTTAACGGCGTTGTTAAAGAAATTCTAGTTAAAGATGGTCAGCGAGTCAAAAAAGGTGAAATACTTATTAGCCTAGAACAAACAACATCTGAGGCAGAACTTACTTCATTGAAACAAAGTCGCGCTGCTCAGTTACAATCAAAACAGTCTTTAGAACTAGAAAATGATTTCTATCGGCGGCAGCTACAAGGACAAGTTTCACAACAGCAAATATTACAGCAAACTGCTCTTTTAAAACTTAAGCCAGAACTAGCTTTATTAACTAAAAATCGAGCTGCTGTTTTGGCTGAAAATCATCTGTATCGCGCACAATTAAACGGCACTAATACTGGAGTAACACTTACTTTAGAGCAACAGTTACGCTTGCAAAATCGCCAGCAAGAATTGGAATCACGCTTGATGGCAGCTAAATTAGAAACACAACAAACACAACAGCAATTACTCCAAACTCAAGCCCAATTAGGCAGTGCCCAAGATGTCCTGGCAATTAATCGCCAAATTTATCAAAATCTCAAAACTTTAGACAAAGCGGGTGCATACCCCAGAATGCAAATCCTCAAACAGGAGCAAGAAGTAAATGTAAAACAAGCAGAAGTAATGCGGCTAACTCAAGAAAAACAGCGATTACAATTAGCTGTTGTGCAAGCAAATGAAAAGTTTCGGAATGCTGCGGCGCTATCTCAAGAAGACTTATTAGGGAAAATTACAGACAACGACAAAAGAATTGCGGAAATTGACAGTCAGCTAACTAAAGTAATTATTGAAAATCAAAAACGAATTTATGAAATTAATAGTCAAATGGGAGAAATTGACAGCAAGTTAACTCAAGCAAAACAAACGCTGAAATATCAAAAAATCGCTGCTCCGGTGGATGGTACTGTTTTTGAACTCAAAGCTAAAACAGCAGGGTTTGTTGTCAATTCCAGCGAACCAATTCTCAAAATCGTTCCCAGCGATAATTTAGTTGCTAAAGTTTTCATCACCAACCGTGACATTGGCTTTGTTCGAGAAGGACAACAAGTAGATGTGAGAATTGATTCCTTTCCTTTTCAAGAGTATGGTGATATCAAAGGCGAGTTAATTGAAATTGGCTCTGATGCTCTACCTCCAGACCAAGTTTATAATTTCTGGCGTTTTTCTGCAAAAGTCCGCTTGAATGGACAGAAGTTACTGATTAATCAACGTCAAATTCCACTGCAATCAGGAATGTCTATTAATGGTAATATTAAATTGCGTCAGCGTACAGTTATGAGTATATTCACTGATTTTTTGGTGGATAAAGCTGAAAGTTTAAAATCTGTTCGTTGAGAAGGGCGTTGCTGATTTAGAATATGAATTTATATCACGCAGAGACGCGGAGTCGCAGAGAGTAAGAGTTGAGTTTTGATTTTCATATTCAAATTGAGCAGCGCCAAGTTAATAGTATGAACGGCAATAGATAATTACTGGAGATTTTTTAATTTAATCAAATATTGGATTTTTCCAAATATATGCAGAATCGTTATCAACGCTCGTTTTCAGAAGACGCTACCCTTAGTTGTAAATTATTCAACTTACTAGAAATTGTATTCCCTGGAGCCGGAATTACTTCCCATGCAGAACAAGCTAGGAAACTAGGTGCTGCATGGGAAGATGCATCAACGCCATTCGCACGCTTCGATGAAGACGGTAGTTTAATAACCCACGTTGGAGTACTGGAAATTCCAATGCGATTAATGGGGGAAGATGTAATAGTTGGTGGAGTTCACGCAGTATGTACTCATCCTGATTTTCGTAGACGTGGTTACTATCGCGAAATAATGAATGAAGTATTAGATTATTGCGATAAACGCTACGAAACTTTAGTATTGACTACTTCTAACCCAGAATTTTATTACCCCTTTGGGTTTCGTTTTGTGCAAGAACACAGTTTTATAGCTAACGTTAACTCTCCAGGTGGCGTAAATGGACTACGTTTGCTTGATATTAATAATATTGATGACGTGAAGCTTTTACATCGGCTATTAGAAACACGCGCACCTGTGTCAAACATTATTGGCGTAGTCAATGAAAAGGCTTTATTTCTAGTTAATGAAGCTACAATCCCTATGTATTACTTTCCCGATTTAGACACTATTGCCTGTATGTCCATCGAAAATAACGAACTTAAATTATATGATTTAGTAGCACCGCAAATATTCCCTCTACAAGAGTTTATCCAAAGAATACCTGACAATATCAAGTCTTGTTTTATCTACTTTAATCCACAGAATCTAAACACAAATGCCCAAGCATTACCAGATATGTTAGATGGAGACTCTCACCTCATGGTTCGCGGTATATTTATCCCCGAACACCAAAAATTTATGATTCCCCGTTCTGCTCGTTGTTAATAAGCGAAACGGGCGGTTAGAAACCGCGTCTACACAAACAAAACCCACCTTCGTGGGTTTCAAAACCTTGATCTTACGTCAGTCCGCGCAGGCGGACTTTGTTTGTGTAGCCGCGAATTCCATTCGCTTAAGTTGATACCAATGACATCTGTACGCCCCTACAATCGATTATTATGTTGCAAATATTTTTTGAATTGGTATAAGTTCAAAACCTTAAAATTTCTCGCTCGTAGCCTTCTGGTGTTGGTTCAATTTCCCAGACTAAGCCTTCTCCTGGCTCTAGTTCTACATCGACATAAAGCCGATCGCTCATTTCTGTTGCTGTATCCTCATTATTAATAAAGGGTTGCAAATCTTCGGTTAATAGTCGAAGTTTAAATCCTACTGGAATGGTTTCATCTGGATTAGCATTTTGCAATTCAAAGCGCCATACATTCTCTGTTAAATCACCTGTTGCAAATACGCGCAACTCGCAGGTATAATCAGCGATCGCCAACTGTCGCGACAAACATATATTTGATTGTTCGTTTTCTCGACTCCGCACGCCACTAGGAGCTAATTGCAACCTAGTCGTTCCCCAACCAAGTTGTTGGGCTAAATTTGATACTCCTGTTTGCAACCATTGTTGAATTGACCACTGTGGCGATAACCCTTGGCGGCGTTCGTACAACTGCTGACGCCAACCACCATGTGCTAATAATGCTCCCCAAAGTTCAAAGGGAATAGCTAAACGCGGGAAAACTACTTCTGAATTACCCAGGCGTTCTAGTAGGTTTTCTGCCTGTGCTAAAGGTAACTCTGGTAAAGCTGCCACTGACGCACGTAAAATTTCCTCTGGACAAAGTTGACGAGTAATCCACAAACCATTAATGTCTTTGATTAAGTGATCTTCATCCAAAGAGTAAGTGCGATCGCCCCCATCATAAACCCCTTTGGTTTTCAACTGACGATGAGTTGTGTATCCCCAAACACTCACCCAGCCACCATTAGGATTAACTTGTACTCCGATATAATAATCAGCAACCCAACTGGGAATATCCACCCATTCTTGGGGTACACGCAATTCTGCTGTGTCAATTGTTGTTGTCGGAATTAATACCAATCGAAACCCTTCACAAGCGATGGCACTTCCATTAACAAATTCCCAAAAGCTAGGTAGTGCAGCTATTTGAGTCGAAAGTTTCGCACTAGGAAATTGCTCCTCTCTCAACCAAGGTAAAAATGCATCTAGGCACATTTGGTTAACTGAGGCTCGCCACCGTGCGCCGGATGTAGAAAAAGTTGCTGATTCCTGGGTTTGAGAAGATAGGGAAATTTCTAGGGTCAGCTGTTCTGGAATTGGGGATACATCAAAAGTCATTGTCAAGACTCCACTGGCGACGAGAGAATAATAGGGCGATAGTGAGCAATTAACCATTCTTCTAGAGAATTGCTCATACTATCGATTACGTCAGATGTCACAGAAATATGCAGTGTTTTTTGGCTCCACTGCGCTAATTCCATTAGTAAAGTCTTTTTGATTTTAGTTAATTGCCGAGAAACTGTATATTGTTTGATTCCTAGTTGTAGGGCAATATCTTGCTGGGTCAATCCTTGCTTGTAGTAGGTTTGCAGAAGTGCTTGGGCTGCGGTATCTAATTTTTCTAATGCATCGCTTAAAATTCGGTTGATTTCGGTACTTCGCTGTGTTAAATGTTCTGTTTCTTCTTGAAGAATTATTTCATTTAATACTGATTCCTGAAAATCATTTGTCAGGCGATCGAGCAAATCACCTGTTTCTTGTCCGGGTACGGGGACATCGAGGGAAACAGAGGCGGGATATTCATAGAAACGCACGGCTTTAGCAGTAGCAATTAACCAAGATTCCGCATTTTCTGGAGTGCAGGCTGGATGAGAACTCGGCTGACTCAGGCGTTCAGTGTTGTAAAGCTTGGCGATCGCCTGTAATGTTGCATTATCTGGTTTGGTAAGTTTGTGAGCAGTTGCAGCATTATTGGGTGCGTAAACTTGTAAGAAACAATTCCAAGCCAGAACATAACGCGCGATAATTTGTGATGGATAACCCCCTTGTTTGAGAGATTCCACTAATCGCTTTTGGCTGATTTTGTGCAGCAATCCCCAATCGCTACAAATATCAACTTCTTGCTGCTGACGTAACAAATCTTTGATTAAATTACTAAAAGTAAATTCAGCATAAATTTTCAAATTTGAACTTAATTGTGGGTTAAAGCCTCTGAGAACTTTGTCAATACGAGCGATGGCTGTTTGGAAAAAGTCAGCAATGGAATGTTGACTTAGTACATTCATCTTCATTTTTCTCGCAACCCAATAGCAAACTTCCTGCAAATAAGCTGTTATGTGAGCAACAGCGATCGGACTTGCCTGGGTTTGCCAAATACGATGCCAGTAAATAGCCCAAAAGGTTTCAGACTCTTGAAAAGAAGATTGTTCTAAACAATTTTGCATACTTCGCCGCAGCTTACTATCAGTAATCCAACGGTCAAAAACATCACCTTTGAACAGCACAAATGTGGAAAATATTTCAATGATATGTTGTCTTGAATACATAGAAATTTCTGATTTGATAAAAATAACTAATAAATTTAAAATACTTTCTTGTACCGATACTTTCCTGAAATTTAACCTCAACCCAACGTAATTTTCTTCTTAGCTGAACCGTGTTGCTTTATAGTAGAGTGCATTATGTCTATGTGAGATTCTTGAGAAAAAATTATGTTTCTTGCATAAATATAATAATTGGAGATGATATCTAATGTGTGCCAAAGTTACATATTTTATGATTAAGACCGTCATTACTCATTTGCCTATTGCCTATTGCCTAATGCCTATTGCCTAATGCCTATTGCCTATTGCCTAATGACTAATGACTAAATTGGTAGTTTTAAAATTTGGTAAAGGTAGCTTTGAGGCTGGGTTTCCAGTTACTCTCCAAATTGGAGAAGAAAATAGCCGTGCTGAAACTGAAGTTATCGGCGAACTGCCGCCAGACGAAGAATTACCGGTAAATTTTAATTGTTGGCAAACGATTTATCGAAACCTAGATTTTTCTGCTCGTCCCAAAGGACTACCGAAACTCCAGAAAGTAATTTCAACCGATGGAGAGTGTTTACAAGCGGCACAAAAATTGCGCGATCGCTTGAATCAATGGCTGCAATCAGAAACCTTCCGCAATATCCGCGAGAAGTGGCTCGAAAAACTTCAGAAACATGACCAAATTCGAGTAATTTTACAAACTGAAGATTATCAACTTCAAAAGCTTCCTTGGCATCTTTGGGAGTTAATAGAACGCTATCCAAATGCAGAAATCGCTTTAGCTGCCCCTAGCTATGAGAAAGTTAGCTTTTTGCCAAAATCGGCGACAAAAGTTAAAATTTTAGCATTATTAGGTGATAGTCATGGAGTCGATATAGCTACAGATCGTCAACTTTTAGAACAACTACCTGACACAAACATTCACTTTCTTGTAGAGCCATCTTGTGAAGATTTAACAGATAATTTATGGCAACAAAATTGGGATATTCTTTTTTTTGCAGGCCACAGTTCAAGCCACACTACAGGAGAAACAGGCCAAATTTATATTAACCAAACAGAGAGTTTGACAATCAGTCAGTTAAAGTATGCTTTGAAGCAAGCCGTCGATCGCGGTTTAAAGTTAGCAATCTTTAACTCCTGCGATGGCTTAGGACTCGCAAGGGAATTTGCTTCTTTGCAGATTCCGCAGTTGATTGTGATGCGCGAACCAGTTCCAGATCGGGTAGCGCAAACATTTCTCAAACATTTTTTACAAGCATATTCTCAAGGCCAATCTCTTTATCTTGCAGTCCGTATTGCCAGAGAACGACTGCAAGGTTTAGACGGACAATTTCCCTGTGCCAGTTGGCTACCTGTGATTTACCAAAATCTTGCAGAGATACCGCCCAGTTGGGATGAGTTGGGCATGGGGCATGGGGCATTGGGCATGGGGGAAAATTCCTTTGTGCACTCTTCAGTTCGCTCCTCTGCTTCCCCAGTCCTTACTTCTGTTAAAAATTCAACAAACAAAGCCAAACGCTCAAAATTTCATCTTCTTTGGCTCATCTTTATAAGTTTAATAACTGGTGGTTTAGTTGTGAGCGTGCGATATTTGGGAATGCTGCAAAAAATGGAGTTACAAGCATTCGATAGATTGCAGGAATTACGCCCACATGAAGAGCCTGAGTCTCGGTTGTTAGTTGTGACAATTACTGAAGAAGATGTGCAATCACAGTCTCAAGAAAGACCTCAAGGTTCTCTTTCAGATGAATCTTTATTGAAGTTGTTGAAAAAATTAGAAGCTTATCAACCGCAAGCAATTGGATTAGATATTTACCGCGATCGCCCTGTCAAATTAGACTTACCAGAACTCCAAAAATATCTGTATAATAGCAAACATTTAATTTCAGTTTGCCGAGTTCGCGATCCTGTATCCGAGCATCCTGGAATTAAACCTCCTCCAGAAATATCGCTAGAACGCTTGGGTTTTAGTGATTTGGTACTCGATGCTGATAACATTGTCCGTCGCCATTTACTAGCATTAACTCCACCCCCTTCTTCACCTTGCAAAGCTTCGTATAGTTTCAGCGTTCAATTAGCATTGCGTTACTTGGCTGCTAATAATATCTCTCTCAAATTTACGAGCGATGGTGCTTGGAAACTGGGCGAAACTACTTTTAAACCACTAACAGCACACACAGGAGGATACCAAGGAATTGATGCTTCGGGACACCAAATTTTATTAAATTACCGTTCTCATCGTTCGCTAAAAACATTTGTGCCCCAGGTAACGCTCACAGAAGTAGTAACAGGAAAAGTTAACGCTAGCACAATCAAAAATAGAATTGTTTTGATTGGTACAACAGCCCAAAGCTTTCAAGATTATTCATCCACACCTTACATTACAAGTGAAGGTGTCATTGAAAAAATACCAGGTGTTCTTTTGCAAGCACAAATGATTAGTCAATTGTTGAGTGCGGTTCTTGATGAGCGATCGCTGTTATCAACTTGGTATCTTTGGCAAGAAATTATCTGGATTTTAGCATGGTCAGTAACAGCTAGCCTACTAGCTTACTACATCGAACGGCTATTTTATTTAACTATTGTAACTGGAATTGCAATTGCCAGCCTCTACGGAATATGCCTGATATTTTTAATTAAGTGGAGTATTTGGATACCACTTGTTCCCCCGATTATTAGCTTTATAATTACTATTATTATCACTGCTTATTTTATGAAGAATTATCTAAATTTATCGAAACCTGCACAAATTTTTGTGATTACTAAAAACAGAGATGAATAAACGTTGGAAAAAACCAGATATGAAACAATTTCTTCGGCAGCTAACTTCAATTACTACATTCATCATTTTGATGAGTTACCTGAATACTTCTCTAGCACTAGCAGAAAAATCCAATCCAATTAATTTTAATCCACCTCCCCCACCAGCCGATCGCGGCGCACCTGGAAACCGAGGAGAAGGAGCTTCACGGGGACAGTGTACTCAAACTGGTGTACCTTTAACTGCTCTCGTACCTAGCTATGAACAGCAATTGCAACAAGGCACAAATCAGACAGTTAGTATTACGGAAGTCTGGGGATTAACTAGTAAAGAACAGCCTAGCTTTTGGTTTTATATTCCTTATGAAAAATCTTCTATTAAGACCATTGAGTTTATTTTACAAACTGATAACGATACAACAATTTATCGTCAAAATATCACAGCACCTCCAGTACCTGGAATTGTGCAAGTGCAATTGCAAAATCAAAAGAGTATTCTGGAAGCTAACAAACCTTATCATTGGTTTTTTAAGGTTAGAGTTGCTTGTGACTCTCAACCAGCAACATCAAATTATGTGGAAGGCTGGGTGCAGCGCGTAAATTTAGATGCATCATTACGCGAACAAATCAAGAAATCTTCGCCACGTCAGCAAGCAGCAATTTACGCAAAAAATGGCATTTGGTTCGATGCTTTGACAACCATAGCCGAACTCCGTTTGGCAAATTTAGATGATTCACAACTAACTGAAGATTGGAAATATCTACTCAAAGTAGTGAAACTAGAAAAACTGGCAACAAAAGTTTTAATTGGAACAACGAAAAGAAGCACATCTAATCAATCCAAAATCTGACATCCAAAATTATCTAATTCCCAGAGCGATCGCTAATTGCTAATTCCACTAATTTGATTATAAAATAATCTTTTTTGCCCTAATAAGCAATTTCAAATTTACTTTTTTAGCAAAGCGATCGCACTCATATAGCAATCCTATTTAATTTGTGATGAGTGGCTTCAGATCCCCGACTTGTTTGAGAAGTCGGGGAAAGGGAAAGGAGGAAAGGTTTGGTATTTTCCTTTCCCCTTTAACATGAGTCCCTTTTCCCACAAGAGTGCAAAAGTGTTTTTTGCAATAGATCTACTATTACCTGTTCCCCACTATTATTAACTAATTAACCAATAAAGCTCATATTCTTCAATTAATAATTTTCCACTTTTAGAAGACATCTTAAAAGATAAGTAATAATCTCCTGACTCCCAAATACTAAATTCTTGTTCCTGTTCGTGAACCTTAACTGTAGAGCCACCGTTGGGAATCGTCATGTTAGCAACCTGTGTTTCAGTCTGTGCATTCATCAAAATAATTTCCAGCAAACAGAAATCGTTGAGTTCAGCAGAATAACGAACCTTGAATCGAATTCTACCTCCATCTTTGAGGGTTTTTTGAATAAAAAATTTTTCCGTTTTCACGTGATTCCCAGACAGTTGAACACCTTTACCTTGTGTTAACGTTTGAGTTCTCCTATGGTTTAATGAAGTCATAATTTTTACTCCTCAGAAAAGAAATTCACTTGAAAAATAGCGATCTTGTTAGATTTGTGAACTTAGTTTGAAGGTAATCAATAGGCAAGGCATGTCATCACAATAGGTAAACATTAACTACCTGTTGTTTACTACCTTAATACCGATATAATTTGGGAACAAATTATATCGGATTCCTGTAATTGGGATGCCGATAAATGTCTTTTGTGTTGCCAGGCTTGTATTTTCTCATTATTGTCAATAAAACGCAATCCCAGCTAAGACAGTTAAGACATTTAATATCAAGTTCGGATAATCACTTATTATTAAAATTTCTCCGCATCCCCGCGTCAGTCCTAATGATAAGTCTTCACCCGAACATGATATAAGACAGTTAAGCCATAAATTGTTGATTACATAATTCCCAATGCGATTAATTGTCAAGACAAAAAAGACAGATATTTTTGCTAAATTTACATAGCAAAGAAAGATTTTTACGAACGAACTTTGGTTAGTAAATAGTATATTTTGTGGGCAAAAATAACCGATATTACTAAGGTTATTGACAAAAATATTTATAATTATTTAATGATTTTGGTTCAAAGCTAAATTATTAAATAAGGGAATCGGGACTAAGGGAGATGAGAAAATGGGGACAGAGGGGAAAATTTCTAACTCCAAATTTTTAACTCTAAACTCAGCACTGAATATCGTCATCAGTCAAGACTCTCAATCCTCAGTACTGTTAAATTGTCTATATAGATATAGATTCTCCTCAGATGAGATACCAAGTTGGCGGTAGCCTCCACACCAACGATCCCACATACATCGTGCGTCATGCAGACAAAAAACTTTATACTAATTTAAAAGCTGGTAATTTTTGTTACATATTTAACTCTCGCCAAATGGGTAAATCATCCTTATTACAGCGAACTAGTCATCGCCTTAAAGAAGAAGGCTATAAATGTGTTTACTTAGATTTGACGCAATTGGTGAGTGAGGGTATTACACCAGCGCAATGGTACAAGAGCATCATTATCAGCTTGTTATACGGCTTAAATTTGGCAGAACAGGTTAAATTTAAGCAGTGGTGGGAGATGCAAGCAAGTTTTTCTCCTGTGCAAAAACTATATCGGTTCGTTGAAGAAGTTTTATTACCAAATATTAACAAAGATTGTCAAACAGACGGTAAAGCTGAAGGCATTTTCATCTTCATTGATGAGATTGATAGTGTGCTGAGTTTGAATTTTCCTGTTAACGACTTTTTTGCCTGGATTCGTTATTGTTACGAACAAGCACATAACCCAAATTTCCCACGTCTGGGATTTGCATTATTTGGGGTAGCCAGTCCGTCGCGCTTAATTGCAGACAAACACCAGACACCTTTTAATATTGCTACGTCTATCGAATTATTCGACTTTGAATTAGATGAAACTAAACCATTGTTAGAAGGGTTAAAGACAGCGATCGGGCAACCAGAAATTGTATTGCAAGAGATTATTTACTGGAGCGGTGGGCAACCTTTTTTAACTCAGAAACTTTGCCATTTAGTGATGCAAACTGCTTTAAAGACATCAACTGGTAAGATTGATTTATCTCCAAAAACCGAAGCGTATTGCGTAGAAAAATTAGTGCGATCGCGCATTATCCAAGACTGGGAATCACAAGATGAACCGCAACACCTCCGCACCATTCGCGATCGGTTACTTTTCTTTAACCAACAGCAAGCAGGACGGTTACTAAGTCTTTATCACCAGATATTGCAAGCAGAGGAAGCACAGGAACACAGAAAAAATTACAGTCAGTCTTTGCCCTCTACCCCTAGTCCCCTCTGCTCCCCTACCTCTTCCAGTGCGCTATACCCAACGCCTATTGATGATAGCCCAGAACAAACAGAGCTTTTACTATCGGGATTAGTCCAGAAGCACAACGGCTATCTGAAAATTAAAAATCCCATCTACCGTACTATCTTCAATTCTGAATGGGTGCTAACCCACTTAAACAATAGACTTCTTGCATGAATCAAAAGCCCTCACCCTAAATCCCTCTCCCAAGCGTGAAAGAGGGACTTTGAAATTTGCTCTCCTTCTCCCACAATTGGGAGAAGGGGTTGGGGGATGAGGGCAAATTTTACATTCGTGCAAGAGGTCTAATATTTCCACAACTAAAGTTGGGTTTTAAAATCATAACCACATAAACTACAAGTCCCTGCCAGAAGCATAACCCCACAAAAGTAGTACTGGAGTCAGAAGAAGACTTGATTTTGGATAGTCTTCCGTGATAATCTGCTTTTACCTTTAAAATACGGTTTACCGATAAAGTTACTGTATTTAATATAAAATATTGTATTTTTGATTTGACAAAGTGATACTTGACAGAATTCTAAAACTGTTTTGAGAGAAAATTCATGGTCATTACAGAAAGACGTAAACTTGGACGTTCAGAACTAGAAGTTTCACCAATATCTTTTGGTGGTAACGTTTTTGGGTGGACAATTGATGAAAATACTTCATTTGAGATATTAGATAAGTTTGTAGCCGCAGGAGGTAATTTTATTGACACAGCCGATGTTTATTCTAAATGGGCGGCAGGAAATCAAGGTGGAGAGTCAGAAACAATTTTAGGAAAATGGCTCAAACAGCGCGGTCATCGCGAACAAGTGGTGATTGCAACTAAAGTTGGTAGTGATATGGGTATTAAAGGCAAAGGACTTTCTCGCAAACACATCCAAGAAGCTGTCGAAGACTCATTGCAAAGATTACAAACTGATTATATCGATCTCTATCAATCGCATATTGACGATGAAAGTACTCCCCTTGAAGAGACTCTTGAAACCTACAGTGAATTGATTCGTCAGGGAAAAATACGTGCGATTGGGGCTTCCAACTATAGTGGTTCTCGTTTGCTACAGGCATTAGAAATTAGCCGCAAACATAGTTATCCTCGCTACGAAAGTCTTCAACCCCGTTATAACTTGTATGACCGAGATAGTTATGAACAGGATTTACAACAAATTTCCCAAGAACATGAAATTGGTGTAATTAGCTATTCTTCCATAGCTAGTGGTTTTTTATCTGGTAAATACCGCTCAGAAAAAGATTTATCTATTAGTGCCCGTGGTAATTCCATAAAAAAATATTTAAATCCTCGTGGTTTTACAATTTTAGAAGCAATAGATCGCGTGGCAAAGTCATATAATTCTACTCCCACCCAAGTTTCTCTAGCTTGGCTGATTGCTAATCCCACCATTACCGCTCCTATTGTTAGTGCAACAAACCTCGAACAACTCAACGATATTATCCAAGCTGCTAATTTGAAACTCGATGGAGACGCTATTAATATTCTCAATCAAGCCAGCTCTTGATTATTTTTTGATAATTTAGAATTCAGAAATCAGAATTTATAAAACTTTATTTGTTTATGAATAAAGCTTGAATAAAGAATAAGATTTAGATTTTTTATTCTCTACCAATAACAATATTTTAAACAACTAATATTCACTAGTTAAGCCTAGAAAATTCAGCTTGATTTTGACTAATGACTTCTGAATTATTCTTGAATAAATACTTAAAATATCCCTATAAAAAAACAAACGTGAAATTAATTTTTTGCAGCTTTGAATCAATTCCCAAGTAATCTAAGAAATTTATGAATACAGAAACCTTTCACGTATCGCCAGCACAGAACGTAATTACAGCTGATGTTTTAGTTTTAGGTGGTGGCCCAGCAGGCGCTTGGGCAGCCCTTTCTGCCGCCAAACAAGGTGCCCGTGTCGTCCTAGCCGATAAGGGATATTGCGGTACCTCAGGGGCAACAGCTCCATCCAATACTGGCGCGTGGTATCTTCCGAAAGGCGTAGAACGTGATGCAGAAATTGAGCGTCGGCTGTCGCGGTCAACAGGACTTGCCGATCGCCATTGGTTGCAGCGTGCCATCGAACAGGCAAAAAAAGGTTTAGATGACTTAGGCAATAGCGGCTATCCCTTTCCTTTTGACGATGAAGGCAATCCCTACCGTGCTAACTTGCGGGGGCCGGATTATATGCGCTTCATGCGGCAAAGAGCGATCGCAGCTGGTGTACGCATTCTAGACCATCATCCCGCACTAGAACTACTTGCGGCCGATGGTGCGATCGCTGGTGCGGCAGGTATCCATCCGCGCAGTGGGAATCGCTGGGAAGTTAGGGCAGGTGCTGTGGTGCTAGCTACTGGCGGCTGCGCTTTTCTCTCTCATGCACTAGGTTGCGACGGCAATACCGGCGATGGTTATCTCATGGGGACTGAAGCGGGCGTCAGACTATCTGGCATGGAGTTTTCCGCCCAATATGGCTTGGCACCCGCTCATACTTCAGTAACCAAGGGGCTAACATTCTCCTTCGCCAGCTTTTATCTTGAAGACGGCTCACCTTTGCCAGAGACAGGAGAAGATCGATCTGTACGCATCGCCCGCCAGCTGATAGCAGGTGAAAAAGTATATGCCCTAATGGATCGCGGCAATCCCGTTGAACATGATTGGTTGCGCCAGGGTCAGCCCAACTGCTTTTTACCATTTGAACGCATCGGATTAGATCCATTTAAACAGCGCTTCCCAGTCACACTACGTTCAGAAGGTACTGTTCGCGGAGTCGGCGGACTGGAAATCATCAACGATGATTGCGCTACAACAGTGCCCGGACTTTATGTTGCGGGGGATGCAGCCTCTCGTGAAAATCTTACAGGGGCTGTGTCAGGGGGAGGAAGCCCCAATGCCTCCTGGGCTATTGCTAGCGGCACTTGGAGTGGTCGTGCAGCAGCCGTTTTTGCAGCCTCTCTTGGCGACAAAGCAGACACACGCTTAGTTCATGGTTTAGGCAAGGCGGGTTTGCGTCCCCGTAAACATCAGATAGAAGATGGACTGATCTCGGAAACTATCAGTGCTGTTCAGGCTGAAACTTTGCCCCTTGAAGTCAATTTCTTTCGTTCTGGAGCCAGGATTGAATTGTCACGCCAACGTCTGGATGCAGTATGGCAGGATGTTCGCGATTATCTAGTAGGCGAAGGTCGCAATGCCGTGCGGGCACGTGAAGCAGCGGCAATGACAGCCACAGCTCGCTGGATCTGGGCGAGTGCAGCCGCACGTCAGGAAAGCCGAGGAATGCACCGACGCACAGATTTCACAACAACCGATGTGCAACAAACACGACGAATTTTGACTAATGGTATCGATGATGTTGTGGTTGTTGCCCAAGAAAATCAGTTGAAAGAGGTAGCGTAATGATCGAAATTGTAGATAGCGATCGCTGTATTGGATGTGATATCTGCGTGAAAGTTTGCCCACGCGATGTATTCGATTCCGGAGACGACGGATTAGCCGTAATTGCTCGGAAGTCAGATTGTCAGACTTGCTTTTTGTGCGAACTGTATTGTCCTGTGGATGCTCTTTATGTGTCGCCTCACGCCGAACTGGATGATGAAGTTGATTCAGAACAGTTAATCGCCCAAAACTTACTGGGTAGTTACACCCGTAACATGGGTTGGTCTCGCGGCAAAATGGGAGGAACTGACAAAGATCCAACGCAACAACTGAGGATTTTGAACAGGGTAGGACGGGAGAATACACAAAGGGCAGGGGGGCAGGGAATAGGCAATAGGCAATAGGCAATGGGCAATGGGTAATGGGCAGGCGTTTGGATACAACATATGGTAGGTAGCACAGCTGTGCTAACCTACGAATTTACTTAGGGGTTATAACTGGAGAATTAAGAGAGTTTACCTGTGAATACACGTTCAGCTGGGCCTGTCATGTAAACTCGTTGGTCGATTTCTGACCATTCAATTTGTAACAAGCCGCCTGGTAATTCTACGGTGGCAGTGCGATCGCATTTTCCAGTTAGCACACCAGCCACCAAGGAAGCACAAGCGCCAGTACCACAAGCCAGGGTAATCCCTGCGCCCCGTTCCCAGACGCGCATTTTCAAATAGTCGCGGCGCACTACTTGAATAAATTCAGTATTTGTACGTTGGGGGAAAACTGGGTGATGCTCAAATTTGGGGCCTATGGTTTCTAGTTCAATTGCGGCGACATCTTCCACAAAAGTAATGCAATGAGGATTTCCCATACTTACGCAGGTGACTTCCCAAGTTTGCCCCGCCACCTCTAACGGCTGACTAATTACTTTTTCTGGGGCGGGTGCCAGGGTAGTAGGAATTTCACCAGCGAGTAACCTGGGTAAACCCATATCCACCTTCACTTGACCATTAGGCAAGATTTGGGGTGTAATCACACCAGCCAGGGTATGAATGCGATAGGTGATTGGAGATTCGGAAGATGAAGACGCGGGGATGGGGAGACGGGGGGACGCGGAGAATTCTTTCCCCGCGTCCTCTTTCAATCCCTCTAACTCTGCCAAAAACCCAGCTAAACAGCGAATGCCATTACCACACATTTCCGGTTCTGAACCATCAGAATTGAAAATCCGCATGGTGTAATCAGTGCCGTTTTCTCCAGGCAGGGCAAAAATTACACCATCAGCACCGATACCAAAATGGCGATCGCACAACTTGATAGCTTGCTCTGGAGTCACTACAGGCAAAGAAGACGAGCGATTGTCAATCAGAATAAAGTCGTTGCCTAGACCATGATACTTAGTAAATTCGATTGCCATTTCCAAAATCAATAAATTATATTTGTGTTTTGTCATTGGTCATTTGTCCTTTGCCATTAGTCATTAGTCATTTGCCATTAATGAATCACCAATGCCCAATGCCCAATGCCCAATGCCAAATGCCCAATATCCAATGACTAATGACTATGATTACTGAATTTGACACCTCTTTGCCTAGTATTAGACAAGTTCAAATCCTGATTAAACAAACAACGCCAGCAGACTTTAAGTTACTGACTGGCGATGTGATCACAGGGAGGGTTTTATGGCAAGACCCACATTGTGTATGTATTGTAGATGAAAACAGCGAGCAAACCACCGTTTGGAAACAAGCGATCGCTTATATTAAACCAAAAAGTTAAGACTCACGTCAGAATTCAGAATCCAGAATTCAGAATTCAGAATTCAGAATCCAGAATTGAAATCGTCACTTCTGGTTGAGAGATGAAATTATTTTTTGGCATTAGCTGTCTC
The DNA here is from genome assembly GCA_034530795.1 of Nostoc sp. DedQUE12a. Lineage (GTDB taxonomy): Bacteria > Cyanobacteriota > Cyanobacteriia > Cyanobacteriales > Nostocaceae > Nostoc. The sequence continues at coordinate 24,152 of JAVRCH010000090.1, forward strand.
TTAAGCTTTTTATTACTGGGTAAGGCTAATGCCATTCCCAGTAATTTACTACTTACCAAAGCTGGGAAATCTCAGTTTGGGGGTATATCTGTTGTCTGCCATTTGCAAAAATTTTTCCTATTTTTAAAACTAATATCTTTTCCTGCCGTGACCAAAGCGAACTTGCGGTTTAAGACAAGAACACCAAATTTCAAGAAAGGTGGCTCTTTTTCAGGAGGGGTTTGAATCCCATAAATGAAAAAAACCTTCTGCCTCCAGCATAGCTGCCTCCTTAAATATGAAAAGCTATATCTTTTTAGAAGAGTATGATAAAGCACTCCACATAGCCAACTTACTGCCACCTGAAAAACGCGATCGCTGGATTGAACCACTCACCTGCGCCACTCGATTATCAACTGTATTTCGCTAAATTTCCTACTTTGTTGTTCTCATTTCTGAATTCTTCTTTTTAATCCGTCACGCTATCCGCAGGCAAAAAATCTTTGAGTGCTTCTGCCTCACTAGCTTTCACCACGGGAACAGAAAGTGATACTGAATTTGTGAGGCCAAATAACTGTTCCAATTGACTCAGACCTGTCAAATTACCGCACAACAATACTTGGTCACCGACTCGCAAATCCATGTTGCCATCAGGATAGCGGATAAATTTACCATCTCGGCGAATTGCCTGCACTTGTACGCCATATTGTTTGGTAATATCCAAATCTGCAAGAGTTTTAGCCAGCATTGGCGAGTCAGTATTCACTGTCACCCATTGACAAGCGCTATTTTCTCCGGGGATAGCTGCTTGTCCCTTGGCGAATTCTGCTAAAGCTGCCAGTTCTTCATCTGCTCCCACCACCAGCAAGCGATCGCCTTCTTCCAAACGAGTTTGATTGCTGGGATAATCGATTTCATCGCCGTTAGCGCGGCGAATCGCCATCAAACTTGCACCTGTTAAGTAGCGCATATCGGCTTCTTCTAGACTCATGCCAATTAAAGGCGAACCAGATGGTAGAGGATACCAGCGCTGATTTAAATCCTGAGTTGCTTGGCGCAAATCCTGGGCAACTTCAGTGGCAGAACGTTCTGGTCGCAAGTCTAAATAATGATCGTTGCGGATTTGCTGCATTTCCTTTTGGACAACAGCTTGGGAGAAGCCTAAGCCAGTTAATAAATAAGTCACCATTTCTAAACTAGCTTCAAACTCTGGTTGCACTACTTCTCTAGCTCCCAGTTGATACAGCACTTCAATATCTCTGTTGTGGGTAGCGCGGACAACTAAATCTAATTCTGGCGACAATTCCAAAGCACGTTTTAAGCAAAGCCGAGTACTCATAGGGTCAGGAAGTGCGATCGCCATTCCTTTGGCATGATTCACTCCCGCAGTTTCCAGAACGTGTAAACTCACACAATTGCCATAAACATAAGATACCCCAGCTTCGCGCAACTGCTGAATTCTACTTTCTGATTGATCGATCACTACCACAGGTAGGTCGTGTTGCTGCAACAATTTCACTAAATTTTTGCCCACTCGCCCATAGCCGCAAACCACCACATGACCTTTTGAAGGTAAATCTTCTGACATATCCCGTGGCTGCTCTTCTGCTAAATACGGTTTCAACCAGGGCATGGATTCGGCGAAGTTAAATAAAAATGGCACTAACCGCAAAACAAATGGCGTTAGCACGAGGGTAACTGCTGTGGTTCCCAAAATCAGTAAATATATCCTTCGGGACACTAGCCCCAAAGACTGCCCTTCACTGGCGAGAACAAAGGAAAATTCCCCAATTTGTGCCAGTCCCAAACCAGCGATTATGGCTGTTTTCAGAGGATAGCGAAACAGTTTCACTAGGGGCGTGATAATCAGAAACTTCCCCACAAAAACTATTGCCACCAGCACTAAAATCAATTCCAGGTTCTTCCACAAAAACACCGGGTCAATTAACATCCCAATGGCAGCGAAAAACAAACTGGCAAAAATATCTCGCAATGGTTCCACGTAAGTCAGGGTTTGGTCGGCGTATTCCACCTCAGAAATCATCAACCCGGCGACAAACGCCCCCATTTCAATGGACAGCCCCAAATGCTCTGTCAGCAAGGCAATGCCCAAACATAAAGCTACAACGCCTAACAAAAATAGCTCTTTGCTTTCAGTACGCGCTAACAGTCGCAACAAAGGCGGTATCAGCCAAATCCCCGCTGCGATTGCGCCGGCGGCAAATAAAGCAATGTACCCCAGTGCTGTGAGTACGGCGATGCCAATGGTTTCTGCGGGTTGGTTGAGGGCTGGTAAGACTGCCAACATCAATCCCAACGCCAAATCCTGCACAACCAAAATACCCAACATTACTTGTCCGTGGGGCGTTTCCGTTTCATTGCGCTCCATCAACGACTTGAGGACAACCGCCGTGGAAGACAACGAGAGAATACAGCCCAAAAACATACCCTTGGCGGGTAACGTTCCCCAGGCACCAGTTAACCCGCATACCGTGACGGTGACCAAAATTGTTAAAGCAATCTGGAGTCCACCTCCACCCAGAGCGATCGCTTTTACTTTCTTGAGTTCCGCAAAAGAAAATTCTACACCCAAAGCGAATAATAAAAACGCCACTCCGAACTGTGCCAGAGTCTCAACTTGAATAACTTCTTTAATCACTCCCAGTCCGGCCGGGCCGACGATCATCCCGCCAATGAGATACCCCAGCAGCACTGGTTGTCGCAAAAGTGCCGCTAAAAGTCCGCCACAGGCTGCAACCGCCAAAACTGAAACTAAATCAACAATTAACCTAAAATCTTCTTGCACCAGTTTAAAAAAATTATTAAAGTTTATTAAAACTAGGATACAAAGTTTTATATATCTCAGGATAGTTTATTTTGGGCATTGGGAAGGGGGAAAGGGGAAAGGGAAAGATTTCTCTTTTCCCTTTAACCTTTACCCTTTTCCCTTAGCGAAGCCATGTCCCCATGCCCCATATCCTTTAAACTTTAGGGGAACTTAGGGCAGTGAGTAGCAATAGTGGCCACGGTATTTTAATATCGGGTATGAGCGATGAGTATTTTTTCAGTACGGGCAATCCAGTCGGCAGCACAAAACGTAGAGAGCGTAACGACGAAGGGCGATCGCCATTTTCATCTACAATTCCATATTGATTAGCGAGTTCGGCAACAATTTGCAAACGTCCTGTACGACGCATAATGTTTGGATCGGCGGCAAGTTTAGCGATGGCTCGTCCGGTAAATAACGGTGTTTCCCAGTTATAACGGTCACTGAAAACTGAGCTTCTCTGGTCAGTATAATTTGTTTGGTTGACTTCAGATACCATCTGGGAAATATGCTCAGTACCAACAATACCCGGCCAAATTGAAACCGAAGCCACGTTATAGGGTTTTAGTTCAACAGCCATATCAGCGGCTAGGCGATCGCAGGCTGTTTTACCAACACCGTATGCTACGTTAAACAAATAGGACATGCTACCCCAAGAAGAAATCGTGCAAATTAGTCCAGACTTGCGCTTTGCCATCATCCGGGCAGCAAAAATACTCGCTACATAGTGGCTGCGAAGCCCAACGTTGTTGCAAGCATCCCAAAGAGTTGGCTCACAATCCCAAAAAGGACGCCCAGAAGCGTCTCTTATCGCCCTGACTCCTGAGTAAACATTATTTACCAGCAAATCGAGTCGTCCATTTTGCTCGTTTTGGATGCGTTCAAATAGCAAACGCACCTGCTCATCATCGCTGTGGTCTACTTGGACGGGAATGCATACACCACCAACTTGTTGAACGGCTGATTGCGTTTGAGTTAGAGTACCCGAAATATCATCATTAGTATAGGAACTGTTCAAACTGCGACCCGTGATGTAAACAGTTGCACCTACTTCACCAAGGCCAATGGCAATTCCCCGACCGATTCCCCGCGTCGCCCCTGTGACTAATGCAACTTTACCTTCAAGCTGTTTCATAATTGGTGATGAAATAGTGCTAATTCCAATATTCTTCAAGATTTCCGTGCCATAAAAAAGAATCAGCCGAGGATTTCAATTTTATAACCAATGCGTGAAGTGCAGATCTTTGTCGGTTAGCATCGCTGTCAATACTGTTCGGGTTTTGGATTTTGAACTCGGAATTTGGTTTGGGGTAAAGGGTAAAGGGTAAAGGGTAAAGGGTAAAGGTTTTTTCTTTCCACTTTCCCCTTCCCCTTTTCCCCAAAACCCGACAAGTATTGCCATCGCTGTGTATTAACGTGAATTCGATGTACAGGATTTTGACCTCACCCCCAGCCTCTCTCTTCTTCGTGGCTACGGTGTACACGGTAGCTTTAAGGAGAGAGGGAGGCTGGGTGGGTGAGGTCTGCCGAATTCACGTTAATGTAAAGAATAATTCCTATTTCTTGAGAGCAACACACAGCCAGTACACCAACCTCCACTCCGTACAGAGGCTATTAATCGTGTCTCTAGCCACTCCCTATCCCTATTTTTCTCAAAAACGTTAGGCACTAATCGCTTGTTGTTCAACTTCAACTAACTGATTATTAGGTACATCAAATCTAATGGTAGTAGATGCCCAATCTTTGAAATCGGGTGCTAACCAGACTAGCTTGCACAGAATTTCGTCATTAACCCACAATACCAACGGAAACTTAAACTGTTTGCGGAACTCATCTCGCATAATGTTAGTACTGATAATTAGCTGATTAATTGCCTCTACAGATTCTAAGCCCCGTACCATCAAAGCTTCGGGTTGAGTAGCACCAATTGTATTGGCAATGGGCGTGTACAAGGTATCAGCCGCAGGTGTAAGTTCGATTTCTGGGATGTCGGCTGATGAAAATTCTGTTAACCAATTCAGGACTTGCTGCTGTCTTTCAACACTGTTACAACACGCTAAAATCAGTGAAAACTCTCCAGCAGAAACCATCATTGCTCTTGCGAGCCTTTTACTGGTTGCTGTGCTGCTAACTGTAGCGTTTTCTGAATTAGTTAAGCCGATCATTTATAAAATCCTGCTTTGATATTAAAAATAGCGGATCGTTATTCAGTTATTCTACTCTATTGATTTTGACTCAAAAGTGTTAAAGGATGATTTAGATGAAATTTATTGCGTGAATTTTAACATAATTTTATACTTGCTTCAAATAATAAGAATATTGTGAATCGTCGCAAATTTATAATTCCCGATTAATGTGAAGACGACATCAACATTTGATTAAACAAAAGGGGAAAGCCTAAAATTAGCACTTGCATGATTACTCTCTCCTCTATAGATTTTCGCATTTTGTATTAATTCAGTAATTTTTATTTACAATCTGGTTAAAATATATACTCAGCATAAGTCTAATAACAAACGTTGGCAAGTGGAAAAAAATTTATACCACTTTCCGAAGAGCATAAGCTAGCTGCGCCCTTTAATTTCTAGCTTATTCAAATAGAAAAATCTTCCTCCATCTGGTTGATAGTATTTCATCGAATACCTCATACCTATATACAGTTAAAGGCGCACAACTGCCCCTACAGCTGATTCATTATTTGCCAAGATTTTTGACAAATGTGGTGTGAGTCATCCATTTGATAGAACTATAGATTGAAGATGTCGCCTCGTTAGTCAGAGGACACGGCATTTTTAGCTTTCTAAGATCGGTTCAGAACGTCAGACCATAACAAGTCATGCACGATCTGGAGGGAAAATGCAACACGATGAGTTTATTGGACAGGTGCAAAATCGCGCCCATCTCAGTTCGCGTGGTGATGCAGAAGTGGCAACCCGCGCAACTTTGGAGACCCTAGCAGAACGGTTAGCTGGAGATGAGCCTTTTAATGCCGCTGCCCAACTGCCAAGAGGCATTGCAGAATATATGCGACATGAATATGCAGGTGCTGGAGAACGCTTCTCTATTGATGAATTTTTTGAGCGAGTCAGTCAAAGAGAAAGTGTAGAGCTTCCAGACGCTGTTTATCATGCCCGTGTAGTCATTGAGGTGTTGAGTGAAGCGATTAGCAGAGGTGAAATCGATGATATTCGCTCTCAACTACCATCAGAATTCGATCCATTGTTTGAGGCGGGCAGTGAAGGACGAATGCGGATAAATACTTAAAAATTTTTGTAATTTCATTAGGAGTGTTACACCATGCTATTCAAAGACAGGAGGTTTGCAGGTCAACTTTTAGCTAAGGAGTTAGCTGCCTATGCTAATCGCTCAGATGTTGTGGTTTTAGGCTTACCAAGGGGTGGCGTACCTGTGGCCTTTGAGGTTGCTAAAGCCTTAAATGCTTACTTAGATATTTTGGTGGTACGTAAATTGGGTGTACCCGACCAAGAAGAATTAGCAATGGGAGCGATCGCTCCTGGTGGTGTGCGGATACTCAATAAACATATTATCAACGTGGTGAACATCTCCGATGAAGTAATTGCTAGGGTGGCAGTGCAAGAAGAACGAGAGTTAGAACGTCGGGAACAGCTTTATCGAGGCAATCGCCCATTAAGAGACTTACGCGGACGCACTGTCATCTTGGTAGATGATGGTTTAGCCACAGGTGCAACTATGTGGGCTGCCACTGTGGCTGTGCGAAAACAACAACCGGCTGCGATTGTAATTGCTGTGCCCGTAGCCGCACCTGAAACTTGTGAACAGTTAGAACCTGAAGTAGACCAAATCGCTTGCGTCTCAAAACCTAGCCCTTTCTACAGCGTTGGTCTTTGGTACGAAAACTTTCCCCAAACTACAGACCAAGAAGTCCGAGAATTACTCACAAAAGCAGCAAAGAATGGTCAACCATTATTTGCTGGGTGAGGGGAGTGTTTAGTTAGGAATTAGGAGTTAAGAGTTAAGAGTTAAGAGTTAAGAGTTAAGAATTTTCCCCATCCCCCCATCTCCCCAACCCCAGCCTGCCAATGAAAATTACACCAGAAATTACCTATCGCAATCTTGAGAAAACTGATGCGATCGCTGCTTTAATTAATCAAAAAATTGCCAAGCTAGAGCATATTTGCAATTACATAAATAGTTGCCATATCGCAATTGAAAAGATACACGATCGCCCCCGCAGTGGTTCTCCTTATAGAGTTAGAATTGATATTACCGTACCTCCCGGTCACGAATTAGTAGCAGAAAGTAATCCCGGCGACGGTAAGCAGTATCAGCCACTAGATGTGGTAATTAGAGATGCCTTTGATGCGGCTTGTGGGCAACTAGTCAAACTCACCCAGCGCCAACAAGAGAGCCATAAAACTCAAAACCGTGAAGTGGCACAGGATACAACGGCATTTGTCACCAAGTTATTTCGCGATCGCGGTTATGGCTTTCTTAAAACCTTAGATGGTCAAGAAATTTACTTCCATCGCAATAGCGTGCTACATAACGACTTTCAACGCTTAGAAATTGGTACTGGTGTCTATTTTTGCGTAGAAGAAGGTGAAGCAGGACTCCAAGCAACCACACTCAAGATTGTTGATAAGCCAGGAGTGCGTGCTGGCAAATCTGAACAGACTCTAATTGAACTACCGTTGGACTGGAGGGAATAGACGTGTGAACCTACAAGTCTATGAATTGAAACAAACTGCATCGCAACTTCTCGCTGCAATGTTATCCAATCCCCACATTTATGCCCAAATCAGCGACGAAGGAGGCTACGGAAAAATGGAACAACAGTTGATTATTGTCGCCGTTGAAATGGCTGAAAGCTTAATTGAGCATATTGAAAATGCTCATCCCCGCAGTGGGGAGAATGGGGAGTAGAAGGGGCAGGGGGAGATGGGGAAGTGTGGGGAGTGTGGGGGGGGTGGGGGGGGGGGGGGG
>JAVRCH010000091.1:0-86157 GCA_034530795.1 Nostoc sp. DedQUE12a
GAAGAAGCGATTTTGGGTGGTATTTTGCTAGATCCAGAGGCGATTAGTCGAGTGAGCGATCGCCTCGTTGCTGAGGCTTTTTATATTAGCGCTCACAAAGATATTTATCAAGCAGCAGTCAGGCTCCACGCACAAGGCAAACCTACAGATTTGCTGTCAGTTACAAGTTGGCTAACTGACCATGATTTACTAACACGAATTGGTGGCAGAAATAAATTAGCAACTTTGGTAGACCGCACAGTTTCCGCTGTAAATATTGACGCCTTAGCAGGGTTAGTGATGGAAAAATACCTGCGGCGACAATTAATTAAAGCTGGCAATGAAATTGTGCATCTCGGTTACGAAACAGAAACAGATTTACCAATAGTTTTAGACCAAGCAGAACAGAAAGTTTTTAGTGTTACTCAAGAGCGTCCCCAATCAGGTTTAGTTCATATTGCTGATACTCTAATTAATAATTTCCAGGATATTGAAGATAGAAATCAAGGCATCGCCTTACCTGGAATTCCCTGCGGATTTTATGATTTAGATGCCCTCACCAGTGGCTTTCAACGTTCCGATTTGATTATTGTTGCTGCTAGGCCTGCAATGGGAAAAACGGCCTTTTGCCTTAACTTAGCTCATAATATTGCTGCTTCTTATAAGTTACCAGTTGCTGTTTTTAGTTTGGAAATGTCTAAAGAACAGCTAACACAACGTCTCTTAGCTAGCGAAGCACAAATTGAAAGTGGTTATCTGCGGAGTGGACGCCTTAGCCAAACACAATGGGAACCTTTAAGCCGTGCAATTGGTATCCTTTCAGAGATACCAATTTATATTGACGATACGCCAAATATTACAGTTACACAAATTCGTAGTCAAGCAAGGCGACTGCAAGCAGAACAGGGAACTGAATTAGGATTAGTTGTAATAGATTACTTACAATTAATGGAAGGAGCAGGCGATAATCGCGTACAAGAATTGTCAAAAATTACGCGTCAACTCAAAGGTTTAGCGCGTGAATTAGCTGTACCAGTTATTGCTTTATCTCAGTTGAGTCGGGGTGTGGAATCTCGTACTAATAAACGACCAATGTTATCAGATTTACGTGAAAGTGGAAGTATTGAACAAGATGCGGATTTAGTAATCATGTTATACCGGGATGAGTACTACTCGCCGGATACTCCCGATCGCGGCATTGCAGAAGTGATAATAGCTAAACACCGCAACGGGCCTACAGGTACTATAAAACTTTTATTCAATCCACAGTTTACCAAGTTTCAAAATCTTAAAATTTGAACTGGGCATTGGGCAAACAGGGCATTGGACAGGGAAAAGGTTAATGGTTCGACAAGCTCACCAACCGGGAAAAGGGAAAAGGAATAAATTTAATCTTACCCTTTTTCCCCTTACCCCTTTCCCTTTCCCCCTTGTCCTCTTCCATGCCCCATGCCCAATTTTTACTTAACTCCTAACAATTCCACATCAAAAAGCAGGGTAGCGTTGGGTGGAATTACGCCACCAGCGCCACGAGAGCCATAACCTAAGTCTGGCGGAATGATTAAGTTACGACGACCGCCTACTTTCATAGTGCTAAGCCCTTCGTCCCAACCTTTGATTACTTGTCCGACGCCGATTTTAAATTTGAAAGGTTGACCGCGATCGCGCGAACTATCAAACTTAGTACCATCTTCTAAAGTGCCGGTATAGTGAACCTCTACCGTTTGCCCACGTTCGGGAGTCGCCCCAGTCCCCTCTTTTAACTCAACGTATTTTAATCCAGAGGGGGTGGTTATGACATTGTTATTAGACGAGGGGTTAGTTACGGCATCGGCATCAGACATACTGTGACTCGCAATTAAGATATTGTTTTCAGTTAAAATTGTGGGCGCTGGCGGTGTTGAGGTTAATTGGTCAGCAATGGCAGTATTCTGTTTACTGCCTACTTGCCCCGCAACCAAAAGCACAACAAACACCGCTATGAACGCCACACTCAGGAAAATTGCTTTCAAAATCAGTTCTCCCTACTTAGGTAGCCTGGTAAAAACATTACCAAAAGGACACATTTAGTTTAAATCACAAAGGACACCCTAACGCCAAAGCTTATTTTCTAAATCGCGCACTTGACGTTCTAAACGGTCAATTCTACCCCGAAGTTCGTCCACTTCCGACTGCCGAGCTACCCCCAAATCCTGCATCATGTTTCGCATCTGCCGTTGCATCTGGGCGTCCCAGTTTCCTTGCTCGGACTTTAACTGCTGGGCAATATCATCTATAACTGCCTTGGCTTGTTCGGGATTGAGCTTACCATCTTTGACCAAATCATCACTGACTTGCCGCAATTTTTCTGCAACTAAAGACGTTGTGCCAATACCCATCATCATTAGCTGTTGCAACCAGTTGTTGCTGTCCATACTCCGTATCCTCTTAAATTTATTTCAAACACCCGACCCTAGCTCCTGAGTGTACGCGATCGAGCTATGCTAAAAGCGTAGTTACTCTAGCCTACAACTCTATTCTGGCAAATTGACGAACACAGGCATCAAAGGACGTGGTGATAGAACTCCTCAAGTTTAAAGTTGCTCCTGATTTACAGAAAAATTTTATCCACAAAGATGCAGAAATTTGGACAACAGCACTGGCTGAGTATCCTGGATTTCTTGGTAAAGAGGTTTGGCTCAACCCCAACGACGCCTCAGAAGTTATCTTTATTATTCGTTGGGAAAGTTTTGAACACTTGGATGCTATACCCCAACAAAAATTAGAAGCTATTGAAGCAAAGTTCGTCCAAGCAGTGGGAAAATTCTATCCAATTGTGGAATCAGCAGAGTATGAAGTACGAAAATTGACTGATACTTGACCTGAATATTATCCGTATTGAGCCTTAAATAGTAATTAGTGCGGGATTCCAACTATTCACGTGTCTTTCAAGCTATCAGACAATTGCTTCACAAAATTCTGATGCTCAACTGTTGTTAATCCTTGCTGCAATACCTCAATTACTTTTGCTAAATTTCCTGATAACAGGGATTGTTTATCCAACCATAACCCTGGGAAAACTTCACTCTTAATAATCCCTTGTGAATTGGACTCACGCAGAATATAGTTACCTTCTGTGAGTCGAAACCAATCGAGTTCTCCATCTTGAAAGCGCCAAACTATATATTCTTGTACTTGGTTACGACGATAAACCTTGAGCTTATCGTGCGTATCAATTGAAACACTACTGGCAGCAACTTCAGCAATTAATTCTGGCGCACCTTCTACGTAGCCATCTTCACTAATTTTGGATTGTCCCCCAACTTCAATTCTCAGCAGTGCATCTGGTTGAGGTTCATTATCTGCATCAAGGCGTACAGTACAATTATCTCCTAATTGAACTCCAAGCGTTGAAGCTTTATAAAGCATTAACCAACCAATAATTGAAGCATGGAGTTCACCATGTTGGGTAATTCTTAGTGGGGATGCCATGTAAACAATTCCTTCGATTAATTCCGCTTTTTTCAGGTTTGACATAGCATCATAACGGCGTTCAAATTCTGCTTGAGTAAGTCTGTCGCCATTTTCCAGAGCAGGAACTGTGTTTTTTGGGGCGATGTTTTCGACACTGCTAAAGTAGGCACTTGAAGTCATAGCTGAAATATTTCTAATAGAAACTGTAGGTGAAATATTTTGCGTTGTGAAAGCGATCGCTTGGCTTCATCATAATATATTTTGTATTAGTCATATTTTGGGAAATTATACGTATTTCATCTGGAGTGCGGAATGTGAGTTGTAATATATTCTTAAACAACCTGTAGTCATTCGCACTAATTATAGCTACGATAAGAAATGTGTAAATTTTTTATCTTAGAGCTACAGTATTGCTGATTCACATATAGGTAAAACTACTAGCATGGATACTAAAGAGTTAAAGTTTCTCTTAAAGTTATTGGGATTTAGTAATTATCGAGCAGAACTTAAGGCGTTTGAGAGTTTTAAAACTGAGAGAAATAAAATTTGTAAAGCATTGGGCGATCGCGAACTGGTAGACTATACCCGCGAGATTATCGCAGTTAAAATTTTACCGCCTGGTCAAGTCGTACTCAAAGATCCAGCCCAAGTACCCATTGCAGACAAAGAACTTAAGGTACTAGAGCAAATCGCTAAAGCTTCCGGTAAAATCGCTCCCAGCAAAATCACTTCAGCAAAAAAAGCTGCGGAACGAGATGAGATATTGGAAGTATTGAGCGATCGTGGTTTGATTGAAGCTGAAAGAGGAATTAAAAAAACTAAAGCTGAAGTTTGGCTGACTGAAAGAGCAATTGAGTATTTACGGGATGACTACAGCCCCAACAAAGGCTCTAACCCCGCCATCAGCTTGGAATTGCTGGGTAATTACCTACGGTTTTTACGAAAAACTCTGCGCGTGAAGCCAGAGGAAGTCTCTACTGCCCTACCTCCCATCAATACTGCTGATAAAGAAATCAGTGATGAAGAAATTTTACAAATTATTGAGCAATTAGACCAAGAATTGGCTACTGACAATTATTTGCCTATTTTCCATCTGCGGGAAAAATTACAACCGCCATTTTCACGAGATGAATTAGATAAGGCTTTATATCGTTTGCAAAAGAATGACAAAATTGAACTAAGAACGCTTGTACACGCTCAAGAATACACCCAGGAACAAGTTAATACTGGAATTAGCCAGCGTTCAGGAAGTCCATTGTTTTTCATTAAAGTTACGGGTAAATAAAGGCAGCTTTATGGCATCTATCGATGAAATTATTCTAAGGAGTACCAACCCCTTCGATAACATTCGTTCTGTCAATTTTTGGCACAAACAGCCACAACTAGAACCTACTGTTGACTCTATTCATCACGAAGCGATCGCTACAATAGCAGCAATACTCAATCAAGTTGCCCAAGATCATTGCACGCGTACTGTGATAATTGACGGCGATGGCGGTTCTGGCAAAACTTATCTATTGGGTAGGCTCAAGAAGACATTCAATCATAAAGCATTTTTTGTCTACATTCCTCCATTTCCCCAAAGTGACTATATCTGGCGACACATCTTACGTTACACCGTTGATAGTTTGGTACAAATTCCAGAAGGACAAAAAGATTCTCAGTTGTTACTTTGGTTGATAAATGTTTTATCTGCTATCAAGCAACGCGGTGTCAAAGAACGCCTTTTTAAGGATGATATCTTTAACTTGTTGCGAAGCGATCGCCGAAAATTTATTACCACGCTGAAAAATACGTACAAGCAAGCATCTATCTACAATGCAGACAATTTTTTTGGAGTGCTGCATGACCTGACTAATTCAGAACTTTATCCTTTGGCTTGCGAATGGCTGCGCGGAGATGACTTAAGTGAAGAATCTCTAAAAGCTTTACGGATAAAAAGTTCTATTAGTACAGAAGAAGCTGCTAGGGAAATACTCGCAAACTTTAGCAGAATTGCAGGTGACACGCAACCAATTGTGCTTTGCTTTGATCAACTAGAAAGTATTGCCCGCTTACCAGATGGCTCAATAGATTTGCAAGCATTATTCAACGTCAATACCAAAATTCGTGACGAAGACAACAACTTTTTGATTATTATCAGTATCGCAACTAATACCTGGGAACAGAATAAATCTCGAATCGATCAGCCTCATAAAGCTCGTATTTATCAGAAGATAGACCTAAAAAATATTAGTTTGGCTCAAGCAGAATCACTATTAGCATCTCGTCTTTACTTTCTGCATCGTCAAGCACATCCTCAACCAGATTCTCCTATTTATCCTTTTATTAGCCAATACCTAGAAGATGGATTTCCAGCTGGTAAAACCAATGCTAGAGAAGCAATAATTTTTGGGAGAGATATATTTCAAGAATACAAGCAATGGTTAGCTAAAGGTGGGACAAAAGATAATTTTCATCCGTCTTATCGTAAAAAGCCAACCGATTTGCTAGCAGCTTTTAAATTGAAATGGCGTGAAGAACTTACTAAAATTGAGCAGCGAATTACACAAGTTCGCCATTTCTCCTCACCGGAATTGGTTCAGATGCTGCAAGAAGCTTTAGCTGCTTTGGAAATAGAGGATATTAAAACTCCATTGTTTACTGGAACAAAGTTCGGTAGTTATTCTCTAGGTTATCGATTGACCGATAAATCCAAACGGTTTGGAGTTATTTGGACGGAAGATCCTAATATGACTACTTTCTTCCATGTCATGGAAGCTTGCGGGAAAGCAGTTAAAAAAGATCCTTCCTTGACCTTGTATCTAATTCGTGCAGAAATATTGGGTAACTCAAATAACAAGGGATACCAACGCTATATAGAAATTTTCTCTGGTGGTTTATCCCATCATTTAATCATACCAAATCTCACATCCGTTCACTACCTAGCAACATATCATAGCTTGGTAAGAGATGCTCGTGAAGGAGATTTGGTTATTGCAGGTCAAACCTTTAACTTCAAGAATTTACAAGCACTAATATGTGAGTCTAATGTCTTCTATAATTGTACTTTATTGCAAGATTTAGGCTTAATCAAAAAAAATAGCGAAACAAGTGCTAAAGGTAATAGTAATTTAAATGTCAAAAATAATAATGATATGAGGTCATTAAATTTAGGGCAAGTAGTTATCCCAGTTAAACCAAGAAAGGAAATTATAGAAAGCAAAGATTTGTTATTTAATCTAGTTAAAACTCAACACTTCATAGCAAGACAAGAATTAATTAACAATGTCCGCAGGCACTTTCCTGTAGTCAGTGAATCTCAAATACAAGAATTGATTCAACAACTATGCCAAGAAAATAAAATTAAAATTATTGACCCTAATCTTTCTCCAGAAGCTCAATTAATGTGTTTGGTTACAAACAAATAATTTTTTACACGGTTTTATGTATAATCTTAGCCAATGCACTACCTGACAAAAACTTCTGAAATCCAGACACAAATTGCAAAATTCGCCTTGGCTAAAGTGCTATGGCTAGATACAGAAGTAGCTAATTGGAATACCTCTTATCCCAAATTATCATTAATTCAGATATTAGCAGAACCCACACATTATACAGGAAAGTTTGTTTATATTATTGATGTATTGAATCAACCTGATTTGATTGCATTGTTTATTCAGCAAATCATGGTTAATTCTCAAATTGAGAAGGTATTCCACAATGCAAGTTTTGATTTAAAATACTTGGGTGATAAATCTGCACAAAATATTACCTGTACCCTGAAGCTAGCAAGAAAGATTACCCTCAAAACATTACAAACATCAAATTTAAAACTGAAAATTTTAGCGGCGGAACTTTGTCAATTTTCTCATGTAGATACAGAAGAAGGTAGAAGTGATTGGGGAAAGCGTCCTCTGAGTGATAAGCAGCTACACTATGCGGCAATGGATACAGTTTATTTGGCTGCTGTTCATCGTAAGTTATTAGAAATTTATAGCCCTAATTTTGTAACTAATATTTTTAATATGATGCCTCATGATTCCAAAAATACATCTTTAACAGCTACTAAAGTAAGAGTCGCTTTTGAGTGTCCCCGGTTATTTTATTTACATCAAAAATTTGGTGGTAATACTTTATTCATACCACTAGAGAATCATGTTGGTATTGGTAATAGCTTTCATCAATTAGCTGATAGCTTTATCAAATTAGCTGTTGGTGAATCAAGATTTACAGAAATATTTAAAACTAGTACATCTCAATTAAATATAGATGAAATTACCTCTCGTCTACAACAGCTTTTTTATGAAATTAAATTTTCTACTTATCTAGAAAATGCTGTTGAACAAGATGCAAATGCAGCACAACCACTGTACAAAGTTTGGCAAGGATTACAAGGATTAATCCGACGCTTTGCAGAATTACTTGTTGTCAATCGACGTTATTGTAGTGCAGAAGCAGTTATTCGCAGCACTTTTGTTTCTCAAGAACGTAAACTTGAACATTATTTTCAGCTACCTGATGGCACACAACAAAGGGTAGGAGGTGAATTTGATTGTTTAGTCTATAATTTTGAAGTTAAGCGGTTGTGTGTAGTTGAATTTAAAACTTATCAGCCTGTAGACCCATCAGCGCAATTGGCTCAAGTTGCTCTTTATAGTTATATGCTTTGGCATCAGAAAAAGGTAGCAGTTGATTCGGCGGTTTATTGTGTTTTGCCAGAGTTTAAAGAGTATCAATATTCTTGGGGACAGTTAGAAAATACAGTACATCAGTTGATTCCCTATAAATTACACCAGATGCAACAATGGTTAAGTTGGGAACCACCTCATCCTAATTCACCACCGCCAACAACTCAGCCTTATCTGTGTGAAATTTGTCCACAACAGCAAAAGTGTCAGACTTTTTTTGTTTCGCCTGTTGTGGTTGAGATACCTAACTTACCATCAGAAAATGAGAATAATGGCGGGCAAGATGACCACCGCACAATAAAAAATTCTGTTAATGCTGATACTATTGGTGAAGAATTAGTTACTACGTTGCAATCTTTTAAAATTAAGGTTGATTACCAAGGTTCTATTCTTGGCCCAGCTTTTATTAGGGTAAAGCTGAAACCGCATCTAGGTGTGAGTGTTAACTCAATTCTCCGCTTATCTAATGATTTACAAGTGCAGATGGGGTTAGCAAATCCGCCGTTAATTGCGCCACAAGCTGGTTATGTTAGCGTTGATTTGCCTCGTCCAGATCGGCAAATTGCGAATTTTGAAGAGTATATTCAGCCGAAATTTTTACCTCCAACAGTACCTATAAAAATTGCGATCGGGGTGAGTATCGAAGGAGAATTAGTAGAGGCTGATTTATCTGATGCGAATACTTGTCATTTTTTAGTTGGTGGTACAACTGGTAGTGGTAAGAGTGAATTTTTACGATCGCTCCTCCTCAGTCTCCTCAATCGTCACTCTCCGCTACATCTGAAAATCGCCCTAGTTGACCCCAAGCGAGTCACATTTCCAGAGTTTGAGAAAATGCCTTGGTTATATTCACCTGTTGTTAAAGATGGCGATCGCGCCATTGAACTGATGGATGAGTTAGTCGCAGAGATGGAATTGCGTTATCACCACTTTGAAAAAGCTGGGTGTGCCGATTTAAGCACTTACAACCAACGCTCTACAAAGATTTTACCTCGTATTGTCTGCATTTTTGATGAATATGCCGACTTTATGGCAGAAAAAGAAATCCGCACATCACTAGAACAAAGTATTAAACGACTC
The DNA here is from genome assembly GCA_034530795.1 of Nostoc sp. DedQUE12a. Classification (GTDB taxonomy): domain Bacteria; phylum Cyanobacteriota; class Cyanobacteriia; order Cyanobacteriales; family Nostocaceae; genus Nostoc. Next base: position 9,183 of record JAVRCH010000091.1, read on the forward strand.
GGAGCAATGGCACGAGCCGCTGGAATTCATCTAATTATCGCCACTCAACGCCCAGAAGCGAAAGTTGTTACACCGATAATTCGCTCAAACTTACCAGGACGAGTAGCTTTGCGTACCGCCAGTGAAGCAGACTCAGCTATTGTCTTGGGAGGAAAACAAACAGCAGCGGCTTATCTCCTGGGTAAAGGCGATTTACTCTACCAAATAGGCGCTCAAATCCATCGCTTACAAAGCTTATTCGTCAAAAATATTCAGTTACCATCAGCATAAAAAATATTTCAAAAGTCATATTGAATACTCGAATCCTGTTTTTAGGGATGCAGAGGGGAAGTTGCAGTAATTCTTCTCCTACTGCTTGTAATTGGAACTTTGTAAAAAACTAGTACCAAATCAGGCTAAAATTCAGTACAAGGTAATGTACTATTTTTTGTCAAGATTGTCATTGGTCATTTGCAAAGGACAAAAGACAAGCTAAAAATATTAAATTTTGAAGTATGAAATTATTTCGCGTCAAACCTCCGCAATTATCACGCCGGAAATTTTTACAAATATCTGGAGTTTCCGGCGTAAGTTTTCTTCTTGGTGGCTGTGGAACGCCAATCTTTGAAGATGTTGTGGGTAAACTTTCCGAACCTCTCAATCAAAAGGTAGAAAAGCTAATATTTCAACCACAAAAGCTTATACCAGAGTTTTCTTTTAATGAAATTGAACCAGAAGCTTTGATAGTTAATAGCTTCAGATATAATCCCATTATTGATTTAGAAAAGTATCGTTTAATTGTTGATGGTGAGGTTAACAATCCTCTTAACCTCAGCATGAGAGAAATTCAAAATTTGCCGCTGACTTCAATGATTATTCGCCATATTTGTGTGGAAGGTTGGGCTGCGATCGTTCAATGGGGTGGTGTACGTTTGCAAGAAATTATTGCCCTTGCTCAACCTAAGCCAAATATCCAATATGCTTACTTTAAATCAGCTGATGGCTACTATGAAAGTTGGGATATAGCTTCAGTGTTACATCCCCAAACTTTGTTAGCTTATCAAAAAAATGGTGAGGCTTTGCCAGTAGAAAATGGTGCGCCTTTGCGTTTAGCTTCACCAATTAAACTGGGTTACAAGCAAAGTAAATGGGTGACTCAAATTACACTCACTAGTTATTTATCACCTTTTAAAGGCTACTGGGAGGATCAAGGTTACGAATGGTTTGCAGGAATTTAGATAGTTGTGAGTAGGATTAAGAACTGGGGAATTCTGTTGATTCTCTTTATATCTATTAGTTGATGTATAAAAAATATTATTCCTAGTTGATGTATAAAAAATATTATTCCTAAAATTTCAATACCAATCCTTTTTACACTTCTAAAAATATGAATTTTTTTGATAAATTGAATCAAAATATTTTGCAAAATCAAAGCTTACTATTTGTAGGACTCGATCCTAATCCAGAGATGATGCCTACTCGTTATCAATCTGAAGATATCATTGCTGGTTTGTGGGAGTGGTTACAATTCATTATTTCTGAAACATCTAATTTTGTTTGTGCTTATAAACCGACACTTGGCTTTTATGAAGCGCTAGGTATTCCAGGTTTAGAACTACTGCACAAAACTTTAGCAGCTATTCCATCTCATATCCCAGTTATTTTAGATGCTAAACATAGTGATTTAAATACAAGTAGCATTTTTGCTCGTACTGTGTTTACACAGTGGCAAGTAGATGCAATCACTCTCAGCCCCTATACTGGACAAGATCATGTAGTACCTTTTTTGGTTTATCCTGATAAAGCAGTGTTTATTTTATGCTGTACTTCTAATCTAGGAGCAGAAGCTTTACAACAGTATCCAACAAAGGAATCACCTCTTTATTTGCAGATAGTAAAAGAATCAAAAAACTGGGGTACTCCAGAACAATTGGGTTTGGAAGTGGGAACTACAAAATCTGAAGTTTTGGCTGGTATTCGAGCAGTTGCTCCTGAAAGAATTATCATGGCGCGTAGTATTTGGGCGGGGGGAGCAAACCTGAGGAAAATTTTAGAAGCCGGCTTGAATACTAACGGTGATGGTTTGCTGATTCCTGTTCCTCAAGATATGCTGGGAAGCTCACAATTATCTGAAGAAATTCAATCTTTACGCGCAGAAATTAATCAAATTAAAACTGAAATTATTCACGAGAACTCTACTTGTTCTGTGTGGTTCTCTGATGTTTGTTTACTAAATCAGCATCCCCAACAGGATTTGATTTTACAACTGTATGACATTGGCTGCATCATGTTTGGCAATTTTGTCCAAGCATCAGGAGCCGTATTTCCTTATTACATTGATTTACGCAAAATTATTTCTAATCCCCAAGTTTTTAATCAAGTTCTCACTGCTTATGAGGAGATTTTAAAGAATCTCAATTTTGATAGGTTAGCAGGTATTCCCTATGGTTCTTTACCAACTGCAACTGGTTTAGCTTTACGCCTGAATTGTCCGATGATTTTTCCTCGCAAAGAGGTAAAAGCCCACGGAACTCGAAAAGTAATTGAGGGTAATTTTCATCCTGGTGAAACAGTTGTCGTAGTTGATGATATTCTCATCAGTGGCAAAAGTGTGATGGAAGGAGCAGAAAAGTTAGAATCAGCAGGATTAAATGTGAATGAAATTGTAGTATTTATCGACCACGAACAAGGCGTGAAAGATAGGTTACAGCAAAATGGTTATCGCAGTTATGCGGTTTTAACTATTTCGGAAATCACCAATACTCTACATCAAGCAGGAAGAATAAATGATGAGCAGTTTTTAGCTTTTACTGAAAATTAGGATTAGAGTAACGGCTGGGTTGAGAAGATTAGGGAAAGATTTTGTCGTTTTACCAAATTGATTAAATATGAATTTTTCGCTCAATCAACTACTTAGATGGTTAATTTTTACGCTACTATTTCCTTTAGTTTTTCTCAATTTTTGGTTAGCATCTCGGCTTTTTCAAAGTTTGCAACCTGTGGTGACAATTCTTTTATTGGCTACTTTGCTGGCATTTATTTTAAACTTCCCTGTTTCAATTCTTCAACGGCGAGGTGTTAAACGCAGCTATGCAGTAGCTTTAGTTTTTATAACAGCATCGATAATTTTCGTAGCGTTGGGTATTATTTTATTACCTATTGTGTTAGAGCAATTTAATGAGATGGCTAAAGTCCTTCCCCAATGGATTGATTCTAGCGAAGAAAAACTAGAGATTTTAAATCAGTGGTTTTCTAGCCATAAATTAAATGTAAATTTCAGACAATTATTAACACAATTTACTGAGCAATTGCCCCATGAATTAGAGTTTATTTCAGACAAGCTTTTAAGTATTATTATTGATACGATTGATAATATATCTGAGGCATTAATTATTATAGTGCTGACTTTTTATCTCTTGTTAGATGGGCCGAAAATCTGGGAAGGATTATTTAAGAAATTACCTGGAAATTTTGCTCCCAAAGTCAGCCAGTCGATTCAGCAAAATTTCCAAAATTACTTGATTGGTCAAGGGACTTTGGCTTTGCTGATGGGAGTTTCAGAAACATTAATATTTTTAATTTTTCAAGTCCAGTTTGCTTTGCTATTTGGTTTGGGAGTTGGGCTTTTGAGCTTAATTCCTTTTGGTGATGTTGTCAGTCTTGTTGTAATAACTTTAATTATCGCTTCACATAACTTCTGGTTAGCAGTAAAAGTTTTTGCCCTAGCTGTGGTAGTTGACCAGTTGATCGATCAGGCGATCGCACCTCGTCTTTTAGGTAAATTTACTGGCATTCGTCCAATATGGGTATTAATTGCTTTGCTTGTCGGTACTAATATTGGTGGAGTTCTAGGTTTGGTAATTGCCGTACCTGTAGCTGGTTTTATTAAAGATGCGCTAGAGGGTTTTTCTAAACCTGGTGATTCCGAAAATGTAGTGGAAGCTGAACCACCATCAGAATTGTTAGCAGAAGAATCAATATCGCAATAAGTCGAATCTTGATTTTGGCGAAATTACTAAAAAACCTCTCTAACTATTATTTCCACCAATTTATAACCCGTGGGAACCGCAGTTGGTGACTTCTCTGTGTGTTCTCTGCGTCCTCGGTGGTTTGAAAACATATAGAATTTTTCAACGAACCGCAGAGGCACAGAGAACTCAGAGTAAGATAACGTGAATTCGATGTACAGGAACGTTAAGAAAACTGAAAAACAGAACTGCTATTCGGATCGATATTTGTACTAACGTCAGCCTCGGTAAAAGTAGCACCAAAGAGCGTGAATAACAGCTGACCAGTACCAAAATCTGCGTTGTTAGCGATACCATCTCCTAATTGGAACTGGCTGTTACCGTTAACTACACGCACATCAATTGCAGTAATACCACTAAAAGAAAGGATATTTCCACATCAGCCAAGTTAGCCCCACTCAAGTTTGTTACGGTAACGTTGCCATTACCATCGATAAAGCGTCCCGTAGGGAAGGGTACAGAGGACAAGGGGGCAAGGAGCAGGGAGCTCTTAGCAGGGGGAAAGAATTAGAGACTAGTAATTTATATCAGGTAAGTAGGTCGATGTGAATATTTATCGTTGCGATGAGGCAGGAGGCAGGAGGCAGGAGGCAGGAGGCAGGAGGCAGGAGGCAGGAGGGAAGAGGGTTTGAGTCTATTTAATTTTTCTTAACATAGTTTGGTTTTTCGACATTGTTCTACTTATTTCGTGAAATGGTATCAGTCAACAGCCAGCACCCACGATATTTTTCTCAACTCAAATAAGATTGTGAGATTTGCTTATTTTTCAGTTTTCAGTTGTTCTCGTTGCTTGCCATATTCGCGCAGCTGTTTCAAAAGATTTTCTTGGGATGAGTTAGAGATAGATGGACTAGGAATTATTTGAGTGTTGCTGGTACTGTCAAAAGCCGGAGGTTGATTAATTGCATAAACGTTAGGATTTTTCTGAGATCCAATGTCCGGTAAAGGCAACTTTAAAGATGGTTTTTTATCAGAAATTTCCTCTTGAATTTGGACTGGGGTACGAATTATATTATTTGGTTTGTTCACAACAGTTTTTACTGAATCTAAAGTAGTAGCAACCTGCACTTGTTGTTGCATCTCTTGTGTAGAAGATACTAAACTACTTAGACCATTTACGAGTTGCCGGAGGTTTTGCCGGAAAGTAGGATCGCCAGTCAATTCATCCAAATCAGATGTAATTTTTTGCGTATTTTCAAAAGTTACCCGTGCTGAATCTAAAGTTTGTTGCAATACTACGATATTCTTGGGATCGCTTAAGGTTTTAGAAGCATCACGTAAATTAGCTGAAGCTTGCGCTGCATTATTGGAGAGGGCTTCTAAATTGTTGAGTAATTCTCCTTGAGTGAAGCGATTGACAGCTGGTGATAGGCTACTAACTGTAACACGTAATTGATTGCTGGTTTCGGTAATATTGTTCAGCGCACCAACCAGTGAAGAACGATTTGTTGTCAACAAATTATCTAGATTGCTCAGCAATCGATTTGCTTGAATTGCAGTTGTACCAAATTGGTTTACTGTTTCAGTCGCAGATACATTAAGTTGGTTAGTCGCCCGTTGCACTGAATTAGCAGTGGCTGAAAATGTATTTAATTGTTGTCGCAAACTTTTAGTTAAAGCTCTTAAATCTTGACTTAAATCTGTAAAACTGGTTGCTGCAACTGTAGTAGCTTCCAAAACTCCATTGACATTTTTATAAAATTTGGGATCGTTGTATACATTGGTTAGTTCAGTTGAACTGCGAATTAATTCATCAACACTGATGCCAACCTGACCTTTTAATCGAGAGCCATTACAAACTATCAGGCTCGGATCGCAATTTTTATCCAAAGGTTTAGCGATCGCAACCCCAGTGGGAAGCGCTGCTTTTGGTGTAATGTCAATAATACTCTCGCTAATTAATCCGCTTTGATTAGCTTCTATCACTACATTACTGGGAATAACTAGGTCTCTTTGGACAATTTGAATCTCGACATCTATGGCATTTGCTCCTGGTTTTATCTGGGAAATATTTCCTACCTTAACGCCACGATAACGAACTTGTGTTCCCTTCTGCATTCCGCCAGCGTTAGCAAATTCGACAATAGCTTTGTATGTACCGCTAGTAGCATTTAATCTATTTATCCACAAAAAGAGTATTCCAAATACCCCAAGTCCTAGTAAGAGTAACAATCCCACAGAACCTTCTCTAAATGTTCGCCCAGAAGCGAAGCGGCTTGCCATGAAACCTCGCATTTTTCCCTCCATCCAATAATTAGTTATAAGTTAAAAGTTAAGAGTAGAGATGCTATTAATAGCGTCTTTAGTTAGGATTTAGGAGTTAGAGTTATAAGTTAAATTTTACTTTTTATTTTTAACTCTTCACTCTTAACTCTTCACTCTCAACTCCTCACTCTCAACTCCTCACTCCTAACTTTTTAACCAACGACCTGAATCGGCCCTTTAACACTTCCACTAATAAATTGTTTGATCAAAGGATGTTCTGTGCTGTATACTTCACTAACTGTACCCTGCCACTGTACTTTACCCTCATACAGAAATATAAGTCTATCAGTTGTACGGCGTATAGTGCTATCTTGGTGGGTAACAACAGCATAAGTGCTACAGACTCCATGTGTACATTGCAAAGAGCGGATTAAATCTTCTATTACTGTTGAAGCAATGGGATCGAGTCCGGCTGTTGGTTCATCGTAGAGTAAAACTTCTGCACCTTCTTTAGGATTATCGGGGTTAGCCATAATCGCACGGGCAAAACTGACTCGTTTTCGCATTCCCCCAGAAAGTTCTGCTGGGTAAAGGTCGCTGATTCCCGACAAGCCTACCATTTCTAATTTTTCTTTTACCAAATCTCGAATGCGCGATCGCGGTAACTTGGAATTTTGATAAAGTAAAAATCCTACATTTTCCTCCACTGTCAGCGAATCAAATAAGGCCGCTTGTTGAAACACCATACCAATTCCAACTGACTCGCCGCCATCCTCAATCAAACCCTCTCTTCGCACTCCTTGAACATAAATTTCTCCTTCGTCAGGAGCCAGTAACCCCGCTATTACCCGTAAAATTGTCGATTTACCAGTCCCCGATGGGCCAATAATTCCTAGCGCTTCTCCTTGGTAAATTGTCAAATCTACATTATCTAGAACTTTATGGCTACCAAAGGACTTAGAAACACTTTTAAGTTCAATTAATGGTTCAGTCATTGGTCATTAATCATTAGTTATTGGTCATTAGTAGAAACGCGATTAACCCTTGTCTGTACATTAGTTATTAGTCATTATTCGTTAGTCATTATTTATTGGTAATTGACAAATAATAATGGACTACGAATAAATGACAAAGGATAAATTACCAACGATCCCTTGATTTTGCAGAGTCAGCGGATTGAGCCGTAAGTCAATCCAGAATCTCAAATCGAAAATTGTGTGGCAAACTACAAAGGACAAATATGCTCGATAGTGATGTCATAGTTATTGGCAGGGGATTGTGTAGTAGGCGATCGGTATATGATTAGTATTTTAATTAGCAAACTTTATTTTTTTAGCACAATATTGAGTTAAAAGGTTTAACATCGCAAAATACCTCAATATTCAGGTTGACCAAACACCTAGTAGTTGAATGCCCTAAAGTAATTGAATGTCTCAGTGATGAGAAACTCAGACGCTAGTTTTCTCTGGACATTACCAAATCAATGATTCAACTGAAGCATCAAGCACAGGCTGAATGCCCGTTACCGCTAATAGCACGCTTGTATAATCAACATCTTAAGTTTGCAGGTGGCAAAAATATTCACTAACATTGGAAAAAATACTGATAAAAATCAACTTAGAGATGATGACTATCCCCTCAGAACAGTTTGCAAGTGATAATTCCTCTGGTATATGTCCGGAAGCCTTGGAATATATGGTTCGGGCAAATGAGGGTAGCGTTCCCGCCTATGGAAATGATGAATGGACTCAAAAAGCCGCAGATTATTTTCGGGAACTCTTTGAAATTGACTGTGAAATATTTTTTGCCTTTAATGGTACCGCCGCAAATTCTTTATCTTTAGCTGCACTTTGCCAGTCATATCACAGTGTTATTTGTCATGAAACAGCACACATTGAAACAGATGAATGTGGCGCCCCGGAATTTGCCTCTAACGGTTCTAAACTGCTACTTGCTCAAGGTAAAAATGGCAAGTTAACATCACAATCTATAGAAGCAATTGTCACTCGGCGTAATGATATTCATTATCCCAAACCTAAAGTTATTAGTATCACACAATCAACTGAATTAGGAACTTTATATTCTATTGAAGAACTTCTGCAAATTAAAGAAGTTGCGAAAAAGTATAATTTAAAGGTTCATATGGATGGCGCTCGTTTTGCCAATGCAGTTGCGGCGATGAATAAAAGCCCTGCTGAGATTAGTTGGAAATCTGGCGTCGATGTTTTGTGTTTCTGTGGTACTAAGAATGGAATGGCATTAGGTGAAGCAATTATTTTCTTCAATAAAGCACTAGCAGAAGATTTTGATTATCGTTGTAAGCAAGCAGGCCAACTAGCTTCAAAAATGCGGTTTATCTCGGCTCCTTGGTTGGGTTTATTAGAAACTGGTGCTTGGCTAAAAAATGCTAGACATGCCAACCAATGTGCTGAATATTTAGAAAATCAGCTATTAAATATAGAAGGCGTTGACTTGATGTTTCCTAGAGAAGCCAATGCAGTGTTTGTCAAATTACCCGAACAAGTTATTCACAGTTTAAAAGCTAAAAATTGGCAATTTTATACATTTATTGGTGTGGGAGGAGCGCGTTTTGTATGTTCTTGGAATACAACTAAATCCAGAATTGATGAATTGATTGATGATATTAAGAATGCAATTGTTTAGAAAAATACTAAACGATACAATAAAATGTGATGATAATTTCTGAAAACAGCAATGGTTCAAGCAACGGAATATCTTTACATTGTTAGAGATAATCAGATTCTAGGTGGGGAACCGATTATCAAAGGAACTCGTACACCTGTAAGAGCAATTGTTGAAACTTGGCGTATGGGTGTCGCCCCGGAAGAAATTCCAATAGGAATGCCCCATCTGACCTTGGCGCAAGTATTTAGTGCATTGAGTTATTATAGCGATCGCCAAGAGGAAATTAATAATTACATCAAACTTAACCGAATTGCTGATGAGCTAATTGACCCATTAGTTAAAGATTTGTGAATAGCCTTTTTATTCGCCTGTACTTAGATGAAGATGTTAATGTTTTGGTGGCAAACTTAATCCGAGCAAGAGGCTTTGATATTATCGCAGCACTGGATGTAGCACAACTTCATGCTAGCGATGCAGAGCAACTTGCTTATGCCGTAAGTCAAACAAGAACGCTAGTTACACACAATCGAACTGATTTTGAAGAACTTGTACAGACTTACTTTGCGTCAGAACAGACGCACTATGGTGTAATTTTTGCTGTTCGCCGTTCACCTCAAGAAATTGCACAAAGGTTGTTAGTTATTCTTAATCAAGTAACAGCAGAGGAAATGCAAAATCAGGTAAGATATATATAGTTTTTTGTTTACTGTTAATGGCAGTAGCCTTGCAGCAATCATCAAACTGGACGACAACCAGATAAAATTTCGTGCATCTTCACCACTTGTCCAATTACTGCGATCGCCGGCGCACCAAATCCTGTTTCCTCGACTTGCTGGACAATTGTCTCTAATGTCCCAATTAATTCTTCTTGTTCTGGGCGCGTACCCCAGCGCACCAAACCAATGGGCGTTTCTAAATTCAACCCAGCCTTAGTTAATTCTTCCACAATGTAAGGCAAATTGTGAATTCCCATATAAATCACAATAGTTTCGGAACCGTGGGCGATCGCACTCCAATTCACTAAGGGTTTATATTTACCTGCTGCTTCATGACCAGTAACAAATGTTACTGATGAACTATACAATCTATGCGTCAATGGTATACCTGCGTATGCAGCAGCAGCAATTCCCGAAGTTATACCAGGCACAACCTCAACTGGAATTCCAGCATTGACTAATTCTGCCATTTCTTCGCCACCACGACCAAAAATAAAGGGGTCGCCACCCTTTAGCCGCACTACAATTGCATAATCCTGGGCTTTCTCAATCAGCAGTTGAGTAGTTTCGTCTTGCAATAACGAGTGTTTTCCTCTGCGCTTACCAGCGTTAATTTGCTCGGCTTGAGGATTAATCATTGCTAGAATTGCTGGACTCACCAAAGCATCATAGATGACTACATCTGCACATTCTAATAAACCTTTCGCCTTGAGAGTTATTAGTCCTGGATCTCCTGGCCCCGCACCTACTAAATAAACTTTTCCCAAATATTTGTTCCTCTGTGTGACTGTGGGGTTCATCTGTCTGTTAAATCCCAAATTAAATCGGCTAATTCTGCACTTGCTCCTAAAGGTTCTGCCAAGTGGAAAGTCACTGCCGAAAATTGTAATTTTAGCGCTTCTACTGAGGCGGCGATCGCATCGGTTATTCCACCTGCGAATAAAAAATATGGCAAAATTGCAATTTCCCGATAACCCGCAGCAACCAACTCTTTCACCCGTAATTCTAAACTACCAGGTACAGACCAATAAGCAACCACCGCTCCCAAACTCGCCGCCGTTGCTTCCACTGGTTTTTGAGAATCAGGGCGACGGCTACCATGAGATAAGAGAATCCATGCTTGTGCTTCTATTTTAGCAACTTGCTTGGAGAGCAAATTTTTCAAATCTGGGTGAGAACCCAAGTATGGTTGCAATTCTATCGTCATATCTTCACCAATTGCCTCTTGTGCCAAAGCTACTTCGCCGGGAATATCCGTCATTACATGCACTCCTGGCAGCAGAAATAGCGGTATAATCTTAAGTTGATTTCGATTTTCAGACACTTTGTCAATGCCAAAAGCAGTCTTGGCAAATTCTTTAATCTGCTCGTGTAGAGGCTTTTGACTCATTTCTAAAGCAGCTATACCTACCAGATGTTCGCTATTTGTTTGGTTGTGATTTTTTTCCAATTTCTCACATACCAGCCTTGCGAGTTCCTGCATAGCAACTTCTGGGCGCGGATCGCGACTTCCGTGAGATACCAATAGATATGCAGATGACATAGGCAAGCTTAAACTTTCAGTGACCAGTTTTAATATCTTACGCGAGGGACTAGGCATTCGGAGTGTTGACTGAATTTTCTCCTTGTCCCCCTTGTCTCCCAGTCCCCAGATTCTACCTCACAAGGAACTAGCGATCGCCATAACTATATATCGATAAGTAATAACTTTACAGCATAAATGTTCTTGCCTATTGCCTTATTGCCTATTACCTTATTGCTGTTCCGCAGTGAATGTATAAAATTGGTCAAAAGCTCCGACAGTTTCAAATTTGTAAGAAGGTGCCCAAGAACTTATCTTTAAATCTGTACGGTAGATACTAAAAAAAATATAATTTTGCCGTTCTGTAGTTCTATTAATAATTTCCTGTATTTGCGGGTTAGCTTGATCGACTAACTTCTCACAATTAAAGCGGATTAAATTTTCGATAAAATTCGTAGTTTTCTTACATACATCGGTTTTTAAGTAGCTTGCCAGCCGTTGCACTGCATATTCCTCATAGGCAACTTGACCGGGATTAGTCTTCGCCATTGTCACACCTAAGGCGGCGAGTCCTGCTGCTGCTCCAGTATACGCGATGATGGTTAACTGTTTCATGTTTGCCAAGTGAAAGTCATTATAAATGTTAGATTCCAGAGACTCTAAATGCAATTCATCCGTTCCTTGAACAAAAAGTCTTGCTCGCTTCCCAAAAAATTGTTATAATTCAAATTGTCTAATGGCGAGCGTAGCCAAGTGGTTAAGGCAGTGGTTTGTGGTACCACCATCCGTGGGTTCGAATCCCATCGTTCGCCCTTTTGATATTTATAGACTTAAAACACCAGCAAAACTGAAATAAGATATACATTAATTTAGCTTATAAGTAATTATATGTATATAAGCAAATTTACTTGCTTAAGTAGAATCAGGTGCTTTTAAAGTTTTTGGAAATTTTACCAGCAAATTAGACTTCTTGCAGAAGTCGGGAAAAGGGGAAGGGGAAAGGGGGAAAGGTTTCAATACTACTCGGTTTGTGCATTTTGAACTCAGAATTTGGTTTGGGGAAAAGGTTAAAGGGTAAGGGTTAAAGGTTTTTTCTTTCCCTTTTCCCCTTCCCCTTTTCCCCTTAACCGACAAGTATTGGGAAAGGTTTGGTATTTTCCCTTTCCCCTTTAACATGAGTCCCTTTTCCCATCTCTTCAATAAATGCCTAAAGTCACAGCCAACAACTTTTAAAACAACCTCTTAGCCTTAGAAAGACGCGGGGACGCAAAGAAGGGGAGACGCTCTGATGCAATTTAAATGATTATTAGCTTACCACCAGTAGAAATAGGCACGCCGCAACTTTGGCCGTTTGTCTTAACAATTACAGCATAAATATGAGATTCCCGACTTCTTTTGAGAAATCGGGAATTTCAACTTTGAGAATTGCGTTTTGTAAATGACTTTCAACTGTTAGAAGATGCCTAGAAGAATGATAAAAGTCAAACCACACAAAGCAAGCAAAGAAATAATCAGAATGTTGCCTATACTGTGGTCAGAAGGTGTTAAGTTATGTGTATTGTCAGCCATATCAATCGACCTGATTTAAAAATCTTGATGCTGAAATTATAGCTAGGCTGAATTAAGATGAGTTGAACTTAAGTCAAAAGTTGATTTTAATTCATTTAAGTTTAAATCAAGATTAAGGTTTAAGGGAAAAGAATAACTTTTGTTTCAGCAGTTTGAAGAATATAGTTATAGGAATCCCGCAATTCACAAATTATAGACAATTTATTACAAATTGCAAATATAATAAGAGTTGGTTTGCTAATGATTGTATCAGTTATTTAACAACCTCTATCAAAAGAAATAACGATTGTATTCCTTTAGTGAGAGCCAAAAATACTGAGTAATAGATACTTTAAGTAAAGTAGAACATAATTTCAGTACTGCTGAAAAGTAGATACTCGTAGATACACAGATAAACCATATTTATCTGTGTCGTTTTGTTTTTCTGTGCGGTTAAACAAAAGGTACTGAAAGTTAACAATGCAAACATCGTCATCCACTGGAGTTGCCATGTCTGAATTGCTGCAAGCAGTCTTAGATAGTGAAGAAAAAAATGATTTGCGTTCCTTCATTAGTGAATTACGCCAACAAGAAAAGAAGTACTTGCTGCGAAATGACATACTCAATGTATACGCTGAATATTGCTCCAAGTACCAGAAACCAGAGGCATTTTACACTACATCTGACTTAAGTAAACTCATTTACTACACTCAGGAAATTATTCAAGAGGACTCAAACTTCTGTTTCATCATCCGTTCTAAAATTGCTAGTCAAGAAATTTATTGGTTAACATCAGACTTGAGTATTGAGCCGATGACGGTGCAGGACTTACTTGATTTGCGCGATCGCCTGGTAAACAAATATCATCCTAACGAGGGCGACCTGCTAGAATTGGATTTCGGCCCGTTTTATGACTACACCCCAGTCATCCGCGACCCGAAAAATATCGGTAAGGGGGTACAATTTCTCAACCGCTATCTATCCAGCAAAATATTTCAAGACTCCAAACAATTGCTGGAAAGCTTGTTGAATTTCTTGCGCTTGCACCAATATAACGGCGTGCAATTGTTGGTAAACGATCGCATTCAATCCCAGCAGCAACTTTCCGATCAAGTAAAGAAAGCCATCAGTTTTGTTAGCGATCGCCCCGATGATGAACCCTATGAAAAATTCCGGTTCCAGTTGCAAACAATGGGTTTTGAACCGGGTTGGGGTAATACCGCAGGACGCGTGCGAGACACCCTAAATATTCTCGATGAATTGATTGATTCTCCCGATCCTCAGACTTTAGAAGCCTTCATTTCTCGCGTTCCGATGATTTTTAGAATCGTCCTCGTGTCAGCCCACGGATGGTTCGGTCAAGAGGGCGTTTTGGGGCGTCCCGATACTGGCGGTCAGGTGGTTTACGTCCTTGACCAAGCAAAAAGTCTAGAAAAACAGTTGCAAGAAGACGCTTTATTAGCTGGCTTAGAAGGATTGAACGTCCAGCCAAAAGTGATTATTCTCAGCCGCTTGATTCCTAATAGTGATGGTACCCTTTGTAATCAGCGACTAGAAAAAGTTCACGGCACAGAAAATGCCTGGATTTTGCGAGTACCTCTGCGGGACTTTAATCCAAACATGACTCAAAACTGGATTTCCCGATTTGAGTTTTGGCCTTATCTGGAAACTTTCGCCGTTGACTCAGAAAGAGAACTGCGGGCAGAATTTCAAGGTAGACCTGACTTAATAGTTGGTAACTATACTGATGGAAATTTAGTAGCATTTTTGTTGGCGCGGCGGATGAAAGTCACGCAATGTAATATTGCCCATGCTTTGGAAAAATCTAAATACTTGTTTAGTAACCTATACTGGCAAGATTTAGAAGAAAAATATCATTTTTCCTTGCAATTTACAGCTGACTTACTTGCGATGAATGCTGCCAATTTCATTATTAGCAGCACCTACCAAGAAATTGTGGGAACACCAGATAGTGTGGGACAGTACGAATCCTATAAATGCTTCACCATGCCGGAGTTATATCATGTAACCAATGGCATTGAATTATTCAGTCCCAAATTTAATGTTGTACCGCCTGGAGTCAACGAAAATTACTATTTTCCTTACACGCAGACTCAAGATAGAGTAGAAAGCGATCGCCAGCGCCTTGCAGAAATGCTCTTTACCTTAGATGATCCCAGTCAAATCTTTGGCAAACTTGACGATCCTAACAAGCGTCCCCTGTTTTCAATGGCGCGTCTTGACCGCATCAAAAACCTCACAGGTTTAGCTGAATGTTTTGGTCAAAGTAAAGAATTACAAGAGCATTGCAACTTAATTTTAGTAGCAGGTAAGTTGCGTGTAGAAGAATCCGATGACAACGAAGAACGTGATGAAATTGTTAAACTTTACCACATAATTGACGAATATAATCTCCACGGAAAAATTCGCTGGTTAGGTGTGCGGTTATCTAAAACTGATTCTGGTGAAATTTACCGAGTGATTGCCGACCGCCAAGGAATTTTTGTGCAACCAGCTTTATTTGAAGCTTTCGGTTTAACAATTTTAGAGGCGATGGTTTCAGGATTACCGACTTTTGCCACACAGTTTGGCGGCCCCCTAGAAATTATTCAGAATAAGGTTAATGGCTTTTACATTAACCCGACAAATTTAGAAGAGACAGCAGCAAGAATTGTGGATTTTGTCACTAAATGCGACCAAAATTCTCAGTATTGGAATGAAATTTCCCAGCGAGCCATTGAGCGAGTTTACAGTACCTATACTTGGAAAATTCATACCAGCAAGCTGTTATCATTAGCACGAATTTATGGCTTTTGGAACTTTACTTCCAAGGAAAATCGGGAAGATTTGTTGCGCTATATAGAGGCTTTATTCTATTTAATTTACAAGCCAAGAGCGCAACAGTTATTGGAGCAGCATAAGTACCGATAATCAGTGAGGAGTGAGGAGTGAGGAGTGAGGAGTTAAAAAACTATAAATAATGAAAATTTTATAACTCCTAACTCTCAACTTCCAACTCCTAACTCTCAACTTCCAACTTCCAACTCCTAACTCCTAACTCTCAACTCTTAACTAAATTGTTAACGCCCGCCAGGTTCGTTGACCAACGACTCCATCCACTGCTAAGTTCCGCTGGTTTTGAAATGCTTTGACAGCAGTTTCCGTCAGCGCTCCAAAGATTCCATCAACTCTAACGGTATATCCGTTAGATACCAAAAGCCGTTGTAAAGCTCTGACAGCAACACCAGAACTACCAAAATAGAGAGTTGGTAGAGGCTGAGTACCAAATTTATCGAATTTTCCCCCAGACTTTGCACGGTTTTTCCCTATGGACTGAGAATACTTTTGAGGCTGTGCTAAACCAGCAGAAGCTGGGAACTGATTCTTTTTGTTAATGTTTTGAACTGTATGTTCTTTTTCTAGCGCCATCGCTCCTAAAGAAGCGTGCAAATTTACATCTGTTTGCATGAATTCAGGTGGTGTGACTTGAGCAGTTATTTCTAACTGACTCTGCTTTGACTGGTTGCTGTCATTTTCCATCTGAAATAATTGCTGTTCTGGCAAATTAGGCCCAGATGCTTGTCTTGCTGTTAAAACGCCCGTCATCATCAGGCCAATTTCAGTCATTGTCGTTCATTTTAATTAAACCAATATTTCTTTTAACAAACAACAGTACTGCTGTCCGGGACACTGCGTACTGTTCCAATAAAAAAATCATCTAGTAATTTTTTCACACAGCAGATTTCAAGTAAAGTGAATTACACAAGGATTCATCTGGTAGCCAACTAGAAAGCTTCTTTTACTTTCCAATTTTGACTTTGAATTCTAAATTCTGCTATATGTAATATTTTTTGTACCTCCCATACCGCCTAATTAGACTAATATTATTAGCCTTTGTGCTTTTTTTATCTTTTATCAAGCTATCAACTTGTAAGATATCTTATCTAAATCAACGGTTTAGACAATAACATACTATACGATCGCATGGGAATGTTATCAAACAAATTTGTCTAGTTATCTTTGGCTCACGCTTGGTATGCCGATGCGGCCTTATCATATTTATCCTGCAAGCCAAAATACTACTGGATTTTGGGAGTTAATTTTTTGGAACTTCATTAGTGTAGTATTTGGCAACAATGATAAGCTCTTGATTCCCAATAATTTGTCCTCCCTTGGAGGGGGTTATAAACTTTTTATCAATCAATATTATCTTGATTGATACATCCTGCTTATCCCAGCATTATCTGGTTTTAGAACTTTACTTGTGATTACAGCTTTGCGTAAATTCGTCATCAATTGAAGGTTAAAAATTCAACGCAAAGCTATACAGAGCCTTATCCAAAAAGAATTTGCTAGGAATTAACGAAACACTGTACTTAGGATACTCAGTTGTGGATATGGCAAAACTTTTTACCTTTTTTCATCTCGCCACAAAGCAATACCGCCTAATAAACCAGTGATATTGGGGATAAGTTTCACATTTAACGGTAACTGAAGATTCACTCTTACAGCTTCACCACCGCCAATATATAGATAATCATAATTGAACAGATGTTGCAAAGATGCGATCGCCTTTTCTAAACGCTTATTCCATCGTTTATCGCCAATTTTTTCTAACTCTGCGCGTCCTAGTTGTTGCTCAAAAGTCTCTCCTTTGCGAAATGGATGATGTCCCATTTCCATATTTGGCACCAGCTTACCATCGACAAATAAAGCCGAACCAAACCCCGTACCCAGAGTAATCACCAATTCTACACCTTTACCTGCGATCGCCCCAAACCCTTGCATATCTGCATCATTAATCACCCGTACAGGCTTGTTTAAGCGTTTTAATAATGCTGTTTCCAAATCAAAGCCAATCCAATCTGGATGCAAATTTACCGCTGTTTCCGTGACTCCACAACGCACCACACCAGGAAAACCCACCGAAACCCGATGAAATTCACCTTGAGCCGCCGCTAACACAACAATTGCATTAATTACAACCTCAGGTGTAGCAGGTTGGGGCGTATCTAAACGCGCTCTTTCAGTTATTGGATTTCCCGTAATATCCAAAACCATCGCCTTAACACCACTACCGCCAATATCAACTGACAATGTACGAATCGATCCATTTTCTTCAACCATTGAGCTACATCCCTGTCAAAGCTTGTTATTTCGTTATTATGCTCTGCTACATCTGGTAATATCCTGATGTTTGGAGAGTCTTCATTATTGGGCATGGGTATGGAAAGAGGGAAAAGGTTAAAGGTTAAAGGGAAAAGGAATAAATTTAATCTTTCCCCTTTTCCCCTTACCCATGCCCTATTTGCCCAATGCCCTAAAATATAACTATTTCAGTAATATGCACAGTTTCATTCCCCCAGAACGGTTTTTCCCCTACCTGAGTTGGACTGACATCCAGGCAATGCCAAATAAGGAAAATGTGGTTATCATCCAACCAGTAGGGGCAATTGAACAACATGGCCCCCATCTGCCGTTAATTGTAGATGCTGCTATTGGTGTGGGGGTACTGGGCAAAGCGTTGGAAAAGCTTGATATCAGCATTCCGGCTTATGCTTTACCAACCCTTTATTACGGCAAATCTAACGAACACTGGCATTTTCCCGGCACAATTACCCTCAGCACGGCAACTCTGACGGCGATCGTTATGGAAGTAGGAGAAAGTATCTACCGTGCTGGGTTTAGAAAATTGGTGTTAATGAACTCCCACGGCGGACAACCTCAAGTCATGCAAATGGCGGCGCGGGATTTACACGTTCAGTATGAAGACTTTTTGGTATTTCCATTGTTCACTTGGCGCGTGCCTCATATTACTAAAGAATTATTAACACCCAAAGAAGCAGCATTAGGAATGCACGCTGGAGATGCCGAAACTAGTATTATGCTGTCGCTATTGCCAGAACAAGTGCAGCTAGAAAAAGCCGTTGCTGAGTATCCGCCAGAACAGACAGAAAGTAGTTTGCTGAGTTGGGAGGGTAAGTTACCTGTGGCTTGGGTGACGCGAGATATCAGCAAAAGTGGAGTCATTGGTGACGCGACAACCGCAACTAAAGAAAAAGGCGATCGCATTCTCGAATCTGTCGCTAACGGTTGGGTACAAGTTATTCAAGATATTTACGCTTTTCAACAACCAAAAAAAAGTTCAAATTAAAAGGCAATAGGCAACAAGGCAACTTGTACTGAGCGTACCCCTGCTCTTAAGCAAGCTACGCGTAGCGTCTCGTAGAGAAGTCGAAGTATAGGCAACAGGCAAATCTCTATAATTAAAATTAGGGGCAAAGAGTCCGATTATTCAGGCAGGTTCTTTTCGCTATTGCCTATTACCGCGATAAATTTGTTAATCTAGGAATAATGCAAATAGTACTAGCTAAGCTAGTTAAAATCTCTCGAAAAGTTAAGTTCCTATTGAAAATTTTCTCAGAAAAAGAATTATGACGGCCTTTGAACCTCAAAGCATCCGGTCTTATAGCCAAGAAGATGTACAACAAATTCTCAACCTAGCGATCGCTCGTCAAGCTGATGATAAAGACACAGAATTTTCCTACGAACAGATATTAGAAATTGCTGCTGAGTTAGAAATTTCACCTGACTCTTTAAAATTAGCAGAACGCGATTGGTTACTCCAACAAGGCCAAGCCCAACAACGAAAAGCTTTTGACACTTACCGCAAGAGAAGATTTCAAAAGCGTCTAGGCAATTATGCAATTTTCAATGGCTTTTTGATACTTGTCGATTTAATCGCTGGTGGTGGAATTTCTTGGTCGCTGTATATTTTACTATTCTGCGGATTACCAGTAGGGCTGGATGTCTGGAATACCTTTCAAATCAAAGGCGAAGAATACGAAATTGCATTCCAAAAGTGGAACCGCAAGCATCAAATTAAGAAAACCATCAGTACAGTTTTGAATAAATGGTTTAGAGCGTTCCAGACTTATTAGATATCGAAAACTTGGCCGATAGAGGATTAATGGTCTGTTGGTTCAATTCTTGCACCAAGTTGAAGAACTCGTCCGAGGTCATCAGCGTTTCGCCAAGTTTCAATTATCTTCCCATCAACAATCCGATGAATGAAAGTAGCTGTAAACGTCTGCTGACGACCACGAGCAGGTATGCCGAAGAAACTTTCTTGGGTGCAGGTATTAGTTGCACGCACAACAACTTTATCAGCTTCAGCAATTACATCTTCAATTGTCCATTTTTGGTGAATGTCTCCAAATGAAGCAAACAGTTGACGTACACCATCAGGCCCTGGGGAAAGCCCAGGTAAACCACCGTGCATCTTCCAATTTGGAGCGGTCATTTCACAAATATCTTCAATATTATGTTCGCTAATAAGTTCAATCCAGCGTCGAGCTATTATTTTATTGTTCTCAATGTTAGACATCACTACTCCCTTTGAATACTATTGTTATTCGTCCAGGCATCAGGCAATTTTATACTGATATCTATAATTTAAAAAGCCCTGAAAAAATCCAGGGCTTTGTTTTATATGCGGTTTATTAAATGCCAGCTAAAAATCTTTGCCAGCGCTTTCTATACACATAATTATCACTCAATGGCTCGTACAAAAATAGGGGGTAACTACCCAACTTCTACCCATCTTCTCTGGGTATTCCCTTAATACTTTCTTTAGATTTCCATATACCTCAATCGAGAATCGGTTATCGGGATTTAAACATTCCACTATTCTGCAACGCCATTTTTCTTTGCAAATGTCTGATTCACGATCTTTACTACTGGTCGGAAATCCCGTAGTGTTGTGCCTGCATATTCCACAGCATGGTATATTCGCCTCCACGCTCCAAAAGTTCCTGATGGGTGCCATCCTCAATTAAACGTCCAGCTTTGAGAACTAGAATTCGGTGAGCCATCCGCACTGAAGCCAATCTGTGGGTAATTAGAATAGTAGTTTTGCCTTCAGCTAGCTCAATAAACCGAAGATATAAATCATACTCGCTACGGGGGTCGAGTGCAGCAGTCGGCTCATCCAAGAGTAATAATTGGGCTTCTTTGCGGACAAAAGCACGAGCTAGAGCTAACTTTTGCCATTGACCTCCAGAAAGTTCAGTTCCGCCAAACTGCTTACCCAGCGGTGTATCCTCCCTTGTGGGAAAATGCTCGACTAGTTTGACGATATCGGCTTTTTCAACTGCGTATTTCAGAATATCTGGACACTCCAAAGCAGCTAGGTTTCCTAAAGCGATATTTTCTCCCAACGTCAGCGCATAGTGTCCAAAGTCCTGAAAAACTCCAGCAATTTGCTGCCGCCACTGTTCCAAATTGAAATTTCTCAGGTCGATGCCATCTACTAGAATGCTTCCTGTGGTTGGATCGTATAGCCTAGTTAACAGCTTAACTAGAGTCGTTTTACCCGCTCCATTTTCGCCTACGATCGCTACCGTTTGCCCAGAGTAAAGGGTAAAAGAAATATCCTTGAGAGCCAGCCGACCATCTGGGTAGCAAAAGTCAACTTTCTCAAAAGTAATACCTGAGCGAATGGGAGTTGGTATTTTCTCTCCAGGTATGCTCAATGGCATTGGAATTGGGCTACCGAGAAAATTGAAAAACTTCTGCATGTAGAGAACATTTTCAAACAAATCCAGCCAATTACCAACAAATCCTTCTAAATTATTCTGGAAGTAAGTCAATGACTGTACGAACAGAAGTACGCTTCCTGGGGTGAAATCTCCTTTAAAAGCCTTATTTACTACCCAGTAAAAAGAAAAACCATTTCCTAAAGTACTCAAAATAGCTAAGCTAGATGACCAAAATGCTTGCTTGCCCCTCAGATAACGCATAGATTGATGTAAAGACTCGAATGCTTGCAGGTAACGCTCCATAAAAAACGAACCTAGCTTAAATAACCTGATTTCTTTGGCATAAGTGTCAGTGAGCATTACCGAAGTGTAATATTGCATTCTCCGGGCATGAGGACTATTTTCAAATAAAGTTAGCCAAATAGCTTTGCCATACTGAGAAGAAACCACTATCTGAGGTATAGTTGCGATCGCAATTACCAATGGTATCCAAAAAGCTAGGGGTGCTAGTAGTCCAACAATAACTATCAACGTCACCAAAGATCGGCCTAATTCAACCAAATTCTCCAGCAAATTTAACGGCTTATAGCTAACTTGTTCTTGCAGAAGTTGTAGCTCATCATAGAACTGAGAATCTTCAAAACGGCTCAGATCTGGAAAAGTATCAGCTTTACGCATTAACAATAAGCTGATATGAGCCGTTAACTTATCATTAAGATTTCCCTGAAGTGCGAATATCCAAGGATACAAAAGCGTTTGTAATAATAAAGCTCCCACCCATCCTGCTACTAAAGGTAACAACATTGCATTACCTAATTCTTTGCCAGATGTTAATGCTGTTGCTACAGTATCTAGCACTAGTTTAGTAATCCAAACACTGATAGCAGGAAGAATCCCCTGTAACAAAATGACAGCAATCAAAAAAAGCATTTCCTTAGGTGCTGCTGTCCATAACAAGGGTAGAGAACGAAATAAAGCTCTAGTGTAGTCTTTAAACCCAACTCTGAAATCGCTCATGAATTAAACCTGATTTGTTATTTAGATACTTCTCTAATTTCAAAAAGGTTGGATTCTGTTATCTCTCACTTGATTACTCACAATCAACTTATATCTCCATTTCTAGGGTATGAATATATCAAAAATAGTTAAAGTTTATGCCCTAAAAAATTTACACGTGTATGAAAATAGCCTACGACCGATATCAACTCTGGAATTCAACCTTGAGGAGATATTTAGCCTGAGTTGCTGTTGTTCGATAATCTCCTGTTTATAATCGTAGTATAGCTATTTTTCCTGAGGCGATCGCATAAATACAAGCTCTAGAGTTAAAGCCTGATAATACATTTAGCCCAAGCTAACTTTTTGCGATAATCTTCTACGTATAATCGTAGTATTAGTACTCTACTAAAGTTATATTCATAAATGAATAGAGCCAAATTTTTCAATAGCCTAATCATTACTATTGAAAAACTAGCTTTAACTCTCAAATTACGTTAGATTGAATATTTTTTTTAAACAACAAAAGCAATATCATAGCTTTTGTTATTGCTATCAACAGTTCATGCCATCTTGCTTAGTAAAGAACAAAATTGTTATCCACAGTACAATATACCTCTAGAGAAAGAATAAAAAGCTTTAGAAGAAGATATTGTTATAAGAATTAAAGGCTCAAAAAAGACACTATTGGTGACGTTAATTGCAGCAAAATTTTTCCTAAGACTAAGTTGTGTTAAAACAGAATATTCTCACTCCGTACTCCCAACCCAAGTTACTATCTGTGACTGCAACTTAGTATAAACGCAAGATTTTGAGGTACATACTAATGTGTAAGTCCGCGTCACTGATAAGCAACTTATTTTGACTTTTTTTAGATTAGTGAGACTCTTACCTAAAGTGTGAGTTTTTATTAACTAAACCTGACAAGGGATGATAGGTGAAAATTAAGCTTTGTCTCATCTTCTGGTCATTCCTTCCTACTCACTTGTTTAAATACCTATTCTTCCGTGAAAATTTGGTTGACTCAAAAACGTCATCAAAGTTTTTCCGGAAATCGAATGCAGATTCACAGACAGATTAATGAATTGAACTTAAAAGGAGTAAGGAACCATGCTTGCGGAAAAAACACTGACTCAACAAACAGTAGAAATGCGTCTGATAGACAAAGCAGACAAACTAGAACAACTTCTGTTGTCTGATGAGGAAATAGCAGCTTTAGAAAAATTAGCAACGCCAGGAGCATTTGATTCTACCATTCAACAAAGATGGTTTGCTAGTTGTGGCGGATGTGGCGGATGTGGCGGATGTCGCGGATGTCGAGGATGTCGAGGATGTATAGGATGTGTAGGATGTCGCGGATGCGGCGGCTGTGGCGGATGTGGCGGATGTAAATTTAGTGATGACAACACAATATCTGGTGTCATAGAAGACAATGATGAGGTCGGATTTGGATACTAATTAAGCTCATCCCGCCTCTCAAAGGTGATAAAATTTCGCGTTGACTGTTGACGGTTAACAGTCATCAGTCAACAGTTAACAGCCTTTTAATAAAGCCTATGAAATTAAACGACGATCGCCGCCTGCGTCTACTAGAACATGTTATTGTTCACGTTATGCCGCCAGATTGTCATGACGAAGAAACTATGATATTCAAAACGACGCGGCGAACACTAGCAGTAAAAGGTCAAGCATTGCACGATCTCCAAAAGATTGTTTTACCTTTATTAGACGGCTCCCGAACAATAGGAGAAATACGTACTGCCATTGGCGACAAGTTGACAGATTCTTCATTAAATCAATGTTTAGAGTTTTTGATGGACAATCGCTTAGTAGAGGATTTTTTGGAAGATACAGTCGATTTAGATAGTCGTGCTTATTTACTTCCTCAGATGGGTCTTTATCATGAGCTAGGCTTTGAGCAAAAGGATGCCCAGAAGTACTTAACCAACGCTAGAATTGCTGTTTTCGGACTCGCAGGTTCAGGGCTGGTAACAGCAATGAATCTAGCTAGTGCTGGTATTGGTTTTCTACGTCTGTGCGATGATGCTTGCACAGTGGTGTCCGATTCCCTGATGATGTCAGGCTCGGTATTTAATCAAATCGGTGCTTTTCGAGGGGTGGATGCAGCTCGACAAATCGAGGCGATAACTTCGTTAAGCTCCGCTAACCCAGGAGCAACCCGAACTGAGATTGTGACAGATCCTTTAACTAACGACGAAACAGTAAATCCTTTACTTGATGACGTTGACCTCGTTGTTGTCGCCACCGATGCAGTATCAGTCAATTTAGCCTATCGCCTGAACAGACTATGCCTGAAAATGCAGCGTCCATTGCTCCCAGGGGGTACTGCTGGTGTTGAGGGAACTATCGGCCCGTTGGTCTTTTCTCAGGATGGCCCTTGCTATTTGTGCTATCGGATGCGGGCTATGGCCTGTGCAAAGCTTCCGGAAGCAGAGTTAGCAATTGAGCAATTTCTCAACCGAGAACGCCGTTCTCAACCACGACTACAAGAAAACTTGCCCATAGTCCAGATGTTGGTTGGTAGTTACCTGGCTCTTGAAGCAATCAAGATGTTGCTCGGTTTGCCCATCGCCACTGACGGAAAATTATTGCATCTCGATTTGATCGGCACAAAACTGACTCACAATGTTGTGCTAAAAAAACCTGGTTGTCCTCATTGTTCGGGGCAGGAGAGAACACAGTGAATGCAGCGGTAGCTAATCCACGCTGGCGCGATTTAGTCAGCCCCCATACTGGAATTATCCGAGCCATAGATAGGTTCACCAAGCCTTATACAGAGTTTGAGTTTCCAGTTTTATGGCAAGCTGAATTAGCAAATTTTCAGCTTCGCAAACAGCCAGACGATTTACGCTACGGCGTAGGCAGGGGTATGACCGATGAACAAGCGATTTTCGGTGCTGTTGGCGAAGCTATAGAACGCTACTGCGGCACCATTGTTGATCGCCACCAAATCCTTATCAGTAGCTACGAAGAATTAGGCGATGTTGCCGTTCCTCCTCCAGCTTTTTTCTCGTTTTCTGACAAACAATATTCTGACCCAACCTTTCCCTTTGCAGCTTTCGATCCAGCAATGCAGACTTCGTGGATTGCTGCCCTGTCTCTGGCAACTAACCAACAGGTTTTAGTCCCAGCCTTCCTAGTTTATTTTGATTGGCATAGCGATCTACCAGGGGATTATATTTTACCCGTCAGTTCTAATGGCATGGCTAGCGGCCCAACTCTTGAGTTTGCTGCCTACAGTGGCTTGTGCGAATTGATCGAGCGCGATGCTTTTATAATTACATGGTTAAACCGCTTACCTGTTCCACGCATTTATTTCGACCACCGACCAGGAATTGAAACGGAAATTGCACGCCACTACGCCAGATTTGGAATTGAGTTAGTTACCTTCGATTTGACTAGTGATATTAAAGTCCCAGTTGTGATGGCTATGTTAATCGATCGCTCCGGCAAAACTCCCGCCGTTGCAACTGGTCTGGGATGCCATCTCGATGGGCCAACGGCGCTTCGCAAAGCGATTTTTGAAGTTTGCCAATCCCGCTTTGGCGACATAGAACGTATGGCTGGGGGCGCTGGGGCTAATCTTAATCAGTATAGTGATATAGAATCTTTGGAGGATCACAGTGCTTTTTTCTACACGACCGCTCGACTGGGTGAGTTGGACTTCTTATTTCACCATAACCAAAACCTCAAAGTTGAAGATTTACCAACTTACCCATCTCAAGCAGAGGTAGAGAAATTGCGATCGCTGATTGTCAGCTTGCATTTGGCCGGTGTTGAACCTTATTTAGTCGAGATTACAACCTCTGATATCAGGCCTCTTGGTTTTAAAGTAGTGCGGACTTTAGCCAGTGGACTAGTCCCTATATATTTCGGCTATGGACAAGAACCACTAGGTACTCAACGTTTGTTCGAGGTGCCAGGAAAACTGGGTTACGGTGGACAACGTACTGAAGATGCTCTCAACCCCTGTCCGCATCCTATGGCTTAAGGGAAAATCGTAGACGCAAAGCGGCTTCCTGTTCCAGGAGCGTCCTGAAGGGAAGGGTACCACAGAGGACGCAGAGGGCACGGAGAAATAAGAGTTTTATACCAATTCTCTTTGAAAATGCACTTTATTTTGAAAACTCAGACCCCTACTAATTGCCTTCTGCCTTCTGCCTCCTTCAATTAGTGCAACTTTATAGAGAATTGGTATTAGAGAGTTATTGTGTAAGTTTTAATAGTGTAAACACTTAATTTAAAGTGAGAAAATTAAAGTAATGTATACAGATAAAGAACCTTTGGAGCTAGCCCTTCTGTATCATTTGAACTCTCCAGTACCTAAAAGCTATGTCAAGCGTGTTCCGGCTACTCAACTGCGATATATGCCGGAGGCTCCTTTTCTCGAACTTCCGAAAGCACCGCGCAATAACCCGCTAACTGAGCTTTTGGAAGGACGTTCTTCTGTGCGATCGTTTGAGGATAAGGTTATGCCAATGATCTCATTGGCTCAACTGCTTGACGCAGGATGCGGAATCAACGGTCTGCGTCAAGTGGAGGGTCAATTCTTTGAAGGTCGCAACTCTCCCTCTGCGGGAGGACTTTATCCGATTGAAATCTTCGTATCCACCCAAGCAGTAGAAGGTCTAGCTGCTGGATTATATCACTATGAACCACGCGGCCACGGTCTACATCGGGTTAGTAATGCAGTACCCACAGATTTTTTAGAACCCTTATTACAACAGGATTACATTGTGAATGCCAATGCTTTGTTTGTGTTCACATCTGTTTTCATGCGATCTATGTGTAAATACGGTGCTCGCGGCTACCGCTTTGCTCTTTTGGAAGCTGGTCATCAAGCTGAAAATATATGTCTAATGGCTGTGCAATTAGGACTTGGCAGTCTTTGTATCGGGGGATTCCATGATATGAGTCTGAACGCCATTTTAGGCATTGATGGAAAGCATCATGCTGCACTTTACTGTGTTGCAGTCGGTAGTTATAAATGATCTCTTATAGCTAGTGATTTTCATTTAAATAAGGTACAAGTTAGGGTAGCACAGCTGTGCTACCCTACAAATTTTTGGTATTCCTGACCCAGGATTATGTTACCCTAGTTTGTCTTGCCATTATTGCTTGCCAATAACGGAATTAAGCCAAAAAGTGACCAAGAATTCAGATTTGTATTGGTCGCGAAGACAAAATCATTAACAGGGATTGCTACTGTATTCCCTAGTGATTCCAGCTTTTTCTTAGTTGAATGGCTGGTATCAGTTTTGTTATGGCGTTTGTTTTCAGGTTTGATGGTTATAGATGAACATAGGAATAATCCAGCCTTACAGTAACGGGTTTTTGGACGTTGTGCCAGAGGGTGAAGGCAGCGACTATTGGCAGATTGCAGCTATACACATCAATGGCCAAGCTTACTGCCCGACTCCTCGGCTTTATCGTTCAGAAAAAGTGGCATTAACAAAAGCTGCACAAATTTACGATTGGATAGTTGACCATGAACACCAAATCAGTAATGGAGCTTACAACTGTTCTGAATTGAAACTCATTCTATGGCAGCAGCCAAAGTATCTTAGTTAAGTAAGCTGATGCGCTTTTAAATTGCATAACTCTACTCCCCAACAAGACGCGGGGACACGGGGACAGGGGGACACGGAGATGCAATTTGAATGACGATTAGCTTAGCGATATTGCATTTGTTGAGCGATATCAATACATTTGGCCATCGCTTTTACAAACTACCATCAAGTACAATCAATTCCTTATGGTAAAAGTGAAAGCGATCGCTTTGTTAAAATAACGCGATCTGACAGCGAACGGCATTGATTCTGCCTTCAGAGAAAGAATCTACAGCAGTTTTCTTTTGCATGAAGTACAAAGTCACTGGTTTTGAGGCAGGAGGCAGAAGGCAGCTATGCTGGAGGGAGAAGAATAATTTGATTTGTGAATCCTTGGTTCTGTACCTCATTTAGTTGCAAACTGCTGTAATTTAGGTAATTTTGGCGATTATACAAAAACTCAAGTTTGAAGTTGAACGATTTCAAAACTTAACTCACTAAAATCCAAAATCTAAAATAATATAAATACGATCGCTGGAGGCAAAAAATGAGCTTAGCTGGATTAAGAATTGTGTTGGTAGAGCCAGCTGGGCCCTTCAATGTCGGCGCGATCGCCAGGGCAATGAAAAATTTCGGGCTAAATAACCTAGTATTAGTAAATCCCCAATGCGATCCTTTATCGGCAGAAGCTTTAAAAATGGCTGTTCATGCCAAAGAAATTTTAGAATCTGCGGTAGTAGTGGCAACTTTACCAGAAGCATTGCATGGATGTGTCAGGGCGATCGCCACCACCGGTCGCGATTGCAGTTGGGAAATACCTTTAGAAAACCCCCGCACTGCCCTACCCTGGCTACTGGAGGAACCAGAAAAACCCGCAGCCCTAATTTTTGGTAGAGAAAACCGAGGATTAAGCAATGAAGAATTAAACTACGCTCAGCGCTTTGTTTTCATTCCCACGAACCAGAATTATCTATCCTTGAATTTAGCTACTGCTGTGGCAATCTGTTGTTATGAATTGTCACAATGCACCCAGCAACCAGAAACTCAAACTTTATCCCAAAATGAACTCGCGCCTTTAGATGTTGTGGAAACATACTACCAGCAATTAGAATCATTACTACTGAAAATTGGTTATCTGTACCCACATACCGCAGCTAGTCGCATGGAAAAATTTCGCCAACTGTATAATCGCGCAGGGCTGCAAACTGCCGAAGTAGCTATGCTGCGAGGGATTTTGCGCCAGGTAGAATGGGCACTGAAAACTCACAAGGATAGTGAAAACTTGTAATAATTCGTTTAATATATACGCAATCACCCCCCCCAAAATATTTAATATTAAACTAAACACAAAAATGCTACTTAGTGGCAAAGTGGAATTTGAGCATCAAATTGCTTAAAGGTTAAGTTTTGGGTCAGGAGTCTGCAAGAAAACAGTCCAGTGGGTCACAAGGAGTAGCAGTGTCAGAGTCGAGTGACGAACTAACAGCTTTCTCGCGGCGTCAACCCTTAAACCGCCGCCAGCGTCCACAAAAGGTTCAAAAAGTGGCACCAAAGAAAGTGAAAGCTAACAGCCAGCAGCAAGTTGTTGCTGGTACGGCGCTAGCACGCCCCAAAAATCGGATGGGTTCTCCGCAAATGCCAGCGGCTACACGCAGGGTAAAATCGGAGTTAGTCATGCCAGCAGCAGTTAAACCTATACCGAGTGCGAAAGTAAGAATTCCTTCCTCGCAATCGGGTGTTGCAACAGTTAAAACGGTGCGGATGGAAAAGCCAAAAATTGGCAGGCGTTCATCGCGTAAGACACGGTTAAAGCCAATGGCCAAAACCATATTGTATGTACTGCGGTTGTTGATTGTCGGTGTTGGTATGGGCGCAATCGTAGGCACAGCCTTGTCAGTATTAGACCCCGCTAATCGCATCACCACAAGTTCAGCGCCCCAATCTAGTAATAGTAATGTGACGCGATCGCAGGCGCAACCCACCCCTACTCCCCCAGTGACATCTTCAACCCTACTTTTATCTCAGGAAATTATCCCCTTAAAAAATGCGGTGCAAAATTTAGCCACCAGCAACCCAAATCTTACACCGGGAATTTTCTTAGTAGATTTGGATACAGGTAATTATGTAGATATCAATGCCTCTACTAGTTTTCCTTCCGCTAGCACAATCAAAATCCCGATTTTAATTGCCTTCTTCCAGGATGTCGATGCGGGGAAAATTCGCCTTGATGAAATGCTGACCATGCAGCAGGAGGCGATGGCAGGCGGTTCGGGAAATCTGCAATACAAAGCAGCCGGAACCCAGTATGCTGCTTTGGAAGTCGCCACTAAAATGATTACCATCAGCGACAACACAGCCACAAACATGCTAATTACCCGACTGGGAGGCATCGATGCTTTAAACCAGCGTTTCCGCAGTTGGGGATTAACAACCACAGTCATTCGCAATCAACTGCCAGATTTGCAAGGGACAAACACCACTAGCCCCAAGGAACTAGGGAATTTGATGGCAATTGTCAGTCAGGGAAATTTAGTCAGTATGCCATCACGTGATTTAATGCTGGATATTTTACGCCGCACCCAGCGAGACTCACTGTTGCCATCCGGTTTGGGAACAGGCGCTAGAGTATATCACAAAACAGGTGATATCGGCACAATGTTGGCAGACGCAGGTTTAATTATTGTTCCCACTGGTAAGCGCTACGTGGCTGCTGTGATGGTACAACGCCCCAACAACGACCCCCGCGCCGAAAAACTCATTAGCTCAATTTCTCGCGCTGCTTACCAACAGTTTAGCCAAAATGCAGTTACACCAAGCAGTACCACAAGCACTGTACCTCCCAACGGTTATCAACCGCAGATTGTCAATCCTGTTTTACCCAACACCACCACAAGCACCGTACCCATGACTGGTTATCAAGCTCCGATTATCAGTCCTGTACCTAATGGTATGGGAAATACTTTACCAACAAATAGTTATCAAGCTCCAGTTATGAATCCCCAGTATTATCCCCCAAGATAAGGGACTTGGAAATAAAAAAATATCCCATGGCCTTGGCGCAGGGGAGCAGAAGGGAGGAACAGTTGTATTGAGTCCATAAATTTGGATAATTTATTTTTTGGAGTTCTCTAATTTGGGATTTTTTAATTTTGCATTTATCCTGGCATCTACCACCCCCAAAATCTAATTTTTTGCTGCAATTGTAGTGAAATTAATGTAGTTATAATCTAAATTTAGCTCAATACTAATGCAGATGTAGGGTGTGTTACGCCGTAGGCTAACGCACCCTATTGTTGTTTTGTGTGCAATTTCATTTGATACTGTTTCAGTTTCAGGTTCATACAAATATAGCAATTGCCTGCTAGGTTACCTGTTGCCTGCCATATCAAGATTTTCATGAGATGGTATTAGTACCCG
This sequence comes from Nostoc sp. DedQUE12a, assembly GCA_034530795.1. Taxonomy (GTDB): domain Bacteria; phylum Cyanobacteriota; class Cyanobacteriia; order Cyanobacteriales; family Nostocaceae; genus Nostoc. The sequence goes on from JAVRCH010000091.1 coordinate 40,350, forward strand.
CCTCTTCTTTGGGTACAACATCGCTACAACATATTGAGCCACCACCTCAGTTACTAGTCAAGTGAAGCCATCTTACCTGAATTAACCTGAATTTTGAGAGTCCCGAATTTGACTGAATTATCAAATTGAATTATCTAACATACTGTCAATAGAAAGCAGCGCTGAGGCGGTTAACAACTTTAACCGATCGCGAAAAACATAGAGCGCGAACTTAGATGTCTGCTTTGGTGCAAATCCGTAAATTTTATCTAGATTCTATCTTTTTCAGGAGAAAAAAATGGCTAACCCAACACAATTCAATGATACATTAGAAGGTTCTATAGCTGGTGACCTTATCGACGGTCTAGGAGGCAATGACAGAATTGTAGGTTTACTGGGCAATGATACTCTGTTTGGTAATACTGGCAATGATACTCTGTTTGGTGTCTCAGATAATGATGTCCTTGATGGTGGCACAGGAGATGATGTCCTTGATGGTGGCTTTGGGAATGACATCTACGTTTTGCGGTCAGGTTTTGGCAATGACACCATTCGTGAATTTAACGGCACCCTGGGAGGAATCGATCTCATCCAGGCTGATTTCACCTTTAGCTTAACCAATCCTGACATCGAAAACCTGCAACTATTCGGCACAGCTAACATCAACGGCACCGGGAACGCTGCCAACAACCAAATATTCGGTAATAGTGGCAATAACGTCCTCAGTGGTTTGTCTGGTAATGATACTCTCCAAGGAGGTGGTGGCAGAGACCAACTATTTGGCGGTAATGATAATGACTTGCTCTTTGGAGAAAGTGGTGATGACAACTTGTCGGGTGGCAGTGGAAACGATACCCTCGTTGGTGGCTCTGGCAACGATAGCTTCACCGGCGGAGATAACAATGACTTGATGTTTGGAGACGATGGCAACGATGGTTTCAGTGGTGGAGCCGGAGATGATACTCTTAACGGCGGTAGTGGTAACGATAGCTATTTTTTACGCGCTGGTCAAGGCAACGATACCATCGTTGAGAATAACGGCACTTTAGGCGGGATCGATACTATTGAAGCGAATTTCACCTTTACCTTGACTGATGCAGACATCGAAAACCTGGATCTAGTTGGCTTTGGAAACTTTAACGGCACGGGGAACGCCGTTAGTAACAAGATATCTGGTAATGCTGATAATAACGTTCTCAGTGGTTTGAATGGCAATGATACCCTTGATGGTCGCAATGGCAATGATACTCTGTTTGGCGGTGCAGACAACGATCGCCTATTCGGTGGCTTGGGTAATGACACCCTGCGAGGTGAAGCTGGCAATGACATTCTCGATGGCTTCTTCAACAACAACTCTCCGGTGACAGCCGCTCAATTCGACACCCTATCTGGTGGTAGTGGCGCCGATTTGTTTATCTTAGGTTCATCGGCATTTGGTAAGTACTATGTAGGAACCGGACAAGCGACTATTGTTGACTTCCGTTTATCTGAAGGCGATAAAATCCAGTTGCAAGGTACTTCTAGCCAATACAATCTCACCGCTTCTGGTTCCGATACTGTAATCTTCCAAGGCACGGATATTATCTCTGTTGTCCAAAATGCCAATGTTCTCAATGTTAGTGCTGGTCTAAACTTCGTTGCCTAATCTAATTTTGGCAATTTGAAATAAAACTAAAAGCTTAATAGAGCTAATCAGGGGAAATCCACCTTGGATTGTCCCCTTTTTCTTACAAGATGTTTGTCAGGCGATCGCTCAAAAAGATCCCCGACTTCTTCAAGAAGTCGGGGATCTGAGCCTCTCGATGAAGAGCAAATCAAATATTATTCTAATTCTTTAACTCTTCTAAATTATTCTTGTCAATCTATTCGATTAATACCAAAAATGTGATAATCTGCTTTTCAAAATGATCTCAGTTATGAATTTTTCGTTTGCAGAAGCTGTGAAAATTGCCAATCAAGCGATGGCCAGTCAAATCAAACGCAATTTGACTGATATAGAAATTATTGTTTTGGAAGGTGCTTGGAATCGGCTGGAATATGACCAAATGGCCGCCCAAAATCAGTATGCAACTAGTTATATCAGGCAGGATGTCGCCCCAAAACTTTGGAAAAATCTCTCTGAAGCCTTGGGAGAAAAGGTTAAGAAAAGCAATTTTAAGGAAGCACTGAAACGACGGTGGGAGCAACAATCTACTGATGAAGAACCAGCTTCACAATCTTCTGCAAATGTTGATTCCATATCTGCACTCCCAACCCTGAGTCAGTCGAGTTGCTATGTTGAACGCCCACCCATTGAAGGTATTTGCTACGAAACACTGTTGCAACCGGGGTCGCTAATTCGCATCAAAGCACCAACATTAATGGGTAAAACCTATTTGGTGAATCGCATCTTAGCCCAACTGACAACCCAAAATTACCAGACTGCTAATTTGAGTTTAGAACTGGCGGATAGACGTACTCATTTTACAAATTTAGATAAGTTTTTGCGTTGGCTTTGTCTCAATTTAGGGCGAGAATTGCAACTACCGAACCAGTTAGATGAATATTGGGATGAGGAAGGCATGGGTAGTAAGGTTAGCTGCACTACATACGTGGAAGAATATTTATTAGCCCAGAGCGATCGCCCCGTGGTATTTTGCTTGGATAATGTCGATTTGATTTTTCCCTATCCAGAAGTTTACGAAGACTTTTTTGGCTTGTTACGTTCTTGGTACGAAAAAGCTAGAAGTCGTCCAACTTGGCAAAAGTTACGTTTAGTAATTGTTCATGCAACTGATGTTTATATTCGTCTAAATATTAATCAATCACCTTTTAATGTCGGGCTACCAATTGAATTAATGGAATTTACCCAAGAACAAGTACAGTTGTTTGCAGCGCAGCATGGTTTAAATTACTCGCCGCAACAAAGCAAATTGTTAATGCAAATGGTGGGAGGACATCCCTATCTCTTACAACAGGCTTTTGCTCATCTGAAAAATCATCCTCATATTTCCTTAGAACAATTATTAGCAGCAGCCCCCACCGATAGCGGTATCTATGGCAGCCATCTACGAGAACGTTGGGTAAACTTGCAACAACACCCAAATTGCATTGCTGCTCTTAAAACAGTAGTTCAAGCTAAAATGCCAGTACAATTAGAATCCCTAGCAGCCTACCAACTTTACAGTATGGGACTAGTGAAACTTTCGGGAAATCAGGCACAGTTGCGTTGTCAACTGTATCAGCAGTATTTTAACGTGCAACTGGGCAATGAAAAATGAGTACGAATCGAACTGCCTCTATCAGTATCAGCCCGGAGGTAGTCTGCCCCTGGATTCTCTTACCTACGTTGTCAGGCAAGCAGACGATGAGTTATATCACGGATTACTTGCTGGAGAATATTGTTATGTTTTAAACTCCCGCCAAATGGGAAAATCTTCTTTGCGAATTCGGACAATGAATCGCCTCAAGGCTGTGGGTGTGACTTGTGCAGAAATTGAGCTATCGGGTATTGGTAGTCAACAGATTACGCAACAGCAATGGTATGGCGGAATTATTCAAGAATTGGTGAGTGGATTTGGTCTAAAAGTGAATCGTCGGCAATGGTTACGAGAACGGGATGACCTCTCACCGGTGCAGCAATTGAGTGAATTTCTTGAGGAAATATTGCTGGCACAAATTCATGAAAAGGTAGTAATTTTTATTGATGAAATTGATAGTGTTTTGGGTCTGAAGTTTTGTACAGATGAGTTTTTTTCCTTAATTCGTCTTTGCTACGAAAAACGTGCCAGCAACTCAAACTACCGTCGTCTTTGTTTTGCACTACTCGGTGTTGCTACTCCCTCAGATTTAATTCAAGACGAGCATTCTGCCCCCTTCAACATTGGTCGGGCAATTGAACTGAGGGGATTTGAGTTATCTGAAAGTCAAGCTTTGGCATCTGGACTGGTAGGAAAAGCTGCAAATCCTACAGCCGTACTCAAAGAGATTTTGCAATGGACAGCCGGACAACCATTTTTAACTCAAAAACTCTGTTGGTCGATCGCCATTTCTACTGATTTTATTCCTCAGGGAAAAGAATTTGTCAGCGTTAAGCAAATAGTCGAATCGCGGATTCTCAAAAACTGGGAAGCACAAGACGAACCAGAGCATTTGCGAACCATCCGCGATCGCATTTTACGTCATGCCCGTTCTCGTGAAAAGGTCTTGCGGCTGTATCAGAGAATTTTGCAACAAGGCAAGGTGGTTGCTAAAAATGACCCAGAATACTTAGAGTTACGGCTATCAGGCTTAGTAATTAAGCGTCAAGGATGCTTTGAAGTATTCAATCGCATTTATCAATCTGTATTCCATCGCCAGTGGGTGCAGACAGAACTAAAAGCACTGCGTCCTGAAACTTCTCAATTACCATTTTGGCAAGTCGCCTTTGCTAGTGTCTGCGTTAGCGCCTTAATTGTTGGTGTCCGTTCGCTAGGAATGCTGGAACAATGGGAATTACGAGCATTTGACAACTTGATGCAACTGCGACCCCAAGAAAAACCCGACCCGCGACTGTTGTTAGTGACCATTACAGAAGCAGATGTGCAATCTCAACCAGCCACAGCCAGAGGTGCTGCATCCTTATCTGATAGTGCTTTAGAACAGTTGTTAACAAAGCTGACACAAGCCGAAGCCAGAGTCATCGGACTCGATTTATACCGCGATCGCTCCATTGCCAAAACCTACCCCAAATTAGCACAACGAATGCAGCAAAACGACCGATTTTTTGCCATTTGTCACTATGGTAACCCTGGTGTACCACCACCTACGGAAGTTCCTGGCGATCGCCAAGGTTTTAACAATGTAGTGCAAGATCCAGATGATGTTGTCCGTCGTCAACTGTTGGCGGTCAGTTCGCCATCTCCTTGTCAAAGTAAGTATTCTTTGAATTTTCAATTAGCAGAACGTTATTTAAAAGATGAAGGTATCATCCTCACCAAAACACCAGATAATCGCCTCAAACTGGGGTCAGTCGTCTTCAATACTTTAGAAAATAACAGCGGTGGCTATCATCAAATTGATGCTAACGGTCTGCAAATTCTCCTCAATTACCGCGCGGCCGCAGTTGCTCAAACTGTCACCCTCAAAGAAATCCTCAGTCCCCAATTCAATTTGGCATTAGCCAAAAATCGCATTGCCATCGTTGGTACAGTCGCCCCTAGCTTTAATGATAATCGCTGGTATACACCCTATAGCCGCCAGTTCGGTAGGGTTGAGACGGCTACGGGAATTGAAATTCAAGCACACATGGTCAGTCAACTTCTGGGCGCTGTCTTAGACGGGCGATCGCTGTTGTGGTATTTACCAAAACCTCTGGAAATCTGCTGGATTAGCTTTTGGGCTTTGGCTGGAGGGTTTGTAGTCTGGCATCCCTATTTTGTCAAATACACTGCCCTCAAAGCAGGCTTGGTCATTGCTATATTGTTTACTATTTGCCTGTGGTTTTTAATACTTTTAGGAGCGTGGTTACCCTTGGTTCCAGCAGCATTAGGTATTGTGATTACAAGTTTAGCGATCGCTGCTAGTAAAAATAAATTTAGTTGATGGAGTTTGTGTATTTAGGGTGAACACTTATTCGACTCGATGCGTTGCAATAGAAATAGCAGATTATAGCAGGCAATAAAAGGAAGCTATGGCAACAGATCGAACAACCAACCAAGAAAGTGAGTTAAATTCGCCGCATAACCTTGTTGGAAACCTGATATTACTGGTAGAAGATGAGCCAGAAATTGCAGATTTGCTCATCTTCATTTTGGAAGCAGCTGGCGCAGAGGTGATTGCTTTACCCAATGCCGAACAAGCGTTGGCTTTAGTCGAAACCCTTCATCCCGATATTTTGCTGTGCAATATGAGATTGCCTGGCCATGATGGAAATTGGTTAATTGAGCAAATTAGAGTGCATTCTTGCCAATTTATAAGAGAGTTGCCAGCGATCGCCGTTACTTCTTATACACGGGAAGTTTCAAAGCATAAAGCTTTGAATGCTGGTTTCGATCGATTTCTAGTCAAGCTTGAGAGTCCAGAAAAAATTGTAGATCAGATTGTTCAGCTTATACATTCCAAACTTTAAATACATAGTAAGTCGGCAAGAAAAATTCAATGTATATGAAAAAATATAAATTTGGCTCAAGTAGGGTTGTGCGATCGGGGTATAGCATCTTGAATTATTGATGGTGGGTTAAGCTTTTAGCTAACGCACTTTACTTACAATATTTATTTACAGCAGGCATAGTATTTATCAAACAGACAGTGTTTAAAAACAATTCAAGATTGTAGACGCCTATTGAAGTTGCAATTATAGATACTATAACTACTACGGTAGTAGTCCAAGGCTTAATCTCACGCATAGATTCTTGTGTTGTTATGGATTGTGGAGAGAATATCTCCAAATACATTACCTGAGTCTTGTTTTGGTAAATATTGTTTTTAATTATACAATAATTGATAGTCTGTGCGATGTTTTCTGGTAAATTCACTCAGTTGTCGCCCAGAAGCAGTACCCGTTAAGCAACAGGCAGTTGCTACAATGGGTAAAATCATAGCAGCGCACTGCCTCTGGTTCTACAGAATTCAAAACAACTATATAATCCTGGGCAGGTAGTGACCGGTTTTCCATAATATCTGCTAACTTCTTTGAAAACCCTTGGCTGACTTTTGTTGCCCTTTACTCTTCGGCTTAGATTTATTCACTTCTCCTAATGCTTCTTGAAATAAGTTGTGTAGATGTATGGGTACGCTAGCAATTTCTGGTAACTCTGGCTCAATAGGTTTGTTGAATTCTTGCAAAAGTGGATCTAAATCACTTTCAAGCCGAAAATCTGGACGTTGCAGAAATGTTTGCAACACATTTTCTAATTGAGTTGGATATTGTTGTGCTAATCGATGCCAAATAAAGGCATTAATACTTTTATCTTCAATGTAGAAACGAATTAATTTTTCAGCCCCTTCAACACTTTGCCAATCTTGTGCTGATAAAATGGTTTGTATCTTAGTATATGTTGGTAAAAACATTTGCCCCCAACGAGGATGAGAAAGAGCCGTAACCTGTTCTGCTTTCTTAATTTCAGGCGGTAAATCAACTTTGGGCATCACCATTTTGCTATTGCCCTTTTTGTTGTTAAATATCTGAGAAACTTCGTTGGAATCAGCACCCAATTCTGCTGCCGCTGCTTTGATTTCTTCATCGTCAATGCCAGCTTCTTCTGCCACTTCCGCCAGGGATTTAGAAGTATCAATTCCGGCTGCTGCCAAGCTTTTCTCAGTAATTATTTCTTGAAATTCTGCTATTTTTTTATTCAGTTGGTATCCTGGTAATGTAATTTCATCAGTATCAAAAAATTCGAGAAACTGTTGATGATATTTGGCTACCGATTCCCAAGCTTCCTCTAGCAATTCGGGAGCATCGCTGTAAAGATTACTTTTATAGTTCTCTTTGAAATTACCAATTGCTACAGCAAGTTTTGGTTTACCTAATTTACCCATGAGTGTGTAAGGGCCAGAAAATATCCAATAGCTATCGGTAACAGGAGAAATGCGAGTTAGTAAAATCTCTCCAACTTTCAAACGAGATATTGCCTGTAATGTTTGAGGATTGTTTGCCTTGACAATGTAGTCTTTATCTGTTAGCCAGTTGGTTAATTCAAAGCCATCAGGTAGGATGTTAGTGATGGCAAATAAGCCAATAAAACTACGATGCCAACTGTTGATTAAGTTGCGATCGCTCTGTTCTAAATCTGGATGACTTTCGATAAACAACTCTAATGGTGAGTGTTCGCCGACTTTCCCTTCTGTGATAAAGCTATTGATGATTAAGTCCTGCTGGGTACTATCCCCACTTCCACGGCGCAACTGAGAAGCTGCGTAAGTTTCCAGTGCTTGTGCGAGTTCGCCTTCTGCGTCGAGGACAAAATCAACTAAGGCTTGTTTTAATTCGTGCGATCGTTCTAATATGGCATCCACAAGTTAATCTCTCGGTGCAACAGATGTAAATTATAGCTTTTAACAAAATTGGAACATCTAGCAATAGCTAGATTTATTGAACAAGAATTCAGAATTCAAAATTCAGCATAAATTGTGGCCCAATTCAGTGATAGTACAGCAGTAGCGAACCATTCTTCCACAGAAGCAAGCTACGCGCAGTGTCTCATAGGGAGGATCTGAATATTAGACCTCTTGCAAAAGTGCTTTTTGCAAGAGATGGGAAAAGGGACTCATGTTAAAGGGGAAAGGGAAAATATCAAACCTTTCCCCCTTTCCCTTTCCCCTTTTCCCGACTTATGCAAGAAGTCTATTAGTTTAAAACCAATCTGAATTTTCTGAATGCAGCGGGGCGTAGTCAATTCTGAATTCTGACTTTCGTTAGCAGATTTAGCCGTAAGTTTTTTATTCAACCATATACAAGCTAGATATAAGCTTGATTCTATAATTAAAAATTGGCAAATTTTGCTATCAAATGAATGTCAAATTACACCTCAAATGGTAGTCTGTTGGCAGAATCAATTGTTAGTGACTTTTTAAAATTTAATCTCACAGTAGTGCATAGATAACATACATAATTATGATGATTTTGAAACAAATTATTTTAAGAGCGATCGCCCTGACTTGTGTAATCTCAAGTACGACTTACAATATATCTGTATTGGCGCAATCAAATATATCAAACGGCAGTTATAGCGACCCTAAAAGCATTAGATTTATTCTGAATAAAATTGACCCACCAAATAATGGGACTCCCAAAACAGAAGGAGGTACTGGTAGCCGTAGTGGTAACTGTACACTTGCAGATAAAAAACCATCGTTAACTCGTTTAGCAGGTAACAACCAATTAAGTTTAACTACTAAAAGCTATCCCACTTTTTGGGTATACGTACCCTACACTTCTAAAGATTCTCCCTCAGCAGAATTTTCTCTCCATGATGACGAAAATGAAGTGTATCGTACCAAATTTCAACTTGCTGCTACACCTGGAATTGTTGGTGTTGTCTTACCTAAACAAGTTGCATCTTTGCAAATTGGAAAAACCTATCGCTGGTATTTTGATATTAACTGTCCTGTAATCAATACTAAAGATGTGTCAACTCCACTATCAGTTACCGGTATTATTCAACGAGTAGCTGTTTCAGAAAAATTAGCACAGGCACTAAAATCTGCGAATTCTCCCTTGGAAGAGATTGCAGCCTACGCCCAAGAAGGTGTTTGGTATGATACATTAACTCAGTTAGCACTATTAAGATTGAGTTCACCACAAAATAAAGATTTTCAAGTAGCTTGGTTACAATTATTAACTGATTCAACAATTGGATTAAAGGAAATTGCCGAAGCAGAATTAGTTGGAATATTGAGTGATTAGATGAGGCAAAGAGGTAATAGACCAATACGCTTGGGATAAGCCCAAAACCTCATGTAGAGACGCGATAAATCGCGTCTTCTCTAGACCAATTATCTACACCATTAGCCCTTAACCCAAGCGTATTGGGTAATAGACAATTAATCCTTCCTATTGCCTATTCCCCATTCCTCCTATTAGAGCCAATTACCCGCTAAAATAAATGATGCCCAATAGTAGGGGCGATTATAATCTGTGTTGGGATAGTCTTTAAGGAAAGCTAGTTGTGTATTTCTTAAGGCTTCAACTTTGCTCAGAGAAGGATTTTGGAGTTCTTTATACAACCGTTGCATAAACTCTGCTGTAGAAGCATCGTTAATCTGAATTAATGTTGCTATGGTACTACGCGCACCAGCACGAATAGCAATTCCAGCTAAACCAAGAGCAGCGCGTTTATCGCCAACTGCGGTTTCACAAGCACTGAGAATTAATAATTCAGTAGGGTTATTTTCACGAGGATTACTATTACGAAATAAAGAATCTAAATCACGAATATTAATACGTTTATTCCAGTCAAGGATGTAAGTTTGCTCTGGGTCAGAACTGAACTTCCCATGTGTAGCAATATGGACAATATCAAAAGGTTGTGTTTCTAGATTTTGGCGGATTTTTTCAAGAAGAAATTCTCCATCTTCTAATTTTTTACTTTGAGATACTTCTTGACTAATTTCTGCCAATTCAACAGCAACATTATCCAGGCTTCCTAGATGTTCTTTCTCGAAACTGGGAGCTTTAGTTGTGCCAGCAAGTAAAGTCTTAAAATTTCTATCCGCCCAAGGTTGCGATGAGAATAATTGTAACCCAGGTGTGAGGACAACACCATAATTTTCAATCAGATATTGCTTGCCATCGTAGAGTATAGCCGGAGGAATGTTTCGCAGCGAACCATCCATGACAAATGCTAAGGTTTGAACTTGGTTTTGCGGATTTTGTAATTCTGAAGCGATGGGTTGAATTAACCAATCATAAAGTTTTTTAGCTGCGGTTTTGGTTTGCTTCAAACTGGTGCTGCGTTTTCTTAAATCAGTTAAAAGATTTGCAACTGCATCATCAATTTGAGTTTCAGACACATTTGCTTGTGTGTAGTGACGCAGGGAATTTTTACCAGGCAATTTAACAATGATTTCTAAGCGATCGCTTAAAACTATAGGATAAATAATTGCAGCGTTGGGATCTAAATTATCAATACTTACAGGTTGTGCCAAAGAACAAGCATCGCGGAAGAAATTATCTAACTCGGCTATTTGTAGTGCTTCGATGACGTTTCGTGCTTGGCTTAAATTTTCTATACTCGGTTCTGCTTCCCGTAGCAGCAAGTCAACCAACTGCCGATACACAGGTTCTACGCTTTCCCGAAAAGAAAATTGAATGTCGGGGTTGAGGGCTACCAAATCACCCCGTAATGATTGTAAACTTTTGACCGCTTGAGTGTAATAAGCGATCGCCTCTTTAGAGACACGCCCATCTCCGCGTCCCTGCGTCCCCGTGTCCCCGCGTCCTTTTTCCAACAATCGCCCCATTTGCCATTGCCACTGATAAATTAAATCTGGGGCGTTAATTTCCTCAGCAATTTGTAAGGCTTGCTCAGTCAAAGCTTGTGCTTGAGTAAAATTCTGAATGCCTTCCTCAACTTGTCCCAAACTACCCATTGCTGTAGATTTGGCGCGTAAGTCTTCAAGGGTGTCAGCTTGTTCTATTGCCCTTTGCAACAATGCTTTTTGCATTGCAGGCTGGCTTTGTTCGGCAAGAAAGTCTGCCCCCTGCCCCCTGCCCCCTTCACCTGTTACAGGCAATTTACCCAGACTTTGCGCCAAATTGATGTAAATGTAAACTGTTGAGCGACTGACTGGTAACTTTGATAATTGCTGCTCAAGTTCCATCCACAGGGTATTAGCCGCAGTTAATTGCTGCATATCCAGCAATAAACTGAGTTGATTTACCTGTGCTTGGGTACGCAAGATTACAGAAGAAGCGATCGCCGCCACTTGTTGATAATATTCTAAAGCTGCGGTGTGCGATCGCTCTACTTGCTCTGGATAGTTTAAAACTGCTGATTGTTTAGCTTGTAATCGTTCAGTATTTCCTAAACTCAACAATCCTTGACTTTCGAGAGTAGAGTTGTTTATTTTTCGTGATAAACTGACGCTTTCAATTAATAGGCGTTTCGCTATTTGTAATTCTCCCACTCGGTTGTAAAGATTGCCGAGATTTTGCAAACCAACAGTCTTCAAAGGGAAATCTTGTGTTTGCTGCACCTGGGCTTCTATTTGTAACAATTGCTTTTGGGCACGGCGATAAAAACCAAGAGATTGTAAAGCTTGGGCTTGGCTAATTCGACTACCAATTACACCTACATTATCTTTAGCTTGGCGATAGGCTGTTTCAGCTCGTTGCCAAGTTTCTAAAGCAGCGTCTACCTCTCCCTTGGTAAATTGCAAGTGGCCTTGAGTATTCAGAACTTGAGCCAGTATTTGTGAGTATTCAGGTTCCTTGGATGCAGATTTTAAAAGTATCAAACTTTCGGCGATCGCATTTTGCGCTGCTTGCCATTGTCCCAGCTTTTGATATGCAAAAGAAAGTAAACTCAAGGCTTGTGCTTGATGTAGAGGTGATTTTTTTCTGTCATACTCTTGGGCAGCTTGTTTGAGGATTTGAGCAGCCTGGGAAAATTGCCCGACATCATAAAATTCTTTTCCACTTTGCACCATCCTGGCAATGGATTGCTGGGCATACACAGGGTTAAACAAATGAATGTGTAAACTCAAGACTAGAGAAAAAATAGCGATCGCTAATAAGCGTTTAGAGAGTTTCATACACATTTACCATTGGCAGAACTAGTTTAATTTTTTCTACATTACCATCTAAATAATTATCACCACAGCCAACGCTCTTTTATTCCTCTGAAAATATTTGTTTTTTCTTTGTGCCATTCATTTGTCCACACTTTTTTTAACGATTATTACCATTAAATCACTAAAGCTATGTGGAAGACGTAGCACAGGGTTTACATGATAAAGGCAAGAAAAAACTAAAGAGTACTAAGTCTGGTGTAAAAAAGGGGAAATCTAAGGATAGACAAGTTTGTTTTAGGTGCATAATTATGGAATATAAGCCCTCATCCCAACCCTCTCCCCAAGGGAAAGGGAGTAAAGAAATAGAAGCACAATATCAAGAGCAACAAGATAAATCTTTTCCCCCTCTCCCAGAGGAAGAGGGGCTAGGGGTGAGGGCAGAAATCTCTAAATTAGCTGGTAGCAACCGACAAATCGCCAAAGTATTATTAGAACGCGCCCGCGAGTTAAGAAAACAACAAACACCAGCAGAAAAAATATTATGGTAATGTCTAAGAAATCGACGTTTATTAAATACAAAATTTCGCCGACAACATAATATTAGTAGATATATTCCTGATTTTTATTGCCACGAAAAATTGCTAATTATTGAGTTAGATGGTAGTATTCATGCAAATCAGCAAACTCAAGATTCTATCAGACAAAACTGGTTACAGTCTAATCACTTTACTGTAATTCGCTTTAGTAATGAGCAAATATTTAATGATATTGAGTTAGTTTTACATACAATTGCTCAAGCCCTCTCCCCAAGGGAAAATAGGAACTAAAATTTTGCAGGATTATCGAGAAATAACCCCGAATCTTGCTGCCAAATTTGCACAAAACAATACCCAAACTTTCAGTATTACTACCATTGGGATAGGAGGTTTGCTGATATACCAACGGACAAGGCGGTTGGTATATTTTCCCAATTAACCCCCAAAAATCGTAAAATTTTTCTCAGCTGTCCATTTTCGTTGAGGTGGTAACTTGGGAAAACCCTGCAAAATTCGAGAATGCGTAAGTGCAGCCCGCCGCAGGCATCGCCAATTCATCCTATCTTGGTGCTGCATTGTACCACTTGCTTTGCTGACAGTCTCTGTTGCTAGTTTTCCTGTAAAGGCACAAATTACCGTTGATGAAACTCTAGGAAATGAGACTTCTGTAGTAGTTCCCAATCAAATTGTGCAAGGAGAAGCTGCAACTTTGATTGAGGGCGGAGCATTTCGCGACGCAAATTTGTTTCACAGTTTTCAAGAATTTAATGTTGGGGATGGACAACGAATTTATTTTGCTAATCCTACAGGAATTCAAAATATTTTCTCCCGTGTCACAGGTAATACACCGTCGAATATTTTGGGAACCCTGGGAGTGAATGGTTCAGCTAATCTATTCTTGATTAATCCCAACGGCATCATTTTTGGCCCCAATGCTCAGTTAGATGTTACTGGTTCCTTGCTTGTCAGTACTGCCAATGCCATACAGTTTGGAAATCAAGGTTTCTTTAATGTCTCCGATCCCCAGGCTCCACCGCTACTCACTGTTAATCCATCTGCTTTATGGTTTAATGAAACAGCAAATCAACCTGTAATTCGTTCCACAGCAAATACAGTCGGGTTAGAAACTGCGCCGAGGCAGAGTTTACTCATATTAGGTGGACTAGTACAGTTAGATGGCACAAAAATCTCGGCTCCGAGTGGGCGGGTAGAATTAGGCAGTGTGGGTGGTGAAGGAACAGTTGGACTTGAGTTTTTGGATAATCAATGGCGGCTCAACTTTCCTAGTGATGTTGAACGAACAGATATCTCTGTGACAAATAACGCCCAAGTGAATGTCCGAGCCGGCGGAGGTGCTTCGATCCGCATCAATGCCAGAAATTTCACCATGACAGGAGAAAATACAGCATTGCTGGCTGGAATTGATGCAGGATTTGGCGATTCAAATACACAGGCGGGGAATATTGAAATTAATGCCACCGAAGCCGTTAAAGTAGATGCCAGTTTAATTGATAACTCAATACTTCAAGGAGCGATCGCTAATGGTGGTAAAATTCAAATCCAAACAGAATTGTTATCGCTCACCAATGGCGCACAATTAAATTCTGATTTATTCGGTAAAGGCAACCTGGGCGATTTGATTGTCGATGCCAAGAATATATTGATTGATGAACGTGGTAGGCGAGGCAGTAGTGGATTAGTCAGTAATGTTAGAACTACTACTGCCGAAGGTAATAGTAGTAACATTATTATCACAACAGAATCTCTGACAGCTAGCAATGGCGGGCGAATTTTAACCATAACACGGGGACGAGGTAACGCTGGAAACTTGACAATCAATGCCAGCGATACAGTTTCTTTCTTGGGTTTTAGTCAGGCAAGTGGAGCAACTAGCGGTGCGTTTACTAGTGTTGCCGCTACAGGAGTGGGAAATGCGGGCAATCTCACGGTCAATACAGGTTCGCTGTTACTCAAGCAAGGGGGTTCGTTACGAACCTCTAGCTTTGGTAAAGGTAATGCTGGAGATATTACCATCAATGCAAGCGATCGCGTCGAGCTTGATGGTATAAAACCGCCGCCAGGTGCCAGCGTTGGAGGAATAGACAGTTTCATCCGCGATGGTGCAGTTGGTAACGGCGGAGATATTACAATTACAACCGGATCGCTGTTCGTCAAAGATGGTACACAAATCTCCGCTAGCTCATCCGGCCAGGGCAATGCAGGCAATATCACAATCATTGCCCGTGAGACGGCAGCATGGGATGGCACGACTATCGACGGATTTTTTAGTGCTGCCATTACTTCAGTGGAAAAATTGTTTTTCCCAGAACTGGGCTTGATTGGTAGTGCAGCCGGAAATGGCGGCACCATCAGAGTAACAGCTAAGAATGTGTCCCTGACCAATGGTGCCAAGTTGGATGCAAGGATTAAGGATGCCCCTGGTCAGGCAGGCAGTATTATCATTAATGCAGACACTGTAACCTTGTCCGGTGCAAATCTCGATTCTGGCAATGCCAGTAGTTTGCTAACAAATACCATTGGTGATACAACGGCAGCTGGTGGTGAAATTCGGATTTTTGCAAATCGTTTACAGATGTTTGATGGGGCACTTTTCAATGCAGCCTCCGAAAGTGATGGGCGTGGTGGTGATATTCAGGTTCAGGTAAATACTCTGGAGCTTCAGACGGGTGGTCAACTGGTGACGACGGCATTTCGACGAGGAAATGCTGGAAATATTTTAGTGAGTGCTAAAGACAAAATTCGGATTGCAGGCAGTGACTCATCTCTTCTGGCGCGACAAGAAACCATCGCCAAACTATCTGTACGATTTCCAGAGTTTGCAGTATACGGCAATTCGCCGAGTTCCTCTAGTGGATTGTTTGCCAATACCCAGGTTGACTCCACTGGCCAAGGCGGAACAATTTCTATCCAGACAGGCAATCTGTTTGTGGAGGATAGCGGTCGAATTTCAGTTACTAGCCAAGGCACAGGAATTGCCGGCAAAATAGATATTACTTCTGGCTCAATTTCTCTCAAGGATCGAGGACAATTAATTGCCGAAACCGCATCTGGTGACGGTGGAGACATCAATCTCCAAGTCCAAGATATTCTCCTATTGCGGCGTAACAGCTTAATTTCCACTACCGCAGGTACCAGCCAAGCCGGTGGCGATGGCGGTAATATTACAATCAATGCTCCCTTCATTATTGGGGTAAATACTGAAAACAGTGATATCATCGCCAATGCCTTCAATGGACAGGGCGGCCGCGTGGATATCACCGCTAAAAATATCTTCGGTTTAACAGTACGTACCCGTGAAGATTTGCAAAATTTATTGAACTCTCTAGCCCTAGATCCCAATTTGCTCTCAACCAGCGATATTAGCGCGATTTCTCAGACTAACCCTACCTTAAATGGGATTATCAATATTGATGCTTTGAATCTCAACCCCACCCAAGGAGTTACGGAATTACCGACGGACTTAGTAGATGTAGCACAACAAATCAATCAACAATTGTGCAATATTACTCAGAATAGTTCCTTCGTCATCACTGGCAGAGGTGGACTACCCGAAACACCTAACGCCACCCTCAAACCGGATGCAACTTGGGAAGATTGGCGAGTTTTAGCAGATGAATCGCCAAAGTTAAACGATACCGAACGAGCAGATTTAAAAATTAAACCCGTCCTTGAAGCCCAAGGTTGGCTAGTCGATGCCAAAGGAATTGTTCACCTGACTGCTCAACCTACAGCAGATTGCAAGTTGTTGAGGTACAGTTCGTTGTAAGGGCCCACAGCTAGCTGTGTATTGGTGTCATATCTTTTAGGTAGAAGACTTATCATTAAAACTGACGCGGGGACGCGGAGAGATTTTAATAATAGACTTCTTGCAGAAGTCGGGGAAAGGGGAAAGGGAAAGGGGGAAAGGTTTGGTATTTTCCTTTCCCCTTTAACATGAGTCCCTTTTCCCACAAGAGTGCAAAAGTGTTTTTTGCAAGAGACTTCATGAGCTGCGCTCACAAGGAACAATGAAAATGTCTTTTCCTCCTGCCTCCTGCCTTTTGTCTCCTGCCTTATTTTCAAGGCAGGTCTAATAAGTAATTATCCGAACTTGATAAGCTAATCAGCATTTAAGTTGCACTATTGAAATTATGAATAAATGACTTAAACCCTCTCCTCTGCTCCCCTGCGGTCTAAACTGCAAATTAGGTGCTTAACAGCTTATAAATCCTATAACTATGAAGATTCCCCTATTGCCTTCTTGCCTATTGCCTTTTACTGATTACCGATTTCCACCCTGAGTTGAAACTGTTAACACTTGCGGTGGTGTCGCATCGGGTGGATAGAGGAAGTCTACTTCTACTAAAGAGCGATCGCCAGCTTTCATGTTTAATGAAACTAAGGGTTCTCCTGGTTGACCCCGCTTTTGTACTAAATGCACAAACTCTGTTTTTGGCTGATTTTGCTCGTTTTTATAACGTATCCGTACTGTCCCTCGAAAGAATACTTGACGCGCTGGTGTACTCAAAAAGCGTAACCCTGGCTGAACTAACCGATCCTCTTTAAGGGGAGTTTGTATTGATACACTCACAGTTTGGGGATTTTGGGTATTGTTATATAACGGCAACTTCAAACTATATTGAATTCCATAGTTGCCATGAGCGCGATATGCAGTGTCAGGGTAGCGCACCAGCATCTTACCACTTTGAATTTGATTAGTTCCTAATGTACCGCGATGCAGGGTATTCAGAGCATAGGAAAACATTTGGCCGGGTTGGGGAATAATTAAATACCTAGCTTTGGGATTATCTACTAATAAGGCTCGCCATTGGGTACCAGCAACCACTCCAGCAACACGCCCGTAAATGATTGGCTTGTCAGTTTCTTCTAAAGGAGTGGGGGTTTTATCTCGTGGAGTAGCCAAATCACCATTATTTAGTAAATTTTCCCACTCTTCCAAAGTCGGCGCTCGTTCGCCACCATCAGAATTTACAGGGGCGAACATGGCTAGACTAGCTGCATAGACACTACCATTACTCCGCAACCGTATCAAAGTAGACCGACCATTGAGAGGCGGCGTCAATCCCTGCACTGGAATTGGTAAATTTAGTAACATCCGACTTTGCCCTGGTGGAATTTCAATTTGGGCAGGGAAAATATTTTGTCGTTGTCCTCTTAATATATCAGTCATCACGCGATCGCCAGGGCCAGCAAAAATTTTTCCTAAAGGATTTGGGGTCAAGGATGGTAACTCAATAAATGGTGCATCGGGTTGGCTTAAATAACTCGCTGCCTGGAAAATATTTACCTTCACCGACTGCGAACCAGGGTTATGCAATATTATCCCCAGATAAAGAGAACGTAAATTTTCTGGTGGTTCAGCTTTAGCTACATGGTGAGCAAAAATATCAAATCTTCCTCGAAAGGGAAAATTTAGATGTGCTGTGGGAAATTTTTTGTCTTTTGGTGGAAAAGTTGAAAGTAAAATTCCTTCTTTTAAAACTAATTCTGGACTATTACTGTTAAAAGTTGGCACCGTATCCAACTTACCCGGTAAAGGGCGCACTTGCTGTGATTGCACCACTTCTTGAGGCGGTGGTGTCACAGGTGTCGATTGGGCTATGGGAAAAATTAGTAAAAACGGCAACATATACTTAGGTAACACTTTGAACATACAGACACTAACGACTTGATGAAAGTGCCAGATTGTTAATAATTAATAAGAAATCAGCCACAATGCCACTCAAATTTTCTCCATTGAGAACCGGAACGTGAACAAAGATACAACGCGCTGGTAATTGTTTTTGGTTTAAGTAGTCCAAAACACAATAGTAAAGACCCTCGCAAACAAATTTACCGCAGTCGTGGCTAATGTCAATTGCTACTGCTTCGGTGACTAATTTTTCTAAATCAACATCTGTGTGCAAAACACTTTCACCAGAGGTGGCGGTTAATTCTACACTTAATTTTGTGCGACTGGCTGCCATGCCACAACAGATGATGTAATCAGGTTGGATTGCATTGATTTTTTCAATTACCAGAGAACTGGCCTGTTGCACATCTACGGGTAACGAGCGTAAAAAAGTTAAATCATGGGGAATCATCTGAAGTTTCGTAACTTCTATTAATAAATCATCAGATGAATTTGATTGTTGATCGCTCAGCCAAGTGTCAAAAGAAGTTAATAGAATTCTTTTCTGCATAACAAATATTATTTACAATAGGAATATTATTTAGAATAGAAAAACCCTCCATAATAATTTTACAAGGAGCAGGTAGATGCCAGTGATTGCGGTCGTAGACTATGAGATGGGAAATTTGCACTCAGTCTGCAAAGGTTTGGAAAAAGCCGGGGCAACTCCTAATGTTACTTATTCTGCAAAGGAATTAGAACAAGCAGATGCAATAGTTTTGCCGGGAGTGGGAGCATTTGATCCCGCAGTACAACATTTACGATCGCGTGGTTTAGAACAACCGATCAAAGATGCGATCGCATCCGGCAAACCTTTTTTGGGCATCTGTTTGGGACTGCAAATTCTCTTTGAATCAAGTGCAGAAGGTATCCAACCAGGACTAGGAATTATCAAAGGAAAAGTCCGGCGGTTTCGTCCCGAACCAGATATTACTATTCCTCATATGGGTTGGAATCAACTGCAAGTGACTCAGCCAAAAAGTCTTTTGTGGGAGCATCTACCTTCAGATCCTTGGGTGTATTTTGTCCATTCCTACTATGTCGATCCAATAGAAGAGCAAATTCGTGCAGCAACCGTCACCCACGGTACTCAAACTGTAACAGCTGCCATCGCCCGCGAAAACCTGATGGCTGTCCAATTTCACCCGGAAAAATCTTCTAATATTGGATTGCAAATCCTGTCTAATTTTGTTGCTCAAGTACGGGAAAAAATTCCTGCATAATTATTTTTGTCCTTTGTCATTTGTCCTTTGTCCTTGGTGAATAAATCAAAATCACCGCTGACGATTAAACACTGACTAATGACCAATGACTAATGACTAATGACTAATGCCTAATGAGTCTGAGAATTTACGGGAATCGCCAGCTAAAAACTTTACCAGGTAAAGAGACTAGACCTACTAGTGCTAGAGTAAGGGAGGCAGTCTTTAATATTTGGCAGGGAAAAATTGCAGGTTGCCACTGGCTAGATTTATGCGCTGGTACTGGTTCAATGGGCGCAGAGGCTTTGTGTAGAGGAGCCGCCTTAGTAGTGGGAATCGAAAAATCCAGCCGAGCCTGTGCCACAATTGAGCAAAATTGGCAACAGGTAGCTAATCCCGAACAAGAATTTCGGGTACTGCGGGGAGATATTATTGGGCAGTTAAAAACGTTATCAGGCAAACACTTCGATAGGATCTATTTCGATCCACCTTATGCCAGTGGATTGTATGAGCCAGTTTTAGTAGCGATCGCCCAGCATCAACTTTTAGATCCTAACGGCGAAATTGCAGTTGAACACGCTTCACAAGATTGGATATCGCCAGAGATTCCCACTTGGGAAATTTGCCGCCAGAAAGTTTACGGCAACACATCACTTACTTTTTACCGAATTCGGAGCCAGGGGGATGGGGAAGACGAGGGAGCTTTTGAGGCTCTTGAGGTAGGGGAAAAGGTTAAAGGTTAAAGGGAAAAGGAATAAATTTAATCTTTCCCCTTTTCCCCTTACCCCTTTCCCTTTCCCCATACCCTGTTTGGCCAGTCCCCAGTCCTCACCCTCCCAGCTGGTTGGGGCGCTTGTATTGCTTATAGGCAGCGTAAAACAGTCCGGCAAGGGTAACGAAAACTAGACCAAGGACAATACCTGAGAGCAGGGGTTCAACCACTGTAAGTCTCCTATGTAATTATTCAATATTTGTTTCCCGTTTTTGATTTTACCAAATTTGGGATGAATCCTCCGCTCTACAAGCTTTTCCAAGGAGACTGCTCATACTAAAATAGTCTTCTGTGCTTGCAGACACAAAGAAGAACTTTTAAGCTATGTGTAGGAAATGAAAACTTTTTTAGCACACCTATAACTTTCACAGCAAACCTTTTGGATAACCAGATTACCAAACCTGAAATATTGATTCAGCGGATCGTTTTATTGGCACTAGCCATCCTGCTAGCAGTTCCTTTGGCCTTTTTTGGTGTTCACTTGGTTCAAGCCTCCGATCCTTATGTCAAGAGTGTTTTATCGCTAACAGGAAACCCAATTCAAGGACACGCAATCTTTCAAATTAATTGCGCTGGCTGTCATGGCTTAGAAGCAGACGGGCGAGTGGGGCCTAGCTTGCAAGGTGTCTCAAAGCACAAATCTCGGTACGGGCTGATTCATCAAGTCATTAGTGGCGACACGCCCCCAATGCCAAAGTTCCAGCCTAGCGCCCAAGAAATGGCAGACCTTCTGAGCTACTTAGAGTCGTTGTAGAGTTCGATTCTTTGGCTGCCAGATGCGTAAATTCCTCATGGAAAAAGGCAGTATCTGAATCTACTGCCTTTTTCCGTTTGTGAAAATCTTTAATAAATCTTAACCAAATCGGAAAACTTCCAGATGCGTTTTAACCTCTTGTTTATAATCTGGTAGTTTTTACGTAGAATCTTTGATAAAAACTTATAGAAATTGTATATTTTTAAGTATGTTAGCAAATTACTATTTAATTATTCTGAAATTGAGCTTAGCGTACTTGATTTAGTGGGACTAAGGCAAAAGTTTCCAGTGAATCGGCTAGAGCATAGCTTCTTTGACAAACAAGATATTCTTTGAAATACATTAAAGCTAATGACTGAAGCGCTCCAAATCGGTAATCGTAAAATCGCAGCTAGTGAACTGATTTCTTTACTAGCTAGTTACCAAATGCTGCCACAATTGCAGCGGGAATTGATTGTGGATGAGGCAATTGAGCAAACCTCACGCTTAGCCAATGTGGCAATAGATCTGACACCTGAAGAAGTAGCCCAAGCTAAACAGCAATTTTACGCTGAAAAACAGTTGAAAAATGAAGAAGACATCCAAGCTTGGATGACGCGTCAGGGTCTAAGTTATGAACAACTAGAAGCGGTTACCACTAGAAAGCTGAAAATTGAAAAATTTAAGCAAGCCACTTGGGGCAATAAACTGGAGGCGTACTTTTTTCAGTCCAAGGCAAAACTCGACAAAGTAATTTACTCTCTACTGCGAACCCAGGATGTGGGAATTGCCCAAGAACTATACTTTCGCATTCAAGCAAAAGAAAACTCTTTTGCTGACTTGGCACGGGAATATTCACTCGGGCCAGAAGCCCAAACTGGCGGTTTAGTAGGCCCAGTAGAACTGAATGCACTGCATCCAGTGATGGTGCAAATGCTCTCTAGCAGTCAACCAGGACAAATATTACCTCCTACTCGCATCGCTGAATGGTTTGTGATTTTGCGGCTAGAAAAATTTATCCCTGCACAATTGGATGAAAGCATGAAAGCCCGCTTACTGAATGAACTGTTTGAAGCTTGGTTACAAGAACAGCAAAAACAAATGATGTCTGCACGATTAGAACAGGCTACAACAGAAACACACGAAGAGGTTGAAAAACCATTAACCTAATATCAATTCGCAATTTGCAATAGTCGCCAAGACGTGAGAAGCAAGCTACGTCTAGCGTCTCGTAGAAAAGCGAATTGGGTTTTCAATGAGTAACCGTTTCAAAAACTTTTAACATCAAGTTCGGATAATTACTTATTATTAAAATCTCTCCGCGTCCCGGCTTCCCCTTCCGCGTCAGTCTTAATGATAAGTCTTTTACCGAACATGATATAACTCTTTTTCTGATACAGCCTGATGTTCTTTGCGCCAAGCCTGGGGAGGTAAGCCATGATGTTGGCGAAACTGGCGGGAGAAATGAGATACATCTTGATAGCCCAATGCTTTGGCAATTTTCTCTATGGTCTGGTTATTATTTTGCAGTAAGAAACGCGCTCCTGCCATCCGACGTTTAACAATCCAAGAGTTAACAGTTTCTCCTGTCTGCCTTGCTACTCGGTTAGTTAAGTAAGCTGGTGAGTAACCAACAGCCTCAGCCACATCACACAAAGTAATTCCTTGATGATAATGGGCTTCGATGAAGTCGAAAACTTCTTTTAATTGGGGAATGCGAGGAAAGATGGATTTCCCAAAGATAATATCTTGACAGGAGTCTTCTCTGCGAGAGGGTTCGCCAACGCCAACATTAGAATTTTCGGCCATCGCTGTAGTATTATCATCTACAAATGTTGATTTTACAGCTTTCTCCAATCTCATTGCTGTAGCATTATCATCTACAAATACTGATTTTGCAGGCCTCTCTAATTGAACCGTACACCAGTATTGGAGATTAGCTTGCTTTTGCAGTCGGCTAGCGATCGCTCTGAGCAATTCATCTAGTGTAGAGGGTTTGGTAAGATAATCATCTGCCCCCAATTCCATAGCTTTGCGAACATCTGCTTTGGTGGTACTACCAGTCAGAAAAATCAAGGGAATAATTGCTGTCAGAGGATTTTGGCGTAGCGCAGTTAAAACGCTATAACCATCCATATCGGGCATTGTGATATCACAAATTACTAAATCGGGTATATGCTCTTGTGCTTCTTGAATACCAGCATGACCATTATCAGCACCTATCGTATCAAAACCTTTAGTCTTCAGACCTTTTAAATAAAGATTGCGGGTAATGTTATCATCTTCGATAACGAGAATTTTCTTTGACAATTGGTACATCATTTCCTCTCACCAAAACTCTTTGCGATCGATAATTGTTAGACTCTTCCCTAAATCTGTAAATAGAAATGAGATTACTTCCTTTTTTGGGGCTTAGAAATATTAAATTATTAAATAATAATTATTTCCATCCAACACTTATGACTCACAATTGATAGAATTTGATTTGATTAGTGGCAACATCACAGTAAAGGTACTACCCACACCAACTTCGCTCTCTACAAAAACTTGACCTTGATGTAAGTCTACAAGAGTTTTCAGAATCGATAGCCCTAGCCCAGTACCAGGTATATTATCAACATTACTACCTCGGAAAAATGGCTCAAATAGCCGTTGTCGATCCCCTAGCGAAATTCCAATACCTCTATCTTTTACTTGTAAAATTACTTTCTCTTTATTAGATGATAGCTTCAAATCAACTGTTGGATTGGAAGACGAATACTTAACTGCATTATCGAGCAAATTCTTCAAAATTGGCTCTAATAGTTTTTTATCTATACAAACTATTAGGGAATTATTTTGTCTGATGAAATTTATCTGAACTTGGCTAACGTTCATCTGCATTTGTGCAACTAAATCATCACAAAATTTCACTAAATCAAGCGGTTTCGGTTCAAAATTTAGTTTTGCTGATTCTGCCTTAGAGAAGAACAGAATATCATCTAACATATGGCTGAGTTCTTCAGTCGCTTTTTGAATGTGATCGAGTAGTGGTTGTATTTTCTTCTGTGTACGTTTGTCTACTTCTTCCTTTAGTAAACTATTTGAAAATGAAACAATATTCAGCGGATTACGAAATTGATGGCAGACCATAGAAAGAAAGCTGGCTCTAAGTTCGCTTAATTGTTTTGCTTGTTCTAAAGCTTGGTTAAGGTTTAATTGTGCATATTTGTAATCAGTAATATCAATACCTGCAATCATTTCAACTGGTTTTCCACCAAAATCCAGCACTCCATCCAGGGTTGCAACTGCACAAGCTAACCAGCGTTCCGTGCCGTTTTTTGTGAGAATATTCATCTCTTGATATTCAAATTTACCTGCTTCACCCTGGTTACGCACCTGTCTACGTTTTTTGCTCTTAATTAGCCGGCGCAAATCAAAACCTGTTAATAGTTCTTCTTTTGTGTAGCCCGTAAGTTGTTCTACTGCTGGATTTATGTAGCAAAGCCGCGTACCTTGAATTAAGAAAGTGCTAGCATCTGTTGTTTCTGCTAAAGTCCGAAATCTAGCTGCATTGAGCCGTAATGCCTCTTCTGTTCGTTTAGATTCAGTAATATCCCAAATACTCCAGACTCTACCAATAATTTTGCCTTCAAGTAAGTGAGGTTTAGAGTAGTGTGCAAAAACTCTCCCATCTTTTAACTCTAGAATGTCATAACTCTCGAAATCAGATTGGCTAGATACTTCCCAAACTAGCCGATTAAAAGCTTGCCGATCTTTAAGTTGGTTCTCAAAAAATGTTTTGCATTGAGGACATTTTTTAGATAATATTAAAGACTCTGGGATCTGCCACATATCTATAAATTTCTGATTCAAGCTCAGAATATCTCCCTCCAAATTAACTACAACAATGCCAATGGCGGTAGATTCGAGAGTAGAGCGAAGTAAAGATAGAGATGCTTCTAATTCTATTTCTTTGGTCTTAAGTTCAGAAATTTCCTGTTGTAAATAGTCTTTAGTACCCTTTAATCCATCAGTCCACTTTTGTAGGCTCAATTCTACTATTTCATCAGCTTTCTCACGAACAAAGGCACAGCTAAATTCCATATCTTGGTCTTTGGCATAAGTAATGGATATTTCTGCTAGAAATATCCGACCTCTCTTTGTCCGATACCGAGATTTAAAGGTAAGGGAATTTTGCGTTCTAATATCTGACCAATTGTGTAGAAAAAAGTCTACATCTATATCAGCCAGTGTCATTGAAAGTAGTTCCTCACGCGAATACTCAGTCATCAGACATGTAGCATGATTGACGTAAAGAAACTGTGCGTTTTCTCCTAAACAAAAAGCAGCATCTACAGTGCTATTTATTAGGAAGTGAGCAAACTTCATCTGTACTTCTGGCTCTAGGGGCCACTGTGTGTTGGATGTAGTCAATGTGCGATCGCCAGAATTCATATCTTTAACTTGCTCCTTTTAATCAATCAGCGCCATAGCTGCTAATGAGCTAACACTCTCAATCTCCTTAAATCCCTAGTGCACTTTAGGCTGCTGACTATCAAAGTAATTTGCAGATTAGATACACTTACTAATGAACTTTACAAAAGTTATCATACCAACAAAACCTATAAAAAGTGAACAATTTCACCTAACTTCCTCAAACAACCTAGATAGTCGGAGTTTATTTTTGAGTTAAAAAGCTTTTTATCTCCATATCAAATTTGGACAAATCTAATCAAGATTTGTCAAGATATCTTATTGAGATAGGAGTTTAGAACTCTTATTTCTACTAAGTTAAAAAGATATTCTATATTTAAACCCTAATATCAGATTTAACTAGTACCCAACGACATAACTACACCAACCATACCCTACTTCAAACAAGCTACAAAATTGCTAAAAAACTTATAAATAAGCTTTGAGAATTTTGAATCACACATAGTCTGCAAAAAGCAAGCTACGCCTAGCCTTTTATTGAAATACGGTAGTAGTGTAGAGCCTTTGATTATCAACATAAATGAATCTGCCTAGCTAAGCAGGGCTGGAATGAGCAAATTTTTACTCATGAATTCATTTTCTTAATTTATCTTAACTTACACACTCAGGGATTTAACTATAGAATAATGCTCTCAGTCATCTGTCTCAAGAAATACATTTGTATTAAAATACTTAAGACTAAATGTTTATTTTGTTACATTAGTCATTTACAGAAGACGGCAAGAAAGCCCATTGCTTCTAGATATAGGATGAATCGCCGTTGGCTGTCTTGGTCAGGAGTGTCTAAAAGAATGAATGTCGTGAAAAATTACTAATGGCTCCAAATGTCATAAAGGATAGACTCAATCCCAAGGTTCCTTAGTCGCCCCTCAAAAAATATATAAAAAATTAAGAAATTATGTTTTTATTGTTACAAAAAATCGTATCAAACTATATCTAAGTGTGAGCATCATCGTTTTAGATCTTTATGGACAAGTGAGTCAGCTTAATTAAACTAAACTATGTAAATCTTTGTAATAAAAAAGGCTAAAGCTTGTCTTGCTTGTCCTTTTAGACCTTAATCTTATTAATTATATGGTTGTGTTTATTTGCACCAACTGGCTGAAACTGTTGTGGTTTAGCTGATGCGTAGCCTAAAACTGATTTGATGTATATCAAAATCACAAGAGTTTTCATTATATGTAGCTGATGAGCGATCGCTAGATATTAATCCTCTAGAGTAAATAAGTAAAAATATTGTAGCGATCGCCAGAAAAGCGAAAGATTTGACATACTCATCAAAAGATTTTTCATTGCATATCAAACTTAATTATATTAAGCCTCATCGAATATCAATCTTTGCATGTGCTGAGTTTGAAATAACTACCGTAATCATTGCAATAGAAGCGAAAAAATTGACACGCTCATCAAAAGATTTTTGATTGCACATTTGTATTTATCTCCTCTATTGTGATTTGTATAAGCACAGCCTGATTGCTGTATGATTTGCAAAATTTTTTTTGGTAATTCACTGGCAAGTATCAATCAGCAGCAATCGACCACTTCTACTATCGACTAGGCTTGGTGATAACTGTAAAAATACAGATTTTTTTGTATTGAATATTTCTAGCGCTGTGATTGTAAACGGAACAGCCCTTGTGTAACTTTAATGTAATTACCCCAAAGCAATGAGTCAAAACTATACAGCTTCAAACTCTCCTCCAATTGCCCCTGAGTCATACAACGAATTTCCATCAAACAAATATGTAGAATCTGTGTCTGACGTTTCCCATCAGGTTGATGAATCAGAGAAGAATGGGGAAATTCAGCCTTTTTTCTACCATGAAACGCCGCCAGTACTCTCAGTTGCAGATGCCATCGCCCAGATGTTGGTGAGTATAGGAGTAAACTACGCCTTTGGTGTCGCTGGCGGTGCAATGGCCAGCCTTTGGGGCGCCCTGTCCAATAGCAACATACAGGTGTTGAACTTCCGCCATGAAGCGGGAGCGGCCTTTGCAGCTACAGAGGCTTACTTTGCTAGCGATCGCCCTAGCGTCGTCTTCACCACAGCAGGCCCTGGTATCACCAACGCCCTCACCGGCTTATTTGCGGCTCGTGGTGAAGGTGCAAAGGTGATTTTACTGTCGGCTTGCACCTCCGCACCGCAACGCGGACGTTGGGCAATTCAAGAAACCAGCACCTACACCTTGCCCAGTGGGGGAATTTTCACCCCAGGAGCGCTATTCAACTATGCAATCACCATTGAATCTGCGGCTCAACTCCCGCAGATTTTTCGTAAATTAGCCCTGGCTTTAGCGCAACCAGGGGGATTTGTCGCTCATTTGAGCATTCCCACCGCCGTGCAGACAAGTTTAGTTGAAGGTGTAGCCTTCCCCAAACTAGATGTTTCTCCTTCTGGGGTAACTCCTTCTAGTGAAGCGATCGCTAAATCTGTGGAGTTATTATCATCTGGCCCCTTTGCCATCTGGGTCGGTTTCGGTGCCCGTGACGCAGCAGACGAAATCCGTCAACTCGCCGAAAGAACTGGAGCAGCCGTCATATGTTCGCCCCGTGGGAAAGGTATTTTTCCCGAAGATCATCGTCAATTCGTGGGCGTCACCGGTCTAGGGGGTCACGCTTCCGTCTTGACTTATATGGAAGAACAACGTCCACTACACACACTCGTATTAGGCACCCGCCTTGGCGAACCAACTTCCTTTTGGAGTTCGGCCCTAGTTCCCGAAAGAGGCTTTATCCATGTGGATATTGACCCAGAAGTGCCAGGAGTAGCTTATCCACACGTTGAAACTTTCGGGGTTAGGTCTGACATCAAAACTTATCTCCAAGAATTGTTGCAGCACTTACCAGGTAATCCCCTTGCACATTTGTCCTTTCCTCGTCCGGAACACCAAGCGATCGCACCAGCATCAGAAGTAGACTATCCAGTGCGACCAGAAGTATTAATGGCAGCAATTCAAAAGATTGTTGTTGAAGGTAGCGATGCCATAGTTATGGCAGAGTGTGGTAACTCATTTACTTGGTCAACGCATTTACTACAATTTGCCCAAGCCAATCGTTACCGAGTTAGCACCGGCGTGGGAGCAATGGGTCACGCCGTCACCGGAGTGTTAGGTGCAGCGCTGGCGAACAATACTAAAGCCATGGGTATTGTCGGCGATGGCGCAATGCTGATGAATAACGAAATCAGCACAGCAGTGAAATACAAAATTCCAGCGATTTGGATAGTACTTAACGATGCACGTTACAACATGTGCCATCAAGGTATGAAAATCTTGGGATTAAAAGGTGCCGATGCAACACTTCCGCCAACA
Source organism: Nostoc sp. DedQUE12a (assembly GCA_034530795.1). Lineage (GTDB taxonomy): Bacteria > Cyanobacteriota > Cyanobacteriia > Cyanobacteriales > Nostocaceae > Nostoc. The sequence continues at coordinate 69,246 of JAVRCH010000091.1, forward strand.
AACTTCGCCATGATTGCTCGCGGTATGGGAGCTGAAGCGATCGTAGTTGTCAGAGAGTCCGATATTGAACCGGCATTAGAACAAGCGATGGCTTCAAATGTTCCTTTTCTGATTGATGTTGTCATTGATGGCGATCGTTTAGCACCCTCCGGTGGACGTAATAAGAGTTTGGCAGCGCAAGGAATCAAATCAAATGCCGCTCAAACTCCAGCCAAACCAGTTTCATTTCCCTCAGTTTGACTTGAACAGCCTTCTAAATACCAATTCTTAATTCGTAATTGAGAAATTCGGATGGCGAATTTTAAAGAATTGGTATAGGTTCCTTGTTCAGATCGTGGAACCAAAAACCCGCGCTAATCAACCCAAAATCAATGTTGAGAAACCAAAATGCTGCTATTTGAAACTGTTAGAGAAATGGGCCACGAACAAGTCCTTTTCTGTCATGGTAAAAATCCAGAAATTAAGGCGATTATTGCTATCCATGACACAACGTTGGGGCCAGCAATGGGAGCTACAAGACTGTTTCCTTATGTTAGTGAAGAAGCTGCTTTAAAAGATGCCCTACGTCTGAGCCGTGGAATGACATATAAAGCTGCATGTGCCAACATTCCGGCTGGTGGAGGAAAAGCAGTTATTATTGCTAATCCTGACAATAAAACAGATGATTTGTTGAGAGCTTACGGACGTTTTGTCAACAGTATTAATGGACGTTTTATTACTGGACAAGATGTAAATATTACCCCAGATGATGTACGGACAATTGGTCAAGAAACTCAACATGTTGTCGGGCTATCAGAAAAGTCTGGCGGACCTGCTCCTATAACATCTCTAGGAGTTTTTCTTGGAATTAAAGCCGCTGTCGAGTTTCGCTGGCAAACTAAAAGACTTGATGGCATGAAAGTAGCAGTTCAAGGTTTAGGAAATGTAGGTAAAAATCTCTGTCGTCATCTACATGAACATGATGTTCAGCTTTTTGTCACCGATATAGATCCAGCAAAAGCAGAAGAAGTCAAACAGCTTTATGGTGCAACTGTTGTAGAACCATCGGAAATTTATTCTCTTGACGTAGATGTTTTTGCTCCTTGCGCTTTAGGAGCAATTCTTAATAGCCATACAATTCCTTTTCTCAAAGCTAGCATTGTTGCTGGTGCAGCTAATAATCAATTAGAGAATGAGCAGCTACACAGTCAAATGCTTGTTAAAAAAGGAATTCTTTACAGTCCTGATTATGTCATCAATGCCGGAGGACTAATTAATGTTTATAACGAAATGATTGGCTATGACGAAGAAAAAGCCTTGAAGCAAGTTCATAACATTTATAACACATTACTAGCAATTTTTGATATTGCAAAACAGCAGGGTGTTACTACTAACGATGCTGCTAAAAAATTAGCAGAAGACAGAATTGCAAGGGTTAGAAGCAACAAAAATAAAGCGATCGCAGCTTAACTCATATTTATGAATTCTGACTTTTGAATTCTTAATCGTACTACTTAGAAGGAGTGAACAATGGAAAAGAATACGTTTGCAACATCAGCTTATATCGCAACTTCACCAGAGATTGCTTTTGACTACCTTTGTAGTTTAAAAAACTTGGATGAATGGACGCTTTATAGCCGGATGAAAGAGCAAATTGACGAAGATACTTGGTTGGGAAGTGCGTCTGGTTATCACAAAAATCTCTACTATCACGTTAAAAAATTAGAGAATAAACTTTTCTACGGTATTGAGTGGCACTGCGGGTTAGAGTATCAAAAATATTTTCAAGTTTACCCCGTTTTGCTCTTTCCTCCAGATTATATCGAGCCTGGATGTGACGAAAAAGGCGTGTACTTTCACTGGTTAAGTTTTGTCGATCCAAAACGGCAAACTCAGATGATTATGCAGGGAATCCACACGGTACACACTTCCGAGTGTCGTTCTCTCAAAGGAAATTTGGAGCGCAAAGCTGGTTATACCACAGCAGCTAAAGGCCGCTACTTTATTGATACTGACACCATCTATGTTGATGCCCCAATTGAAATTGGAATTGAATACTTAAAAGACTTACGAAATATAGATGAGTGGGCGCATTTACTACGACAAAATGGCGAGATTGGTTTGGATTCAGGTGAATTCAAAGATGAATATGACCAGCAAGTCAAAGTTTCTGTTCGGATACATAGTTTGAGTAAATACTATTTAGTTGAACAAGAATACTTTTATCCAGAGTACGAATATTATCAACGCTCTGTAGCGTTAATGATTCCAACCGCTTATGCTTTCGCCGATCCCGAAGCTTCTGGTTTTATTTTGCATCGAATCACATTTTGGAAAACAGATGGAACCGTTAGCCACGGCAAACTTCAGATTGAAGATTTTGGGGCTGAAAGCATGAATATTAAAAGATTGCTGGAAGCAAAAGCTGGCAATTTAAGCTCATTCGATCGCGGTATGAGCTATCTGCCCAAAATTGAAAAATCACTAATTACCAATTAAAAACTCTGCGTTACTCTGCGCTTACCCTTGCGTTCCTTTGCGTTTATTTAACCTTAACTCCCCACCATTTGACCCAAAGCTGTACTAACGAGCAACATTGCAACACATGAAACTGAAACCACTGACTATTACTTTCCTCACTTTTTGTGTTGTAGGTTTTTCTCAAATAAAATCTGCGGAAGCTGCATCATTTTCGGTAATCGCCGAGGGTCTTTATAATGCAGGAGGTTTAAGTTTTGGCCCTGATGGTAATCTCTATGTCACAGAGGCGGGAATCGGGGGAAGTGGAAGTTGCGTTCCACCACCAAGTGGTCAGGGCGATTCTTTATGCTATGGCACAAGTGGTGCAATTACCAAGATTGGGAATGGTAAAACCGAACGTATCCTTACAGGACTTCCTTCCTTAGCATTACCAGATGGTACTGGAGGCGCTGGCCCTCGTGACATCAAATTTGATGCTACAGGTAAGCCTTATGTTCTGCTGGGGTATGGGGCTAATCCAGTTTTTCGCGATCGCGATTTGGGTAACACCGACCTCGGTAAAATTATTGCACCCGACTTTAATACCAACTCCTGGACAAGTATTGCCGACATAGCTAACTATGAACTCGTTAACAATCCCGATGGAAATGATGTAAATAGCAATCCCTTGGGTTTTTTAATCGACGGCAATAATTTGGTTGTGGTTGATGCAGGTGCAAACAACTTACTCAGTGTAAACACTGATAGGAGTAATTTGCAGACTGTTACCACATTTCCTCAAGACATATTGACTAACCCAATCTTTCCGCCTGCCGGGACTCCATCCAATGAACCATCGCAGGTACCATCTTTAAACGAAACACCGCAATTGCAGTTTCCCATTCAAGCAGTACCCTCAAGCGTAGCTAAAGGCCCCGATGGTGCTTATTATGTCAGCCAATTTACAGGTTTTCCCTTCCCAGAAGATGGAGCAAAAATTTATCGCATAGGTGCTGATGGTTTACCAACAATCTATGCCGATGGATTTACCCAACTTACAGACTTGGAATTTGATACTGAAGGTAATTTGTATGCTTTGCAGTACGCCAATGAGTCAGCTTGGAAGGGGAATTTTGATGGTTCTTTAATTAAGATTGCGGCTGATGGGACTCGTACAACCATCCTCAGTGGCAATGGATTAGAGTCACCCAGCGCCTTGACTATTGGTTTAGATGGTGCAATTTACGTTACAAATCGAGGCGATCGCCCTGGTCAAGGACAAGTCCTCAAAATTGAAAGTTTCAAATCTATTCCAGAACCGAATAGTGCTTTAGGCATATTAGCGATCGGTGCTTTGGGTGTTGTTTGGTTGCAGAAAAAAAGAAGCCCCAAATCACTCATAGAGTCGTAGCACTCAAGTGAAAAGTTTCAAACCAATAAAGGTATTTATCCTGTATACCTCGCAGGCTGAGATTCCTGGTCTTTAAAACCATAAAAGTTTCCCTAAATTATTTAACTCAATCTCCAAAGGTATGAAACTCAAGTCATTTGTCCTTACATCTGTAACATTTTCTTTTGCTGCTATTTGTGGAATCCCATCTGTACAAGCTGCAACCCTAACGAAAATTGTCGATGGAATTAGTAATGCACGGGGTGTTAGCTTTGGCCCTGATGGAACTCTCTACGTAGCAGAGCCAGGTATCGGGGGCAACGGAAATTGCCAACCATCTCCGAGTACCCTGTTTCAGCCTATTTGTGCTGGTAACAGTGGTTCCCTGGTCAAAGTTACACCAGGTGGTCAGCCACAGCGTATACTCACAAACTTTCAGTCTCTAGCAGAACAACCAAGCGGTAACCAAGGCGCTGGTATTCAAGATATACAATTCGATTCTCTAGGAAATGCTTATCTTTTGACTGGCTTTGCTGGTTACCCAGGAAACCGCGATTTAGAAACACTTAACCTTGGTTCTCAATTTCCACTCCCACCGCAGCAACTTGCTACTTTCCCACCGTCAAAACCCGATGAAGTTTTGAATACACCGCTTTTAGCACAACTGTATAAAGTTGACTTGAATAGCGGTAAGCTGGACAGTATTTTCGATTTCGCCAAGTATGAAATCATTAATAACCCAGACGGTGGAGATGTAGTTACTAATCCCTATGATTTGACCATTAACGGCGACACCGCTTATGTCGTTGATGGTGGTGGAAACACTGCTTACAAAATCAAACTAGATGGAAGTGAATCCGAAGGAATTGGCATTCCCAAGAAAATTATTAGTGGTTCAAACTTACCACCTTTGCCACCAGGACAAGAACTGCCTCCAGGGCTAATAGAAATACTTCCGGGAGGAGACATCGCAATTCAATCGGTACCTACAGGTGGCGCAATTGGCCCGGATGGAGCTTTATACGTTGGTGAATATTCAGGTTTTCCTTATCCAGAAGGTGAATCGCGGATCTTCCGCATCGGCGAGGATGGAAATCCAGAAGTTTATCTCGATGGGTTTACGCACATCACAGACTTAACCTTTGATGAAGACGGGAATTTGCTGGTGTTACAGTTCAGCGATACTTCCCAATTAGGAGGTGACATCAGAAATCTACCTGGTTCTTTGATCAAAGTTGCTGCTGATGGCACTCGCACAACACTTGTTGCAGCAGGCCAAGGGTTAGATTCGGCTGATGGAATTGATATTGGCCCTGACGGCAAGATTTATATTACCAATCGTGGTGTTGGCCCAGCACTAGGGGAAGTTGTTCGGGTGGATGGTTTGGTTGCAGAAACTATCCCCGAACCTGGTTCAGTAGCAGGCTTATTAGCACTTGCTAGTGTAGGCGCTACTGCTGCGATGGGCAAGCGAAAACGCCTTCCAAAGTTAGATAAAGAGTTGGTAGCCAAAGCAGAGACTGTCTAATTCCTTTTTACCTGGCTTTGTCAGGGAGTGCTTAGAAAATAGAATGCTGCCTCACAGAGAAAGTTGCATTTCAAACACGAGGCAGCAGTCCAAACTTCAGAGTTCCCAAACTCGGACTGGGAACAAAATTACTCCAGGAAAGAGTATAACTCATACAACCAGGACTTAAAACTCATGGGATTAGTCAAAAATTTGTCAATTGGCATTCTCAGTACCGGATTCGCGGTGTTGGCAACAGCAGTCCAAGCCAAGGCTGTAACATTAACTTACGACAGAAGTATCGGCAGTCCTGGCTTCGGCCCTGGGCAACTGTTTGTCCCCCAAGGCATAGCGGTAGATAGCCAAGGGAATACCCTCATAGCTAACGGACGCGGTGTTAACCCGGATGGTACTCCTAACTACAGCCTCGGTAACAAAATTGAAATATTTAATCCTAGCGGTCAGTATATTGGAGCAATTGGCTCCGGCGGCACGGGGCCTGGGCAGTTTGATGAGCCAACAACTGTAGACTTTAATCCAGTAACAGGGGATTTGTATGCAGGTGATGTTTACAACAACCGCATCAATCAATTCGATTCTGAGGGTAACTTTATTAGATCCTTTGCAAATGGATTATTTACCCCTCGCGTAAATGATAGGATTTTCTTTGGGCCATCTGGTCTGACATTTGACAAAGCTGGCAACGTTTACGTAGGTGATTTTAACGGCGAAAGAATCCTTAAATTCACATCAGACGGACAGCAAATTGGTGTCATTGGTGGCACCTTGGGCACTGCACCAGGGCAATTCCAAGGTGTAGCAGGTGTAAGAATTTCCCCAGTTAGTGGAAATATCTTTGTAGCTGACCAGTATAACAACCGCGTTCAAGTACTCGATCCAAATGGTAACCCTCTGTTGGCATTTGGTTCAGCAGGTAGCGAACCTGGACAGTTTCTTCAGCCAATTGGCATCGAAGTGGACGAGTATGAGAATGTTTATGTGGCTGATTCTATCAACAGCCGCGTACAGGTGTTTGATAAAAACGGTAACTTCTTGACTTCCTTCGGTGAACCAGCCCTAGATGCATCAGGTAACCCTGTACCGCCTCCAGCATTAACTGGCCCTCCTTTTGGCGACCCCCTCGACCTCACTCCCGGCAGATTTAACTGGACGGGTGGCACAACCCTAAAAGATAACAAGCTGTATGTGGGCGATTTCTTCCAAGGTCGTGTCCAAGTCTTAAACGTAGAAGGCAGAAAACAAGTGCCAGAATCTAGTTCAGCGTTGGGGCTAGCATTACTCGGACTTGGAGCCGCTACCGTCAGATTGCGGAAACATAGGCAACAAAAATCAGCTTTCAGTTTTGAAAAGGAACTTGCTAAATAATTACTAATTCGTAATTCGTAGTTCGTAATTAAAAAGCGTAAAGCAGCCCATATTGCTCGTTTTTAATTCAGCGATGACCTATCACTGAATTGTAATTACGAATTACGAATTACCAAAAACCCAACATTCTCAACTGCTTTCAGGAAATTAACGTTTAATGCAGATTCTGATTTATTCGTACAACTATTATCCAGAGCCAATTGGTATTGCACCTTTGATGACTGAACTAGCAGAAGGGCTAGTCAAACGAGGTCACCAAGTGCGGGTGATTACTGGTATGCCTAACTATCCCCAGCGCCAGATTTACGATGAGTACCGGGGTAAGTTATACATGACTGAAGAAAAAAATGGCGTGATTATTGAGCGTTCTTACCTGCGAATTAAGTCAAAACCTAACCTTCTAGACAGGCTACTTTTAGAGTTGAGTTTTGTCTTTACAAGTTTTCCCCAAGCCCTCAAAGGTAAACGGCCTGATGTAATTCTGTTAACAGTACCGCCACTACTTATTTCCTTACCTGCAATCTTACTTGGTTGGTTGTACAACTGCCCAGTGGTGTTGAATGTGCAAGATATCCTTCCGGAAGCTGCCGTGCGTGTTGGGTTAATTAAAAATAAATTGATGATCCAAACTCTGGAAGCTTTAGAAAGATTTGTTTACCGAAGTGTACATACTATCAGCGTGATTGCCGATGGTTTTGTAGATAATTTAATCAAGAAAAATGTACCTGCTCGTAAAATTTCTTGCATTTCAAATTGGGTAAATCTCAATTTTATCCGTCCTTTTCCCAAGGAAAATAACTCTTGGAGAACTACTCATCAACTCGATGATAAATTTGTAGTTCTTTATTCAGGTAACATTGCTTTAACGCAAGGTTTAGAAACAGTAGTAGAAGCAGCAGCTTGCTTGCGTCACATCAAAGAAATTGCATTTGTGATAGCTGGAGAATCCCAAGCCCTCAAAACATTGCAACAACATTGTCTTGTTTGTGGGGCTGATAACGTTTTACTGCTGCCATTGGAACAACGAGAAAAACTACCACAAATGTTAGCAGGCGCAGATGTGGGGCTGATTGTGCAAAAGCGCAATGTAATTTCTTTCAATATGCCTTCTAAAATACCATTGCTGTTAGCGAGTGGTCGCCCAATTGTAGCTTCAGTTCCCGCCACTGGTACTGCTGCCAAAGCTATTGGGCAAAGTGGCGGCGGCTTGATTGTTGAGCCAGAGTCAGCAGATGCTTTGGCGAGTGCGGTACTGGATTTATATAATCATCCAGAACTGGTAGCGAAATTAGGGCAAAAAGGAAGAAAGTTTGCGGTAGAAAATTATTGCTTTGAGCAAGCTTTGGAACGGTATGAAAAGCTATTTGCTAATGCGATCGCCAAAAAAACATCAACTTTAGATATCTTACCAAAATTGAGTTCTAAAGAATCACTTGTTGATATTTGAAAATGGGTAAGTAAAGTGAAAAAAAGTAACCAAAGCTCGATCGCTCTAATTGGCGATCGCCTATCATTCTTAGATAAAGAATTACTTTCTCAAGCTGAGATCCCTGAATCTGTAATAAATGATGTCACTCCCCGAAAAATTACTATCATCGGTGGACATGGCAGGATGGGAAAATTATTTAAAGAGCAATTCTCAGCAGTAGGCCATCACGTTAGCGTTCTAGAACATGAAGATTGGGGATATGCACAGCAACTATTAAATTCGGCAGAATTAGTTTTAGTTAGCGTTCCCATTGAATATACAGTTGATGTTATCAAGCGTGCAGCTAAATATCTTGCACCAACTACAGCTTTGTGCGATGTCACAAGTATTAAAATACAGTCAACTCAAGCAATGCTCGAATACCATTCAGGCCCCGTTATGGGTTTACACCCAATGTTTGGGCCGAATATTAAATCCTTTTTAGGACAAAAGTTTGTGATTTGTCCAGGGCGAAACGATGAAGCATTCCTCTGGTTATTAGACTTGATTAAAGGTCAAGGTGGCGAGTTAATTGTTTGCACACCTGAAGAACACGATCGCATGATGGTAATTATTCAAGCGGTGCAGCACTTTTGTAGATTGAGCTTTGGTATTTTCTTAGCAGAAACAAGAATTAATCTAGAACAGAGTTTATTGCTATCAACTCCTAGCTATCAGCAACAAATTGAGAGTATTAAACGTTTGTTTTCCCAAAACTCTCACTTATGTGTGGATATTATGCTAGCCACAGAAGAAAGATGTGAAGCAATTAACTCTTTAGCTAATACTTACAGCCGCTTGGCAAAACTAGTAAAAATGAAAGATAGGGACGCATTAATTCAAGAGTTTGAAAGTATCCAAGGATTTTTTTTAGAAAAAAACAAAACTCTTGTAAAATAAGTGAAAATTTTAAAATATAGGCAATAGTATTTTGGATTTTGGATTGGAAATCGCTTTTTATAGCGGGTTATGGGAATTCATTTGTGGCATTTTTTGACAACCTAAATTATTTAGATTTTTCTTATTGTTGCAATATATCAGATTAGCTAAAGTAATTACAGTAGATGGATAGATAATCATTTACTACTTTGGATAGAGGTTGCTCGCTACAATAAATGCCATCAAGAAATATTTTATTAAAGCATTGCAAAAAGCGAATAAATTGACACCCAATCTAAAAAATATCCAATATCTTCTTTGCTTGATATCTTGTATTCTTAAATAAGAACTAAAAAGATTTTAATTACATTTTTATAAATAACTTCTGGATTAAGACAGGTTGATTCGGATTGACATTGAGTCATCTAATTTTGTTCTCAATCCAAACATAAATACTAACAATGATTAATGGTTATAGGCTGATGATTGACTAATATTTATTCCAGAGAAATTACCCATGATTTTTGATTCCCGTTCCTATAAAACCCTTGGCGGTGTAATTGTTTCTCGCTCCATAACCGAAGTGAAAATGGACACTGCCCTTGAAGATATTCTGTTCCACTTAAATTCTCAGCGTGGAGGCTTGTTAAGGAGTAGCTATGAATATCCAGGAAGGTACAAAAGATGGGCGATTGGATTTGTCAATCCACCGTTGGAATTAACTACGCAGGAGAATGTTTTCACGTTGAGAACATTGAATGAACGTGGTTGGATACTTTTACCATTATTGTTAGAGTACTTACAGCAATCAACACATCTGGAGAGAGTTACCCAAGACAATAGATATATCACAGGATTTGTTAAACCTACTAAAAAATTGTTTGCCGAAGAAGACCGGAGTAAGCAACCTTCAGCATTTACAGTTGTCCGGGAAATTCTACATACTTTTTCTAGTCAAGAAGACGAGCATTTAGGATTGTATGGTGCGTTTGGCTACGATTTAGTTTTTCAATTTGAACCAATTCACCAGCGCTTAGAACGTCCTAAAGATCAACAAGATTTGGTACTTTATTTACCTGATGAATTAATCATTGTTGACTACTATCAGCAACGTGCATTTTGTCTACGATATGAGTTTGAAACGGCGTATGGTAGCACTAAGAATATTCCCCGGACAGGCGAATCTATTGATTATCGCGGAAAACATCTGTTAGCAACTAAAACTGGTGACCATGCAATAGGTGAGTATGCAAAAAAAGTTGAAGTTGCGCTCGATTATTTTCGCAGAGGCGATTTATTTGAAGTGGTTCCTAGTCAAAACTTTGTTGAAGGTTATGAAGAAGAACCCAGCAAGTTATTTGAAACTTTAAAGGATATAAATCCTAGTCCTTATGGATTTATTTTTAATTTAGGTGGAGAATATCTAATTGGTGCATCTCCAGAAATGTTTGTGCGGGTTGAGGGTAGGCGGGTAGAAACTTGTCCCATTAGTGGCACTATTCGCAGGGGACAAGATGCTCTTGATGATGCTGTGCAAATTCGGCAATTACTCAATTCACACAAGGATGAAGCTGAGTTGACCATGTGTACTGATGTCGATCGCAATGATAAATCTCGAATTTGCGAACCTGGTTCAGTACAAGTCATTGGTCGTCGTCAAATTGAATTATACAGCCATTTAATTCACACAGTAGATCATGTTGAAGGTACACTGCGATCGCAATTTGATGCTTTAGATGCATTCTTAAGCCATACTTGGGCAGTTACAGTCACCGGCGCACCGAAAAGAGCAGCAATAGAATTTATTGAACAACATGAAAAAAGCCCTCGACGTTGGTATGGTGGAGCAGTTGGCTATTTAAATTTCAACGGCAATTTAAATACTGGATTAATTCTGCGAACAATTCGATTAAAAGACTGCATCGCCGAAGTGCGAGTTGGTGCTACTGTTCTTTATGACTCCATACCACAAGCAGAAGAACAAGAGACAATTACTAAAGCTGCTGCATTATTTGAAACAATTCGCCGCGTTAAACAAAGCAGTCAGAAAATAGATGATTCCACTTCTATCAAATTAAATAAACATAACCCAAACGTGAAACCAGGCAAACGTATTTTGCTAATAGATTATGAAGACTCATTTGTTCATACATTAGCTAATTACATTCGCCAAACCGGTGCCAGCGTTACCACATTACGTCATGGTTTTTCTGATTCCTTGTTCGACAAAGAACGACCAGACTTAGTTGTTTTATCTCCCGGCCCTGGTAGACCAAATGATTTTCATCTTCCCGAAACTATCGGTGCAATTCTTTATCGCCAAATTCCTATTTTCGGAGTTTGTTTAGGACTGCAAGGTATCGTCGAAGCTTTTGGTGGAGAATTAGGAGTTCTCAACTATCCCCAACATGGTAAATCCTCCCGAATTTTCGTCACCGATTCCGATTCTGTTACCTTCAAAAATTTACCAAAATCTTTTGCAGTCGGTAGATACCACTCATTATTTGCTATCCGAGAACATTTACCAAAGGAATTCAAAATAACAGCCATTTCCGATGACGATGTAATTATGGGCATCGAACATCAAACACTCCCCATCGCCGCCGTTCAATTTCATCCAGAATCAATTATGACCTTAGCAGGAGAAGTTGGTCTGGGAATTATTAAAAATGTGGTAAATGCGTATACGCAAGAGTTAAGAATTAGGAGTTAGGAGTTAAGAGTGAGGAGTGATGAGTTACAAAAATTCCAATCATTAACTGAATAACTGATAATAAATAACTTCTCACTCTTAACTCAATACGCTTGGTTTAAAGGCTAATTGTACAAAATTGTGGGTTTTACCAGACGCGATAAATCGCCGTCTCTACAAGTGTTTTGGTGTTATCTGAACTGTATTGGCTCCTAACTCCTAACTCCTCACTCCTAACTCCTAACTCCTAACTCCTCACTCCTAACTCCTAACTCCTCACTCCTAACTCCTCACTCCTAACTCCTCACTCCTAACTCCTCACTCCTCACCCCTCACTCCCCCAAGCATTTTATGATTAACCAAGTTACCCATCGCCGCCACATTCTTGAAGAGATTGTGTTGCATAAAAAGCAAGAAGTTGCACGAATGCAGGAAGAATTTTCTTTAGCTTTTTTGGAACAACAGTTAATTGTGGCTCCGAGTGTACGAAATTTCTTGAGTGCTTTGCAAGAAAATCCTAAAGTACCTAGTTTAATTGCTGAAGTCAAAAAAGCATCACCTAGCCGTGGGATTATTAGAGCAGATTTTGACCCGATCGCGATCGCTCAAGCTTACGAACGAGGCGGCGCAGCTTGTTTATCAGTCCTCACTGACCAAAAGTTCTTTCAAGGCAGTTTTGATAATCTGCGTGCTGTGCGTCAGCAAGTAGCATTACCCCTACTGTGCAAGGAGTTCATCATTGACCCCTATCAAATTTATTTAGCACGGACAGCGGGCGCAGATGCAGTCTTGTTAATTGCCGCTATTTTATCAGACCAAGAACTCCAAGACTTTTTGCAAGTAATTCACGATTTGGGGATGAATGCATTAGTCGAAGTTCATACCTTAGCTGAATTGGATCGCGTGCTAAACCTTGAGGACTTGCGTTTATTAGGAATCAACAATCGTAATTTAGAAGATTTTACAGTTGATTTAGGAATAACACAGCAACTTTTAACACAGCGTCAACAATATTTGCAAAGCTTAGATATTACCGTCGTCAGCGAGTCTGGACTGTATACACCTGCTGATTTATCTCTTGTCGCCGAAGCTGGTGTCCGTGCAGTTTTGGTGGGAGAGTCTTTAGTGAAACAAACCGATGTAGAACAGGCTGTGCGTAGTCTTTTGAGTGCTGAGTCTTGAGAAAATTCTAAAAAATGGAGTATCAAAGACTCGCTCACGAGTATCAAAGACTCGCTCACGAGTATCAAAGACTCGTTCACGAGTATCAAAGACTCGTTCACGAATATCAAAGACTCGCTCACGAGTATCAAAGACTCGTTCACGAGTATCAAAGACTCGACAACAAGAATCTTAGCGTAGGTATCGCTAATTGCTAAGTGTTGATTATTGCAGAACTATTAACCAATCATTAAGTATATTTCAAGATGAATTCTATCTCCGCTGACTTTCAAACTTTGCGCGATCGCCAAGAGTGTGCTTTAATCCCCTTTATCACGGCGGGCGATCCTAATTTACAAACCACTGCCGAGGCTTTACGCATTTTAGACCGCAACGGTGCAGACTTCATTGAATTGGGCGTTCCCTACTCCGATCCTCTGGCAGATGGGCCTGTAATTCAAGCAGCAGCAACTCGCGCCTTGCAAAATGGCACGAAATTAGAGCAAGTATTAGAGATGTTGCAAGCTGTCATTCCTAACCTAAAAGCGCCGATAATTCTATTTAGTTACTACAATCCCATTTTGCACCGAGGTATTAAGCCGTTTTTAGGAGAAATTGCCGTTGCTGGCGTGCGAGGCTTGGTAGTACCAGACTTACCCTTAGAAGAGGCAGAAGAATTAATCCAAACTGCTGCCTTTTTTGGAATTGAAGTAATTTTACTCGTAGCTCCTACCAGTTCTCAAGATAGAATTACAGCGATCGCCAATCAATCTCAAGGTTTTATCTACCTTGTGAGCGTTACAGGTGTTACAGGTGTACGTTCTCAACTCCAAAACCGTGTAGAGAATTTAATTACAAATTTGCGAAACGTCACCGATAAACCCATCGGCGTTGGCTTTGGTATCTCAACACCAGAACAAGCCCATCAAGTCAGAGAATGGGGAGCAGATGCAGTAATTGTTGGTAGCGCCTTTGTCAAACGCCTAGCGGAAAATCCCCCAATTCAAGGACTACAAGCTATTGCACAACTCTGTCAGGAACTCAAAGCAGTAATTACACCAATTCGCAATGACGCTCGTACCGACGCTCCTACGTCGCTAACGTTGCGCTAACGCAATTAAGAAATCTAGAGTTCCTCTGCTTGTGTTAAGACAATGAAACTTCTGCTAAAATCTACCAAAATATTAATCTATAGCGTACTTCTAGTTATTGCCTGTGCGCTTACAGTCTTCGCTCACGATCGCATTGGCCAAAGACAATACCAATATCATTGGGATCATAATTTTTCAGGGCAATACGCTCGCCTCACTGTCAGAAAGAACGTAACTGACCTGACGCAAGCAGAGAAAACAGCTTTTGTCAAGGCTATCAAAACCTTAAAAACTGTAATACCCCCAGGTAGCAAGCTCAGTATTTACGACCAATTCGTTGCCATACATCTAGGGGCAACACGCCTAATTCATAACCATAAAGGGCATTCCACTGGCTCCGTTCAGGAACTTGCTCATGAAAATGCCGCATTTTTCCCTTGGCATCGAGAATATATTCGCAGATTTGAACAAGCTCTGCAAGCAGTAGACCCAACTGTTAGTCTGCCATACTGGGATTGGACTGACCCCAAAGCACTTGATGTAATTTTTAATGATGACTTTCTTGGCTCTAATGGTCAAGGAGTAACCATCAAAATTCCAAATCGGGGAAATTTTACAGGCGGGCCTGTGCCTGGGACTTTTTCTCCTGCAAATGGCTGGGTTATGAATCCAGTATTAAACATTGACCCAGATACCGAAACATCCTTAGGTACATCACTTGTACGCTTTCTTAGAGTGCCTCCTGCCAGTGATTATCCCTTGCCCAAAAAAGATGTTGAGCGTGTCCTTAGTCTTAATGACTACTCTCTATTTCGTCCTGCTTTGGAAGGATTCATTTCTGTAGATGAGCAGGGTAAAGTCACCCCAGGAGGATTTCTGCACAACTACATTCATGGCTTAGTCGGCGGGGTGCAGATAGACGCAACTACAAGGCGTGTAACCTTTAAGGGTTTGGGTACCATGAGCAATATACCAAGTTCGCCTTACGATCCAGTGTTTTGGTTGCATCATGCGAATGCAGACCGCCTCTGGGCTGAATGGCAAGACAACGGTCATCAAGGTAGCAATTTTTATCCTGCTGAAGGCCAACATTACGGACACAATCTTAAAGACCTAATGTGGCCTTGGGATGGCGGTATGTCTACCCCCAAAGCTACAGCGTTAGGAAATTTACTATCCCTGTTACCAAAGTTTGACCCTGAGGATTTGGTCAGACCTATAGACGTTTTGGATTACAGAAAACTGGGCTATACCTACAAGTAAAAGGCAGGAGGCAGAAGGCAGAAGGCAGAAGGCAGAAGGGAAAAGTCAATTGGTTTCAGGGTTTTAAACTTTTGTATTTTGCATTTAATTATGTCTATCTACTTAAACCTCCGAAAATCAAACGCGAAGAAAAATTTATCTATGGCATAAGTTCTAAAAAGTTAGAACAACAGCAAAAAATACTTGAACATGAAAGGATTTTAAACAGTGGTAAGTATACAAGACATCAAGAGTGCGATCGCACAACCAGATTTTTTAGGCAGATTTGGAAAATTCGGCGGCAAGTACGTTCCCGAAACCTTAATGCCTGCATTAAGCGAACTAGAAACTGCATTTGTTCAATATCGCAACGATGCGAATTTCCAAGCCGAACTCCAAAACTTGTTGCGTGACTACGTAGGACGACCCAGCCCATTATATTTTGCTGAACGCCTCACAGCAAACTACGCTAGACCAGATGGCACGGGAGCGCAAATTTATTTAAAACGCGAAGATTTAAATCATACAGGCGCTCACAAAATTAATAATGCATTAGCTCAAGTGTTGCTAGCCAAGCGCATGGGTAAGCAGAGAATTATTGCAGAGACCGGTGCAGGCCAACACGGTGTAGCAACTGCAACCGTGTGTGCGCGATTTGGTTTGCAATGTGTAATTTACATGGGCATCCACGACATGGAACGCCAAGCCCTAAATGTCTTCCGCATGAAATTAATGGGCGCAGAAGTTCGTCCAGTCGAAGCAGGTACCGGAACTCTCAAGGACGCAACCTCCGAAGCAATTCGAGATTGGGTGACGAATGTAGAAACAACCCATTACATCCTGGGTTCTGTTGCTGGCCCTCATCCTTACCCGATGATTGTGCGTGACTTTCATGCTGTAATCGGCAAAGAAACTCGCCCTCAATGCCAAGAAAAATGGGGAGGATTACCAGATATTTTACTGGCTTGCGTAGGTGGAGGTTCCAACGCCATCGGACTTTTTCACGAATTTGTGTCTGAATCTTCTGTACGCCTAATCGGAGTCGAAGCAGCAGGTGAAGGTGTAAATACAGAAAAACACGCTGCTACCTTGACAAAAGGCAAGATAGGTGTATTGCACGGTGCAATGAGCTATTTACTGCAAGATGATGACGGTCAAGTAATCGAAGCTCATTCAATAAGTGCAGGGTTAGACTATCCCGGCGTTGGCCCTGAGCATAGTTATCTCAAGGATATTGGTCGTGCCGAATATTACAGTATTACCGATAAACAAGCACTAGAAGCATTTCAAAGACTTTCGCAACTAGAAGGAATTATCCCAGCCTTAGAAACCGCTCATGCGATCGCCTATTTAGAAATCCTTTGCCCTCAATTAACAGGCAGTCCCCGCATCGTCATCAATTGTTCCGGCAGAGGCGACAAAGACGTACAAACTGTCGCTAAAGTTCTTATTCCTTAGTTTTCTGTTCCAAAGAATGGAGAGATGAGGAGCTAAGGGAAAAGGTTAAAGGGAAAAAGGCGTTGCTGAATTTGAATATGAAACTCAAAAATCAACTCTTCTCAACTCTTACTCTCTGCGACTCTGCGCGACGCCAGTCGCTACAACGGAGGGAACCTCCGCAACGCGCTGGCTCCTCTGCGTGAGCTAAATTCATATT
>JAVRCH010000092.1:0-28770 GCA_034530795.1 Nostoc sp. DedQUE12a
TATCAAGGCTAAATTTAGAGATTCTTCTAATTCAATGGTAGGGTCTACTACCAGACTCTTGAGCCAAATTTCTAGATAGCTTGCTAATAAAGTTCCTAAATCAAAAGCTGGATCTCCCCAAGCACAAGCTTCCCAATCAATCAGTCGCACTAGGCAATTATCTAGTTGCTGCCAGCGAGAATGAACTAAAATATTGTCCAATTTCAAGTCGTTGTGAGTTAAGCAGCAAGGGTTCCACTCATATGCCAAATCTGCGATCGCAGATTCCAAACTCTCGTATTGTTGATAGAGAACATAGAATTTCAACGCATCGCTGGGAACAGTACCAAAAATCTCTGGACTAATCGATCCTACCCCTTGGGCTGGATTGTAAAAGCCATAGCGAAACTCTCCTTGGGGAGCAGCTGCCATAAAATCCCTATATTCTCGGCGTTGGAAGGTTGTACGATGCAGTCCTGCCAAAGCCGTACCAATGGCATAGGCAATTTCTGGTGGAAAAATTTCATTATTGTGGTATAATGTCCCAAGCTCCAGGTACTCACTTAAGTAGTTACGGACGAGGATAGAATTTTCTTCGTCAAAATGCACTACTAATGGTGCGATGGCCGAAACATTACCGAAAACTGGAAATTGCTGGAGCAATTGGTGAAACAGCCACTCTTTAAATAACTCATGGGGCTGGCCTTCACTGTTAACGTTACGTTCTTGTTTGAGGAGCACTTTGCGATTGTCAGCTAGAGTTACAACTAAATTGAAATTTTTCTTGCTACTCCCTGGCAAATCAGATTCATGCGTGCCACCTTCTAAGTTACACAGATCCGCGTTTTGCAGATACTGGATAACGTTGTGAGAAGACAGTGATAATACCATGTATTATTTCCTACTTCGTAAATTACTGTAAGTTCATCCGTGTCAGAATTCGCTCAGCCTTAGCAGTTTTAGGTAGATAGTAACTAGTGTGCGAGCAAGAATAAAGATTTGTACAATCTACTAATATCGCATATTTACGATCTAAACCTGCCAAAATGGCACCTAGCTCTTTATAATTGCTTTAAAATTGCCTCCATGACACCGTGACATCTTTACACTTTCTCAGCATAGTTACTTAGACACATCTAGAGTAAATTTTGTGGTAGAGCTTTTTGATGTAGCTCTGTCTCCCTTGTTTGTAGCGGATTAGCAGCATCCCCAGCAAAAAAACTGATTGGCGGCAGATGTTGTCAGTAGTCATCCTGAAAGCAGCGAAGAATTTCAGCAATTCTTCGGGGTACGAAGCATGACTTTCAACGTTATTATTTTTATTTATCATCACAAAGCCAAAAAAACCGGACACTTTAGCCGGTTAGTAATTATTTTTCGCTTAAATTTTGATAATTGATGTCTGAAAGCCTTGCTAGTAGGTGATTTGTGTTACTTGGAGGCTTTCGGCGATACAAACAATGGTTACATGAGTGCTTCTTATGGAAGTAGTGTTTTGTGAAGCGATCGCCAACGGTTTATTTATAAACTAGGGATGTGCAGGTATGTGCCTCTACAGACGATTAGAGTGCGTTACCCTGAGCCAGGCCTGTGGGTACGTTTTTTGAATTGGGACAACTGAGGAACCTGAAGAGCTTTAGCCTAGCGCACTATGTTATCTTAAAAAACAATTATTTTAAATAATTATGGCCAACCAAAGCAATGCTCCTCCTGCTGTTGATTATGCACCTCTAGAATTACAAGGTGAATTAATGGCTATGCAACAATTAACAACTGAGGAATTATTAACTATTGCTCAAAGTCAAGTTCCAGAAACACAACAACAACTTCATTTGCAATTATTAGAAAAAAATCAAAACAATCAATTAAATGAATCAGATAAGTTTTTGTTGGGTTCTCTAAGAGTCAGCGCTGATTATTTAATGCTGAAAAAAGCCTATGCTTATGCACTTTTACAGTGGAAAGGCTATTCTCTTCCAGATTTTGAGCAATTAGCAGATTAATATTAGTATCATCTATCTCTAAATCTCTTCGTCAACAAATTATTAATGATGCTGAATATAGATGTGAATATTGCCGCACATCTAGCCGTTTAATAGGTATGCCTTTAGTAATGGATCGTATTTTGCCCACTTCATTAGGGGGAAGTGATGAGCGGGAGAATTTATGTGCTTCTTGTTATCGCTGTAATGAATTTAAAGGAGCAAAAACAACTGCTAACGATCCTGTAACTAATGAATCTGTATCTTTGTTTAATCCTCGTCAACAAAGATGGTTAGATCATTTTCAGTGGGCAAATGGTGGTACTTATATAATTGGGATAACTGCTTGTGGAAGAGCAACGGTTTTAGCTTTAAGATTAAATAATGAAGATATTGTACAAGCTAGGGCAATTTGGATTAGCTTGAATTGGCATCCTCCTGATGATTAATGATGGCAAGATTTTAAGTTTTTATATAAAACAAAAAAGCCGCGACCATTAGAAACCGCGGCTAGCCTAAATTTAAACAGATGCAAAACCAGTAAACTGCCGGACATAAGGGGATCTAAAACCCAAAACAATATCTGTTTTTGGTACACCTAACTCTACTAACTGATTAGCTATTCCTTCTTCAGTTAAATCTCGCTGAATCCAAATTTTGCCATCTTTAATATCTACATGAACAACACAACCATAAACCCGTTCTTCATTTTCCCATCCTAGATGAACTAAAAGATAGCGATTTGTTTGACAATCAAAAATTAATTCTTTTTCTGTATCTTCAGATAAATGATTCTCAGTATGTCTTTCTAAAACAGTTTGCACTAATTCTGAATAATTCATTCCTTCCATAAGATAATCTCCTGCTTGCTTGGTTCAAATACAAGTAACTTTAATTTATGTTCAGCAATAACTTCTTGAATAAACTGGATAAGAAAAAATTCTCGATATACCTCATAAGGAACTGCCAGATATAAAAGGCGATCGCGTTCTTTTCTTCTCAAAGCTGAACGATAGTTAAGTGTTTGTCCTAAAGCTGTATGAAATTCGCTTACCTCTGATTTACCTATAAAAGATTTGACTTCAACTGCTATCTTTTGTCCCTCCTTTTCTGCCGCTAAAAGTCTTTCTGCTCCCAAATCAATATAAAATTCGATACCGTCAATTGTGATAGATAAAGGATCGTGAGTGATTTTCCAACTATCTTTTTCTAAAGCTAGACGAACCGCATCATGAAAGATATCTTTCGCTGACATCAAAAGTCAAAATAGTGTTTTCAATTTTATCTTACCTAATTTAGGAATTAAGCTGTTGTACTTTGCGTCTACGCTGTGTAAACGCTTTGGGAGAATGTGCGAAAGACAAAAAAAGGGATGAGCCAGAGCCTATCCCTCAAAAAATCAGTTAATCAATTAACATTAAGTTCCACTAGTCCAAGAGTTGATGTACTCAATTTGGTCGGGTGTTAGGCTATCAATGGTAATTCCTAACGCTTGCAATTTGAGTCGAGCAATTTCTTGGTCTACTTCAGTAGGAATGGAGTGCAAACCAGGTTCCAACTTACCTTTATTCTTCACCAGGTATTCAACAGCTAAAGCTTGGTTGGCAAAGCTCATATCCATCACTGCGCTGGGATGTCCTTCCGCAGCAGCGAGGTTAATCAAGCGTCCTTGACCGAGAACGACGACTGATTTGCCACTGGTTAATTTATACTCTTCGGTGAAAGGACGGACTTCTTTGATTTCCTTAGCTTGACTAGCTAAGTATTTCAAGTCAAGTTCAATATCAAAGTGACCGGAGTTACAAACGATCGCACCGTCTTTCATCGCATCGAAATGTTCGCCACGAATCACGTGCTTGTTACCGGTGACTGTGATAAACAAATCGCCAACTTGAGCGGCTTCTGCCATTGGTAGGACGCGGAAACCATCCATCACGGCTTCAATTGCTTTGATGGGGTCAATTTCGGTAACAACTACATTACCACCCAAACCACGGGCGCGGAGTGCTGTACCTTTACCGCACCAGCCATAACCAACAACGACGATGGTTTTACCAGCTAGGAGAATGTTTGTAGCGCGGATGATGCCGTCAAGGGTCGATTGCCCGGTACCATAGCGGTTATCAAAGAAGTGCTTGGTGTCAGCATCATTAACATTCACTGCGGGGAAGGTGAGAACGCCATCTTTGAACATGGCTCTCAGGCGGACAATTCCCGTTGTGGTTTCTTCGGTGGTGCCAATCAAATCAGCGATTTGGTGTTGGCGTTCTTGGATCAACGTAGCAACCACGTCGCTACCATCATCAATGATGATATTGGGGCGGTGATCTAAAGCGATTTGAACGTGGCGGTTATAAGTTGCGTTATCTTCACCTTTTTGGGCAAAAACGGGAATTTCATGATCGACGACGAGACTAGCAGCTACGTCATCTTGCGTTGATAGGGGATTGCTAGCAATTAGCAGTGCGTCTGCACCACCGGCTTTGAGAGCGATCGCCAAATGTGCTGTTTCGGTTGTGATGTGGGCGCAAGCCACAAGGCGTAACCCAGCAAAGGGTTTTTCTTGAGCAAAGCGATCGCGGATTTGCCGTAAAACTGGCATTTCGCGTCCAGCCCATTCAATGCGCTGTCTTCCCAAGGCAGCTAGGCCGAGGTCTTTAACCTCGTGCTTTAATCGGGGAGAAGTTGCGGTCATCAAAAGTTACCTCAAAAATGTGAAAAAGTTACGTAAAATCTACGCACTCTACTAGGTTATTCTACGACTGGCAATTTTCGCTCAGAAAGCAAATTACTAGTCAAGAGTCCTCAAAACTAGCTTGACGTTTGATTAGCCTAATGTCAACTTCATCGCCAGCTTTTTCCTTTTTGTTTTATCTTTGGTAAGAGTAAGACTATTCTTAGCTTTACTTGCCCATTCTCAGTACAATTTCATCTGTCTAAAGATGGATCATCATCCAAAAAACATCAAAAATTCATTATTTGGAGGGAAATACTTAACTTTAGATAGGCACATTTACTCAGATTTATTGAGCAGGATGGTTATGAAATTAGTCAATGGTAAATTTTACTCAAGGAGGTGTTTGAGTGCGCTTTCAATTTTTGGCAGCCGCGAAGGGAGTTCTATTGCCCAGCTTTGCTAATGGTTCAAAGGAGCAGGGACAGGTATTTTCAGCAGGAACATACCTTGGTAACATCGCCAAGCCTGTGCCACACTTGGAGGCTCCCAATCAAGCGTCCCACTTGTCTAAAAAGAGCGTGTTACCCAAAGGTCGCAAACGTTTTGGTGTAATAATGGCGATGGCAACTTCAATGGCTATAACCGTTGTAGCTGTGCCAAAAGCCACCGCCCAGATTCCTTTTTTACCGGATTTGCAAACTCCCAGCACTGCCAGCAATGATTCCAATGACAGAGTTGTCTCCGGCTGGATTTATTTGGATGGTCGTCGCTTATTTCAGATAGCCGCATCAAAAACCAACTTTCCTGAGCGTTTAGAAGACATCCAAAAGAAACTAGAAGCTATTAGCCAATATTATTTTCAGTTACCAGCAAACACACCAGTCAAAGTAGAAGTTCGCAAAGTCAACGAATTACCAGTAATTTATGTCAACGGCCAATATCTGATGACCGTCACCTCTGAGGATGCTGGACTGCGACAGGTGGATATGTCAACATCGGCAAATCAAATTGCTGACTCATTAAAAGAAGACTTACAACAGGCAAGACAAGAGAGACAAACTCAATTTTTAATCGACCAAGGTAAAATTGCTGTGGCTACCGCGCTGGCAATGATTATTATGAGTTCGGCGGTATATGGCTGGCAGAGACGTTCCAGAAAAAAGTCAGACTCCGTTACCTCCCAAGCCCAAAACGAACTCTTCAATTCCCCAACTTTAACAACGGCTCAACCAATTACAACACAACTAAATCAACGGCAAGTCCGACATGTGGAAGAAGCGAAGAGAAGGTTGTTCCAGCTAACTCAAGCAGGAATTTGGGGAGGGGGAAGTTTCTTTATCTTGGGTTTGTTTCCCTACACGCGAGGATTTCAAGTAGCAATTCTCACAGCTGCCCAATTTCCTTTGCGATTAGGTGTTGTGTTATTGGTAACTTACGTAGCAGTACGTTTGAGCTATGCTTTAATTGACCGCTTCGCCTCCACTCTGATCAGAAGTACTGTTTTTATTACGCCAGAAGATTCTGCACGTCTGCAACTGCGAGTTTCCACATTTTCTGGTGTGACTAAAAGTATTGCTACAGCTATCTGCGTCGGAGTAGGCTTTTTGCTGGCGCTGGTATCCTTGGGTATAGATATTGTCCCCTTGCTAGCCGGTGCGAGTTTGGTTGGTGTTGCCGTATCCTTAGCTTCGCAGAACTTGATTAAAGATGCGATTAACGGTTTCTTGATCATCCTGGAAGACCAGTACGCCTTAGGCGATGTGATTAATGTGGGAAATGTGGGAGGTTTAGTAGAAAACTTAAATCTGCGAATGACCCAGGTGCGGGATTCCGAAGGGCGGTTAATCACCATTCCCAATAGTGAAATAAAAGTTGTTGCCAATCTTTCTAGCCGTTGGTCGCGAGCCGATTTAACGATTCCCATTGCTTACCAAGCGGATACAGAAGAAGCTTTGAAGTTGATTAAAACTGTTGCAGACAAGATGAATCAAGAACTGCAATGGCGGGCTCAAATCTTAGAACCCCCCCAAGTTTTAGGAATAGATCAATTTGGCGATCGCGGTTTAATTATTCGTGTCTGGATTAAAACACAACCCCTTAAGCAATGGGATGTGGCACGAGAATTTCGCCGCCGCCTGAAAATCGCCCTAGACGAAGCCGGAATTTCAATCTCTGTACCTCAACAAGCAATTTGGGTAAATGATACTGAGTTCTTAAAATTACAAGATAATGGCAAATCCAATTAGGAATAGGGAGTAGGGAGATGGGGAGACAAGGGAGACAAGGGAGACAAGGGAGACAATAACTCCTAACTCCTAACTCCTAACTCCTAACTCCTAACTCCTAACTCCTAACTCCTAACTCCTAACTCCTAACTCCCAACTCCTAACTCCTAACTCCCAACTCCACACTCCCCATTCCCAATTTAGTACAAAAGTACTATAATATAGATAGCGTTGGCAAAGCCTAGCCAAAGGCACAATGGCTGTGTGAAAACCTTCTGGAAGATGGGTTAAAGGGTTAGTTCGATGATGAAGCATTATATTCTCAACCTCAATCCGACTGCTAAGCATGAATGGGATCGCTGCATTTTACGTGACCCTTTGACAGCTAAGCGTCCGGATATTGCCAAATTAATTGCTGAAGCAGTTGGCGCAGACACAGGCAGTTATTTGGTGAGTGTAAATATCGAAGTTCAAGTGTTAGAACAAGCTGCGGTACCTCAAGCTGAACAACTCTCGCTTTCGTTTCCAGAGGTGAGTGTACCGTCACAACTGCGGGAAGCGGCTTGAGGTAGGGTGCAGTATTTCATTAGAGATATTGTTGGCATTGAGCCGAGATAAGAACGAAAACGGGGCGTTGCTGATTGAAAATATGAATTTAGCTTACGCAGAGGAGCCAGCGCGTTGCGGAGGTTCCCTCCGTTGTAGTGACTGGCGTCGCGCAGAGTCGCAGAGACTAAGAGTTGAGAAGAGTTGATTTTTGAATTTCATATTCAAATTCAGCAACGCCGAAAACGGAAATAGTGGCTGATATTATGTGCAGCTAATCACTTATGATTACTGCATCTGTACAAAAATCCTAAAAGCGTTTTCCCGTCTGCCCCCTGCCCCTAAATGATAGGTCTTTAACCGGACATGATATGAGCTATGCCCTAGCCCCAACTGGGCAATACAGTTGCTAATCAAGGACTCTCAAAAACCTTGCTATTCCTGAACTGTGGGAATACTTGGTAAGAAATTAATTACTAGAGTTTCTTTCGTTGCCTTAATATAACAATATTGTTATAGTTTAAGGGGATGCTGTGCCTGAAACCCGTGTTGTTTTCTATCAGGAAGCGGAAGGGGAAGTTCCTGTCCTTGAATGGCTGACACAACTTTTGAAACAAGACCGTAAAGGTTATGCAAACTGTGTTGCTCGAATCAAACAATTGGCGGCATCAGGATACGAACTCCGTCGTCCGGCGGCTGATTACTTGCGGGATGGAATATATGAGCTTCGGGCAAAGCATATTCGTGTGCAATACCGTATCCTGTACTTCTTTCATGGTCAAAATGTAGCAATTCTCGCTCATGCTATTACGAAAGAAGAAGCAGCTATACCACCATTTGATATTGAACGAGCCATCGCACGAAAGCTTTTATTTGAAGAAAACCCAGAAGTTCATACCTACGTAGAGGAGCAAGAGGATGGGCAAGACTAACAATGCGATAAAAATCATTGACCAAATGACTAGCAGCGACCCTGAGCTTGAGGTAATGGTAGCAGAAGCTTCAATCAATGCAGAAGTGGCACAGTTGATTTATGAAGCTAGAACAAAAGCAGGGTTAACACAGAAACAACTGGCTGAACTTGTTGGCACAAAACAGCCTGTGATTGCTCGACTGGAAGATGCTGATTACGAGGGACACTCTCTGTCAATGCTCCAAAAAATCGCTCAGGCTCTTAATCAGCGAGTAGTGATTGATTTGGCTCCTTTGCAAGATGAGCAAAGGGCATAGTGATATTTGCGTAAGTCCTAAGTCTTTGAGTCGGCTAAAACCAGTACGTTTTTAGTATATTTGACTATAATAGATATATAGCGTTTATAAACTTGGTTAAGTGTAAACTCCTCTGTGACAGCCTTTTGGGAAATGGATTCCGGAGTTAGTTTTATACTTAAACATTAAATTATTGACCACAGAGGAAAATTATTAGATGATGCAACTGAGTCATTATCCAGCTGCCATCGCCCAAGCTGCTCAACGGGCTAATGAAATAGATTCTCAGTTGATGGCAGTGCAGCACCAGATTAATCGATTTGAAGGCAATGCGGATCGCGTCGCCGCCTTTGAGATGGATTTGAAAAATGATGCTCAACGCAAGGCGCGGCGTTTTGAAGTGTTGCTTGTGAATCAGGAATATCAAAAGGCGATGGATACTTTAATTCGCTTGACTGGGGACAAGGCAAATGCCATCGGCCATTTAGAATATCTGCGTAACCAGTTTAGTGTAGCAAAGTTAGAAGCTAGATTAGCGATCGCTCAACAACTCACTGATTTTGAATCTCGTGAATTAGTCGGTTTGTAATTGTATAGCATGAACCCAAATGTAGAGACGTTGCAATGCAACGTCTCTACAGCGATTTGTTATATTCTCTCGGATAGCAGTTGAGCAATTTGCTGATTAATAGTTGCAACATCAAAACGTTGACTAGCAGTAATTCTGGCATTCTTCGCTATAGTTGCAGTTATTTCTGTCTCTTGAAGACAGGTAATAATAGCTTGTGCAAGTTCTTGGGGTTCTCCTGGCGTTACCAGAAAACCATTCAGTCCGTGTTCAACTAATTCCATTGCACCGCCAGCTTTGGCTGCAATTACAGGTTTTTTACATAGCATCGCCTCAACAATCACTCTGCCAAAAGGTTCTGGAGATGTTGAAGTATGTGCTACCAAGTCACAAGCTGCCATTAATTGGGGAATATCTGAACGAAAGCCTAAAAATTTGACGCGGTTTTCTAATCCCAATTTGGCAACTTGTTGGTGTAACTGTTGGACGTAATTTTGTTCGCCAAATAATGCATCGCCGACTAAAATTGCTGTTACCTGTGGCGGACATTGAGCAAGGGCATCAATTAGAATATGTTGCCCTTTCCAAGGTGCAAGTCGGCTAAAATGCCCAATTACAAATTTTCCTTGTAATTCTAAATTTTGTTGCAATTTTTTGATGTCGGATTCATCAGTATAATAATTTTTGGGTTCAAAGCCGTTATAGACAACTTCAACGATATCTCTACGTCCTCCTGCTTCTATAAAAGCTGTTTGGCTAGCTTGAGAATTAGCAATTACTAATGATGCGAAACGATTAGCAAGGTTGACGGCTACACGAAGATTAGTTTGGCTAAAGTGTTCTGTAGAAAGAATATCATGTAAATGATAAACCAGAGGACGACGGCTAAAAAAACTCGCTATTGCTCCTACAACTAAAGCCTTTTGGGTGTTGGCATAGATTAAATCATATTCACGGGCTTTTTTTACTACTTTAGTAATTAAAGGTAGAAGTTGTCCTAAAGTATTTAAACCTTGGATTAAACCGCTTTCTTTACGAACTGCGATCGCCTCAGTTCTCAAAACTTCTACTGGAATATTATTTTGCTGTAGTAAATCTTTAAATGAACCATCTGCAAATAAACCTACCAAAGCATTTTTTTGATAGGGTTTAGCAATATCTATTAAACATAATTCCGCACCGCCTGGTTTACCGCTTTGGTCTAAAAAAAGAATTTCCATAAAACCTCTATTTCTCAATTAATTTTATTCATTCTGCACCCATCTTCTATATTTCAGGACTTACGCACAGGTCACGGAAAACGTAGACGCGAAGCGGCTTGCCGCAGGCTACCACAGAGAACGCAGAGAACGCAGAGAAATAAGAGTTAGAGAGATTTTTTGCGTAAGTCCTATATTTATTTCTGGAAAATATCTGAATCCTGAATTCTGAATTCTGACTCCTGAATTCTATTCTAATAAAATTTTCCGTACTCGCTGTGCAATTTGATTCCAATCATAATGTTTAGTTGCATACTGGCGACAGGCTTCTCGTGAAGGTATGGGAATATTTCCTAGTAGTGCTTGTTCTAATTTTTCCGCAATAGCTGATGCTTCAGTGGAAGTAGTAATTAAATCGGGTGAAAATTGTGTTAAAATTTCTGGCATTCCGCCAACAGGAGTACATAAAACTGGAGTGCCAGAAGCTAGAGATTCAACTACTACTAATCCAAATCCTTCAAAAGATTGGCTAGGAACTACAGTTAATTCAGCAGCTTGATAAGCTATCGGTAATTGTTCATCGGGTAGAAAACCTAAAAATTTAACGTTATCGTCTAACCCTAATTCTGTGGCTTGTTGTTGTAGCGCAGATTGGATGTGACCGCGACCGGCGATCGCTAACCAAATATCTGGTATTCTGGGCTTAATTATGGCGATCGCTTGTAATAATTTATCAACTCCAGTGCGATGTACCAAGCGTCGTGATGTAAATAGAATCCGGCGATTATCAGGCCAACCTAATTGTCTACAAGCTTCCTGGGGTGATAAATTTGGTTGAAACCAATTAATATCAACTCCACCAGGGATAACATTAATTTTGCTCCACGGTACTTGGTATTTTTGATGTAAAATATTGCCAAATGCTTTGCTGAGAACAATAAAGCGATCGCACCGATTATAAGTAGTTTGTTCTATCAGCCAATGCTTAATCAAAAGACTGAGATTTTTATTAACTACTTCCTGCTTACTTTCAAAAGCCCAAGGGCCGTGGAAGTTAAAAGTCACTGGTACTTTTTTCGGTAAAATATCTAAAATAGGAAAACTGTATAATGCAAAGTGCAGATTAATTGCATCTGGCTTATTTGTTCTGGTTTTCTGGAAGTTTCTGCGAATTGACCATAATCTTTGACAAATATTAGTATCAACATCAGCTAAGTTAGTCAGCTTAATTGGCAAATTTGGTTCACCTTCTGGTAGTCCAACTCCGCATAATTCAATTTCGTCTTGATTTGCTGCTAATTTATGAGTTAGTTCATAAATATACCTTTCCAATCCTCCGGGATTTTTAGGAAACCAGCCTAATCCCAAAGTGAGAATAGATGCTGATGTTGAAGTGAAATTTTCTTTTTGATTTTTCATAGATGTTTCTCTTATAAATGTATTAAAAGATATACGGTTTATCAATAAATAATATCTTTTTAGAGAACACCACTTTATAAACTATTTATATCTTCACGTCAACAAGTAACTAAAACCTGTGTTTTAGTTAACTGTAAACTACCTAATATGATAAATATAATACCCGTTATTCTAGAAAGATGAATCGCAGACAGTGACAGGAAAAAATCACTATAAATTAATCGATAGTTTCAAATTTTGTATTAGAATTTACTATTTTAGCTTTTAAAAGCAGTAAATATTAATACCTTAAATCTTTTTCTGTATTTAATTAGATTTTTTGTGCGGATTTTTAAAAGAATGATTGTATGTATAGTTATTGTATTTAGCGGACATAGATAAAAAATCTCACGCATAGGCGCAGAGAGAAAGAAGAAAATTGAGATTTTTGTAGAGAATTAAATAAGATTATATGAATAATCAATTAATGATGTGGTTAGTAAGGCTCTATCAAGACTTGAGAAAGTTATTTAATTTCAGATATTTGCAAAGAAATAAAAATTTCAAATTTTTAATCAGTTTAATTGTTGGAGTTTTAATTACTACAATTGGTATTACAACAGATTGGGCAACAGGTGGAACATCCACACTCAGCTATAAAACATCGTGGATAGGTAATAGTATTGGCAGCGGAAATCTGCGGATACAAAATAATATAGAAGCAATGTATGTTACGCCTGATGGTACTGTGTATACTAACAGCCATTGGGATGAAGCGGGAACAGAAGCAGGAATATATAAGGACGGTAAAATTATCAATGCCCTTGGTGATACTCACGGTTGGGGTCGTGGTGGTGGCAAGGCTGTAACAGCAAATAATAAATATATTTATATTGCCATGACTCAAGGTTCAATTGGCAATACAAAAGAAGATTATCCAGCAGAAAAAACAGCTTGGCATTGCGTTAGACGCTATGATTTGTCGGGAAAAGCTGCACCGTTTCCTGGGGGACGTGGCTGGGATAAAAGTATGTTAATTGTCAGTAATAAAAGTGAAGTTACTGGATTAGCAATTGTAGGCAGTGAGTTGTATGTGAGTGATTCTGCTGCTAACCGGATTCGGGTTTATGATACTGAGACAATGAAGGAACTTCGCGGTTTTAGTGTTACGAATCCAGGGGCGATCGCAGTTGATAAACAAAAAAATCTATGGATTATTCAAAACAAAAATGGTGGTAATCCTGGGAAGATTTTACATTATTCCCTAAGTGGAAAGCAATTACCCCAACAGATTGCAGAAATTATTGAACCAACAGCGATCGCCATCAATCCTCAAGGTAAGCTGTTAGTGGCGGAAAATGGTTCGCTTCAGCAAATCTTGATTTATGACATTAAAGATCAGCCTGTAAAAGTAGGCACTTTTGGTAATAAAAATGGTATCTATGCAGGAGTTTCAGGTGAAGTGCGAGATTTGAAACTTTATGGACTTACCGGAATTGGCACAGATGCATCAGGCAATATCTATGTAAATAGTAATGGTTTCAACAAATCAGGAACAGATTTGCGGAAATTTACGCCCTCAGGTAAACTACAGTGGCGATCGCTAGGATTAATATTCGTTGATAATGCAGACGCCGATCCCAAAGCTGATGGTGTAGATTTATTCACTAAACAAGAACAATATCAAATGGATTTCAGTAAGCCTGCTGGTAAGCAATGGACTTACAAAGCCTACACCTTGAATCCCTTCAAATATCCTCAAGATCCACGTTTGCATACATCCCCAGATGCAACCTTTGTGCGCCGCATCCAAGGTAAGCCGTTTTTGTTCCTCACAGATATGTATAGCAGCTTTCTGCAAATATATCGTTTTAATCCCGCCACAGATGGTAAAATTGCCATCCCAGCCGGAATGTTTGTTGGTACAAATGGCGCAGATAAACCATTTCTGAGTGGAAATTGGCCGCCTTATCAACCACAAAAAGGCGAATGGATTTGGCGAGACAGCAACGGTAATGGCAAATTTGAAAACAACGAATATGATACCAGCAAAGATTATCCCCATCTCGGCGGCTGGTGGGTAGACAGCAAAGGAGATGTTTGGAAAGCTTTGCGAACCCAAGATGGTATGGGTATCCGGCATTATCCATTACAGGGAATTGATGCCAAGGGTAACCCCATCTACAGCTATAGTTCAATGGAAAAGCAAACTACCCCTAAGATTTTTAACGATTTGCGGCGCATTGAATATTTCCCCCAAACAGATACCATGTATTTGTCAGGCTTCACAGTAGATCATCCTGCATTTGGCGACGATACCGGAGTTGTGGGATCTGAAATTGCTCGTTTTGACAATTGGAGTAAAGGAAATCGCACTCCTCGCTGGCGGGTTGTAATTCCCCACGACACCATCGGCAAACGGGAAGTTGCCACAGCGGCGATGAGTGTGGCAGGAGATTATGTTTTTGCTGTCACAGTTAAAACCGCAGAGGTATATGTTTACAATGCAACCACAGGAGTGGAAGTAAAAAAGTTAAAACCAGGCCCGGAAGTTGGCAGCGAAAGTGGTTGGATTGATATACCTTACGGTATCCGCGCTTTTCGACGTTCCAATGGCGAGTACTTAGTATTTGTAGAAGAAAATTGGAAAGGAAAAGTGATTATGTATCGCTTAGCAGGGTGAGCATTTATATCGATTTTCTTCTAGACATGATATTATTAATGAAGGCTATGTTTTTCGTTCAATAAAAACAGGCCTTAATTTTTTGTTTCACTGCGTAATTCCTATTTAAGCCAGAGCTTGACATCAAATTGGCATTCCCTAGTTTAGACAGGGAACAACAAATTAGGAGCGTGAAACAGTGTTTTGGAAATTTGTAATCAGTGTTTTATTATTGCCCACTTGTCTGGGATTGGAAATAGCCGCAGCATCTGAAAAAAATGAGTTGCAGATGCTACAAAGTTCTGAGGAATTAAGCACCCCAATTGTCCAAAAAGAAAGCAATCAAAATATCCTGAATTCTTTACCAAATTCAGTTCCACAAGATTCAGATGTTGATAGCGAAAAATTAAAACATCGAAAATACCGACGCTATCACCGCAGGCATCGTCGATATTATCGTCATCGTAGGTACTATCGTCAATGGCACAGAAATTATTACCGTCAAAGGATTTACTATCCCGAAGATATTTATTATCGTAGACGGTATCACCATCGATACAGAAATTACCATCAAAGAGTTCATGACCCTCTATACCGTTACTATCTCAGAAACTATGACTATCTGCATAGAAGTTGCCACGGTCATTGCTATTAAGGTAATTTAGTCATTAGCAAACAGCAAAAGACTAATGATATCATGTCCGGTGAATTAGCTATTAAACCCAAAGAACCCCACCCCGCCAAAGCTGTGCTTTGTCTCCCCTCCCCGCAAGCGGGGAGGGGATTAATGGGTGGGGTCTAATGATTACCGAAATCATAACTAATTACCCGGACATGATATGGCAAATTGTATTAAACTAACTTTTGTTGCTTTTGAGTTAAATGCATCGCAATTCCTTTTTCATAATAAGCTGCTTCATTAATAAAAATTGGATAAACAGTAGATACTCCATCATATAAAATATCTTTACCTGCAAAAGTCAAAAATATTGGTTCGCCTGGATTTAAAGGTTCATAATCTCGAAATTGAAGCCGGGGGTGAATCATACCTTGAATTTGACCCTGTTCATTTCTGGGATAATCGATAGTTCCAATATATTCATAAAATGTAAGGGTATTGTTTGTCTGTGGAATATTACCTTGATTGAACCATTCAAAATATTCCAAAATTGCATAAATTAGCTGTTCTGTTTGTTGAAATAATTCAGCATTTAAAACATTTTGAGCTACAGCACCGACTTCAATAACAAAACCTAATTCACACAAAGAACGCAGGAAACCACCTTCTTTGGATTGGGGATTAACATATACTCTCACTAAAGGATTTATCGAAGTTAAATAAGCAGCTAACCGCAGTAAAAAAGGATGCATATCGCAAAAAATTAAACTTAGCCCCATATTGGCAGTTGTGCTATGTAAATCAATGATTACATCTACAAAAGGCTGATTTTGCGGTTGCAGTATTTGTTTTATTTCTTTCGCCCGCGTATCTTCATAATTTAAAAAATTAGAATTTTGTAAGTTTTGCTTGCTGAAGCAACGATTTAAATCTTTGTCAATATAACGTTTACCTTCGGCGATCGCTTTAGTATTAGCAAGTAATATCAAAGTTTCTAAACTTTGTTTGTTAATTAAATTTGGATATTGCTGAAATTTTTTGACTAAGTATACTCCTGTTAACTCATTTCCGTGAGTTCCTCCAACGATCGCCACTCGTTCAATCTGACTCATAAAAACCTCGCAATTAAAGCATGTAGGCTAGACATTAGACTTCTTGCAGAAGCCGGGGAAAGGGGAAAAGGTTTGGTATTTTCCTTTCCCCTTTAACTTTTCCCTTTTCCCACCTCTTGCAAAAAGTGTTTTTTGCAAGAGGTCTATTATAATGCCCACCCTACTCTGGTTTATTCATATAAAACGGCTATAAGAATTAAAATAAACAAAATGCTATTATATGTCCAATATTTATATATCTTATACACTATATATTAAACATATAATAGCTAGAGCAATGATAGAACTTCGACATCTGCGATACTTCATCGCTGTGGCTGAAGAATTAAACTTTAGTCGTGCCGCTGAACGATTGCATATTGCTCAACCACCTTTAAGTCAACAAATTCAGGCACTAGAAGCAGAACTAGGGCTAAAATTATTTGAACGCAAAAAACGTCCCCTACAGCTAACTGCTGCTGGACAAGTCTTTTTAACAGAAGCGCATTTAGTATTAACTCAGTTAGAACAAGCAATTACCTCTGCACAAAAAGTCAGCCGGGGGGAAATTGGACGCTTGGTGGTGGGAACTAATAGTTCCGTTGCTAACAGCGTTTTGCCAGATATTCTGCAAACTTTTCATCCCCTATTTCCAGAGGTGATACTGGTGTTGCGTGAAGTTACTTCTTCCCAGCAGGTAAACCAACTGCGCGATCGCTACATCGATATTGCTTTTGAAAGACTACCTAACAATAATTTAAATGATAATTCTTTAACTTTTTTACCAATTCTGCAAGAGCCTTTAGTCGTTGCTTTACCAGAAAAACACCCTCTAGCAGCCCAGTCCCAAATTCCACTCATTGCCCTAGCAGATGAACCTTTTGTTTTACCCCCAACCGACTTGGTACCATCATACAGCCAGATTATTAACCTTTGTCAGCAGGTAGGTTTTTCGCCAAAAGTAGTACAGGAAGCAACTTGGATGGTAACCGTACTCAGTTCCGTTGCAGGTGGACTTGGAGTAACACTGCTTCCCGCTAATGCCCAAAGTCTACAGCGAAAGGGAGTTGTCTACAGACCAATTCAAGGAAAAAACTTAACTTCAGAATTAGCTGTAGTTTGGCGAAGTGATGATACATCCTTAGTTTTGCGCCAATTTTTAGAGGTGACAAAGAGTGTGGCGCGAAAAATGGGATTGGCGAATAGGGCATAGGGTATGGGGAAAGGGGTAAGGGGAAAAGGGGAAAGATTAAATTTATTCCTTTTCCCTTTAACCTTTAACCTTTTCCCCTCACTCCCCCCTCCCCCCTTTGCCTCTTTTTAACTAGTAACTTACGATGATTCTTAAGCACTTGCTCTTGGGAGAAAAGGGGGGAAATTTATGGAGTACAATTTTCAAGCGTTGGCTGAATTTTACAAAAATGCACTCCTCAACGATGTTCTCCCATTTTGGGAAAAACACTCCATTGATTGGCAACAAGGCGGCTATTTCACCTGCCTCGATCGCCAGGGCAAGGTTTATGATACAGACAAATTTATCTGGCTGCAAAATCGCCAAGTATGGACTTTTTCCATGCTTTACAACCAGTTAGAAAAACGCGAAAATTGGCTGAAAATCGCTAATAATGGTGCTAATTTTCTCGCCCAACACGGTAGAGATAGTGATGGTAATTGGTACTTTGCTCTAACTCGTGAAGGAAAACCACTAGTTGAGCCTTACAATATCTTTTCTGATTGCTTTGCGGCGATGGCGTTTAGCCAATATGCACTTGCATCCGGTGAAGACTGGGCGACAGATGTGGCGAAGCAAGCTTACAACAACGTTTTACGCCGCAAAGATAATCCCAAGGGCAAATATAACAAAACCTATCCCGGTACACGCCCGATGAAATCATTGGCTGTACCGATGATTTTAGCCAACCTCACTTTAGAAATGGAATGGTTGTTGCCCAAGGAAACCCTAGAAAATGTCCTAGTTGAAACTGTCCGCGAAGTGATGACGGATTTTCTCGACTCAGAACGGGGACTAATGTATGAAAATGTTGCCCCTGATGGTTCTCACATCGATTCTTTTGAAGGACGGTTGATTAACCCAGGTCATGGTATTGAAGCGATGTGGTTTATCATGGACATCGCCCGTCGGAAAAACGATACTAAAACTATTAACCAAGCCGTTGATGTGGTGCTAAATATCCTAAATTTTGCTTGGGATAGCGAGTATGGCGGCTTGTATTACTTTATGGATGCACTCGGTCATCCTCCACAACAACTCGAATGGGATCAAAAGCTGTGGTGGGTTCACCTAGAATCTTTGGTTGCATTAGCGATGGGTTATCGTTTGACAGGGCGTGAGGTGTGTTGGGAATGGTATCAAAAGATGCACGATTACGCCTGGTCACACTTTGCTGATTCGGAGTTTGGTGAGTGGTTTGGCTATCTCAATCGGCAAGGAGAAGTATTGTTAAACCTTAAAGGCGGGAAATGGAAAGGGTGTTTTCACGTACCGCGGGCGTTGTATTTGTGCTGGCGGGAGTTTGAGGCATTGCGATCGCTGCGGCGGTAAACAACGCAGTCTGTTTAATCTCTGCTAGCGTACAAATAAAAGTAGAATCAGTGCGATAAAGATGAATGTTGTCACACCCAAACGATTTACGATCGCTGAATACCATCAATTGATTGAACTCATATATAGTATACAATCAAATTTTCGAGTTATTCGTGGGTTGGTATTTCAATAAATCAGTAGATAGTTTTAGCGTATATAGCGTTTCCTAGTCTGCTGAGGTAAAAATCTCTGCGTACCTCTGCGCTTTACTCCGCGTCACTCTGCGTTTCAAACTATTATCTGTACCTCACTTAAACTGGGAATCGCTATATCTTTTTCTGCTGTTAATTACTCATAAACTAAATTCGGCTGCATTATCTTCATCCACATTTGCATCTTTTCCTACAGTAGTCGGTTTAAATTTTGCGTCGTGAATTAATTCCCCAAATGAAATTACTGGATTTTGGAAAAGAATATTCAGCACACTCATAAAATCCCGCACAATTTCCCCTGGCGTAAGTAACGCTTCTGCACCCAAGCGATTAACAATTTCTTGGACAAACTCTTTTAACTCACGATTTGTCAAAGTCTGTTGATAGCCGAAATTGAGCGCATGAATTTCCGCTAAACGTTGCAAAAGCGTTAAAATTTCTGCTTCACTTAACGGGTTTAGCCTAATCACTGGCCCTAAAACTTCTTGAACATTAGCTTGTGCGACAAAGCGACTTTCTTTTGTGCGTCTTCGCCAGGCCTGGTCTGCAAAAAGTCCTCTATTTGGATCTTCTAAAAATTTGGTTGTTCCACCAATCAAAATACCAAGATGTTCTGCTTTACATTGCATGGTATCGTTAAACATTGCTAAAAGTCGGTTATAATTTTTTTCCCGCGTGACCGTAGTAGAGATTTGATATAAATGTACAGCTTCATCAACTAGAATTAATAGTCCTTTATAACCAATCTCAGCTACAAATTTAGCAAACAATTTGATGTAGTCATACCAACTATCGTCATCAATAATAACGCGGACTCCTAAAGCTGCTTTGGCCTCAATTCTAGTAGTAAATTCTCCCCGCAACCAGCGCATTGCAGCGTTTTTTAAATTATCATCATCTAATCGATAGCCGCGCCAATAAGCGATAATAACACTACCAAAATCAAAACCGTGAACCAAATCTTCAATATATTGAACTACTTCTCTAATTTTTGATTCAACTTGGTCATCAAAACCATCGTCATTGGGACGCAGTTCAGTTTCTTTAACCACTTCTTGTTGAATTTTATTAATCCATCCTTCCAAAATTGAGACTAAAGCGCCACCATCAGGACGAGTTTTTGTAGCTAGATGGCTCATTAATT
Organism: Nostoc sp. DedQUE12a; assembly: GCA_034530795.1. Lineage (GTDB taxonomy): Bacteria > Cyanobacteriota > Cyanobacteriia > Cyanobacteriales > Nostocaceae > Nostoc. Next base: position 20,057 of record JAVRCH010000092.1, read on the forward strand.
CTCGATAGGTTGCTAAACCTTCGTTGTTACTTCCTGCTAACCGACGTTCAGGTGATAAATCTGCATCAGCTACGACAAAACCTTGCTCCATTGCTCGGTTACGAATTAGTTGTAGTAAAAAGCTTTTCCCTGAACCGTAATTACCAATTATAAACCGAAATGCTGCTACACCTTCTGCAATATCATCCAGATTTTGTAATAGGCTTTGGAGTTCTTTTTCTCGACCTACTGCTATGTGTTCAACTCCCACTCTTGGTACTACCCCAGCACCAAGGGAATTAATCAAAGCAGTGGATATTTTTTTCGAGATTTTGAGCTTTGCCATGTATTACACTTTATTTTATTCTAAACGCAGAAGCACGCAGTAAGAAGATAAGGTGTATTTTTACCTTATTAATAATAATAATTTTACAACGTCAGGATTCAGAATTCTTACAATTCTTACATTTGAGCATGTCTAGCCATAAGATCGTCATACATTGCAATCATTTTTTTGACATGGGCTTTGTGTTCCTGATAAACTTCTGGAATTTCTGAATCTGCATCAATTATTAATTCACCAATAGTATCATTTGCTCGTTCGTTGATTGAATCAATTAGTAGATTCGGCATGGTTATATTTGCTTCAGCAATTTTTTTAAGAGTAGCTTTGATATTATCTTCTTCGACTATAGCTTTTAATACTTGCAATTCATATCCTGGTAAATTTTCCAAAAAATTAGTCCATTCTTCTGGTATATTCTCTAATGTATTAATTTCTGGAGGATCTATTTTTGTTGCAGGTTCAATTATTTCAGTAAAAGGAAACAATTCAATATCATCTTCTTTGGAATTATCAACCAAAGGTTCTGGGTTAAAGTTTTCTGCTTGTTGGAGTAATTCCCAAACTTGATTTTGCAACAAGTCTCGTTCTTCTTGCAATAATGAAACTTGCCCTTGCAATTGTTGTAATTCTTCTTTTTGCTGTGCTATTTGAGTTTGTGAAGAATTCAAAATAGCTTGGATATTTTCTCTTTCGGTTGTTTTCGCTATCAGTAATCCGTTTTCTTTATTGACTTTAATTTCTAGTTCTTGAATTTCAATTCGCAGTTCGTATAATTTTTCTTCTAATTGGGGCTTGAGTCTGCCTAAAAGTGTTAAGTTACTTTCAATTTCTTCTTTTTGTTGCTGGAATTCGGAAATTTGACTTTGCAACTGAGTGATTTCGGCACGAGATATATGGCAATTCGACTCTAAACGACGCTTTTCTCCTGCGAGGTTAGTAAAAGCATCGTTCAATTCTGCATGATTTTTTTCTAAGTTATTCAGTTCAATTTGCAGATTGCTGATTTCAGTTTCTAACTGCTTTTTTTGACCAGCCAATGTTCTGACTTCTCGATTCAGACTATCCCTTTGGCTACGGTTTTCAATTACTTGATTTTGGAGTTGTTGTGATTCTGCGTATAATAAACTATGATGTTCTTCAATTTGATTGATTTCTTTAACAATACGAGCTTTTAATCCCTCCATTTCTTTAATTCGCTTGCGGAGAGAACCTAAAATAAACATTTCATAATTTCTGCGTCGTTTATCTACGAATAATGCTGCTCCATAGATAATAAATGCAGTAATAATACCTGTGAGAAAGGCTTTATTAAAATCCCAGTTGGGAACAAGGCTAAGTCCAAAACTCACACTAAAGGCAACTATGCCTAAAATAAATCGATTACTGATCGTTACTGATTGCATATTGCTGGTTGTTAGTGTATTTGAGCGATCGGAATAACCAGTTTTCATAGTAATTTTTAATTTGTAATTTAAATATACATATAAATATAATAAGTAAAATTGCTTGTTAATTTATGGTTTTTGTTAGCATAAGTAGTTTAAAATTTATAATCATAATTATTCGTGTAGAATATTGTTATTTAACAAACAAAAAAGCATTATACTCAAGGAATCAATTTGGATCTTCAGTGGTAGATGTATTGTTATTGGCTCCACGAAATAGTTTTAAATCTGCTTTTAAAAAGTCGATAAACTGCCGTGCTGTGCGTCCAGAACGACCATTGTGGCGAGTTGCCCACTGTAGTGCTTGATATTCCAAATCTTCTTGGGTAATATTAAGTTCAGCTTGTGCTGCTAGATGATTGACAATGTTTAAATAAGTTTTCTGGTTGGCTGGTTCAAAGGTTAAGGTTAAACCAAAGCGATCGCTAAATGAAAGCTTCTCCTGCATCGTATCCCAAGCATGGATTTCATCGTTATCTTTAGGCGCTGGTCTATCCACAAAAAACTCCCGAATCAAGTGACGACGATTAGAAGTAGCATAGACCACTACGTTTTGCGGTCTGGCGGTTAAATTACCCTCTAAAACAACCTTCAGCGCTTTAAAAGCATCATCATCTTCCTCAAATGAAAGGTCATCGACAAAAATAATAAATTTTTGTGGCACTCCCCGTAAATGTTCCACAATTTCTGGTAAATCTTTTAAATCGGATTTTGCAACTTCGAGCAAACAAAGAGGCCTTTCTTTATATTCATCCAATAAAGATTTTACTAAAGAAGATTTTCCCGAACCACGACTACCATAAAGTAATACATGCAGTGCTACCTCTCCTGATAATAAAAACTCCGTATTTTTGAGCAAAGCATCTCTTTGAGACTCATAACCGACAAGCGTGCTAAGCTTAACCGGATCTGGATATGGGATACCGATAAACTGTCCACCTTGCCAGCGGAAAGCGCGGTATTGAGCAAATAAACCAGAACCATATTGCCGATAATAAGCTGCTAACTCTTCTACAGCATCACCCCAATTATCTAACTCCTGTAGATATGCAGCAAATTTTGTCTCTCTTGCCAGCTTTTTTGGTTCTTCATACCACACTACCGGCGAAATCGGCAAATGAGCGACATTTTGCACCCACTCACTCAAAGAAGCGCTGCTACATTCATAAAGGCTTTGCAATACTTGTAAATCGTGCTGGACTGCTGCTACTAAAGCTGGGGATAAGTCTTGAAATTTCTGTTGTTGAGCAAGTTTTGTAAAAGGGTTATCACAAAAAAGAATTTGAGTGATTATATAATCTTCCCAATTTTGATTTCTTGCAGCCAAAGCATGAAAATAACTGCCGTAGGCTTGTAGACAACCGCGTGCATCGGCATCAGTGTAACGTATAGCTTGCAACAGGTCAATAAATGCCATCCCCACTTCGCCTTGGAGAACAGATTGGTAAAGTAAAAGTGACGCCGCTTGGCGCTGGAGATATTGAATTTTTGGATGGGAGGAAGTACTGGCCATTGGCATTGCTTGATTATTCATCAATCAACTCGGTGATGTAGCTAAACAGCTATGGTAAATTGTCTGCTGACCCTGGCAGCAAAAACAAAATCTACATAGGTTTTAACAATGAATTTAAGTATAATCGCTGCTTTTGCTTACGGCATATTGGCGATCGCTGGTGGCATTATTGGTTATATTCAAGCTAGAAGCAAGGTTTCACTTGTCAGTGGTAGCATTAGCGGTTTATTACTAATTATTGCCGCTTACCTCCAACTCCAAGGACAAGCTCAGGGTTTAATTTTAGCCATCTTCGTCACTGCTGTTTTAGTAGTATTCTTTGCATTTAGACTCGCTAAAACGCGCAAGTTTATGCCCGCCGGATTGATGACTATTTTAGGTATGCTAGCACTGGCGGTGATGCTCAATGAAATTGTCACCATCAGGTAACGTTACGGGGAGGCGGGGATGGGGAGAGTTGGGAATAATTAAGTAATTATCCGAACTTGAGGTAACAACTGTTCTACAGTCCCTAAGCATCCTTCTTTTTTTGAACACAGTATTACTCTCCCTGTTGTGAGTACTTTAATTAGTACATTTATATTACAGTAGAGTTGTTATCTTTCCTTAGGGAACTCCAAAAAATAAATTATCCAATTTGTCTACTCAACTAGACTTCTTTCTTCCTTGTCCCCCTTGTCCCCCTTGTCTTCCTTGTCCCCATCCCCCCATCCCCAACCCAGATATTACTCACTCTTAGCTGTGCGGCTAAAAACTCGGTAATATAGCCAAGTACTAGTTTCCTTCAAGGGAAACAGCAGATAAGTCAGAGGATTGATTGTCACAATAATATTTCGTAAGTCTCGCTTTGCCAAAAACAAGACCACACGAGCAACTTGCTGTGCAGACATTACTCCATAAGGGTTAAGTTGGCTTTTAAAAGGGCCAAGAATTAACTTGCGAATGATACAGTTGCCATCCAAGCGCTTGAGGGTGACAATATCTCCTAGCGCTCGTTTGCTGAGTTCATAAAGGGGACTTAGTGCTGGCGACACCTCAGCCTCAGAAGTATTAACCCAAATTTCCTTAGTTGCTTTGGCTTGTGGCCCCGTGACAGTCGCCAAAAATATATCCATCAACCGCAATGCGGAAAAAGTATTCACTTCGTATGAAGAGTTGATAGCATCGGGTGTACGGCTTGTGTAGACATTGACCCCGTGGTTGATAATTAAAATATCGATTTTCTGTAAACTTTCCTTAAGCTCAGCTTCATTGCCCAATTGCCAAGAAATCACTTTTACCCCAGTTTGCTCGGCTAATTTTTCTGGATTTGTGGTTAATGCCACGACTTTAGCATTACACTTGACAAGTTCAGCCGTTAATGCTTGTCCCAATGCTCCTGATGCTCCAGTTAAAGCCACGGTTTTACCGTTGAGAGATAGGGCTGTTCCCAGTATTTTATCAACTAAGGGAAAGACGCCACTGTAATAAGCGTTGACATCATCAAAGTGGTGTCGCCAATGATAAGACCGATTTACCAACCAAATCGATGGAATAGTTTCTAAAGGGCCGGGTAAGTGATTGTAGTCTGTGTCAATTTTTCCTTGAAAATAGCGCACAGAGGCGCCATACAAAAACGTGCAAGCATAAGCTACTCCCAGCCATAAACCCCTTTGTGGGACAATTAAAGCAATTAACGTTGATGCGACTACTAATAAGCTCGATTCTAAAATGTCGTGATAAAGCTGAGATTCTTGGTAAATTTTTAAAGAAACAACCGATAAATCCCGGCGATAGGCCATGTGGTGCTTATTGTGCCATTTTGCAAGCCAATTCACCTGGTGACACAAAGCATGGTATGTGTCTCTTAAGACCTCAGCAAGTAAAAGCGAGAACAGACCCCAAGTCGCAAACTGTAAGCAGGCATTGACTAAAACCCAATTTATTTGTAAATTTGCCCCAATTTCAATCCAGCTTTGTGCAAATGTTTTTATCATGTTTGTTTACACTCGTTTTTCTTAATCATTCTTCATGATGGATTAAGGTCGAGTCTAGAGCAAACACAAGTTAAAGGGAATAGGGAAGTGATTAGAGACGGAATTCATCGCGTCTATGGAGAGTAGGGAAGTGGGGAGACAAGGGGAATCACTCAACAGACAGCTAACTTTCTTTATTTTGCCTTTCTTGTAGCAGTTTCCGCTTTAACGTGTTCCGTGTTACCCGCAAGCTGTAGCGGTTTCCGCCTTGATGATAGCTAGGAATATTAGATGGTTAGAGGTATTTGTAAAAGCGATCGCCCCTTACCCACATACTTTGAACTATGCTCCCATCAATAATCTCGATTGTTTCCCGAAAGACCATCTCGAAGTACAAGCCCAGTCCTTAAAACGCAACATCCACAGCAATCTCCTGCCAGCGAGTAGCCAAATCCTCCGCAGTAGAAACCTCAACAGCGGAAAGGTTTAATGGATAGTCCACATTGTCTCGCTCGATCCAGCGCACGGCTGTGAATTGACCATTGCTTGCCCTTAATATAAATCCAGACTCTTGGCATTCACTAGAAGCGAGATATAACAATCCCGGGGCTACTTGATCGGGTCGCAACTCAAGAGGCTCATCTTGTACGTTCCACATCCGCGTTTTGGCTACCGGCGAAATCGCATTAACGAGAATTCCATGCTCTTTGCCTTCAACCGCAAGCACATTCATCAGACCTATCTGTGCCATTTTCCCCATCGCATAAGGGGCAAGACCACTGAGTGCATATTGCTGATAAATCGCTCTATCCGAAGTCGTCAGCACAATCCGTCCGTAGTTTTGCTGTTTCATCGTCCCAAAGGCGGCTTGAGCCAGCCATGTTGGTGCCTCTAAATTAATGCTGATGGCACGCTGTAGAAAATCAGGCGTTAGTTCTTGCACTGACTGATAGGCAACCCATCCGGCATTGTGGATCAAGATGTCGAGGCGACCAAACTTCGAGAGCGTAGTTTCCACTAGACTTTGGCAGTTATCTCTACTATCAAGGATTGCGTTGATTGGGAATGCAACTCCGCCTGCTTGTTGAATTTCGCGTACAGCATCAGCCGCCACGTTCGCATCGAATCCGGTTCCATCTTTGTTAACGCCTGCGTCATGTATAACGACACGCGCTCCTCTTTCCGCAAGCAGGCGGGCATAAGCTAGCCCCAAACCTCGCCCGCTTCCAGTAATAATCGCTACTCGATCGTCGAGCCGAATCACTTCACTTTCTCCTGACTTCAATTCTGTTTTTTAGTAGGTGTATGCACTGTTTAATGACTAGCTGATAGCTTAACTACCAGACTCGAATTAAGCTGAACCGCCAAGCGGCTTCGGCTTGAATGAATTGTTAGGCGGCGTACCACTTATTTCTTAGCGCATACCGGACTGTAAGACACGCGAGTTAAAGGGTAGCCATTAGTTTCTCTGACTAGTTCTCCACTTTGGGCCGCTGTCTGCTTCTTGATGTCAGTCCATTCTTTGTCTGAGAGGAACTCTCTCCAGCGTAAATCCATTGTGCTTTTGTCCGGCCAAGCCAGAAGATAGATAAATTTAACCTTCTCACCAGAATCACTTTCCCATATGTCAACGATCTTAAAACCATGTCGCTTCATGATCCGTAGAGCATGATCCTGAAAGCGCTTATGAAAAGCATCTTTATTGCTGCGATTGACCTCATAGATTCTTAGTTGCTGAAGTTCGCTGCCATTGCTTGGGCAAACATAGCGATCCTGTGCATTAACAATGCTAGGGAAGGCGATGAGCCAAAAGAGCGCTAGAGCTTTGAAAGTGTGCATGATGTTGTGCCTCATGGCTTAGTAAACGTTCTATAGTTGCCTAACCAACTATTACCCCACTGTTTCTATCTGTATAATCCGTACCTATAGTGACCTGCTGCCAAGCATGTAACCAATCCAAAAACGATGAGACGCGCCTCATATTTCTTACGATAGGAGACAGCCATGTGACTGTCCAATATATATTTGACTAAGATTAATAGGTTAGACATATAAGTGTGATAGAACTACGGCATCTGCACTACTTCATCGCGGTGGCTGAGGAACTACACTTTAGTCGAGCAGCAAAGCGGTTGCACATTTCTCAACCCCCACTCAGTCAACAGATTCGTGGTTTGGAAGATGAACTAGGAGTCAAGCTGTTTGAACGAACGAAGCGGCAAGTGCAGCTGACTCAAGCAGGCAAAGTGTTTTTAGAGCGCTCCTACCTGGTGTTAGCGCAACTCGAACAAGCGATCAAAATGACACAACAGATAGGGCGGGGTGAGGTTGGACGGTTAGCGATCGGGTTTGTCGGCTCTGCAACGTATACTGTATTACCAGATATTTTAAGTGTCTTTCGAGAACAGTTTCCTGCTGTAGAACTGCGATTGCATGAACTGACGACGCAAGAGCAAATTCAAGCCCTGCATCAAAAACAGGTTGATGTCGGCATTGTTCGTTCTGTAATCATCGAGCCAGGTTTGAGTGTGGAATGCATTTTGCAAGAATCATTGATATTGGCGCTACCAGAAACCCATCCGCTCTCTGCCCAAACCAAAGTATCTCTCTCGACTTTGGCAGATGAGTCATTTATCCTATTTCCTGCCAAAATGGGGCCCATCTTTTACAAGCAGATTATTGATATTTGTCAACAATCTGGATTTCATCCGAAAGTTGCTCAGGAGGCAGTTCAGATGCAAACTATCATCGGCTTGGTTGCAGCAAGACTGGGCATCGCTTTCGTTCCCGCCTCCTTGCAAAACTTTCACAGAAGCGGAGTCATTTACAGACCCTTACAAGAGCAGACACCTAAAACCGGACTTTATCTTGCTTGGCGGCAGCATGATTCCTCTCCGGTAATCAGAGCATTTCTGGGCTTGGCACGGAAGACAACACAATGGAAGTCAAATCATGATGATACGTGAGCAGTTAGGGATCGATCGCCTCACCGGCGGAGCCTCCAAGTACTGTCTCAGCAGTAATACTGTTTTTTGTTTTCTCAGTAGCTCGTGTAATTCTTCTACTGACTCAGCTATTTCTACTTTGGTGACTCCAGCCATCTTTGCTCGTTAATATTTATTCCTTAGTTATCTGTATCACATTTTTCGTGAATTGGTATAACCTGAAGCATCTCGTGATTATTGCTAAAGGAGGATGTCAAAAATTAACGCCTGGCGATCGCAGATTTGGCATATGAGTGGAACCCTTGCTGCTTAACTCACAACGACTTGAAATTGGACAATATTTTAGTTCATTCTCGCTGGCAGCAACTAGATAATTGCTTAGTGCGGCTAATTGATTGGGAAGCTTGTGCTTGGGGAGATCCAGCTTTTGATTTAGGAACTTTATTAGCAAGCTATCTAGAAATTTGGCTCAAGAGTCTGGTAGTAGACCCTACCATTGAATTAGAAGAATCTCTAAATTTAGCCTTGATA
>JAVRCH010000093.1:0-56617 GCA_034530795.1 Nostoc sp. DedQUE12a
ACAGCAGTTTGCAACCAAATGAGGTACACAACTAGAGAATTAAATATAAAAATTCTTTTTCTCCCTCCTGCCTCCTGCCCCCTGCCTCCTGCCTCAAAACCAATCAATTTGTACCTCATGCAAATGAAAACTGCTGTAAAATGTCGAAGCTAAATAGCTTTTAAGTTAAATCTTGTTGCGTCATCGTCTATCATATATTTGCATTCATTTGAATGTGGTTGTCTAGATTGTTGTCCGTAGCGATCGCTACTCCTTAACAGATCGAAAGTTTTTTTTGCCCACCCGCTCATTCAAAATCTCAGACATCATGCTGCCAAATCAAGCGATCGCTTCATCCCCCATTTTGATAGCAGTATTTTATACCAATTATCTAAAATCCACCAACATCTTTCTGATGTAGATAAAACATCTTTCCTATAACCGTACTTTTCTATTAACTGCTTTCTCACTTGGGCTGCACTCAATCGAGTATGTAATCTTCTACTTCTCCTTGAGATTTACTTTGAGACCATGTGGGGTATTTTGAGAGGCAAGAGCAGAGAAATTTATTTAAAGAACTTAAAATTTAAAATTTTTATTCAAAATACTTGCTTTTTTATGGAAGTAGTGATATGGTTTATTTGTGTGTGAGGAGCAAGTTAAAAATAAAAAGCGTTTGGGGTGGAAACACGGCAACACTCCCAAGCGCTTTTTAATTTTGCGTATAAAAATTTGGATTGTGGTACACTTTTCAAAGTGTCACTCGCTACACTCAAGTTTTAGTTATAGCAGTGATATCTTTCATTTGTGTGAGGAGCAAGTTAAGAATAAAAAGCGTCTGGGGTGGAAACACGGCAACACTCCCAGGCGCTTTTTAGCTGGTATACATAAAAACATAATCATATCTTTGCGTCAGTCTTGATACAGCAGAATTTAGTGGATTCAAAAGCACAGCCAAAGACGCTCCCCCAAAATCTAAGAATTCAGAATTAGAATAGGCTTTCGGTGTAGTTACCAGACCTAGATGGTGTACGGTACTAACTTGGAATCTACTGTATATCAGTGTTTGTGCAAAATGGTGTTACCGATAAAAGATAACAAAAGTAACGGTAATCATCAGCAGAATATTTAATTTTTTTAATAACCGAATTTTGAAAGTGGATTTTATATAAAGTTGTGTGAAACCTTGAGGTTGGGGGTAGCGTCACTATTTCAGCCACCAGTTATCGTAAATCACTCCAGATTGGACATTTCATTTCTGGATAGAGTACTTGAGATAATTAAAACACTAGCCCAAATTCTCAACCCCAAATTGCAATGATACCCTGCTATAAATTGCCCATATCCCAGATACGTCGTGTTGGATTAGCTTTATTGATGCCAGCTTTTCTCTTAGGAACTTTTGCTGTCCCGAACCAACTGCAAACCGCTACTGCACAAACACCTGGAGAAAATCGCCCTCTAACTATCCGTGCTGATGTACAAGAATATGATGCCAAAACTCAAGTAATCACGGCTCGTGGCAATGTGCAAATGTCGTATCCTTCTCGCCAGCTTCAGGCAACGGCCGCCCAAGCACAGTACTTTAGTAAAGAACGCCGGATTGATTTTAGTGGCAACGTCTATATTTTGCAACAGGGAGGTAACAGCATCCGGGCAGAGAAGGTAACCTATTTAATTGATGAAGGGCGATTTGTCGCTTTACCCCAACCCAACCGTCAGGTAGAGTCCATCTACATGGTGGAAGAATCAGATAATAATGGACAAACTGCGACACCTGCCCCACAAACACCACAATTTAAACGTTCTAATTAGCATCTACCACTAAGAAAGGCTGCAACAGTGAAAATTGTTTTAGAGAATATTCACAAATCTTACAACAAGCGAGTAATTGTCAATCGCGTCAACCTTTCTGTTTCTCAAGGCGAAGTCGTTGGTTTATTAGGCCCCAATGGGGCTGGTAAAACGACGACTTTTTACATTGCTACAGGTTTAGAAAAACCTAATCAAGGAAAAGTTTGGCTAGGTAATCTCGACATTACAGGAATGCCAATGCACAAAAGGGCACGATTGGGTATTGGCTATTTAGCACAAGAACCAAGTGTTTTTCGCCAGCTCTCGGTACAAGATAATATTTTATTAGTGTTAGAGCAAACTAATGTGCCACGATGGGAGTGGTCAAGGCGATTAACAACTTTACTGCGGGAGTTTCGCTTGGAAAAATTAGCTAATAGCAAGGGAATTCAACTTTCTGGTGGTGAACGACGCCGCACGGAATTAGCAAGGTCTTTGGCTGCTGGACGAGAAGGGCCAAAGTTTTTATTTTTGGATGAACCATTTGCGGGAGTCGATCCCATAGCAGTCTCAGAAATTCAGCAAATTGTAGCTCAATTGCGCGATCGCGGTATGGGTATTTTAATTACAGATCATAATGTCCGCGAAACCCTCGCCATCACCGATCGCGGTTATATCATGCGTGAGGGACAAATTCTCGCTTTTGGGACTTCTGAGGAACTCTACCACAACCCCCTTGTGCGCCAATATTACTTAGGCGATAGCTTTCAAGTCTAAAGTTAGGAGTTAGGAGTTAGGAGTTAAAAGTTAGGAGTTAGGAGTGAAAAAAGTTTTATATTTAGCTTCAGGCTAAGGTGCTATAGATAATTTAATCACAAAGTCCTGTATTTAGTTAATAATTTAAAAGAATAGTTTCATTGATTGTCTTGAAGATGAATTTATTAGTTAATTTTTAGCTATTGAGAATTGGTTTTTGATACTAAAAATAGTAGACAGACTTAAGTAAGCTACAGATTTAGACTTTCAAGCCAGATATGAAACCTATTTTTCTCCTAACTCCTAACTCCTAACTCCTAACTCTCAACTCCCAACTCCTCTTGTATACTTTGCTTTACCAGGGTTGCCAATATTTAACTTTTGAAGTTGCTTATGATATCAAAGAAACTCACGTCGTTCTACAACCTAAATTCGCTGCTGCCTTTTACGATTATGGATCGTTATCTTGGCAGCGAATTGTTGCCTCCGTTTTTCTTTGGTGTCGGAGCTTTCTCTTCAATCGGCGTTACCATTGATGCTGTATTCGATCTAGTTAGAAAAGTCGTCGAATCTGGATTACCTGTAGGCATTGCCATTCAGGTTTTTTTATTAAAGTTTCCCAACTTTATCGTTTTAGCCTTCCCCATGTCCACACTGCTGGCTACTTTGATGACCTACAGTCGTCTTTCCAGCGAGAGCGAACTAATAGCCTTGCGTGGTTGTGGAGTGAGTGTCTATCGCATGGTACTAACTGGTGTAATGTTAAGCCTTTTGGTCACAGGGATGACATTTGTGTTTAACGAACAAATCGCACCAGCAGCAAATTATCAAGCGGCTATAACTTTAGATCGAGCGCTCAAATCAGACAAGCCAACTTTTAAACAGCAAAATATTTTTTATCCTGAATACCAAGATGTTGTCCAGCCAGATGGCTCTAAAAATAGAATATTATCACGCTTGTTTTACGCCGACCAATTTGATGGTAAGCGTATGACAGGTTTGACAATTATAGATCGTTCAACTAAAGGTCTGAATCAAATTGTGGTATCAGAATCGGCCCAGTGGAATGCTTCTCAAAATGTCTGGGATTTTTATAACGGTACAATCTATTTTGTTGCTGCCGATCGCTCTTATCGCAACATTGTCAGATTTGAACACCAACAACTGCAACTACCCCGCACAGCATTAAATTTGGCAGAAAAAAGCCGGGACTACGATGAAATGAATATTGCCGAAGGGTTCGAGCAATTAGAAGTCGAACGTCTCGGTGGCGATCGCCAAAAAATTCGCAAACTCGAAGTTAGGATTCAACAAAAAATCTCCTTACCCTTTGTGTGCGTAGTTTTTGGCTTAGTCGGCGCCGCGATGGGAAGCATACCCCAGCGCACCGGCAGAGGCACCAGTTTTGGAATTAGCGTTATAGTTATTTTTTCCTACTACTTACTTTTCTTTATAAGTGGTGCGATCGCACAAGCAGGCGTCCTCTCTCCCTTTATGGGAGCTTGGTTACCAAACTTCGTTTTTTTAGGAATAGGTATATTTTTATTGATGCGAGTCGCTAAACGGTAAATTGAGGAAGATGGGGAGATGAGAGGCTCTTGAGGCAGGGGAAAAGGTTAAAGGTTAAAGGGAAAAGGAATAAATTTAATCTTTCCCCTTTTCCCCTTACCCCTTTCCCTTTCCCCATATCCTGCTTGCCCGATGCCCCATGTCCCATGCCCTAATCCCCCCACCTCAATCACGCATGATAATTTCGACATTCTGGTGCATCTGGATTTTCCTGACAATATTTTTCAAAAGTAACTTTAGCTGACACCATACCCTCAGCTTTTTGATGAGCCGCTTCTGCTTGGAGTTCTTCTACCTCATCCCAAGCCGCTGCACAGGCCTTAGAATAAGCACCTTGTTCAGTACAAATAGCACGAGCCTGTTCAATAGCTTTTTGAATTCTCTCCTCTAACAGTGGCACTTTTGGCGCTTCCACAAAGTCGCTTTTGGTCAAAATGTCGGTAATCGAGATAATCCCTAACAGCTTACCTTGAATCACAGGCGCTCTATGGATACCAGTATTAGCAAATAACCTTGCTACATATTCCACAGCCAGATCGGGGTTTACCACAATACAAGGCTTACTCATAATTTCGTAAACCCGCACTTCCTTCGGATCTTTACCGTAGGCTATTACCTTATAGACAACATCTGTTTCTGTGACAATACCATAAGCATCATTGTCATAGCGACGATCCACAACCAGCGCCCGCAATCTTTTTTCTTTCATCAGCCCCACCGCTTCGGCCACAGTCGCCGAACCACGAATGGTAACTACGTTTTTGGTCATAATATCTTCAGCTTTCATCATTGCTGTAGTCTCCTGGAAAATAGTACAGTGCGGCAAAGTGCCCTCAGAAGCGTATCGAAGCATTGCAGCGCACAGTTTGTTAACTAGAAAGTGAAAAGCTTGAATTTTTGCCCAGCTACAACAATAAACTTAGAGCAATTGTCAATTCCTGATGTTATCGAATGTGACCAATGCCTAAAAACTCAGCACCAATTAGGATAATATTCTGTCAAATAAAATCTTGCAGTATTTTCAATAACTCTAATTATCTATAGGAAGACGGTTGAGCAAACAACCAAAGGAAATGGAAGAAGTTATTTAAGCTGATTTCCAAAAGACTTATTTTAAATGTGCGAGAAATTGATATGCTAAAGGCCAAGACTAGCGATTATTCAAACTATGCCTGCGCCCACTATCAACCCTACCATCACTGCCTTTCCTTTAACAGCCGTAGTCGGTCAAGAAGCGATTAAGCTAGCCTTGCTGTTAGCAGCCGTCGATCCGGAGTTGGGGGGAGTGGCGATCGCAGGCCGTCGCGGTACGGCAAAATCTGTGATGGCTCGTGCTATCCACGCACTAGTACCACCCATCGAAGTAGTTAAAGGTTCCATCAGTAATTGCGACCCCAATCACCCAGAAGAATGGGACGATCGCCTTTTGCTAGAGTATGCAGATAAAGACATTCAAGATATTCCTATCGAAATCATTCCCGCACCTTTTTTGCAAATCCCTCTAGGTATTACAGAAGACCGACTTCTCGGTTCTGTGGATGTAGAACAGTCAGTAAAACAGGGCGATACAATTTTTCAGCCCGGTTTACTTGCCAGTGCCAATCGCGGCGTCCTGTATGTCGATGAAATAAATTTATTAGATGACCAAATATCAAATCAGCTACTGACAGTATTATCCGAGGGACGCAACCAAATTGAGCGGGAGGGAATTAGTTTTCAGCATCCTTGCAAACCGCTGTTTATTGCCACTTACAACCCAGAAGAGGGAGCATTAAGGGAACATTTACTAGATAGAATTGCGATCGCTCTTTCTGCTGACGGTGTACTCGGCTTAGATCAAAGAGTGGCAGCAGTAGACGTTGCGATCGCCTACTCCCAATCTCCCCAAGAGTTTCTTGCCCAATACACCGAAGACTTAGACGCCCTAAAAACCCAAATTATCCTGGCGCGGGAATGGCTTAAGGATGTCTGCATTACCCATGAACAAATCGCTTACTTGGTGAATGAAGCAATTCGCGGTGGAGTTCAGGGACATCGTGCCGAGTTATTTGCCGTGCGAGTTGCCAAAGCCGCCGCAGCTTTGGAAGGACGCACCACAGTAAATGCCGAAGATTTACGCCGTGCTGTGGAATTGGTAATTGTACCACGGGCAACAGTAGTGCAGACACCGCCACCAGAACAAGCACCACCACCCCCACCACCGCCACCCCCACCTGAAAATCAAGAAGAACCAGACGAATCAGAACAGGAAGAACAGGAAGAACAGGAAGAAAATCAACAGCAAGAACCTCCTAGTATCCCCGAAGAATTCATCTTCGACCCAGAAGGGGTAATATTGGATGACAGCGTGCTTTATTTTACCCAAATGGCCAAGCGGCAGGGCAAATCTGGTAGCCGCAGCGTCATCTTTTCCGATGACCGGGGACGCTACATTAAGCCAATGTTGCCCAAAGGCAAAGTGCGACGCATTGCCGTAGATGCAACCCTCAGGGCAGCTGCTCCGTATCAAAAAGCACGCCGAGAACGACACCCAGACAGAAAAGTGATTGTCGAACAGGGTGACATTCGCTCAAAGCGTTTGGTACGTAAAGCTGGGGCGTTAGTAGTGTTTGTAGTAGATGCTTCTGGCTCAATGGCCTTAAATCGGATGCAGTCGGCGAAAGGCGCAGTGATGCAACTTTTGACAGAAGCTTATCAAAACCGCGACCAAATAGCCTTGATTCCCTTCCGGGGAGAACAAGCGGAAGTATTATTACCGCCAACACGTTCCATTGCCTTGGCGCGTAACCGCTTGGAAAGATTACCCTGTGGTGGGGGTTCACCCTTAGCGCATGGTTTAACCCAAGCTGTGCGCGTCGGCTTAAATGCCCAGATGAGTGGAGATATTGGGCAAGTAGTACTTGTAGCAATCACCGACGGGCGGGGTAATATTCCCTTAGCGCGTTCTTTAGGCGAACAGTTAGAACCAGGAGAAAAGCCAGATATCAAAGGGGAATTGATAGAAATTGCTGCGAGAATTCGTGGTTTGGGGATGCAACTCTTAGTGATTGATACGGAGAGTAAGTTTGTTTCCACTGGGTTTGCTAAGGAATTAGCGCAAACAGCAGCAGGTAAGTATTATCATTTACCCAAAGCGACAGATAAAGCTATTGCTGCCATGACTAAAGGTGCGATCGCTGATTTAAAATCTCGATAATTAGTCATTAGTCATTAGTCATTAGTCAGTTGCTTTTCTACTAATACCAATCTAAAAAATTAATGGGACAGATGGATTCACAAAACTCTTAAAGATAAATAAATTATCAATCCAAAATCCAAAATGATATAACTACTCACTATTGACTAATAACTACGACCCAGTGGGCATAACTTGTGGTTGTAAATAGCAAATTAAATCTTGAATTCCCTTTTGTAAATACCGCGTTACTGTCATCGGACTAGTGCCGATATTCTTAGCAGCATCCTTACGAGAAAGTTCCTTCAAAAATACCATTTCAACTGCCATCCGGGGCTTTTCTTCTAACATATTGATTGCCCCTTGGAGTTGTTGCCGTTCTTCGTCTAGTTGTTGTTGCGCAGTAGAACGAGGGCAAGGAAGTGCTTCACCCAAGGTGATTTGACAATCAACATAGTTAACTGCGGTCGCATCTAAACTTAAAGGCAAACGGTTTTGAGCAGCTAACTTGGTTTCTTGCCATTCTTGCAGAGATACCCGGAGTTCTTTGGCAATTTCAGCATCCTTGGGGGCACGACCCAAAGACATTGCCAATTCTTTGCGAACCTTTTGTCCTTCGTTGTAGAGTTCTTGCCAACGACGAGGAATCTTTAATAGAGTACTGCGATCGCGTAGAAAATGCAGCATCTCGCCACGAATATATGGTACAGCAAAAGAACTAAAAGCATATCCTTGACTGGGGTCAAAACGTTCAATTGCTCTAATTAAACCAAAATAACCAATTTGTTCTAAATCTTCATAAGGTTCGTTACATTGATGGCTAAATTTATGAGCCATCTTCCGCACTAAGCCAGTATGTAATTGTACAAGTTTATTACGAAGTTTAATAGATGGATTCTGGTGGTACAAGTGCAATAATTCTATAC
This sequence comes from Nostoc sp. DedQUE12a, assembly GCA_034530795.1. Taxonomy (GTDB): domain Bacteria; phylum Cyanobacteriota; class Cyanobacteriia; order Cyanobacteriales; family Nostocaceae; genus Nostoc. Next base: position 8,200 of record JAVRCH010000093.1, read on the forward strand.
CATCAGTTCGTAGAGAGGACTCACTTGCTGCCATATAAATTCCTTTGTAGTAACTCCTATTTCTGACAAAATGGAGTTGCGTATATCTTATTCAAGGCTGTAATTATTTTCGTTAGCCAAGGCTGAATAAGCCATCGTCGTTTCACTGAACTTATCAGGGGCCACACTCCACAATTCAGTAGATGTACGCATGATTTTGCTGCTCGATCTCTGGCTGCTGATTTTTATTTGCCAGGTAACAATTGAATCGTCAGTAATCCTTAGCTTTTGTTAAAAAACTAGCTATTTATGCTGAAAGATGCATCAGTTAACCAATATTCATCTGTCATACTGAGTACAACGCGGATCGGTACTAGATTAATCCTGGAAGAAACCGGGCAATCTAATTTTTTTAGTTAGGTATGGATGGATATTGTCAATCAATAAACGAATTAATTTGTCTGGTATTTGTGCAGAGTTTTGTTTCTTTACGAGTGCGATTCCAGCTTTTGGCAAGACACTTGGCGCTGATATAGCCTTCAAAATTGCACAACTGTGCCAGAAATGCGTAAGCATAATAGTTGCCACAAAGGCAATTTATCTTGGCTGTTAGCCGTAAATATTGGTAACAATGGAAATAAATAGGACATTTGCCTGAAAAACTCACTATGAGCAATACCAGCAACTTTCGTCAAGCTTTCCGTGAAGCTAAAACTCAAGCCCTTATCGGCCCAAATGTAATAGCCAAAGCTCTCCCCTACGTCGGTGGCGGTCTTGTGCTAACCGCATTGGGGACATACGGCGGTCTGGGAGTTATCCGTAGTAACCCCCAATTGTTCTTCCCCACCTTTATCGGTGCGGTAATTGTCGAGTTAATTCTGTTCTTTGTTGCCCAAAATGTTGCCGAAAAAGGTAACAAGGGACTTGCATTGCCCTTGTTGGCAACCTATAGCCTCTTATCTGGGTATACCCTCAGTGGCTTAGTGTTTGTCGCTTTGGGACGACAAGGTGTTGGCATTCAAGGTATTGGTTTGGCTGCACTCAGTTGTGGCATTACATTTATTGCCGCCCGTCAAATAGGTTCAAATCTATCTGAACAAGACGGTATGGCTTTAACGAAAACCATCAATATTGGCGTTATCGCCTTGGTGGTTGTGTGCTTTGCCCAATTCGGGCTTGCCATGTTTGGTGTTTACACACCAAATTGGTTAGAAATCGCTATTTCCGGTTTAGGAGTGTTCCTTTTTGTTGGGGCATCTGTTGTCGATTTCTACATCTTGCCGCGTGCTTATAACGATGACCAGTATCTGCCTGTGGCTTTGTCGATGTACCTTACTTACATCAATTTGTTTGTCTTTATCCTGCGGTTACTAATTGCCATAACTGGCCGCGATTAAGCACTCGTAAGTAAAAAAACTTAACAAATTATCAACCGTGGTCAAGCATTAGCAGCCACGGTTTTTTCTGGGATGAGAAACTAGAGCAACTTTAGTAATACAATATGTACTAAGTTTTCAACCACAGTGAGTAAAATCATGCTGGAACTTTTAAACATCAAACGCGAAGTAGAAAGGTTATCTAATATCTTGACGAAGGCTGAAGGCTGTCTTTGACCTGCGAGAGCTGAGTGCAAGAATTGAAGATTTGAATCAATTAATTTCTCAACCTAGTTCCTGGAATAATTCCGTCACTTTCTATCAAACACTTCAAGAAATTGAATCACTCAATGCGACAAAGAAACAATATCAGCGATCGCACTTCATTCTAGACGAGATCGAGGCTGCACTAGAACTACTAGAATTATCTGCTGATGAGGAATTGTTGCAAGAGGCACAAACTAACCTTACCCAACTCCAGCAAGAACTTGAAGCACTAGAAATACAACAATTACTGTCTGGCATCTACGACCAAAAAGGGGCATTCTTGGCAATTACGGCTGAGGTTGGAGGTATAGATGCCCAAGACTGGACAGCTATGTTATTGCGGCTATACCATCGTTGGGCAGTAAATCATAATCACAAAGTGTATCTAGTAGAAGAGTCAGAGGGTGATTTAGGAGGGATCAAACATGCCACCCTAGAAATTACAGGGCGTTATGCCTATGGCTGACTAAAATCGGAACAAGGAACTCATACAAAAATAGTGCGGATTTCTCCTCTTGATGGCAATGGCAAGCGGCATAATTGCCTAGCCAGTGTAGAAGTTAGCCCTATTCTAGATGAGTCTGTTGATTTTGAGATTACAGAGAAGCATTTGGAAATTATTCACTGTCGCTATCAGGGGAATGTCAACCGCACAGAAGTATGGGTGCGGGTGGTTCATATTCCTACTGGCATTAGCGTATTGTGTAACCAGGAGCGCAGTCTGATAAAAAACAAAGAGAAAGCCTTGGCTATTCTCAAGAGTAAACTGTTGGCGATGTCTACGACGGGCTACGCCTACGCTCTAGCTCAAGGTGTCCAGCTTCACGAAATTCAACCCCGACAAATAGAATCTTTATCCAAAAAGCTCGTCCGGGAATATATTTTACATCCTTACCAAAAAGTTAAGGATCTGCGTACCAAAGTTGAAACAACTGCTGTGACAGATGTTTTGGAAGGTGAAATCGATTTGTTTCTCAAAGCCTCCATACAACAGCAAAAAACCTCTGGTTAGTTTCAAGTAATTTTTGTCACTTATATTCAGCCGCGCCAAGAGAATTTGCCCAACTACAGCTAAAATCAATAAAGATGAGTAAAATAAAGAGCAATTTCCAAATCCAAAGCGCTCTATTCGTAGATTCAGCAAGCACTATGGAAGTTTTAGAACTCAAACGCGAAATCGAAACGTTGTCTAGCCGCCTGGGTAAAACCCAGGACTATCTTTGACGTACCTGCACTGACAGCCAAAATTCAAGACCTGGAACAAATATCTGCTCAGCCAGAATTTTGGGATAACCAAACCCAAGCCCAACAAACACTGCAAGAACTCAACGATTTAAAAGCCCACATCGAGCAATACGAACAGTGGCACGCCAATCTGGAAGATACTAAAGCAGTTGTTGAGTTGTTGGAGTTAGAAACCGACGAAGCACTGTTGCAAGAAGCGGAATCTACCATCACTAAACTTAATCGCGACCTCGACCAGTGGGAGTTACAACAGTTACTTTCTGGCCCCTATGATGCTGAAGGTGCTGTATTGACAATTAGTGCTGGTGCTGGTGGTACAGATGCTCAAGACTGGGCATTTATGCTGATGCGGATGTACACCCGTTGGGCCGAAGCTCACGGCTATAAGGTAACTTTAGCTGAAGAGTCGGAAGGTGATGAAGCCGGAATTAAATCGGCAACCCTAGAAATTACTGGTCGCTATGCTTATGGTTATTTGCGTTCAGAAATGGGTACACATCGCTTAGTGCGGATTTCCCCTTTTAATGCTAACGGCAAGCGACAAACCAGTTTTGCGGGTGTGGAAGTCATGCCCCAAATCGATAATTCTGTGCAGTTGGATATTCCAGAGAAGGATTTGGAAATTACTACAACTCGTTCTGGTGGTAAAGGCGGGCAAAACGTCAACAAAGTAGAAACAGCTGTACGAGTTGTTCACCTTCCGACCGGAATTGCCGTGCGTTGTACAGAAGAAAGATCGCAGCTGCAAAATAAAGAAAAAGCCCTCGCTCGACTCAAGGCAAAGCTACTCGTCATTGCTCAAGAACAACGCGCCCAAGAAATTGCCCAAATTCGTGGCGATATGGTGGAGGCCTCCTGGGGTAACCAAATCCGTAACTATGTGTTTCATCCTTACCAAATGGTGAAAGATTTACGCACAAATACGGAAACAACAGGGATTACAGATGTGATGAATGGCGAACTTGATACATTCATCCAAGCTTATCTGCGCCAAGAAAATAAACTAGTAGAAAATACTCCTGCATAATTGGCAATTAGTAATAGGTACTAAGTAATTATTTTTACTATTACTTAGTACCTATTAATTTTTTAGGATTTTGAGATTGGAGTGATGGGCTACGCCCCGCCTTTGGCGATCGCAATCCCAGAGCAGACCCAACTGTTACAGTTATAGAAGAGTCAGCGATCGAACTAACTATGAGTAACTCTCCTTCATCAGAACCTCAACCCAGCTACGTAAAACTCGCCATGCGAAATATGGTGCGTAAGGGTGGAACTTCCCTAAAACATTTTGCGTTAACAACTATAGGACTTTTAGCTGTCCTAATTGGTCTTGCCTATCTAACTCACTAACAAAAAACCGTGAACTCAGACTAGGAGACTGCGTGGCTTTGGGAGTTGAATTGTATGTAGAAGATTATTTTTACGAGTTGTCCCTGACAAACTCGGTAAATCTTGGCGAAACCTATGCCCGAATTACTGCTGAAACTTGGGAAAACTGGTTTAATAGCTGGTTAGAAATACTTCAGCCTGATATTCCATCAGCACCAGGTTATGAGATTGGGCTGCGTTTGACAGATGACTCACAAATTCAAGAACTCAATGCCCAATATCGTCAACAAAATAAGCCCACAGATGTTTTAGCTTTTGCTGCTTTGGAGGTAGATTTTCCTCACAGCGAAGAAATGCTTGCCTCTGTACCACTATATTTAGGCGATATTATTGTGTCTGTGGATACCGCACAACGCCAAGCCCAACAGCAGGGGCACAGTTTAACAACCGAGATGGCTTGGTTAACTGCTCACGGTTTATTGCATTTATTGGGATGGGATCATCCTGACGAAGAAAGTTTGGAACGAATGTTAGAACAGCAAGTAAAATTGCTGAAGGCAATAGGTATTACTATTGACAAAGAATAGCACAATTAGCCACGCCTTAGTGTTAATTTTGGGTAATACTTTTATAATACCTCTATGGAAAATTGCTGAAATATGGACTCAAAGTTAATTACGCTATAAATATCGACCAAAATTCCCACTGTAGTAACTGTGTTTTTATATATTTAAGTCTATGTCCCAAAAAGTTTCTCCACCACCAACGTCTACCTCGTTACAAAAAATTGTGACCAACGAACGGGAATTTTCGTGGAAGGTTGCTTCTAATTTATTTGTTAGTTTTAAGTATGCCTGGGCTGGAATTACTTATAGTTTTCAAACTCAACGTAATTTTCGGATTCACACCAGTGTTTGTGCTTTAGCTATCGGTTTAAGCGTATATTTACATCTGCGACCAGTAGAAATAGCGGTAATTGGTATCACTAGTGGTTTAGTTTTGGCATTAGAGTTACTGAATACAGCGATCGAGTCCATTGTAGACTTAACAGTTAAGCAGACTTACCACGAACTGGCAAAAGTCGCCAAAGACTGTGCCGCTGGTGCAGTGCTGGTTTCAGCTTTGGTAGCGGTGCTGGTAGCTGCTACATTGTTGCTTCCTCCTCTGGTAGCGTTAATTATATCGAGTTTGTAGATGCGATTTGCGTAGGTTAGCAAACACCGCAGGCATCGCCAAGTCATTCCTGAGATTCAAAAATTCCAAATTCAACAATGGGGTTATGGCAAGCATCTTAGTCACTGGTTAGATGCTTTCTCAAGTAGCTGCTCAACCGTCTACCCCTCTGAACTATGACAGTTTTATATCTGTCACTTGCAAGCTGTAATTTTTTCCCTAATTATGTTAATAGTCATCGATAATTACGATAGTTTTACATATAATTTGGTGCAGTATCTGGGAGAATTGGCAGCAGAGTTCCCAGTGGCAGCTGATATTAGAGTTTTTCGTAACGACAAAATATCTATAGATGAGATTCGGGCGCTGAAACCGGAAGCCGTGGTTATTTCTCCTGGGCCTGGCCGCCCAGAAGATGCAGGTATTTCCCTAGAATTGATTGAACAACTAGGACAAGAATTGCCAATTTTGGGTGTTTGTTTAGGCCATCAAAGTATCGGTCAAGTCTTCGGTGGTAAAATAGTTTCTGCTCCAGAATTGATGCATGGTAAAACCTCTCTGGTGACTCACACTGGGGTGGGGGTTTTCCAAGGATTAGAAAATCCGCTCACCGCTACCAGGTATCATAGTTTAGTCATCGATCGCGAGACTTGCCCTGATGTGCTGGAAATCACCGCTTGGGTTGACGATGGCACAATTATGGGAGTGCAACACCGGAACTATCCTCAGATTCAGGGCGTCCAGTTTCACCCAGAGAGTGTCCTGACATCATCAGGAAAACAATTATTGCGAAACTTTCTCCAACAGTTACAGTCGAGAGCTTAATTAATGAAACGACGACAGTTGATGGGTTATGCTGGGGCGGGATTGGTCACAGCTTCAGTTACTACCTTGGGTTCCCACCTCCGAGCTGACGCACAATCTAGCGGCTTATCAGTTAAGTGGTTGGGTCATACTTGCTTTCTTTTTGAAGGTAGCAGTGCAAAGATTCTCGTCAATCCATTTCGGGCGGTGGGCTGTACTGCTGGGTATCGTGCGCCAAAAGTTGCAGCCGATTTAGTATTAATTAGCAGCCAACTATTGGATGAAGGTGCTGTAGACACACTACCAGCCAATGCAAAGCTGATCTATGAACCAGGGGTTTACGAATTCAAAAGCATTAAGTTCCAAGGAATCGCTACAGACCACGATCGCAAAGGTGGTAAACAGTTTGGCTCCAATACAGCTTGGAGTTGGAAACAAGGCGGAATTAATATCCTACACTTAGGCGGAGCTGCTGCACCCATTTCCATTGAGCAAAAAATTCTCATGGGTCGTCCCGACGTGCTATTTATTCCAGTGGGCGGCAGCGCAAAAGCCTACAATGCCCAAGAAGCAAAGCAGGCTGTTGAAGTATTAAATCCCAAGCTAGTAATTCCCACCCATTACCGGACACAAGCCGCCGATCCTGCTACCTGTGAAATTTCGCCACTCGACGATTTTCTAGCCTTAATGCAAGGAGTAACAGTCCGACGTAGCAGTGGAGATACTATTTCCATTAATCCTAAAGATTTGCCCGAAAATAGCGTGATTCAGGTTTTGAGTTACAAATTTTGATGAGCAGCGATTGGGGACTGGGGACTTGGGACTGGGGAGATGGGGAGATAGGGAAGTGTGGGGAGTGTGGGGAGAGAGGGGAGTGTGGGGGGAAAGATTTCTTCCCCATCCTCCCACACCTCCCACACCTCCCACGCCTTTCAATGCCCCATGCCCCATGCCCCATGCCCCTACTGCTAGATTTTAGAACGTATACCACTCTGGGCCGAGCTTATCTGCGTCACCTATAGGAGTTTCAACGGCGGTTGTGCCATCGATAGTCCAAATGTTGTCTGCACTTGTTGTCTGATCGCGCCAGTAGATGTCAGTCTTGCCATCACCGTTGTAATCGCCAAGAGATGGTGTTAGAGATGCACTATTGCTTGGTAGGAAGGCTTGAGTGGCAATGTTTGTACCATCCATCAACCAAGCTGTATTCTCACCTGTGGTTCCATTCCGCCAGAAGATATCGGTCTTACCATCACCGTTGAAATCACCGATTTGAGAAGTCCAAGAGGGGTCAAGTGTTCCCAAAGCACCTTCTGTAACTACGATGCCTCTCATCACCCAAACCTTACTTTCACCTGTTTGAGTGTTTCTCCAAAGCAAGTCTGTGGCTAAGTCGCCATTGAAATCGCCAACTTGATAAGTCCAGCCTGGATCTTGTGATTGCAGGCTAAACTCAGTTTTTTGGGCACCATCCATAAACCAAACGCTGTTCTCACCAGTTGTCTGATTGCGCCAGAAGATATCGCTCTTGCCGTTGGCATCGAAATCAACAATAGTAGAAGTTAAGGCTGGGTCAGTGGTGTCTAAAACTGTTGCATTCACAACATTTGTGCCATCCATCTCCCAAATAGCGTTCTCGCCGGTTTGGGTATTGTGCCAGAAGATATCAGTTTTGCGATCGCCATTGAAATCGCCAATTTGCGAAGTCCATGCTGGGTCAACGCTGGTGAGAGCAGCCGCATTAGCAACTCTGGTTCCGTCCATTAAGACAATGCTGTTCTCACCGGTTGACTTATTGCGTAATAAGAAGTCGGTTTTGTTATCAGCGTTGAAATCACCAATTTTGTAATCATAGGCTGATAGGTCAAATTGACCTAAAGAACCCTGTTCAACAATTCTTGTTCCATCCATCAGGCGAACGATAATTTCACCAGTTTGGGTATTGACCCAAACTTTGTCCGTTTTGCCATCAGCGTTGAAATCAGGAACGATCGCCGCACTAGTTAAGTAAGGATTTGGATTGGGATTTTCTGATATCACCGCAGATTCTTGTGGTTGTGAGGAACTGCTACTGCCAAAAAATGAACCAGATTTTAGAGGATTTGAATTATCAAGACCAGATGCTAATAATGCTTGCGATTTTTGGAAAGATTCTGATGCCAATTGAGATGTATTCAAAGACAAGTCTGAGGAATTTTTTCCAAACATGGTGTTTTTTTATCATTGGTTGTTATCTGTTTTTAACTTTTTTAATCAATGCCTTTCTGTAATCAAAGAACATTTACCGGGCTTTCAATATTTCTTTATAACTATTTTTTTTTGCTTAATGTCAGTCTTTAAAAACAAATTATTATTGGTTTTAAATGATTTGTTCAAAAATTTCAAGTGCTATACAAACAGTTAGGAAATCAATTTTGTATGTGATGAGTTATAAACAAAATCATGTTATGTTTTGCTAATAATTGCTCTGGGCTGTTAACAGTTAACACTCAACACTGAGATTTTTCAAAACTGAAATAGATTGCCATATAGCTTATTGATTTTTTCACTGATTCAGCTTGGGTATCAAAATCTTCTCAATTCCGAATTTTGAATGCTTATGTTTTATAACTTAAGTGGAAACAAATATTGGCTAGAATAACTAAGATTAGCAACTAGCGAGAAGCATCATCTGTGCATCCTCTAGTCGCCAAAAGTGTAAAATAATACGATATTTGACAGATACATAAACTATGCAAACAGAATATCGGCAACGTCGTGAGCAGTTAATGGCAAAAATTGGTAATGGCACAGCCATTTTTCGCAGTGCGCCAATGGCAGTCATGCACAACGATGTTGAGTATGTTTATCGTCAAGATAGTGATTTTTTTTACTTGACTGGATTTAATGAACCACAGGCCGTTGCAGTGTTAGCACCTCATCACGCAGAACATCGGTTTGTGCTGTTTGTCCAACCCAAAGATCGGGAAAAAGAAGTATGGAGTGGTTATCGCTGTGGGATAGATGCAGCGAAGGAAATTTATGGTGCTGATGAAGCGTACCCAATTCACGAATTAGATGAAAAATTGCCGCAGTATTTGGAAAAAGCCGATCGCATTTATTATCACTTAGGACGCGATCGCGCTTTTAATGACAAAATCTTAGGGCATTACCAACGGTTACTACAAACTTATCCCAAACGCGGTACAGGGCCTGTGGCCATTGAAGATACCGGGACTATTATCCACAGCATGAGGCTAATCAAAAGCGAAGCCGAGTTGGAGTTAATGCGCCAAGCAGCAGCGATCGCTATTGAAGCACACAATCACGCCCAAGAAATCACAGCACCTGGACGTTATGAGTATGAAATTCAGGCGGAAATGGAACGCATCTTTCGAGCGCGGGGTGGAATGGGCCCGGCTTATCCCTCCATTGTGGCTTCCGGTGTGAATGCTTGCGTATTGCACTACATTGAGAATAATCGGCAAATGCAGGATGGAGAATTACTGTTAATTGATGCCGGTTGTGCCTATGGTTATTACAACTCCGATATTACCCGCACATTTCCCGTGGGAGAGAAATTTACACCAGAACAAAAAACATTATATGAGATTGTTTTGGAAGCACAAAAACAAGCGATCGCTCAAGTGCAACCAGGTAATTCCTTTAAATCTGTTCATGATACAGCAGTGCGCGTCATAACTGAAGGTTTAGTTGAACTTGGCATTCTCCAAGGCGAAGTTGAAAAGTTAATTGAAGAAGAAAAATACAAACCATATTATATGCACCGGACTAGTCATTGGTTGGGCTTAGATGTGCATGATGTGGGAGTTTATCAGCATGGTGAAGATAAACCACAGATTTTGCAACCATGTCAAATTTTGACAGTGGAACCAGGACTTTATATTGTCCCAGATACTAAATTAGCAGAAGACCAACCAGAGACTCACCCCCGATGGATTGGCATTGGTATTCGCATTGAAGATGATGTGTTAGTTACACCTAATGGACATGAGGTGTTAACTGCGGGAGTTCCCAAGGAAGTTAGTGAAGTGGAAAGATAAAAAGGAGTCAGAATTCAGAATTCAGGATTCTGAATTCTGATCCCAAAATTAAAATTTGGGGCACTCCATTAAAGTCGTTGTTAAAATTCCTAATATTTTGTCTATTTCTTTAATAAAGTAATCGTTTTTATCAATAAAGATAGTATTGTCACAAAGTTGGAGAAATTTCCAATCTGTTCCTGTTGTGACTACGCCATAAATTTTACTGATAACATTTCCTTGTCGGTGATTAAACAATTGAGATGCAATCATCGTCGCAATACATTGCCCTAAACCAGATTTAATATTTTCATTTTTGGCTTCCACAATAGTTACAACAGGACTGGTAATATCATATTGTTCTGGCGAACAGCTGAGAATAAAATCACAGCGTCCTTCTAAACCTTGAGAAGGGTCTACATTAAATTCTGAACCTGAGAATATACTAATTTGGTATTTAAAATAGCGTTTAACTTCAATGAGAACAGGCATAATAATCAATTCAGAACGGGCTTTTTCAGTATTAATTGCCGTTACTAGTGGTAGATGTTCAGAAAAAATCAAATTGAGATATTCACTAGGAGAAACAGTCTGCACATCTGCAAATAAATCTTGATTTTCAACAAAAATTAATTTAAAGTCCGTTTTTACTTTACTTAGATTAAAGGTGCTGTACGGCATTATATCTACCTCCAATCACGGTTAATTGCATCGTAACAAATTCGTGCTTGGGATTGCGATCGCTTTTATCCATCCTCACCAAAGTCACGTCGCTTCTCTACGAGACGCACTCGCGTTCGCTGCGAATTCAAACTTAAAGACACCCATAAATCAATAAAGAAATGATACAATTTTTAGTTATTTATAAAGATGAATGATGAAGTAATTACTGATATTAATCAGATAACTCTTAATTGGCTAAATTCAGTACTAATTGACAGCAAAGCACTCGTAAATGGAATCGAAGATTTTGCGATCGTAGTTTCAAATAGTGCAAATGCGCGTATTGCAAAAATCCAGCTTCAGTATAGCTTAGGAACAACAGGCACATTACCAACATCGCTGTTCCTGAAAATATGTGGAGGCGACGGTAGTATTTTCGGGGTATCTGAAGTCGATTATTATACACGAGATTATATTAATCTAACTAATCCACCGATACCGACTTGCTACCATGCAGCCTACGCAGAAAATCCTCGTCGCTATCACCTTCTCTTAGAAGACCTATCTGCAACTCATCAGCTTAATTGGCAAATCAAGCCAACACTTGCCTACGGATGCGCCGTTGCTCAAGCCTTAGCTAGACTACATGCACATTTGTGGGGAACCGAAAAATTAAAAACTATCGGCGCTAGTATTCCCAGCAAAACGGAAATTGAACGATACGTAAATCATGTGCAACCTGGATTATTACCAATGTTAGAGGAGGTTGGCACTGAGATTAATGGCTCATGGCCATCAGCACTTATGGATGTCTTTCAGTACCATCCTGCCAAAATGATTAAACGTACAAAAAATCTATCTGGCTTTACATTAATTCATGGTGATGTCAATCCCGGCAATATTCTGTTTCCTTTGAATGGTACTGGTAAAACCTATCTGATCGATCGCCAACCGTTTGACTGGTCATTAACTACCTGGTTAGGAGTTAGCGATATTGCATATATGATGGTGCATTGGTGGGACTCCGATTTACGGCGGCAATGGGAAATTCCCATATTGCGTGAGTATTATGCATGTCTCCTTCGCAATGGCGTATCAGACTATGATTGGGAACAATTAATTGAAGACTATAAACTAACTGCCGTTCAAAGCCTGTACGTTTCTACAGAGTGGTGTGTGTTAGAAAAAGACCGTCGCAAAATGAAATGGTTGTGGTTCCCACAATTGCAGAAGTCGATGGCGGCCTTTTTTGACTTGAACTGTTCTGAGTTATGGATATAAGCAGGCAACAGGCTTAAAAATCCCTTGATGTCCGGGTTTTGCAATCGGTTTATGTCCTAATCTAGTTGGCAACTGCTATACTAACAATCTCTCAAATCAACTACATCCCTCTACAAATTCAACCTCTGGTAATTTACCTGAGCGAAACTCAGTTACACGCTTGCCATCAGTCTCAAATACTACACGATAATTTTGATCGGATTGGTCTTTTGGTATAAATGTCAGGTAGTGGCCACCTTGGACATACTCATGAGGAGTGACTTTAATTTGTCCTGGATAGAGGGATTTAATCCGTGCTTCAGTGTCACCGATTTTTGCACCTTTTAAGGTAGTAATTTTGCTATTTCTCCACACATCCACCCTAGAAATGCGTCCTTCTGTCACCATAAACGCAACATCTTTCGGTTCCCGTTCTGGTTTTATGTAGTAGCAATATTTATTCGGTGGGTCGCCAACTAGCCGAGTACCAGCGGCTTTCCTTGCTTGAGAGACCGTCATTCCGACTCGTACCTGTCCAATACCATTGGTGAACAATTTAGATTGATTGGTAAGTTTTGTCTGTGCTATGACTGTTCCCACAGTCACAGATGAAAGAGCAAAAGTTAACAGTACAGACGGGATTAATCGCGTCTGTACAAGAGTCAATAATTTAGCTTTACTATTCATTTGCTGCAAATCAAAATGGGTAGATATTTACATACAATACCTATGTTGCTAATTTCGGATTTTTATCTGGTTAATTAGTAAAACTAGGTTAAAGATTAGTACTTCATTCAAGTGGGTGAGGCGAACATAATTTTTAATTGATATAATTTACTTTTTTACTCAATGGTTACTCTTTTTTATCTTGTGAGCAAGCTTAGGTAAAAAGTAACCCTGACCAACAGCCAAATCCAAATCTGAGCCGTCCAACTTCAACCAATAAAAATCAAAAGCTATGGATTTTTTGTTAATACTTGAATGTATTTCCCAATGTCGCCAAGTTGATAGTGTAGGCTCTGTCAATTCCAAATGATAAACGTAGCGTTCTTGAATTTCCTCACGATAAGGAGCCATATCATATTGATAAATACCCAATAGCTCAATAAGACGAACTCCTTTAACACCAGATTCTTCATAAATTTCTCGCACTACAGCTTCAGATGGCTCTTCACTTTCTTCAACTGTACCAGCAGGTACTTGAACGCCAGCTTTCGGAAAATCAGTATGTGTAAATACCATTAATTTATCTTTGTTAGTAACATAGGCAATTACTTTTTTTGTTGTAGATTTAGTAGCCATATATAGGAATCCGGTTTGATTACTGAAATTATTTGTGTAGGTAGGCAAAAGGCACTCATGCTACAGGCAATAAGATTTTAGAAGATTAAGTGTACTGAGTTTTGTTCAAAATCAAATAGGAGTCCTATATAAATCAATACAGTTCAGATAAGACCAAAACACTTGTAGAGACGGCGATTTATGAGCCAGCGCGTTGCGGGGGTTCCCCCCGTTGTAGCGACTGGCGTCGCGTCTCGAAAACCCACAATTTTGTACAATTAGGCTTTAACCCAAGCGTATTGCTATATAAATAGAACTACACAATCAGAAGGTACTGTAGTTTCTCAACCAGTGGGCACTTCAAAAGTTGAGACAGCAGTTTTGTAGTTTCAAGAATAATTTAGCAATAAAAAATGAGGATAGTCAGCACCATCCCCATTTTATTTTTTGTTCTTTTTTTATTTCCAGGCATTAGCCTAGAAATCAATTATTACAGTTGTGGTACGTACTGTTGTTTCTCTGGCACTTGGGCGTACTCAGCCACAATCTGACGGAATTCTTCGCCGTCGATAGTTTCTTTTTCAATGAGCAAATCTACTAAGCGATCGGTGACGGTGCGATGGTCGCGGATGATTTTTTTAGCAGTTTCATAGCAATCTTCAACGATCGCTCTCACTTGTCCATCAATGCGAGAGGCGATGGATTCAGAATACTCCGATCTGGTTGTCCAGTCACGACCCAAGAAAACTTCTCCCTGTTGGCTTTCCAAGGACAATGGGCCTAAATCCGACATCCCAAACCGGGTTACCATTTGCCGTGCCATTCCTGACAACTGCTGCAAATCTCCACCTGCGCCAGTGGTTACTTCCGCAGCGCCAAAAATTACTTCTTCAGCAGCGCGGCCACCCAAAGCACCAGTAATCCTAGCTTTCAACTGAGAACGAGAAATTAATCCTTGTTCTTCGTTGGGAGTAAACCAGGTTAAACCTTGTGCTTGTCCGCGTGGAATCAAGGTAACTTTCTGCACTGGGTCGTGGTCTTTTAACAAAGTCCCCACCAAGGCATGTCCAATTTCATGGTAGGCAATTAAGCGCTTGCTCTTGCTGTCTACCAAAGGAGTACCTTCCATACCAGCAACTACCCGATCGACTGCATCATCAATTTCGCGGAGGGTGATAGCTTCTTTGCGTCTTCTAGCAGTGAGAATTGCCGCTTCGTTGAGTAAGTTGGCTAAATCAGCACCGGTGAATCCAGGAGTGCGGCGAGCGATCGCTTCTAAGGATACGCTAGGGTCTAGTTTCTTGTTACGTGCGTGGACTTGTAAAATTTCCAAACGCCCTTTGATGTCGGGTGCATCCACAGTTACTTGGCGGTCAAAGCGACCAGGACGCAACAATGCTGAGTCTAATACGTCTGGACGGTTGGTAGCAGCAATAATAATGATGCCTGTGTTACCTTCAAACCCATCCATCTCAGTCAGCAATTGGTTGAGAGTTTGTTCTCTCTCATCATTACCGCCACCGATACCAGCGCCCCGTTGTCTACCTACAGCGTCGATTTCATCAATGAAGATGATACAGGGGGCATTGTCTTTAGCTTTCTTGAATAAATCGCGGACGCGGGATGCACCCACACCAACGAACATTTCCACAAATTCCGAACCAGAAATGCTAAAAAAAGGTACGCCTGCTTCCCCTGCGATCGCTTTTGCTAGTAAAGTTTTACCAGTTCCAGGAGGCCCGACTAACAGCACTCCCTTAGGAATGCGTGCGCCCACAGCAGTAAATCTTTCTGGCTGTTTGAGGAAGGTGACAACTTCTTGCAATTCTTCTTTCGCTTCTTCAATCCCGGCTACATCGTCAAATTTGACTCCGGTTTTTGCCTCCATTTGGAAGCGGGCGCGGGATTTGCCGAAGTTCATTGCTTGACCTGGCCCGCCGGGAAGGTTGCTAGAACGCCGGAACAAAAAGAATAATCCAGTAATCAATAAAACTGGAAACACCAGATTGCCCAACAATCCCCAAATTGCGCCATCATTTCGCATGGGGTGAGCATCAAAACTAATTCCCTTTTCTTTAAGTTTGGTTATTAACTCAGGGGCGTTAACAGGCAGATCCACCCGCCACCTTTGGATGTGATTTTCCAGATCTGGATCGCGGGCTTCTAAAATTGCCGTTCTGCCGCCTTCGTAAAGATCTACACTGGTGACGCGATCGGCATCCAAATATTCTAGGAAGCGACCATAGGTCATCCGGGTGTTGGCTGCATTTTTACTCATATCCGCAGGCGCACCTGCGAAAGCTCCTTGCCAGAAGAAAAAGCCAATTACCAAAGCTGGCAACGTCCAGAGAACCAGGACTTTCCAGGAAAATTTCATGTGAATTTGCCTCTAGATGTTTATACAACTCATTAGCCTTAGCAACCGAAGGTCTATTATTCTGTCACTTTGAGCCGTTAAACGGATGTTCATAAATCCATTTTGTCTAATTTGATTTCTTATATGCACTGCCATAGAAGCCTTAAACCATTATGGCCATGTCAATAAGAATCTTAATTAAAGTTAACTTAATTTTAATACAATATTGCACGAGAAAATAAAGAGAAAAGGGAGTAGCGAGTGGGGTAAATGGGGAGATGGGGAGACAAGGAAGACAATAACTCCTAACTCCTAACTCCTCACTCCTCACTCCCCACTCCCCTTACTTAACTTCTGTAATTTGTAGAGTGTAAGGAAGATACTTGCCTTCGTCATAGGAACCAACCCAAATTTGGTAAGTTCCAGCCAGCCATTCACCAACAATGCCGGCATTTTTACCATTAAAATCGTCATTGCACCAAGTACCACCGGGCCCCTTAACAATCATGGTGGTGTCCTCAGGACTTTGGACTTGTAGCTTTAGGTAATCAAATTTACTTGTTAATACTAATGTGTGGTCTGGTGTTTCATCAACAAATCCAGTACAAGGGCCAGTGGCTGTTTCAGTTCTACCAGCTACTTGATTTCCAGATATTGAGCCACCACTCATCCCGCGAACTGTCAATGGGTCTGGGGAAAACTGTGGCCCAATGGTGAGATCTCCAAATATCGTTGGCGCTTCTTGGGCATCAGCTATGACATTAGCTGAAGTGATGAAGAGCGTAACTATCATTAACGATAATCTCATCCCTCTATTGAGCGCTTTTCTTGGCATTGTAATTAGGTTTGCTTCTAAGTGTTTTTGAAGACATGAATTTTACATACCAAGTTCCCAATATGAGGAGAATTGACTACAAAAACGAATGGGGCATGGGGCAAATAGCAAGGGGCAAAGGGCAAGAGGCAAAGGGCAAAGGGGAAAAGAAAGATCCCTCCTTTTCCCTTTAACCTTTCCCCTTTTCCCAAGGCGAAGCCATCTCCCCCTACTCCCTACTTTCAGTTATTGCTCTAGTTAAGCGCGGTCGATCTAAACCAATCTGATTGAGGAGTAACCAAGATTGGATGAGGTCGGGGCCATGAACGTCTCCAGTTAAAGCTGCTCTGAGCGATCGCATTACTAAGCCTTTTTTGACTTTTTGCTCTTTGACCACTTGTTTAATAATGTCCTGGGCAGATTCTTCCAACAGTTGTGGCTGATTTTGCAAAGCTGTGACAATCCCCTCTAGGACAGCAGCAGAACCTTCTTGCTTGAGTTGTGCATTCCCTTCGTCGCTAAATTCAACTGTGTCGCTGAAAAACACTTGACTCATAGCTACAGCATCTACTAGTCGAGTCAAGCTTTGGCTAATTAAAGTTACTAGCTGTTCTAACCAGGGGCGATTGCGTCCACCATCAAATTTATACCCAGCTGCTTCCCAATAGGGTATGAGTAAATCTGTGAGTTTATCTACAGGCGTATTGTGGATATACTGACTGTTCAACCAATCCAGCTTATCCCAGTCAAATTTTGCACCTGCTTTATTAACTCGCTCAAAGCCAAATTCCTTAGCTGCTGCTTCTAAAGTAAATATTTCTTGGGTTGAGTCTGGGGGCGACCAACCAAGTAATGTCATGTAATTCACCAAGCCTTCGGCGGTAAAGCCCATTTGTTGAAAGTCAGAAATGGAAGTGACGCCATCCCGCTTGGAAAGCTTACGCCCTTCTTTGTTTAAAATCAGCGGTGCGTGGGCAAACTCTGGAATTTTTGCTCCGAAAGCTTCATACAGCAGAATTTGTTTAGCAGTATTGGCGATGTGGTCTTCTCCGCGAATGACATGGGTGATTTGCATATCGATGTCATCCACTACAACTACGAAGTTGTATAAAGGTTGACCGCTACCCTCTTCTGAAGCGCGGGCGATAACCATATCGCCACCTAAATCGCTACCTCGCCAAGACATTTTTCCCCTGACTAAATCGTTCCAGACAATTTCGCGATCGTCTTCGATTTTGAAGCGAATCACAGAAGAACGACCATTCGCTTCAAAAGCGGCGCGTTGTTCTGGGGTGAGGTTGCGGTGACGGTTGTCATAGCGGGGAGCTTCGCCTCTGGCTTTTTGGGCTTCTCGCAAAGCCTCTAGTTCTTCGGGGGTGGTGTAGCAGCGATAGGCTAAGCCTCGATCTAGCAGTTGTTGTACTGCTTGTTTATAAAGATCCAAGCGTTGGGATTGAAAAAATGGCCCTTCATCCCAGTTCAGTCCTAGCCAACGCAGTCCTTGGAGGATATTTTCAGTGTATTCTGGACGCGATCGCTCTAGGTCTGTGTCTTCTATTCTCAAAATAAACTTCCCGCCGTGGTGGCGGGCAAATAACCAGTTAAATACACCCGTTCTAGCTGTACCAATATGTAAACTTCCAGTAGGACTGGGCGCAAGACGTACTCTGACACTCACAGTTAATTCTCTCTTTTGCAAAGCATGAATAAATGTACCTTATATTTAAACTCTAAGCCCTGAGTCCATAAAGATACGATTTCTTGGGTCTATACTGAGTCTATGAATACCAGGTAACTGAGTTACATTCATTTGATATTCAGACTTAACACTCACTAATTTTGATTTTAGAACGGGACTGACGGGGCTCGAACCCGCAACTTCCGCCGTGACAGGGCGGTGCTCTAACCAATTGAACTACAGTCCCTTGATTTTCAACTTTCCCATTATCACTATTTTTTTTCTATCTGTCAAGTGTTTTCGGGTTGGAAATTAAAAATTTTTTGTGGGCATTGGGGAGCCACTGCGTTGGGCGGCTCTGCCGACTTGTTTGCGTAGCGGCGACCACAGGACAAGCAAGTGGCGTCATTAGGCATTGGAGGCACAAGGCAGAAGTTCTTGAATTTTGAATTGATTTGTCTCCCCATCTCCCACTACCTCCAAGTAGTTTAGATAGAGCCTGATAATACAACCTGGGGCTTTGATTCTAAATGCTGTAATATCCGTGATTGCATTTGTTTATACTGTTGCTTTAATAGCTGTTTACTTAAGTGGGGTTGAGAAGTGGCTGGTAGGTTATAACTCTGTTCCACCCAAGTTTTTAACATTTGGCGCTGAGTTGGGTCAATGCGACTACTGAGAACATTAGCACAGGAATGTGGTGCTTCCAGAGTAAAGAAAATCAACGGGTAGCGTTCATTTTCAGCTAGGAAACTCACTAGTTTAAGATTTTGCGGATTTTGCATATCTAGGTAGCAAGGTAGCCATTTAGGGGCTAGTTGCGGATGATAAAGTACAGTGACCCATAACAGCATTGGGTGGGGAGATGTCATGAAAATAAATTGATTGTATCGGGTAGAGAGAGCATAGTTTTTGATTTCTTGTTGAGGCAACATTAACCACAGTGCTGCTACAGATTTGTGTCCGGTATTTACAAGCTGGGGAAAAACAATTTCTTGAATTGGTTTGTTCTCAGGCCAGGAAAGTTGCCGACAGGTTTGTTCTAATGGAATTGTTAAGCCAGAATCTAAGGGACGGCTAAGGATGGATCTAGAAGCTAAAGTTGTAGGTAAAGTAGGACAATTAGATTGTTCTAGGCTGTTGAGAACTTGCAAAATTTGAGCAATATTTTGGGGGCGATCGCTTGCTTTTTTAGCAAGACAACCCACGATTAAATTGTTGAGTTTTTGAGGTATTTTTAAATTAGGTTTTACATCTGCGATCGCCTTTGGTGGTTCAAAGTGATGTGCTTTATACCAAGCACCAAAAAAATCAGTTTCTGGTTCCCAAGGTTTTTTGCCCGTGAGCATCTCAAACATCATTACACCCAGGCTATAAATATCAGAGCGACCATCTAATTTTTCCCCATCTAGTTGTTCTGGAGAACAATATGGCAAAGTTCCATTAAAACCTGTACTTGTACTAGCTGTTGATGCATAATTTAAAAATTTAGCAATACCAAAGTCTAAAATTTTAACTAAATGACCCAATATTGGATCGGGAATAACTAATATATTTGCAGGCTTGATATCTCTATGAACTAACGGGCAAATTTTGCCGTCAATATTAATGCCTTGATGGGCACACTGTAAACCCAAACAAATTTGTCGGGAGATAGTTAAAAACATCGGTAGGGATAGGGGAATTAAATCTTTTAAGCTCTTCCCAAACAGATATTCCATGACGTAGTATGGTTTTCCTTTTTCACTAACGCCATAATCATACGCCCGCACGATATGTACACTTTTTTGACTCAAAGCTGCACTCATTAAAGCTTCACGAGCGAAGTCTTGTTGCATTTTGCTATCGACAACAGTTTGAGTCAAAAACTTGATGGCAACTGGTGTTCCCCCTAACAAAATATCATTTGCTAAAAAAACTTCCCCCATGCCACCGCTGCCAATTAATTGCTTGAGTTGATAACGATTGGCAAGCAAGCCCGTACTACTTGTAGATGCAAATGGGCTTTGATTCACTTTAATAACCTCTGCTCCTTAGTCTATTTACAGTTCGTAATACCAAAATAGAAATATTGTTAGCTAATGGTGAGAATATTTTTGACTTTGATAGTGAAATTTTAACGAATCGATAAAAATTTAAAAATCATCTCCCAAAATTTAGCTAATCTGTTTGTTAAATTTTCTTTTTCAGTTTTTTGGTCTGCAACTAATTTGCGTAAAATATCTAATTTTAGTTTTTCATATTCTATCTTTAAAATATTTTTTGCTTCTTGAGGTAAGATTAATTCATTGAATTGCTGATTCGTACTTAACGAATCCATAAGTTGCTGACGTTGGCTAGCTGTGAGACTTAAAGTTGTTACATGGGAGCAACGATTGGGATCTTCTAAAGGGAAAAATAGTAGATGATAATAACCTACTTCAGCTAAACTACGTGCTATATTTTGTCCTTTATTATCTTTCAAATCTAAAAAATAAGGTAACCATTTTGTAAGAGAAGGTTCGGCATCGTACAGCACTGTTACCCATAATAACATTGGGTATTCATTCATTTTAGTAATAAATTCTGTGCTATGTACTTTATCCAAAAATTTTACAATCTCTTTTTTTGGTAACATTGCCCAAAAGGTTGGTATTGGTCTTTGAGGAGTATGTAATAAATGCGGAAATCCAATTGGTGCAACTGGTTTATTTTTAGGCCAATTTTTCTGTAAACACTCTTTTTCTGATAATAATGTTGCGGGAACTAGTTGCATATCTGATGAAATTTCAACATTATTTCTAGGAGTAGAACTAGTATCCTCAAGCTGACTATTTACCTTTGCTAACTCATCTAAAATATGGTTGATATTTTGAGGGCGATCGCTTACTTCTTTCGCTAAACAACTCATTAATATTTTTTGTAATCCCTGGGGTATTTTTACTTGGGGATTTACTTCTTCAACTGTAGGGGGTATTTGAAAACGATGTGCTTGATACCAACTACCAAAGGAGTTACTTTTTGTCTGAAATGGATGTTTACCTGTCAACATTTCAAACATTAATACTCCTAAACTGTAAATATCAGAGCGTACATCCAACAGTTTGCGTCCTTCCATATGTTCTGGAGAACAATAAGGCAAACTGCCGATGAAAGAATCCGTCAGGGTCATCCCACTTCGCTCTGTTAAAAACTTGGCAATACCAAAATCGAGGATTTTGACAATTTCTCCTTGTTTAGTATCTTGACTGAGAAATATATTTTCTGGTTTGATATCTCTGTGAACAATGGGATAAATTTCTCCTTTGAGACTAATACCTTGGTGGGCACATTGTAAACCCAAACAAATTTGATTAGATAGTTCTAAAAACTGCGATATTGTTAAAGGTTTAACCTTGAGAATTTGTTTGAGATTTTTACCTTGGAGATATTCCATTACATAAAAAGGAATTTTATCCTCAGTGACACCATAACTTAAAATCCGAACAATATGTTTACTTTTACGACCCAATTGAGCGCCAATAAAAATCTCTCTGGCAAACCGTTGAGACATGTGCTGGTTAGATAGACTAAGTGATAGAATTTTGATGGCGATCGCCATCCCACCTTTAGCAGTATCTTCTGCTAGGTAAACTCTACCCATCCCTCCTTTACCAATCAGATCTCTGATTAAATATCGATTATTTAAAACTTGTCCAATATAATTGTCTAATTCTACTTTTTGCCCTACCATATTCTCAATTTTGTTTTGTGTCATAAAAATCAATTATGAAAAATATTGTTGGCAAAATACTTGAATAAGTTTAGTCAATTATTAGTTCTTATTCTTAAAAACAAATTCAGGGTTTTTACAGTAATTAAACGATATAATTTGATAAATTACTCTAAGAAAAATTTATTTTCTTAAACATCGATCGCCTCTCTGCAAAAGCTCTTATACATTATGTAACATATTTATTAAGGAATACGGTTGAGAAATTACACTGAAAGTGCAATTAAACTAGATAAATTTAGCTTCTAGGTTCCGTGAATACACAGTAACAATCAGAAAAAACTAAATATAACAATCCTATTTAATTTGTGAAAATTTACATATTCAGATCCCCGACTTCTTTAAGAAGTCGAGGATCTAACTTTTCAAACTGTGTATCGTTAACGATTGAGATTCGGCAGTAAACGGCGTAGTAATCTGATTAGCGGTGTTTCGATTTTAATTTTAAAAGCTAGAATTTTGGTGCGTTGTAGAGAGTTAAAATTGTTGTCGCTGATGAGAATTAATGAACGCTGTCCATCAGGTAACTTAGGGCCAAAAGTTAGACCTTCAATGTTGTCTAAGACTACATCTAAATTTCTTAAATCTAATAACAGTTTTTTCTGAACGGGTTTAATATTCTTTGAATCAACTGCTAAAAGGCTATCAATATTGTGGATATCATCCGTTCCTTCTAAAGAAACTTGAAATAGAGAAACAGCAAATCCTAAACCTGTAAAAGAGCGTTCTAAACTTAAAAAGTGCCCTCTATCGTCGAGAGCAAATATATCGGGTAGTCCACTAGCAAACTTACCCGTTAAATTCAAAAACGGTGCTACTGGTTGAGTTGGGTAAAGAAATTCCTGTTCTGGCTGGTTTGTCAGCAAGTTATATTGCAAAATCCGACAAGGACTGCCGATTTTAGGTTGCGCTGCTGAACCATCTTGAATTAAAGCATTTTCTGTGGCTGTAAATAGATATTTTTCATCAGGTGTAATGGTTAGGCTTTCAAAAGCTAAATTGTTACGGATACCTTGTTTACCTTTTTTATCTGGCAAAAATTTGTTTGGTATGGGAAGCGTTGTAATTTCTTTACCAGAAGATAGTGAGAATTCTTTAATAAAAGGATTAATTAATTTGCCAACATCGCCTTCAGAAGAAATAAATACAGTGCCTTTATTAGTTAAAGCAATGCCTTCTGTATCAGTTTGACTAGGAGGAAATTTGTCACCGCTTTCATTTAATAAAGTGGTAACATTAACAACGGTAACTCCATTTTTTTGTAGGAAACCCTTACTTAAATCAATTTTCAAAGTGTAGAAACGGGTATTACCTTTTTGTCCTCGGTCGTCAGAAATCGCGTAATAAACATTATTCTTGGCATCATAAGTAATTCCAGATAAACCTCCAACTTCAGTTTTTTGTAAGGTTAAATTTTTCGGTAAAGTAACTTCTCCGATAAATTTTATGCTACTAATTTCACTAGCCCTTGACGGAAAGTTTGTGAAGAAGAGGCTGATAATTAGAATCGGGATGAAAAAGTAAATAACTCGTGGGAATAGGAAGATTTTTTTAATTAACCGCATGGAAAGTTATTACTAAACTGTAAAAGAGACTGGGTAATCAGATCCTAAATTACGTCCGGTGCGATTACCCACAGACAAATTTTGTCACAATTTCACAGTATTTAGTACTTTTAGGACTTTAAGCAAGTTGCCAAGCATATTCATCCTCAAAAAACTGAACGAGCCAGTCTTTAACTAAGCGGGTGGCGCGACAGTCATCTTCGTTGTAGCTTTGGATACTTTCTAATATAGTACGATCGCCTGTTTCTAACCACTGGTCATACCAGTAAATGCACTTAGCTCCACTAGCTTCTTTATTACGCCACTCAAATCCCAACCAACGAGCGATCGCTTTGAGGGCATAGCTTTCTACAGGTAATGCTACGCTTTGGGTTAATTGTTCGTATATATCGACAAATCGATTCAGTACGGGACGCACCGAGGAGTACGGAGTATTGTAAAGCTTTGCCAGTCGTTGGACTGTATCAAATTCATACACACAAAAATGATAAATTGGTGCTTGGGGATATTGCCAAACCAAATTCAAAAATTGCTGCCAAACTAATTCTTCATCTTCTGGTTTATCTGCTAAAAAAGAATAAAATTTTTCTGTGTTGGCAACTTTATCTACCACCAAAACACCCAAAAGATAATTTAAATCCAAGTCTGGTTGTGCCTCAATATCAAAGTAAAGCTCTATAGGCGCCGTGAATGTAATATTTTCCTTTGGTAGCGGATACGGTAAGATTAAAGGTCGTTTTTGGAGTACAGATTGAGCTTGGACTACTAACTTCGCCGCTACTTGGGTGTCAAAACCAACCAGGTTTTCGAGAATGGCTGGACTAGTGGTGGCGAGAGATTCTAGTGTAGTTATATCTAAGGCTTGGAGTTGAGTGTAGCGAATGGGTGTTACGCCTGGTAAAAGTGACAGATGTTGCTGAGTTTGAGCGATGGCATAACATTGACTATACCAATGGCAAAGATTACACTTTTGTCGAGAAATAAACACCTCTGGCGGATTTGGTAACTCTAAAGCTTGAATAAATTCCTCCAGAATTTGCTGCATTTGTGGCGTCCATTTAAACAAATCCACTGCATAACTCGTGTTTTTAGTCCGCAAAATCAATAAAGCTGTTTCGGGTACAATTCCTTGGACTGTTGCCAACACTTGGGCATGAAACGCAGCCACAACTTGATATTCTTGTTTAGGACGCTTACCGAGTTCAATACTAGCCGGCACATACATCCAATCTCCAAAATGGGATTGTCCTGGCTGTTTAACGAGTAAATCTGGACGACTCAGTAAAGTGTATGCTTCAGAATAAGTTGCTGACAACACTCCTTTATAGATGTACTCAACCCCTTGTTGCATCAATTCTAAAGTTGCCTTTTCTCCCGCTTTCCAACTTCCAGATGGATAATCAGGCTGCTGATAAGTCAACTGTGCCAAATTACTCAGTTGATGAGCAATTTTGTCCTGTTGGAGTTTCCCCAGCAGCTCATTGGGAGCATCGCGCAGACCTTTGTCACCGTGAATATCTAAAAAAGATCGGCGTTTACAGCGTTGGTATTGCAATAGGAGTTCAGCATTAATCAGCATTTCTTTAAGTTAACAACAATTAGCACTCTCTGGGAGTAACTCAAACAATTAATAATGAAATGGGAGTTGAGTGTTGAGAGCCAGTTGCTAGCAGAGCGGGTTCCGCTTTAGCAGTACAAGCCTCTTAACTTATCTAACGCACTGGCTCTTGTTGACTGTTGGCTGTTAACAAATGACCAATGACTAATCCAAAATCTAAAATCCAAAATTAATATGGCCACTAATTCTGTTACACAAACCAGATTGCATCGCCATCGAGAGCAATTTCCCGCTTTAGCTAATAAGACTTATTTTAATTATGGAGGACAAGGGCCGATGCCTCTTGGGGCGATGGATGCGATCGCTCAAACTCAAGCCGATCTTCAGCATATAGGCCCTTTTGGTAATGAGGCATATCGCTGGCTCAGACCGCAAGTGCAAGCTGCTAGAGTTGCGATCGCTTCCGAGTTCCAGATCCCAACTGATACAATAAGCTTGACTCAGAATGTCACTGTTGGCTGTAATATCGCCATGTGGGGTATAGAATGGCGGGCTGGCGACCATATACTAATCTCAGATTGCGAACACCCAGGCGTGATTGCCACAGCTCAAGAAATCAGCAGGCGATTCTCTGTAGAAGTTAGTGCCTGTCCCCTAAAGGCAACTTTAAATGAAGGCGACCCCGTAAAAGTCATTAGCCAACATTTACGCCCCAATACCCGCCTAGTAATCTTGAGTCATGTTTTCTGGAATACAGGTCAGGTTTTACCCCTCGATAAAATTGCCGAACTATGCAGAAATAATCATTCTGCGCTGTTAATAGATGCTGCCCAATCTGCTGGTTTGTTGCCTTTAAACTTGACTGAATTGGGGGTAGATTTTTATGCTTTCACTGGTCACAAATGGTTATGCGGCCCTGCTGGTGCAGGAGGTTTGTACGTGCGACCAGAAGCGCGAGAAAGCCTCAAACCCACATTTATTGGCTTGAATGGCATTGTTGTTGATAGTCAATCTCAGCCTGTGGATTGGCTTCCCGATGGGCGACGATATGAAGTCTCTACAGTAGCTTATCCTTTGTATGTCGGTTTACGGGAGGCGATCGCTATTCATCAGCAATGGGGAACTTCACAAGAACGTTACGAACAAATTTGTCACAACAGTGAGTACCTCTGGCGAAAGTTAGCAGCGTTAACTGATATCAAATGTCTGCGAACTTCTCCACCAGAAAGCGGCATAGTCTCTTTTGAACTGACAAATAATCAGGCTCAAGCTCATCTCAAATTAGTGGAATTTTTAGACTCACAAAAAATATTAACTCGTACAATTGCCAATCCTAGTTGTATCCGCCTCACCGTCCATTACTTTACTTTAGAATCGGAAATTGACCAATTAATTGAGGCGATTCAAACTTTTTGTAAAAGTAATTAAGAGTTAAAACTTAGAAGTTATGAGTTATCAGTTATGAATTACCAGTTCCCAACTCTCAACTCCTAACTCCCAACTCCAACTCCCAACTCCTAACTCCCAACTCCTAACTCCTAACTCCTAACTCCCAACTCCTAACTCCTAACTTTCAAATGGAACGCCCAATTTTATATTTAGCTATCACTAACCACGGATTTGGTCATGCCACCCGCATGGCTTCTGTAGCTGCAACAATTCAAAAGTTATGTCCAGAAGTTCTGCTAATTATGGTGACTACTGCGCCGCGTTGGTTGTTAGAGTGCTACATAGAAGGTGATTTTATCTATCGTCCCCGTGCATTTGATTTGGGTGTGGTGCAAGCAGACAGTTTGACAATGGATAAAGCAGCGACTTTAGAAAAGTTGCTTGATATTAAAAAGCATCAAAATTCGTTAATTGCCTCAGAAGTTAATTTTATTCGTCAAAACCGCGTGAATCTCATCTTGGCAGATATTCCCTTTCTTGCTTCTGGATTTGCGAATGCTGCAAACATTCCCTGCTGGATGATTAGTAACTTTGGTTGGGACTTGATTTACCGAGATTGGGGAGGTGAATTTTTACCAATTGCAGATTGGATTAGTGATTGGTATTCAAAGTGCGATCGCCTATTTCGTCTCCCTTTCCATGAACCAATGAAAGCTTTTAACAATATCACAGATATTGGCTTAACAGGCGGTTCTCCTCGTTATCCCCTTGATGATTTACGCTCTCTTTGGGGAATAAATACACCAGTTGAAAAAACTATTTTATTAACTTTTGGTGGCTTGGGTTTACAGCAAATTCCCTATGAGAACCTGCAAGAATTTTCAGATTGGCAATTTATTATCTTTGATGAATCTGCCCCCGATCTACCAAATTTAGTCAAAATTAACGACCATAAATACCGTCCTGTAGATTTTATGCCCATTTGTGCGCGAGTCGTTTCCAAACCTGGTTATAGTACTTTTGCGGAAGCCACAAAATTACAGTTACCTATTGTTACTCTTGTCCGTGAAGACTTTGCTGAAGCCAGTTTTCTAGTAGAAGGCATAACTAACTACAACCAACATCAAATTGTTACCTCTGCTGACTTTTTTGAAGGAACTTGGGATTTTCTGCGTGAGTTACCCCAACCACCAAAGCAATCCCAACCAATTGCTAAGGATGGTAATGAAGCGATCGCCCAGGCTGTAATTAATTATTGCCAATCAAATTAAAATCAATAATGGAAAGTTCAACAATAGACAAAGAGACTATAGAATTAGCCGCCCAAGATGTACGTCGAGTGCTTGAAAGACAAAAGGAAGAACGCCAAGTTTTAATCACTCAGATGAACATCTTGTTTGTCACAAACACAGCATTATTAAGTTTTCTAACAATATCTAGACTAATTACTAGATTTAGTATCTTCAGCACCTTAGAGATATTTTTATTTTTCATCAACTTCCTGCTACTAATTTGGGCTTTATTACCACGTAAATTTTTTGTCAGTCCCAATTTAGAAAAAAAGCAAGAAACCCAAGAAAAAAAAGAAAAGCTGAAATTTTCAGATGATTATTTGACGCTTTCGCCTGAGCAATACCATTTGCAGATGTTAGTTGACTTGATAGAGACTTATAATAAGAACCAGAAACAAGTAGATGATATTTCTCTAGCTTTAAAATATGCTACTGGTGTGACTGCTGGAATTGCTGTGGTTGCCTTATTACATCAAGTAACGGTTTATTTTATTCCTGAACTACAAAAACTATGAATAGCAAAGATGATACAATACCTTCTCAAAAAAATTTACAATTACCGGAACCTAACCTAGAAAATATTACAGCTTTGTCTCACAATCTACCTAACACACCTATCATCCCCAGTGCCTTAAAAGAATCTGTAAATGCAGTTTTAAGATTCTTTACAGGAAGGTATACTCAATCAAATGATAAAACTGAAACTAAACAACAACCAAATCAAGCAGATTGAACTGTTAATTAACTTTTATTGTCATCAATATTATTGTTTCAAATGAGCCACTATCAAAAATTATTAAGAATTACCACCGCTGGCAAATCTTTTTACAATATCACTAATAAAATTGAAGCGATCGTTGCAGAATCGGGTGTTGAAACTGGTCTTTGCACTTTATTTTTACGCCACACTTCAGCCAGCTTAGTTATTCAAGAAAACGCCGATCCTGATGTTCTTGTCGATCTAGCTAATTTTATGGCAAAACTAGTGCCAGAATCAGCTAAATATATTCACGATGCAGAAGGCGCTGATGACATGCCAGCACATATCCGTACAGCTCTCACCCACACTTCTGAACATATCCCCATTAATCGCGGCCATTTGGTACTAGGAACTTGGCAGGGAATTTATATTTGGGAACACCGCCAGCGCAGTCATTCAAGAGAATTAGTTGTCCACATTTCTGGATAGCAATTTCTCAAATTTAATTTATTTAAGGTGTAGCTTTTTAGAGTTTAAATACTCTGTTATTACTGCCTACTGTTTGGATAGAATATTGTAAACCTCGCTGTGATGCCTTTTGGCGAAAAATCTTTATGAGAAATAAACTATATACATATTAGACTTCTTGCAGAAGTCGGGAAAAGGGGAAAGGGAAAGGGGGAAAGGTTTGGTATTTTCCCTTTCCCCTTTAACATGAGTCCCTTTTCCCATCTCTTGCAAAAGTGCTTTTTGCAAGAGATCTATTGAAAAACTTGTATGTATCAGTTTGTAAATCAAAAATTAAGTTTATTTATATTGTTTTAATAATTTGTATATTTCAATATAAACTAATACTTAGTCTCAGCTGGCTGGGTTATTTCAATCACTATGAAGCAAGAACTAACACCGACTCATACTTTCCAACTTATCGATCAAATACTTGCCCAGCAATCTGTTAATCTGTTGTCGCTTAATCCCGAAAAAAAAATAATTACCAGTTTTGCGGAATTGGGGAATTTGATTGCTGAAGAAAATACCGACATCCAAATTATCACAACTCTTCAGGAAACTTTGGAATCTATAGTTGATAGCCAGTTGCAAAATTTTCCAGAAAACATATTCTGGGATTTTGATTTTCTGGTCAGTAGTATGCTGAGACAGGCTTTAGTAGCAGACGAAGGTGCTGTTTGTTTTTTAAAGACTTTTTGTAAAAAGATGGTTTCCCTAACAGAAATGTTCGGAATGAACACAGAAATTCGCTTTCGCTACGTCCACGATTTTCTATATGGATTTGATTGGGCAAGATGGGTACAAAAAGACCCCGAAGCTCGTGCAAATATAGAGCCTTTTAGCTTAGTTTTTTTTGATTATTTACTCACCAAAGGTAAGGAACTGATACAACGTATTAGTCACGGTCAAATCACTTATTATAAACTGTGTGACACAGGCTACCGCAATCCATTCTCCTTTTCTCGCGAACCAGAAGATGAATATCGTCTGTTAACTTATCTTGCCCAGGAAGAACTGATTCCCGTAGCAGTATGGAACTGGAATGCTAGCCCTGTATGGAATAAACCTTTCCAAGAAATGCGTCAGCAAATAGCATTAAAATTAGATATTCAACCACAGAAACACTGATTAGCAATCAGAAATTACAACTCAAAAATTAAATGATGAAAATTGCTGATTTAATTACTTGGTTTGAAGCATGGGCAAATCCCGCTTGGTGCGAAAGCTGGGATAATTGTGGCTGGCAGATTGAGCCAGGAGTGTTGCAGGAAAGAGTACGAGTATTGGTGTGTTTGACACCAACTTTGGCAGTGATGGACGAAGCGATCGCTTTAAATGCTAATCTAATTTTTGCCCATCATCCTCTGATTTTTACACCTCCCAAGTCCTTATGCAAAGGTTCGGCGATCGCAGAAATGGTACGCTTGGCCTTTACCCACAATATTGGTATCTACAGCGCCCATACGAATTTTGACCAAGTAGAGGATGGCACTGCTGATGTCTTGGCTCAAATTTTGCAACTTCAACAAGTTACTCCCATAGTACCCACACAGCCTGGATTAGGATATGGTCGTGTTGGTTTGCTAGAACCATCGATGACGCTACAAGAATTACTCCAAGCCATTCAAACCAGACTTGCTGCCCCGAATTTAATTTTTTCCCCAACAGCTAATTTACAACAAACAATTTCACGAGTTGCCGTTTTGGGGGGTTCGGGAGCTAGTTTCATTTCAGCGGTTAGCAAAACTGGCGCTCAAGCTTACCTAACTTCTGATTGCAAATTTCATCAATTTCAAGAAAGCCGCGATGCCTACGGCGGGCTGGGCCAACGCAATCTCATTTTAATCGACGCTGGACATTATGCTACCGAACGTCCTGCTTGCGATCGCTTAGCGCAAAAATTTCAGTCCTTGAATCTAGACTGGGTGCAATTAAGTCAAAAAGATGAGGATTTCCGCCAGTTTTTTGCTTGATTGTGATTATTTAAACTATTATTTTGGATGCTTGCCTAAAAGTTTTACTATATTTTAATATTCTTAAATCACCAATGTTACTTGATAGTACACAGGCGAGGTACTGAAAAGTCTTGTATTCATCTATGCCAGTAAATTACATGGCGAATGCACTATAAACTCATATTTTTAATCATTTTTGTGATATAAATCACTAAATATATGTAACAAGAATCACGTGTTATTAATGTTCCATATCAATTAGCAGCAGAGAGAAATATTCCACACTGGACGTTATAAATCCCTCACTCTGGCCTAATCAAGATGATTCGCACAATTGTTGAATCTGCTTTCCAAACTGGATATCTTAGTGTTGAATCTGAAGGTTTACTCCATCAAGTGCTGGCTACTAAATGCTACAACTCAGAGGATTTATCAGCCCTCGCAGCCCTATACGATGCAGTTCGCACAGGTCAAATTAAACGAGAAGCATCCTCGTCCAATGTGCTAATGGAACTACCCCTACCGAATAAATCTTTTTGATACTAATAAGTAGGTCGGTGTTAAAAATTGTCATTATAACAAGGCAGGAGGCAGAGGGCAGAAGGCAGAAGGGAAGAGGTTTTTAGGCATCTTTACTTTTTGTTACATACTTCGATTTATTTGCACCGTTCTACTTACAAGGACAGTGAGGTCACACGGACAAGGAGACAAAAACACAAGTTGGAGCGGAGCCTTCCAAGCTAGAGGCTTGCCGCTTGCCCCAGGTATCCAAACTTCTCCTAAAAAAGACGTGCAAGGGACGGAGGAAAAGGGAAAAATCGCAACAAGGCTTTCCTCCCAGGTTTTGTTCGTACCAAACCGACCTCACACTTCTCTTTTTGTCTGTGTGCCCTCACTTCCCCATCCTCTTGTTTTCCCGTGTCCTCTTTTCCATCTTCCCCGACCTCTTGTTCAACCAAAAACCCGAAAAACTCAAAACTCTTTGTGTGTTGTTTTTGAAAATCATCAAGGTCAGCAAGAGAATGAGTTAAGATCAAATACACAGGGGTAAAAGTAAAGCCAAGTCCCCGGACTTCTTAATAATGCCAATGACTACAAGTAGGCAAATTAAACAACCGCAATCAACGCTTGTTTCTCAGTATTTTTTATTACATAATGGTAGAAAGGACTCACCAGCAAATATTAACCTTGTGAGGAGAAATCCCGATTTGTTCGACTTCTATGAAGCAAACATTCCCTAAAATTCAGCCCGAAAGAGATTGACTTCACTGGTAAAACCATTGGTTGATGACCCAAAATCTCCTAGATTCTGACAACTACAAGCAAATCTTGAGATTGGGTTATGAGGCGTACTTGTTCTCAACCGTGAAATTAACCTCTTAAAGGTGTAATCTAATGGGGTCAAACCCAGATTTTGACAGGTTTAACTACGTTGTTTAAAAAGGCAGAAGCAGTACATGCTACACCGCAAGATTTATCAACTGTGTTGCGACGGGCGGGAGGTATGTGTTTTCTTGCGGGATCAGCAACGCTGGATTGAGCGTGCCCGCATCATAGACATAGAGGGAGATTTAGTAACCCTGCGCTATGAAACAGAAGAAGAGGACGAAATTTGTTCTTGGGAAGAAATGATTCGTCTTGAGAGCATCGGTGCTGTAACGCAAAAATTGGCTTCAGTGCCACGCGGAAATGTGGAACCTCTCCTGACAGAGGATTGTCCCGAAGCCGAACGCATCCGCAATCGTTACACTGACTCCAATCCGGAATAAAGGGTTATTAGTAATTAGTCAATAGTCATTTATTAGTAAATGACTATTGACTATCATTTAACCGCTCAAAAGCAGGACAGTAACCTTCTAAAGTTACCTTAAAGTTATACAATGGGGAAGCTGGGTTCCAACACCGCTGCCCCCTTTGATGTCGGCAAGTACCACAACAGTCTACATCTGTCCATGTATAGCGATCGCTATTTTGATTGAGCAGTTCTCGCTGAGACAATCCCCGTAATACTAGTTCCTCCCCTTGCCAACGAGCTTCGATTAAGCCAGTATCGGCAAAATGTTGCCAACGAGGATCGGCTGTAATGGCATCAGGGAGGGTGATTGTAACTACTGTTCCTAACTCCGTCAGTTCGCCTTCGTAATTCGTCTCTGGGGCTGCCGGTTGTAAGAACGTATCGCCAATGGGCAATTCCACCAAAGTCTCAGCCGCCGGAGAATGTATATGATAGCGGTTTTGTAACTCCTCTAAGCTTGTGAGGTCGGCTAAGTAGGCAGGAGAACCGTGGACAAAAATCACGTGCTGGGGTCGCAAATTATGAATTAGCTGTGTAGTACCAGGCCCATCACTATGCTGAGCTAGGAGGTAGCTTTCGACGGTGGTGGGTGCTAGATATTTTTTATTAAGTTTTATATCAATTTTTTCCGGTACGAGGATCAGCCAAGGGCCGGTATTGGTTTGGCAGTGTTCGCGCAAATCAGCTGTCGAGTCAGTCAGGACAATACAAGGTGACTTGCCAACAGTGGCACGTTCTTCTGGGTGCAAACGACGCACCCGCGGACGCACCCGTTCGTCCCAAAACAAAGGTTGATGGCGGGCAAAGTTTTGTACTGATGGGGGGAGGTGGGGCAGCAGTTCTAGGTACGCGTCACAGCCAGTTGCGACGGCACCATCCACCCAGATATCTAAATCTCGTCCAGTGAAGTGGTGATGAGAACGCAAAAGCATTAACAGTTCTTGACCCAGCCCTAAAGCGGGGGTGGGGAGAATTACAGAACAATGGTCAGCGATCGCTCGATTAATTCGTTCTGCTAATTGATTTTCTTGGTTACGGCGGTGGGGATGGCGGGATGTGCCATAAGTGCCTTCAATAATTAGCACATCCAAGTCTAAGCCCCGTAGTTCCTCTAAACGTAAACCTTCTACCAGCCGGGAGTTGGATAAGAAAAAGTCCCCTGTATACAGTAGCTTGTAACTACGGTGTTGAGTGGTGTAGGTGAGGAGAATTGCCACTGCCCCTGGTAGATGCCCTGCGGGAAATAATTCTGCCACCAAACCGTCTTGAAATTCCACAGGCGATCGCAACGGCAAAGCGTGACAAAATTGAGAGATTTTTTCGGGGTCTTGGTCTTGCCAATTCAGTGGCAGTAACTTGCTGGTTACTTCGCTACCATAAATGGGTAACTTAGGAAAAGTTTTGTGCAGTGTCAGTAAGCCTCTGGCGTGATCTGGGTGGGCGTGACTGACTAAAACTAAATCTGCTGGTAGCGGCGGACTCGCTCCACCTACCGACTTGCCAAACCCCTTCACCAGCGATGATATATCCTCCAAGCCACAATCCAACAAGATGCGGTGTGGCCCCATCTTCACTAATAAACACACGCCCTCATCGTGATGCTGAACGCTATAGGGCAAACATTCCAATTCACTACCCGCTTCCCCAGCATCTACGCGAGAGGATGCCGACAGATTATCCCTCATGCTCTCCTCCCCTCAAACCTCATCGTCATGGACATATCCCAAAACCCAAAAATTGCACAAATTTCGGTTTTGTGACTTAGGGGTAAGTTTTATCATGCGCCCCTACACCCTGAGAATAAGGATTTTTGATTGGGGAGGACGCCTCTACCGAACCCACACGAGTTCGGAAAAGTTGGATAACGAGAGAGCTATCAAATTACTAGCTCAAGGAGCCTTGCCTCTTGCCTGTTTTCCCTGTGAAAGTTATGAGCGCTCTTAGCCAACTTACCCTACGGAAAGTTGCCCCAGCGTCTACAAATTTCTCTTAATGCGCCGAACCATTGCCGTGATAATTATCTGAGTCATAGAATCCGTTTTTCGTGCCAAAAAATAGACACGAAACCGTAAATACAACTGTTAAACCAGCTAGAATCAGCTTGACATCCATTTGTTTGCTGTCCTTTATTCAAGACTTTCCTATATTAATTTAGTGCTTCCACAATCAAATGGGATCGCTAGAAAATCTTTACTATGCATGTATGGATTGGGCAATAGGTAAAATTACCGCAATCAGTTCAGATTGTAGAACTTTTCGGTCAACCTGTCCATCCTTTAGATGTAAACCTACAGTCCGTAAAAATCTTCATCTATAATTTGGTCGATGGAAAAAGGGCAGACTGTGGGATATTCACTAGACCTGCCTTGAAAATAGGGCATTGGGCATGAGAAGATTGATTTTTATTGTTCCTTGTGAGCGCAGCTCATGAAGTCTCTTGCAAAAGTACTTTTTGCAAGAGGTGGGAAAAGGGACTCATGTTAAAGGGGAAACGGAAAATACCAAACCTTTCCCCCTTTCCCCTTCCCCTTTTCCCCTTAACCGACAAGTATTGGGAGGCAGGAGGGAAGAGAGTTTGAGTCTATTTAATTTTTCTTAACATAGTTTGGTTTTTCGACATTGTTCTACTTAGCTCGGAAGTTTATTTGATCGTAGCGATGATGTGCGAGCGCACAAATTTGGGCATGGGGCATTGGAAATGAGGGAGAATAATAACTCCTCACTCAACAGTCAAACTAATTTATAATTAATAATTCATAATTGCAATCAGTTGTCGATTGAACTCTCCACTGCATTGTTGCACCACGCTCATTTTTAACTATGAATTATCAATTATGAATTAATAATTATTTGGTCAACACTCGTTATAGCCGCTGTGGTTTCTTACCAAAAATATAGTGCAGTGTATTCATAATCCAAGTTTGGAAGTTGTCAATGTAGCTAAATATGACTGGCACTACCACCAGTGTCAACAGAGTGGAAGTTGTAAAACCCCCCATAATGGCAATTCCCATTGGTTGACGAACTTCGGAACCCGTGCCAATTCCCAATGCTAAAGGTAGAGTACCTGCGATGGTTGCTAGAGAAGTCATCATAATCGGGCGCAGACGTGACACGCCAGCTTCTACTAAGGCTTGACGTTGTTTTTTGCCTTCCTGCATATTGATGATGGTATAGTCTACTAACAGAATCGAGTTTTTGGTGACAATTCCTAACAGCAACACAACACCAATTAAGGCATATAGTCCTAAGGGTTTTTGGGCAAGCATCAACGCTAGCAATGTGCCACCTAAACAAAAGGGCAAGGCTGCCATAATCGATAATGGATGGAGAAAGTTGTTATACAGCAGCACCAGAATTGCATAGATAGACATTAATGCTAGTCCTAATGCGCTGCCAAAACGACCGAAAATGTCTTGCATAATTTTGGCGCTACCTGAAGGTTGCTGTACTACTCCTGGCGGTAAGTTTTGCATTGCAGGTAGTTTGTTGATTGTTTCTACTGCTTGTCCTAGAGAAATACCTTGGAGGTTCGCTTCGACAGCGACTTGGCGGGCGCGATCGTAGCGGTTGATGGTAGCAGGGCCGCTACCAAAGCGAATATCTGCCACTGCTACGAGGGGAACTAGTTTTCCATTTTGGGTGGGGACTTGGAGATTTGTGATTGTATTGATGTCAGCCCGTGCTTTGGGGTCGATTTGTACGCGAATGGGGATTTGCCGATCGCTCAAATTAAATTTTGCTAAATTGGCATCGTTGTCGCCAATGGTACCAAGGGAAGCAGTCCGGGCGATCGCTTGCACTGTTACCCCTAAATCTGCCGCCCGTTGCGGGTTAGGAATTACTAAAATCTCTGGTTTTACTAAACTCGCAGTTGAGGACACTTCTACCAATCCCGATATCGTTCGCATCTGCTTTTCTAAAGCATCAGCAGCTTGATTTAATGCCTGGGGATTTTCACTTCTGAGGACAATTGATAAAGCTTTGCGGCTGTCACCTGGTGACTGACTTTGAAAACTAATTCTCGCTCCTGGTATTTGCGAAAATTTAGGGCGTACTTCTTCCTCAAATTGTTTTTGGGAAACATCTCTTTCCTCTCTGGGTTTGAGATTAATAGTCAGAGTTGCAGAATTTATTTCTTGTGTTGCTAGTACGCCTGTAACTACTGGATTTTGGCGGATGATGTCAGTGGCTTGTGTTGCTACTTTGTTCACATCTGCCAAAGTGGAACCAGGAGGTAGTTCTATAGTGACGTTGGAAATTCCGAAGTCACCATCATCAACGAAACCCTTGGGAATCAAAGGAACTAGCATCATACTGGCAACGAAAAAAGCTAAAGCGATCGCCATTGTTGTCAATCTATGCCTTAACGCCCACTCCAGAAGTAATCTATAAGGTTGAAAACGCGGACGCTTTTCAGTTCTGAGTTTTCTGCTACCAGGAAGTGTAAATTTGAAATTAAAGAATTTTATTACTCCCCTACTCCCTACTCCTTGTTCCCTAGTTTCCTGCTTCTCCTGTAACAGATACGCCCCCATCATTGGCGTAATCATCCGCGCTACAAGGGTTGAGAAAATTGTGGAAACAGCAACGGTAACCCCAAATGGTTGGAAAAATTGCCCTGGAATTCCACCCATAAAAGCAACGGGCAAAAACACAGCAATAATCGTCGCCGCACTTGCGATTACCGCCAATCCCACTTCATCAGAAGAATCAAAAGCAGCTTCCCAAGCTGATTTGCCCATGGCCATGTGGCGTTCCATGTTTTCAATTTCCACCACGGCATCATCAACTAAATTCCCCACCGCCAAGGCTAATGCCAACAAAGTCATGTTGTTGAGGGTGTAACCAAGAGCGTGCTGTACTGCAAAGGTAGGAATCATTGATAAAGGCAAGGCAACAGCAGTAATTAATGTTGCCCGCCAGTCACGTAAAAATAGTAAAATCACGACGACAGCCAGCACCGAAGCTTGAATTAATTCATCAATGGTGCTTTGGTAAGATTGACGGACAACATCGGCTCTGGTAAAAATTAAATCAAGTTTGACATCTGGAGGCAGTGTTTTTTCCAGTTGTTTAACTGCTGCCTTTACTCCTTGTTCCACAGTCACCAGGACGCTGCCAGTACTACGCAACACCTGAAAAGCTACTACGGGTTGATTGTTTAAATAGGCGGCTTGACGAATATCGCCAAATTTATCTTCTACGGTTCCTAAGCTAGATAAGGGTACAGAACCACCTGCTGGTAAGATGATTTCGTAGGTTTTTAGAATATCTACATTGGCAGCACTTCCAAGGGTGCGAATACTTTGTTCGCTACCACCGACTTCGGCACGTCCGCCAGGTAAGTTAATATTTAAAGCGCGGATTTGGTCGTTTACCTGAGTAGCAGTTATACCTAGAGATTGTAAGCGGTCTGGATTCAGGTTAACGCGAATTTCTCGGTCAACTCCACCGATGCGCTGAATTTGTGCTACACCAGCAACTCCCAATAAGGCGCGGCTAATGGTTTGGTCTACGAGGTTGCTTAATTCTTCTACGGAACGGCGGTCTGATTTCACGGCATAGGTAACGATGGGGCCGCCAGAAAAATCTAAGCGTTCGACAATTGGATCATTGATATCTTGGGGTAAGTCTTGGCGAATTTGAGCGATCGCATTACGGACATCATTAGTGGCGCGATCGCTATCTGTACCCAAAACAAAATTGATTGTTGTCTGAGAACTACCATCGCTGACCTTGGAAATCATGTTATCGATATTGCCCAAGCCAGCAACAGCATCTTCAATTTTTTTCGTCACTTGGGATTCTAATTCCGTCGGCCCTGCACCCGGTTGGGTGACTTTTACCACAACTGCTGGCACATCAATATTTGGGTTCGTATCAATCCCTAAGGACATGAAGGAAAACCAACCCAATATGGTCAACATTAAAAATAAAACTATCGTCGGAACAGGTTTTTTGATCGACCAAGCAGAGATATTAAAAGACATCAGGAAATTTTAGATTTTAGATTTTGGATTAGTCATTAGTCATTAGTCATTGGTCATTGGTCATTGCTTATGAATTATTCTCCTTGTCTCCCTTGTCTCCCTTGTCTCCCCATCTTCCCAGTCCCCAGTCCCCAATCCCCAATCCCTAATTTACAATTCGCACTTTGTCGCCATCTTTGAGATATGGTGCACCATCAACTATTACACGTTCACCTAACTGCAAGCCACTTTTGATTTCTACTTTGTCACCGTTAGCAGGATCTCCTAACTCTACTTTTTGGCTGCGGACTGTATCCTCACTCGATAGGGTAAATACGATTACACTTGAGTCTGCTTGGGACTGCACTGCTTTTTGCGGTATTACCATGCTGATGGCTGAACTGGTAGTAATTGCAGCACGGGCAAACATTCCTGGTTTGAGGGGAGTTGTTGGTGGCAAGTCAATTTTTACTATAGCCTCACGTCTTTGATCGTTCACCAATGGTTGTATTTCCCTGACTCGTCCTTGCGATCGCACCCGGCGATCGACATCAGAAGTAATTTGCACCGATGCGCCAACTTTTACCTGGGTGAGTTGAGTTTCAGGCACTTTGGCCTGAAGTTCTAGTTTTTCATCCCGAATAATCGAAAATAGCTTTTGTGTACCACCAACCACAGTTCCCACTTGGGTTTGCGGTGGCACTCCAGTAACATCACCAACCCTAGCGAGTTTCTCGGCGATGACTCCAGAAACCGGCGCACGCACTATAGTTTGTCCCAATTGAGTTTGGAGTTGTTGCACCCTAGCAGCACTGCTTTTGACATCGGCTTTGGCTTTGTTGATGCTGGCTTGGGCGTTGGCAATGTTCGATTGGGCACTTTTAACGCTGGCTTGGGCACTACGGACATTTTGTTGGCCGAGATTCACAACTTCTATGGCAGTTTTCACAGCGTAGGAACGAGTGTCGAGTTCTTGTTTGCTAATGGTTCCAGAGTCGGCAAGTTGTTGATATCGCTGATAATTCTTACCTGCTTCCTCTAACTTCGCCTGGGCTTGAGCTAAATCTGCTTGTTTTTGCTGGACTATTGCCTGACTTGATGCCAAATCTGCCTGCCTGGATGCCAGATCTGCTTGCCGGGATTTGACATCTGCTTGTTTTGATTCCACATCTGCTTTTGCTTGGCTAATTTGGTTTTGGAGTACGGAATCATCCAATATGGCTAACACTTGGCCTTTTTTGATAAAAGCTCCTTCTTTGACATCTTCAGGGATGCTTTTAATTTGTAGTCCGTTTGTCTGGGGTAGCACCGGAATTAGATCGCGGGCTGTTACAGTACCAGTTGTTTTCAGGGTACGCATAACACGGGCGTTTTCCACTGTGC
This sequence comes from Nostoc sp. DedQUE12a, assembly GCA_034530795.1. GTDB lineage: Bacteria > Cyanobacteriota > Cyanobacteriia > Cyanobacteriales > Nostocaceae > Nostoc. The sequence continues at coordinate 48,320 of JAVRCH010000093.1, forward strand.
CGATGGTAACTGTCATCGCTGGGTTAACTTTTTGCTCCCCGATCGCCCCTTGTTGACGAGATGGCAAACGACTGAATATAGCCATACCACCAAAGGCGATCGCTATCCCTAAACCAGTACCCAAGAATAATGGCTTCAACCATCTTCTGGTTTGTTTTTGCTCTGATTTGTTCGGCAAAGTAGCATCTTCAGAGGTTACAGGTTCTTTCACCTCAACTTCTGAAATACTTTCATCGCTCACAGTGCCACCTCCACTTTTTGTGTATGTTTACCACTGTTAATACTTTCTTAAGAAAACTTGAAATTTATTTACTTTATATCAAAAACGGCGCATTTTTCAGTCAATATGTTTTGTGTACAGCAGTATATAACATAACATAAACATATTTGCTCTTCAGAGGAATTACCAATAAAGTACATAAAAAAATAATGTAAATTAAAATACAATGTAATGTAATTTTACTTATTAACCGTACTATCCTACCAAGGCAAATTTCCCAAGTTAAAAGTTCTCTGTCTTACACTGTCTCCACATCTTTGTCTGAGTCTTAACCTATGGCTTTTCACTTGGTCAAGTATTACATCACAAAGGAGATGTATTTAGATCACTGTCAATCATGAGTTAGAAATGAAAAATTGAGATATAAAGCTAATCTAGATTTATCTAATTAAAATTAAAAACGTTAATGTACATTGCTATACTACGCCGTTATTTTCCCACCAAATCTATAATCCCTCTAAAGCGTTTGTATTGCTAGAAATTCACAGCTTATCCTGTAATACAGTACAGGTCAAGGTAGCGTCTACATCTACACCTGAGTTACAAAAGAGCAAACTGCATTGTCAGAAATTACACCAAGGGAATTAGGCATGGAAAGAGGCGGGGGAGCAGAGAGCAGGATCTTCTCCCTTGCCCCTTGTCTCCCTTGTCTCCCTTGTCTCCCCACTCCCTGAATAAAAAAGTACATACCAAAGCAAACAGATATGTTCAATGCCACTGAAATTTTAATTGATGCCTTTGTAAATCAAATTCGAGAAGGCTACCGTCGCACCTATGGCTGTTTTAAAAATGATTATCAGGATATTATTGCCTGGGCTGGTAATATGGCTTTGGAAAACATTGCCAATAGTGACGCCCTTTACCATAACGTTGAACACACCGTCTTAGTTACCCTGGTGGGGCAGGAAATTTTGCGTGGCAAACACATCAGAGAAGGTGGTGTTTCTAGCGAAGATTGGCTGCATTTTATTATCTCGTTAGTTAGCCATGATATTGGCTACGTTAAAGGGGTTTGCCGACAAGACCAAGAAATAGCAGGCTTATATGCCACAGGCAAAAATGGCAGAATGATTTCTTTGGCTCCTGGGGCTTCTGATGCTAGCCTCACGCCATATCACGTTGATAGAGCAAAGCTGTTTATTGATGAGCGTTTTGGCGGTCACAAGTTAATAGATGCGGATGCGATTAAAAGCAATATTGAATTGACTCGATTTCCGGTGCCTGCGGCAGAGGATCAGCAAGATACCAAGTGCTTTGCGGGATTAGTACGTGCTGCTGATTTGATTGGGCAATTAAGCGACCCACGTTACTTAAAGAAAATTAATTCTTTATTCTACGAGTTTGAAGAAACTGGGATGAATAAAGTCTTGGGCTATAAAACTCCTGCCGATTTACGTAAGAACTACGCGAAATTTTACTGGAATGGGGTATATCCCTATATCCAGGAAGGGCTGCATTATCTGTCACTGACACAACAAGGAAAACAAATTCTGGCTAATCTCTATTCAAATGTGTTTGTTGTAGAACACGAAAGACAACAAGAAGAACAACAGCGGTATTTAGAGGAGTTAAGAGTTAAGAGTTAAGAGTAGAGACGCGATTAACCCTTGTCTGTATGGAGTGGGGAGTTAAGAATTATTAACCATGAATTATGATAAACATGAAAGTTTGATAAATCAGAACTCAGAACTTTTAACTCCTAACTCATAACTCCTAACTACTATGGATTGGTGGCGACGACTGAAGAAAAATCCTTTGGCACGATTTGGGGCAATTTTGCTGTTAATTTTCTACATAGCGGTAATTGCAGCCGATTTCATTGCCCCTTATGACCCCTATGCCTCACAGCCTAATGGTTCATTGTTACCACCAACTAAGGTACATTGGTTTTCTCAATCAGGGCAGTTTATTGGGCCTCATGTTTATCCGACGACTCAAGGTGAGACGAATTTAGAAACAGGCGATCGCGAACTCATTGTAGACTTTAAAAAACCCTCACCCTTGCGTCTATTTGTCTCTGGCGCAGAATATCGATTGTTGCAGCTCACTTTGCCACTACCGCCCAAGTGGGATGAAGTGACAATTTTTCCCGGAATTCCCTTGAATTGGCATTTGTTTGGCACAACAAATGGCGTAAAATTTAACGTTTTAGGTACTGATGACCAAGGCCGCGACCAACTTAGTCGCTTGTTGTATGGCGGCCGCATCAGTATGTTTATCGGGATTTTTGGCGTTGCTATTTCCTTTCCTCTCGGTTTGCTCATAGGTGGAATTTCCGGCTACTTCGGAGGTTGGACAGATAGCATCATCATGCGCTTGGCAGAAGTGTTAATGACTTTCCCTAGTATTTATCTTTTGGTCACCTTGGGGGCAGTTTTGCCACCTGGGTTAAGCAGTACCCAGCGATTTTTGTTAATTGTGGTGATTACTTCGGTTATTGGCTGGGCTGGTTTAGCACGGGTAATCCGCGGACAGGTACTATCAATTAAAGAGCGAGAATTTGTGCAAGCCTCACGGGCAATGGGTGGTAACCCACTTTATATTATTGTCCGCCATGTTTTGCCCCAAACGGCTACCTACGTAATTATTTCTGCTACTCTTGCAGTTCCCAGCTTTATTGGTGCAGAAGCGATACTGAGTCTGATTGGTTTGGGTATTCAACAACCAGACCCCTCTTGGGGCAATATGCTTTCTCTGGCTAGTAATGCTTCAATTATGGTTTTGCAACCTTGGTTAATTTGGCCGCCAGCTGTGTTGATTATCCTGACAGTGCTAGCATTCAACTTACTAGGTGATGGCTTGCGAGATGCACTCGACCCGCGTAGTTTACGGAGATAGGTTATTAGGATAGCTTTTGCGAGTGCTGAAATAGTTTTTGCGACACCAAAATAGTTTTTGCGACACCAAAATAATTTTTGCGAACGCTGAAATAGTTTTTGCGGCACCAAAATAATTTTTGCGAACGCTGAAATAGTTTTTGCGACACCAAAATAGTTTTTGCGAGTGCTGAAATAGTTTTTGCGACACCAAAATAATTTTTGCGAACGCTGAAATAATTTTTGCGATTGCTGAAATAGTTTTTGCGACACCAAAATAGTTTTTGCGAGTGCTGAAATAAAAAATGCGATCGCTCAAACCATTTCTAAAAAAAAATCTTTGCAACAAATGAATAGGCTGTAGGCGCACACAGCTGTCATCGGTGTCAACTTAAGCTCAAACGTTTATCCTACATGCGTTTTACCCCACCCCCAACCTTGCCAAGGGGAGGGGCGGTTTTGGCTTTAGACAAAACCGGGGTGGGGTGACGCGGGTCACTGAGAGAACTTCATCGCTGCTACTGGCGCTATAGTAGCTACGCTAGCACCTGCGTTAATTGAGGGCGATAAAAAATCTTGTTCAGAACCAAAGCCTACTTTCACCACTACTTCTATATGTGAGAAAGTGAGTCCGGCAAAAGTATGCATTGATAATCTCACTGTGCAGGTTAATAGCAACGAACTTCAGCAAGTGAAAAATGGCGATCGCCTACTCCTAAAATCTGGAAATACTCTCAGATTCTCAACCCTCAATTATTGCATACCATCAAAAGCTCCAGTCAACAAAATAGAAGTAAAAGGGCATCTATTTAAAAATGGAATTGAGAGTTATAAAAATAGTTTTTTAACTCCGAGTATCTTTCCAATTAATGCTGCTTGTCATAATATTGGTAACTTCCAAAAAACCTGGACACTTGAACCAGGACAGCATCGAGTCAGCATACCCATCATTAAATATGTTGGCAGCAATAGAATTGTTGACAGCAGTTTCTACTTTGACTTGGATGTTGGACAGTAATTTCAATTGCCGTAGCAACTTTGTTGGAGGCAGAGGATAAAATTCCTCAGCACTCCTGAGTCATCAGTCATCAATCATCAACTTCAAGGGAGATAATTTATTTCTTCAAGTTCCCCTATGGGTACGTTGACGCTTCAGCACTCCTACTGTACCCAAAGCCCCCAGTGCCAAAATTCCTAAAGCTGGCGAAGATTCTGGAACTGCTACTAATGCGGCTCCTGCTAAAATGCTGTGAGTGTATGCTGTGGGATGCAGCTGATCCCAGAATAAATATTGATTGGGGTCAGGACAGGTAGTGAAGCTTGTTGGGCTGGTTATTGTCAAGCAAGCATCAGTAACATTTGTAAGACCGAATTCTTCGGGAGATGCAAGCCCTCTACTAAATAAGGAATTAACATCAAAAAGGGTGACATGAATATCTTCTTGCTGGTTCAAAGTATTGACGCCGAAAGCCAAGCCGGAGTTATGGGCGTTAGTTAAAGCAGTTAGTCCAGCAGAAACCGTTGGATTATTATTGACGCCCGGAAGCGCACCTAAATTAGGTAAATTTACTACCAGAAAATTTTCGGCACCAACACTAGCAAGTGATTTTACCGCAGTTATTAAATTATTAACTGGCTCAACAGGGTTTGTTACCCCATTACGGTAATCATTAGCACCAGCCCAGATTACGTATAGCGCCTTGTCGTCAGCTTGAGCATTAACTGTAGTAAAGTTTGTTATCTGCTGAGCTAATCCTGGTAAATTTGCATTAACGGTGTTCAAAGTACCTGTGGTAGCACCACCAAAAGCAAAGTTATTTAGTGTTATTCCCAAACTAGAAGATAAACCTTCTACCCAAACAGGGCCATTGGTAAAACGTCCTTCAAAATAGGGTGGACTGGGAGGAAATTCATCTCCTGTAGCAGCTTTTATGAAATCGTAAGTATTACCAGTATCAACCAGGCTGTCACCAAAGGCGTAAATTTGACTAAAACTGGCGGCCGATGCTTTGAGTGAAAATACAAAAGAAGAAGATAATATAAATCCTGCGGCTAAAACTTGTTTTTTCATGCTGATTATCATTAGTCTTTTTTACTAAATAGTTTAGAAATCTTGGAAAGTTATTTTAGCGGATGTCCAATTTTAGATTGCCTCATTTTGAATGATAAAAAATTAAGTAGGTCGGCAGGAAAAAACAAAATTATGTCAACATAAATACGCATAATATATCTACTAAAATGACCAAAAATATGAGCGCTCATTTCAGCGAATTTATGATTAATTAGTATTTACCTTCCGCTTAAAGCTGCGATTTAATTACAAAATTTAGCCATTTATTTTGTTTGGACAACTTTCTTTGGCTTGTTGTGGGGATTGGTAATTGGGCTTGAGCTTCAAAGCTTCATCGAAGGCAACGATCGCTTTTTCGCTTTGCTGGAATTTACACAGGCTCAACCCTAAATAATACCAGACCTCAGCTTTTTGAGCATCACTTAGTTTGTGATGATCTAGAAGGAAATAAAATTGCGCGATCGCGCGATCGTCTTGCTTTAGCGCTTGTAGCGCCATCCCTTTACCCCGTAAAGCCACAAAGTATTGAGGATTATATTTTAATGCCTGCTCATAGGCTTTTAGAGAACCTTCGTATTCTTGTTTTCGGAATAATACCTTACCTTGATAGCTAAAAGCAATGGCTAATTCTTTAGCATTTGTATTTTTATGTTGAACTTCATAAATTTCTTTTAAAAGCTCAATTGCTTGATTAATACTAGTAAGTGCTGCATCAGGGTTGTTGAGTGCTAGTAGCGCTTCAGTTTTATTAATCCAGAATACAGGATCTTTGGAATTGAGTTTAATGGCTTTATCAAAAGCGGAGATTGCCTCATTATATTGTTTCAGGTTAAATAGGGCTTCTCCTTTGCAATTCCAGGCATAAACAGCTTCTGGATTAATGATAGTTGCTGTAGTGCATGATTCTAGCATCTGGTTGTAATCTTTGAGTCCAGCTAGTGCATAGCCTCGGTTAGTCCAAGATTGGTAGTAGTTGCTATCAAATTTTAAAAGGTTGTTGTATTTGGCGATCGCTTGTTGATATTCTCCTTGCTGTAACAACCCATTACCTTGTTTGAAAATCGTTTCTACTTGTAACCATCTAAATACGCTCAACCCAAAAATAATCAAGCCAGAACCACAGACCATTAAACCAGCAATTCCTAACAATGCCAAAAATCGTTTATTTAAAGTAGATTTCGGTGCAGTAATAGGATTGCTGACATTCCAATTATTATCTGGTGAAATAGTTGTTTTTGCCGATGAGGCAGCAAGTATTTTCTCTAACTCTAGGTTTACCCAATTGCAATTAAAAACTGCTTGGTAAATGCGGTTTGCAACTTTTAGCTTACCTTCTTGTTGAACTATCAATCCTATATGCAGCAGTTCTGCCTCTTCTGGACTATTGTTGATTGGTAATTCGCCCTCTTGCCAAATTTTTCGGTACAGTTTCAACAAAGATAAGGGATCGCATTGCTGATTGTAGATCGTACTTTCATGTATGCCTTGCAAATACTCAGCAGTGATTTGAGTTTCCCAATTGTTAATGAAGTTCTTATGTACTACTTGTTGCACTATTACTGCTTCTGCTCCTGCGGCAATATTATCTGGCCATTCCACAAGCAATTGACAAATTTTTTCAGTCAAATTCGGTTGTCCATCTGTCCAGATTTGAACTTCTGCAAGCACAGCTTCCAAACAACTAGCTTTTTCTTCTAATTTTTTGAATAATTCTATACTAGGGCTAAACAGTGTTAATGTTGCTGATTTCTGCTCTGCCGAATTGAAAGCAAAAGCTGAATTTTCAACGGGGTTAGAGATTTTCAAATTGTTTTGGTGTGGCACTACGATTTTCAAATGTAATTGTTTTATTTGGGTTGGGTTATGATTATTTGAAACTTCTTGCTGGAGTTGTGATTCTAAAGCCAAATGCTCTAGAAAAAAATTAACTGTAGTCGGTTTCAACCAACCTTTAAGTACTGCTAATTCCCCAAAGCGAAGTTTTTTGTATGGTTGTTCGGCAAGAATAGTTGTGATTTGCTGTTCATTTAATAGTCCAGCTTCTTTTAAATATTTGCCCAAGGGCTGTTTGGGTTTTTGCTCCAGTAACACTGGCCATTTGTCAGAGAAAAAATCAGCCGTTTCTTGTTTAAGCCATCCATGCAGGACTAAAATTTCACCAAGCTTCAACCCAGTAACTTTGGTCTGCTCTTTGAGAGCAATTTCTATCTGCTCAGATGAAATTAGGTCAGCCTGTTGTAAAACTTTACCAAGTGGCTTCATAATCAAAAAAAATATTATATTTAGTTATGAAGGTAGCAAAACAAATTATTTTTTTGAGTTATCAAAAGTCAATTTTCTTATTCATGTAACAATTTTTACCTTTTTCTATAAATATCTTTAAGTAAGCGGGTGCAAATAAACAAATCTAACTGTTGAAGGCTCAAGTTTCTTAGAGAAGATAATTTGAGCCACTGCTCGACTAGGTTTTGGCGGCTCTTTCAGCAGCGTTTGATGCTTCCAAACTTCTGTTGCGATGGTTGAGCCAACGCCAGAGACTTTGCGCTTTGTCCTTTGCCATTGGTCAAGGTTTCAAGTGTAGTTCTGTTTATTTTCACTGAGTTACTTAGATGATTCGTTGTGTTAACATTTTATATTAGGACTTATGACGATATAGATATATACTTAATTTACTTAACTTTTATAACAATAATTAAAAGTAACTTTACTCTGTAAGTCAACTCTGGCAATAGTTATAGTTTTAATTGATAGTTTTAATAGAAATTGAATATGATTGATTTAAGTTTTGTATCATGTAATTAGTAAACGCACTTTCTCTGCCAAATTCAAGAGACTCGCCACGGCAGTGCGTATCAAGTCGAAAAACCCTGAGAAAATTTAACTACATAAATTTCTGAAGTCGCTAAATTTTGTCGATCGCTATTATCTAGGCAACACCTATACAGCCCCATTGCTGCCAGGGCTAAAGACTTTTTTATATCGAAATTTTAGGGAGCATGTCAACTTTGTTAGAACATATGAACTAGTGAGTGGTGGCAAAATCAATGAAAATAGAGGAAGGAATCAATCCTTACTCAACAATGAAACCAGCCAATCAGAAAAAACTCCAGAAACATCTCCAAGCCGTAGCA
>JAVRCH010000094.1:0-20563 GCA_034530795.1 Nostoc sp. DedQUE12a
CGAAGGCATCGCCGGAAGCCGGCGCTCATACTTTTCGCTGTGCCTCTGTGGTAGCCTGCGGCAAGCCGCTCCGCGTCTACGATTTTTTAGAACTTGTGCTGAAGTTTAGCAGCAAAATCTTCTTAACCCGAACTGAGGTTAGCATAAATTCATAAAACAGCCTCGCCAAGAAATAGTATTAGGACATAAACCAATCGTAAAAATTCCATAAAAATTGACTTTCAAGCCTATTGCCTATTGCCTGTTGCCTACTGCCTATTAACTATTGCCATCGTCGTAATCTAACGTCTGTTTTTCTAACTTCTGTTCTTTTTGCTTTTGACTCTCAGTGGGTGAATTTTGCTTTTCCAGTGTTGGCACTACTACAGTAGAAGGATCTGTGGCTGGGGGTCTGAATTCCTGTGGCAGTGGTTCTGATGGTATAACTACGGAATTTGCAGGAATTACAGGTTTAGGAGGAGCAGAATTTTCATTAGAGGTTGGTAAGTTCTGATTTGGTGATGTTGGCGCAGAAGTTTTGCGAGATGAGCGAATTGCCCGCAGTTTTTCGACTAGTGTGGGTGTAGGAGCAACGGTAGGCGAAGGCGAAGGTGCTGATTGTTCAAAATTACTGCGTTGTGATTCTGTTGTGGGGCTGCTGCTAGAAGATTCTGCCTGGGAAGAAGGACGATTACGCCGACGCTGCCTGACATTAGAGATGGGTGCAGATTCGCTTTTTGAGGTGGTGTTCTCTGGATTTCTAGAGGAGGCTGAATTAGGTACTTTGGCAGCTGGTTCTTGAGTAGGCTGTTGAAAAAGTGGTTTGGCGGTTGGCTGCGGCTGAGATTTCGGTAACATGCTAGTAATGCCAAAACCCGCTGTAGCGGCAACTATAGCTACACCCATACCAAGAAATATTTTAGATGACTGCTGTTTTTGAGGGTGCGGAGTTTTCTTGGCGTTGGCGCTAGCTTTGCCTTCAGGCATCGCTTTTTTGCCACCTTTGCCAATGAGAGTTTGTGGCTGTTGAACAGATAAATTAATAGTTTGCACCGCAGAAGTGGGTAAAGCTTGAGGTGCAACATTCACCCCGCTCCCTGGTAGCAATTGCAGCCACTCGGCAACAGTCGCCGGACGAAAACGAGATTCTACAGCCATACCACGCATTATTGCTTGGTTGACAGCAGCACTCAAATGTGGTTGCAGTTCGCGGGGGGATGGCATTTGTTCGCGATCGCGCAATAATGCTGGCATGGGAACTTGAGCTGTTAACAGTGCATACAAGGTTGCTGCTAAACCATAAACATCCGTGGCGGGTGTGCGTGGTGCTTGAGTTAGGTACTGCTCAATGGGGGAATAACCCTCAGAAACTAAACCCGTATGAGTCTGTCTCACTTTGCCATTAAATTCCCTGGCAATGCCAAAATCAATCAACACTACTTCCTGAGTTCCTTGGCGCAAAATGATATTATCTGGTTTGATATCCCGGTGCAGCAAACCGTTATTGTGTACTACCTGCAAGGCTGCGCCAATCTGCTGAATATAATGAATTGCTGTGGCTTCAGGCAAAGGTATTCCTGGTAATACAAATGCGTCGCCCAAAGTTTCCCCAGGAATGTATTCCATCACCATGTAAGGCAACCCAGCTTCCACAAAAAAATCGCTGACTCGAACTATGTTTGGGTGGATACAAGTAGCTAATCGTCTGGCTTCATCTTGGAATTGGCGCTCGAACTTGGCAAAATCAGGATGTTGTCGCAGCCGTTCATTGATGGTTTTCATCACCACTTCCTGACCCAAGTAGTGATGCTTAGCTTTGTACGTAATGCCAAAGCCACCACGCCCTATTTCTTGAATTAGGGTATATTTTCCATCTTGTAAAATTGTGCCTGCTAACATAGAGAGTCCTGAGTCTTGAGTGAGCAGATAACTAGCGAATCTTAAGTCTTGAGGGATTTCCAAAAAATTTTCCCATATTTTTTGAAAAGGCAGGGCTATTGCCTGTCTATTTACGGGATGATTTAGTTTTTGGAATTCCTTGGCCAGGAAAAACCTGCCCAACGATCGCAATCAGCATATTACACTTTTAAATTGCGCGTTCACTCATGAGGTTGCTTAATTGTTGACGGTTGACAGTTAACCATCAACAGCGAACAGCCAACATGAAAAGATTTGCCGCGTTAAATGTAAGGGCAGAATTGTTTTATCTTTTTCATAGGATAACGCGACGTGAAGAAATCCTGAAGTAGGAAACATACTCAAGTTGTCTTTTGCCTCCGTAATCTTAGGGAGAAATTACGACTTGACAAGCCGCTTGCTACAACCTCAAACAGCAACCCACCCTAGATTACTTAAAATTTTTTATATATATAGGACTCATATTTGGTTTCTGAAAAAATTCAGTACAACTCAAAGAAACTTCTTGACTATTGCCTATTGCCTCTTGCCTCCTACGCAAATAAGTTCAGAAATCAAATCGGATTGCTATAGCATTACTAAATTAATGGTTGAGGTAGGCAATAGGCAATCTTATTTTTTCACGAATGCTTGTGGATTGCTATATCATTTACGATTCCTATATGATTATCGTTGTTGATAGAAAATAATAATCTGGATTATAGCTAACAATGAATTCAGACACAATAACAAATGCCCAACTTCAAAACTGGGAGAATTTTTGCAGTCATCTTGGAGACTGGCATGGAACTTGGAACGTTTATAACTTAGAGGGTGAATTAATTAGGTTTCATCAATGTATCAGAAGCTTCCATTTAAGCAGTGATGGCAATGAAATCAATCATCAAAATTATTCTACCTATGCTGATGGAACAAATAAATTAGAAACCTATGGGCCTCATAAAAAACCTCATCTTAGATCTCTTCATTTTCACAATAGTTTTTCATGGGGTTCTCAAGAAGTAAAACCTGGCTCAATGTTCTTTTTTGAGACTGGTTTTAAGCATCAAGATAGGCGTAGAAGTGCAGTCGCCAGATACAACGAAAATAATACTTTAGATATTCTGATAATTTCCGAACATCTGGGAGGTATAGTTGATGAACCTTCTCTACCTACTGCAAATCAATTCAGTGGTTGGCAAGGAACAATAACCAAGATGAAGCCTGACTGGATAGTATCACCCGCAGCCCCAACTTCATGGATAAAACTAGAAGATTTAAATAAAAATTATCTCAGCTTGCACTTGAAAGATAGCATATCAATAAGTATCCCACGATATATAAAAAGCGAAACAGAGTTTTTTTTGGCGGTAGAATGGCTTGTAAAGCCTACTTTATTGCTTCGAGGTATTCGCCATTTCAATATATCTGGATTTACCAGCTTTAACTTAGAAATATTCCAGCGTTGATACCAAGAATAGAAAAAGAAGTATAAGGCTACTATTTGATTTTCCAAAATACAAGTAGGCTATGTTAGCGCCGAAAGTACGACACAAAGTCTTAAAAAATGGTGCGTTAGGATGAAATCCGTAACGCACTACTGGCGTGGCACAGCTAAAATGTTGCAATAAGTTTTCTTGTAGTGTGGGCATCTTGCCCGCACTGGACGGGCGAGACGCCCATCCCACAAGAGTTTTCTAATTGTCAATTTCCAATTTTTTTAACCCCTGAATTCTTTACGGCTAATAGCCAACAGCGAAAACAATTTCATGTACACTTGGGCAAAGCTCAGCGATGTGGTGAATTTATACCGCAATTGGGCAACGCTTAAAAAATCCCAAGGATCAAAGCAGCCAAATTCTCTAGCAATGCCCAATGCCCCATGCCCACCTACTACTAAAAATTGGTGAGAGAGTTGACCTGGGGAACATCCTAGAGTGAAGATAATAGGGTTATATCTGTTGCCAAAGTACTAAAGATATCTGATATCGCTTGATTTTTTTTCCTTTCCCTGGTTTTGGGGTAGAAGCGGAGCATGAGGCCGATACACCTTAATGCGGCAAAAAACTTAGAAAAGTATGCACGGAATGGCTAAAACGTGCCTGGACGCGGAGGGTTCAATGCGCCGTCGCACCCCTGTGAAGCGTCAAGAAATAGCTGATTAAATCAAATTTGAGGCGATTTAATCATATATTTTGTAGCAGATACTTGTGGAAAAGCAAATGCTAGGTGTAAATGTTGTTATGAAAGTTGGCGATCGCGTGCGCGTTAAAGATTCGGTGGTAATCTATCATCATCCAGAACATCGAAATCAGCCTTTTGACCTCAAAGGCACAGAAGGCGAAGTGATAGGTATTGTCACTCAATGGCAAGGTAGACCTGTAAGCGCTAATCTGCCGATTTTAGTGCAGTTTACTAAAAAATTTAAAGCTCATTTACGTGAAAATGAATTAGAAGTCATTTAATTCATCGGCGGCGAAACCACTGGAAAATATTCAGTTCGCCGCGCATTTTTTGTAAGTCTTGTCGATTACGTTCTGCTGTAGAGTAATACCATTCACAATAACGCCGAAACTCTGCCCGCGTCTGAACTTCATGATAAAACTGATGTGTTGTTTGGTAAGCGGCAAAAGCTTCGTCAATTTGGGGTGGAGGCGATGGAATAATATAAGGTAAATTTTTAGACATAATCTTAATTAAAGCCAACCGCGTAACCAATACACGAAAGAACCAATGTACTCTTTTAAAGCTGTGGTAAATTGGTGCAGGTTGTCGGTATCAGGTAATAAATTCAGTATAGCGGCTTTGGGAGTGCTGCCGAGTTCTTGCAGTTCGCCCTCACTGACGAGAAAATCAGTCGGTGCAGGAATAACGTTAATTCCTTGACGTTGAAAAATCTTGAGCGATCGCGGCATATGCATTGCCGAAGTGACTAATAATACTTGTTTAATGCCACGCGCTTCCAGAATTTTTCGGACATTTACAGCATTTTCATAAGTATTTAAAGATAATGGTTCCTGAATAATTACCTGGGATGGAATACCAATAGATGTGAGGATTGTTGCCATATCTGCCGATTCTGGCGAACCGCTACCACGCCAATCGATGCGCCCGCCGCTGAGGATGATTAGGGGTGCTTTTTTTTGGCGATAAAGTTGGGCGGCGTAAATGACGCGATCGCCTGATTCACTCAAATCAACGGTAGGTCTGGGAGGAAAGGCTGATTTGGTAGCGCCACCCAAAACCACAATCGCTTCTGCATTAGGTATTTGGCCTGCGTTGAGATTTTGCCATTCTAGCGATCGCACTAGCGATTTAGCAATCCAAGCATTGCTGCAAAACAGCAATAAAGTTAGTGCGAGAGTAATGGCGATCGCTGCGATGCGCGGTCGTTTCCACAATGTGACTAATGCTACTATCAAACTTACACAAGCCAGCCCTAGTGGATAAAAAAATAGTGGTAGTAATTTAGAAAGATATAAAAACATATTGGGTATTAGGGACTGGGGACTGGTGACTGGGGACTGGGGAGATGAGGGAGATGGGGAGGTAGGGGAAAAGGTTAAAGGGTAAAGAGTAAAGGGATAAATTTAACCTTTCCCCCTTACCCCTTTCCCTTTCCCCCTTCCTAATGCCCAATGCCCCATGCCCCATGCCCAATTGCTATCTTTGCCAAAACCTGAAATTAACACTTCCACTAGTACGACGGGAACGGCGGGTGGGTCTTCTTCTTTGGCGTTTGTTGCTCCTTTCGTTGGATTCTTCAATTGCAGTTTCTGGTGATTCTTCAACTTGCAATTGAGTTTTAGCTTCTTCTTTACTTCCCCACCAAGCAGTAATCCAACCTCCACCCAAAGCGGCTATTGCACCCAGGAAGATACTCATCGGTGCAGGATAACCCACAGCTACAAAGCCAAGCATGAAAAATAACCAATATTTCAGTCCTGTATCAACGCCATCAGAGGAGGCTACAGTTGAGGCCTGAGGACTATTATTGGTTGCATTTGTAATCCAGCTTAAGATGAAACCCCCCAAGATTCCTAAAAAGATGCTCAGGGGTACAGCCGAGCCGGTCATGATTAATATAAATGCTAGAAATGCCCCAAATAATAGTTGAGAAAAGAAACTGGGAGAAATAGTGAAAAAGTCGTTCTTTTTGTCTGCCATAAAGTAAAAGAGCTATTGGGGAATTACTGCTTTTAATTGTGCCTGTTGTGGCTGAGTTGTATCCAAAACCTTTACGTATGTTTTTTCTTCTTCAGTGAAGGGTTCAGCTTGCTTGAGTTGTGAGTCTAACAAATCGGCAGTGGCATCCGCTATATCACCAGTGCGCTTGTTCAAGCGCTGTTGTAACACTTCCAGAGGCGCTGTGCATTGGATAATCTGGAGAGGAAGTTGGTGTTTTGTAGCTTGGGCGATCGCTTCTTGCCGTAGCTGTTGTTTATCATATTTAGCATCTAAAATGACATCAAAACCTTGATTAGCCAGTATAATTCCCAATGACAACAAGCGCGTGTAAGTTTTCTCTGTCATTTCGGGTGTATACAAATCATCGCCGCCTTTTTCCCACAGAGGAATTCCCCCTAAATGCTTCCGCACTGCATCGGAACGAAGGTGAATTGCTCCTAGTTCGCGGGCTAAAAGTCTTGCTGTTGTACTTTTACCAGAACCAGACAACCCCGACATCAAAATTAGTTGCCCCTGTTTTGGTTTAGTATACTCCCAAGCCTGTTTGTAATAGCCAGCAGCGGTTTTTGCCGCTTCTTCCTTCACCGTCGCGGGTATAGTCGCATCGTCTAGCAAAAATGAAGTTACCTTGGCTCGGACATAAGCTTGACGGCTCAAATACAACGGCAAAACCTGTAAACCTTCCCAGTCTCCAGTTTGCTCAATGTAAGCATTCAAAAATGCATTACCCAAGTCTTTGCGCCCTCGCGCTTCCAAATCCATCACTGTGAATGCCACATCATACATCACATCCACAAAGCGAAATGGCTCGTTAAACTCAATGCAATCAAACAGTAAGATTTTATCGTGCCACAGAGCAATATTTTTCAGGTGTAAATCCCCGTGGCATTCACGAATATAGTTGCTCTGGATTCTGCTAGCAAATAATTCTGGACGTTCAGCAAAAAACCGATCTGTATATTCCTTTGTTTCTGTAAACTGCGCCTGAGTCTGGGGGCCACCGATATATTTTTCAGTTTGCTGATAATTTTCATCAAACGCAGCCCGGATATTTGGCACTTCACCAAAACCGCGAATATAATCATTCGTCTCGGCTTTAGCATGGTATTGAGCCACCACCCGTCCCAACTCATCTAGGTGTGTTTCATTTAACTTACCTTGTTCAAATAGCGTGCTTAATAGCGCCTCTTGGGGAAATTGGCGCATTTTCAGGACATATTCTGCCACTTCTCCTGTTCCCCCTAGTTGGTATTGCTCACCTACCAGAGTTATCGGCAAAACTTCTAAATATAACTCACCTGCTCCCCGTTGATTTAACCGTAACTCTTCCTGACAAAAATGCTGCCGCTTCTCTAAAGTCGAAAAGTCCAAAAAGCCGAAATTAATCGGCTTTTTCAACTTATAAGCATAATCCCCAGTCAGCAGCACATAAGAAATGTGAGTTTGAATGAGTTGAATAAATTCTCTTACCTCGTGGGGATAAAATCCAGGCTCCAACATTTGCTCAATAAAAGCCGGAAGAGTTACTTCTGTCATTTCTTAGCCTCTGCGCTCTCTGCGCCTCTGCGGTTCAAATACAAAAAAAACCAGGAGTTTCCCCTTGTGACATCAAAAATTATTACATAGTTTATCTAGCTTATAAAATAATCAAACCTTGGGCAAAAAACAGCGATCGCAAATCGTATCCGAGTTTCTTTATGCCGCTCAAAAGCCCACCTTGAATTACCTAAGCGTTAACCATAAGTGGTCAACAGCATGAGTAACTGTGCAACTTACAAGTGTAATAGCTGAAGTATTGATTTCCTGAATTTATATGGTTAATATTTTCGGATACTGTTGCTGAATCTAGTTTCAAATACTTCCTTTTACTGTAAAATTTCAAAACATCAAACAAAACAAATTTCAGTCTCATTTTTGGCATCACGTATGAGTTGCTCATAAGGATAATTCAGATTTTGCTTGGCGTATGCTAACAATTCTTCTGTCCATTCAGTAAACCAAGCAAACACCAAATTAACTTTTTCAATAGCCTCGGCGCGTGTTTGGTCATCCATTTCTATCTCTGCCATAATGGCATGTTCGTTTGTAATAGCATGACCAGATTCTTTATTAAAATGGAATTCTCCACAGTAGCGCAATTCCAAACCCGTTTCTTCTTCAATTGTTTGTGCCAATTTTCCAATTAGTTCAAACAATACATTGCCTGTTTCTTCAATGGCTTCGATAATGGCTAAACGCACGATACTAGATGAGCCATAAATTAAATGAGCCAGCTTGTGTGATAACAGGCGGTTGACTGTGGTGCGATCGCTGTAGAAAAATTGTAAATACTCAGTGGGTGAGATTTTTTGGCGATCGAAGCCTAATTTACTAAAGTCTTCCAAATACCACGGCCAGTGATGATCGTCTTCATAAGAGTGTTCATTCACCATAGCCTGATATACATCTAATGTTGGTTCTAGGCGCATAACATAGCGATTTAAATCACCAAAGCTCATAATAAAAGGAGCCATGCAAGGGTAAAATTCTAAGCGCTGACGAGCTGATAAAGTCTCATCCCGTAAGAAATCAAAAAATGGCAGGCGGCTATACTCTTTCTTAAGCTTTAAAATATGACGTAATGTAGCTTTCATGTTTTGTCTCCTTCAATATTGATAAATAGAGTTGCTATTAAAATTAAACGTTGGGTTTTTAGATTTATGCACAGCGTGAAGGGGTGACAAAGATGTAAAGCAATCAATAATATGGGCAAAAGGCAATACTGCTCGGTTAAGCATTTTGAACTCGGAATTTGGTTTGGGGTAAAGGGTAAAGGGTAAAGGGTAAAGGTTTTTTCTTTCCCCTTCCCCCTTCCCCTTTTCCCCTTAACCGACAAGTATTGGGGCAAAAGGCCGTTTTCAGCCAATACGGTTCAGATAAGACTAAAACCTTTATCCTGCGAACAATGTAGAGACGTTGCAATGCAACGTCTCTACAGGTTTATGGTTCTGAACCGTATTGCGTTTTCAGCTACAAAATAATCAACAATTTGTGTAGATTCCGATCTCAAAATTAAAAGACCGGATTGCTCAATGCGAACAATACGGTCTGAGGTTTATTTAATAGACTTGGTAGGGAGGTCTTGAACTCCACAATTTTTCAGTATTTAAACAGCTGCTTCACTCTCTTCTTCAGCAGCAGCGTTAATTTGCGGTGGCAGAAGGCTGACAATAACTCGCTCTGGTTCAGCTAGAGGTGTCACACCGTCAGGAAAAGATATATCGCTGATACTTAAACTGTCTCCAATTTTTAGGTTAGAGACATCAATATCAATGAACTCTGGGATGTTTTCAGGCGCACAACTTACCTGCAATTCGGTAACAACGGTGTCTAATACACCACCTTCTTGTTTAACACCAACAGCATCTCCCTGGAAACGCAGCCGTACTTCTACATTTGTGTCCCCGTGACCAGCAACAGCAAAAAAGCTGAGGTGGTAGGGCGTACCCTTTGCTGGGTGAAGTTGCAGTTCTCGTATTAAGGCATTGCCGCGCCAAGGTATATCAGTAATGTTTAAATCAATTAAAGTATTGTTTACTGAAGCTCTTTTGAGCAGGCGCTCAACAGTTTTGGCATTAATGGTCAAAGAGATTGATTCTGTACCCTTATGACCGTATAAATTTGCTGGGATTTCTCCAGAACGGCGCAAAGCTTTGGGCTTGCTACCTTCTGGTCGCTTTTGACATTCGACTGTAATCGCCATAGAACTTGTCCTTTGTCAGTTGTCATTTGTCATTGAGCATGGGGCATCGGGCATGGGGGGGTAGGGGTAAAGGGAAAGGGGTAAGGGGGAAAGGTTAAATTTATCCCTTTACCCTTTACCCTTTAACCTTTTCCCCTACCTCCCCATCTCCCTCATCTCCCCACTCCCCACTCCTTACGCACTGAGTAAGGAAGCGGGTGTGCCGTCGGCGTGCAATAAAGCGCGTTTGGGGCCATGGATGGGGTCTTCTACGATAATGGTTTGATCGCGGCTGGCTCCTAGTGAAACGATCGCGATCGGGACTTCCATTAATTCTGCTAAGAATTTTAGATAATCCAGTGCCTGCTGTGGCAAGTCTTCCAGGGTGCGGCAGTGAGTTGTTGACACTTGCCATCCTGGTAAGGTTTTATAAATGGGGCGACATCTGGCAAATTGACGGGAACTGGTGGGAAAGTGTTCGCTGCGGACGCCATCTATTTCATAGGCGACACAAACTTGGATTTCTTCTAATTCATCGAGGACATCCAGTTTGGTCAGTGCCATACAGTCCATGCCGTTAATTCGCACGGCATAACGACCGATGACGGCATCAAACCAGCCGCAACGCCGTTTGCGTCCGGTGGTTGTGCCAAATTCAGCACCGCGATCGCACAGTAATTCTCCCAACTCTCCATGCAGTTCTGTGGGAAATGGCCCTTCTCCCACTCTTGTGGTATACGCTTTCGATACCCCAATCACCCGGTCTATCATTGTCGGCCCTAGCCCTGTACCAACGCAAGCCCCCCCGGCTACGGGGTTGGAGGAGGTAACATAGGGATAAGTTCCGTGATCTAAGTCTAGGAGTGTTCCTTGTGCGCCTTCAAACAGAATATTCCGCCGTCGCTGAATTGCATCGTATATTTTTAATGATGTATCAACAACGTAAGGGCGCAAGCGTTCTGCATACCCCAGATACTCCTCAATCACCTCTTGTGGATTTAGAGGCGGCAAGTTGTAAAGCTTTTCTAAAATGACGTTTTTATAATTAATCGTCCACTCTAACTGCTCCCGTAGCCCTTCGGGATCCATCAAATCCAAAACCCGAATGCCTGTACGTTCAGATTTATCAGCATAAGTCGGCCCAATGCCCCGACCTGTAGTGCCGATCTTATGGCTTCCCCGTCGTTCTTCTGATGCCTGGTCTATCAAGCGATGATAAGGCATCGTTACGTGGGCTGTCTCAGATATCAGCAGGTGGTCAGTGGAAATATTTAATTCTTTTAATTGGTCGAGTTCTGCTATCAAAATCTGTGGATCGATGACTGTGCCACAGCCGATAATGCAATCGGTATCTGGATACAAAATACCAGAGGGGATTAGGTGTAGCTTAAAGGTTTGACCTTTGACTACAATTGTGTGTCCAGCATTGACACCCCCTTGGTAACGTACCACAACATCTGCCGAACGGCTGAGCAAGTCTGTTATTTTACCTTTTCCTTCATCGCCCCATTGGGCACCTATGACAATTACGTTAGCCAAGCGTTTATATTAAGAGGTAAAGTTTCCACAAACTATAATTATCAACATATTTTGAAAAAAATGTCAAGCTTTTGCAAAATAATCTAGCTGAACTGCCGATTGGATAGTCGCTTTTTTTGCGCGTATTCCATATAGTAAAGCCAGTTTTCACCAAAACGTTTTATCCTACCAGAAAATAATTTTGCAATAGCTCTATTATTTTAGATAGTTGCTCATAAATCTTCTTCAGTTTTTTAGCCCGCACCTACTTTAGAGGATGTTTGAAAAGTATTTTGCTGTGATTTATGCACTTTTAGATTCCTCTTAGTCTCCTTTTTCAGGAGGATTTAGGGGAATCTAAAACATTTTGCTACCAACAATAGAACTTTTCAAATATCCTCTTATACTGGTGTAAATAAGTAAAGGCAAAAAAAATTTTTTGTACTTTTCCGGATTGTTATAAAATTAAGATGTAGCTCATACGTAGTTAAATTTCTATTATTTGCTATTTCATGCTAAAAAAAGTATTTATAGATTACCCTATCCGTGTATCACTAAATTATTTGAGAAGTTTTCGGTACATTTTAAAAAAAAATTATAACATGACAGTAACTTAACTCAAATACTTAATTCTTTCGTAACAATTCTGTGCCAGCTTTGTCTCACCAAAAGCAAACTAAGCAAAGATAATTTATAAAAAACTAATAGCTAAAAAGCTTATATAGTAATCCTTCCACTTTATCTTATACCTTTATATCAGCTATGCTATATCTACACCGACTTAAGCAGTTATGTTTGAGTTGAGAAGCTTAAATGATGCACCTTATCGAGTTGTAATAACATGGAAGATAAATCGGTTAAACTTTTTATTTCCTACTCACATAGAGATGAAGAACTTAGGCAGCAATTAGATAAGCATTTAGCTTCCCTGAAACGGCAAAAAGTGATAGAAGCTTGGCACGATCGCAAAATTGAAGCAGGAATGGAATGGGCAAAGCAAATCGATAATAATCTGAACAAAGCTGACATAATCTTGCTGTTAATTAGCCCTGATTTTATTTTCTCAAATTATTGCTCTGAAATTGAAATGGAACAGGCAATTAAGCGGCATGAGGCTGGAGAAGCGATAGTCGTCCCTATTATCATAGAACCTTGTGACTGGACATGGCTTGTTTTCGGCAAATACCAAGCTTTTCCTAAGAATGCAAAGCCGATAACTACTTGGACAAATGTAAACGAAGCCTTTTTGGATGTGATTCAGGGGATTCGTACAGTAGCAGAACGTTTATTTGAGCAGCGCCAGCAAAAATTAAAGGCGAAGGAAACAGCAAAAGCTCGATATCTAAAAAAGGTTGAGGAAATTTTATCTTTTGATGGAGATATATCTATCCCTGGACAAGATACTTTAGAAGAACTTCGAGAAGAATTGAGATTGACTCTTGAAGAAGCTAGCGAATTAAAAACCCGCGCTTTTGAGCCTTACAAAACATATAAGGAAAATCTGCAAAGATACAATAAAACTTTTCTGAAGATAATTCAACATGAGTATCCCCTTAGCGATAAAAACAAACAGGCTTTGAAGCTTCGCCAAAGAGATTTAGGAATAAAATCTGAGGATGCAGAGCAAATTGAAAAACAGATTCTTACTCAGGTAAAAGCTAAACATCTAGATAAAGTCGAACAAGAGGATTTCCAAAAACAGCGACAAGGAAAAGCCGAAATAGATAAACAGTTAGATCTAGAAAGAAAACGAGAAAAAGCCAATACTTCTCAGCAGTATTTAGAAGTTAAAGACGAAGATGTAGTCTCCATCCCAGTGAGGGCTATCCAAGAGTCGCAGCAACAGCCAGAGGTTATTTCAAAAAGTATTGAAACTGCTGCCAAATCTCAACCAGCAAGCGAAGTATCTACTCTCTTAGACTCAGCATTTTTACAGAATTGTCAACGAGAACTCGCCCGTTATATTGGGCCAATAGCACGTTTTATTCTTGAGGATACTCTGGCTGAATATCCTCGAATACTACCACAAGAACTGGTTGAGCTACTATCTGCCGAAATCCCCAATCCTCAAAATGCAACACAGTTCAAGGAACATCTATTATAACTGATTTTGATTGCGATCTACTTTTTTGACAAGCCTCTTGAGCGCAATTTCTAAACTAGTTTTCATGCGCGTAAAAGCATCGGCTAAATGCCCTATTTCATCATTTGAGTGTTTCTTGAATTCAATATCCATTTCGCCTAAACTTACTGCCTCTGCAACTTGGGTGATTCGATTAAGAGGTTGAACAACATATTGTTTCAACCAGAGGGTTGCTAAGAAGATAGTCACAGCAAAAATTGCGGTAAAAATTCCTATAATCAAGATAAAATTTTCATTGGTAATTTTATATACTTGTTCGGCAGGGATATAAATAATCTTAGTACCGATAATTTTGTTTAATTCCCAGCCAAACCCTTGATTAGCTCCATATTTACCTTGTTCGTATAAAATCTGTAATGATTTAGGAGATTTCTCTAGACTGGTATGACAGATCAAGCAACTACTTTGAGTAATTTTGATAGGACGAGAAGTATAAAATTTCTTTTCTCCATCAATCGTGAGAAAACCCTGAGCTATATTTTGCCCCCCTAATTTATCTTGTTCGCTTAATCTCTCTATAATCTTTATCTCTTCCTCTGTAGCTAGATCGTTGGAATTAGTCGGGTTAATCATCGCATCTTTATAACTATATTCTCCGTACTTATCTTTGTAACTATTAGTCAGAATATTAAATACTTCACTTACAGCGTAGGAAGGAATAGACTCTAATAAGAATTTCTGTTCTGATTGCTTTTCTAACAGAGGATTCACTTTATCCTGGTTATATTTCCGAATAGAGTCCATAGTTGAGATAAGTACATTAGCTTGTCTATTTAATTCATGCTCTGTATTACTACGAAGAGTGTTATAACAAAAAATACTACTAACAATAATCCCTAACAAAAAAATTGCGAACATTAGAGTGGTCAGCTTTTTGCTTAGGTTAAAATTCCTCGGTATTAGTGCAAATATTTTCATTATTTTGAGCCTATCCTTAATTTAATTTGTACTCAATTTGTTTGATGTTTTTAATCAAACTCTAGCCGTGGCTCAATGATAGGTAAGATTCTGATAACAAATTCCCTTTCTTATACATTCTCCTCACGCATAAAAGTATTACGTAAAAAGAAGTAGTAAATTAGCAAACCTAAGTAAGATAATTTTTTTCAGCTTTAATTTCTGAATGTGCAGGCATTCTGGCTCAATGTTTCTAAATTTTGCTCAGAGGAAATTAGTCTTTTTCCACTTACTGAAGAGGACGTTTGAAAAGTTGTCTTGTTCAGTATCGAAAAGTTCTAGATCCCGCTAAATCCACTTACTTCCTCATGCTTGAAACCCTGAAGATTGAAGGGGTTTCCTTAAAAAATGGGAGCTAAAAGCCCCTAAAATCACAGCAAAACACTTTTCAAACAACCTCAAACCACATTCAGTAAATCAACTGCCCGTTTATTTGTTATCTCTCCACACTTATCATACAGTTATTTTTAGCGATCGCAAGATTGTTCACAATTAATTTGTGATTCAAAACATTAGTTAAATTTTGACAATTTGTTTAACGCTCTAAGCTTGACACAAAAATTTTTTGAAAAGACACTCCACGAGTACAATTCTCTGCGAAGGAATGAAAATATATCTTTCCTAGTGGCCAGCCCCCAATATCCAATCCCTATTTTACAGGCAGGTCTATTGGCATTAATTCTCTTTTATAAAATTCTGAGTCTGGTTTCCTTGACTCATACTTTGCACTGTCTCATTTACTGAGACAATTAACTACTGAGGAAATATAATATCAAAAATTAATATATATTAAAAACTAGCGGTTTTGTTTCTAGTTATTGTGTATTGATGATTATAACCAAAAATCAATCAATATATTTACAACTTGAACAGATTATATTCTCTACTTATGTTGTGAAAAATTTTCAGATATTTTCAGCATTTATTTTAGTTTTTAATTAATTGTAATTAATGTATGGTAGATGGGCCAACAAGGGCGATCGCATGATAAAAAAATGGTCTAGAGTCCAAAAGCACAAAGCAATATTCATCTTGGCGTTGTCAATTGTATTTACTAATACTCTAATTTCCTATGACAACACTATTAAGTTGATTTATAACCGTCAATTTGTGATACACTCTCACAAATTTATTACTCAACTGCAAATTATACAAAGTACACTACAATATACTGAAAATACACAACGTAATTATATAATTACATCTGATATAGAAGCTCTCAAAGCATATAATCGGGGATATGAAGCAAGCGATCGCCATCTCCAAAACCTGAGTAAATTAATTGGTAATAATCCCCAAAAGCAGCAGTGGTTTTCTTTATTGAAGCAAAAAATTAGTAACAGATTCAACACGCTAAGCCAAGAAATATACTTAAAACAAAATCAGGGATTGCCAGCAACTCAAGAGCTAATTTTGTCTAAACAAGACAAGGGAATTGGCAAAGAAATTCAACAGCTAATTGAGGATTCTTTAAAGACAGAACAAAATTTATTACAGCAAGAGTTACAAAAGTCACAAGCAATTTACCAAAAAGCTGTAATTAGATTTTTGATGACCGTTGTTTTACATTTGCTGTTAGTAGCTTTACTGTATAAATTATTGTGTAATTACGTTAAACAACTTCAGCAAGCAGAAGAGAAAATTCGCGAACAAAATTTGCTGCTGGATGTAGCCAAAGATGCAATTGTGGTGCAAAATATCGACAACAAAATTTTATTTTGGAATCAAGCCGCCCAGAGTCTCTACGGCTGGAAAGTTGAGGAAGCTGTGGGTAAAAATATTGGGCAACTTTTGTATCAAGGTTCGCCACAGATAGAAGATGCTTACTTAAGCGTGATGAATACTGGTGAGTGGCGGGGTGAATTGTATCAACTGACAAAAGAAGGTAAGGAAATTATCGTTGAAAGTCGGTGGATATTGTTAGCAAATGATAATGGACAACTCAAATCTATTTTGAGTGTGAATACCGAAATTACACAGCAGAAACAATTAGAAACTCAACTTTGGCGATCGCAACGTTTGGAGAGTATCGGTAGTCTAACTAGCGGTATCGTCCATGACCTCAATAATCTACTATCGCCGATTTTAATGTCAGTTCAGTTGTTGCAGAAAAAATTTCCTGATGCCCAAAGCCAGAAAGTACTACAAACTTTAGAAAATAATGTCAAACGCAGTGCTAATTTACTCAGGCAAATCTTGACTTTTGCACGCGGTATTGAAAGCAAACGCATAATTGTTGAAATTCAGCCTCTAATAGCAGAAATTGAGCAAATTATCGCTCAAACATTTCCTGATTCTATTATCTGCCAAATAGATATTCCCAAAAATCTTTGGCAAGTTCGGGGAGACGCAACTCAACTATATCAAGTGCTGATGAATTTAGCAGTCAACGCCCGCGATGCCATGCCCGATGGGGGAATATTGAGAATTGTGGCGGAAAATGTCGTAATTAGCGAACGTCCTGCCCAAATTAATATTGATGCTAAAGTCGGTTCTTATATTGCGATCGTGGTGACGGATACTGGTATTGGTATGTCGTCGGAAGTTCAAGAACGGATTTTTGAACCGTTTTTCACCACCAAAGACGTAAGCAAAGGTACAGGTTTAGGGCTTTCCACCACACTGAGCATCATTAAGAATCACGGTGGTTTTGTCAATCTTTACAGTCAGGTAGGTAGAGGTACTCAATTTACAGTGTACTTACCTGCTTTAGCATCTAGGGAAACACCTTCGGTTGCCCAAGAACTCGAATCAGTTATGAAAGATGGCTAATTAATTTTACTTTTGAAAGTATTAAATATAACGAAATATAACGAAAATCCTATCAACCAAAACTTTCTACTTGCGTTAAAAATTAGTTGATAGAAATAAAAATATTAGTTTACATGATACGCAGTTATCACTATTCTCTTATCTGGGCTATATACTGACTCGACTCTTGGATATTCGTTATGAATCCACCATACTTTTATTCTATTAGACTGTGCAGGTGCGCTACCTGAGATTGAATACCCCGCCTGAGTCATCAAAGTTTCAAAAGTATTTGAGTCGAGAACCGTACAATTAAAAGCTGTTAGTCCCTGTATCTGATGTTTGTTTAGGGTCATAGCTACCCCGGTAAGTCGTAAAAATTCTATATCCTGGTAATACTAAAGCAATTCCAGTATTAGCGTGAATTTTACCGGGATATTTATAGGGCATATCATCTGGTACGCTCCCACCAATGCGGAAACTAAAACCAAGTAGCCATATATACAAACCAGGTATTAATAAATCCATGCTATATGCAATAGCTCTCATTGCCTCATTTTGTTTCAAGGAAGGACAATTTCTGGCTATAGGAAATTTTTTGGAGATACTCTTTAGGTTTGTGTTTTTTAACATGGTCTTAATTTCAATCCCTACAGGGATCTAGTAAGTCTCAAGCGTTTCAATCCCTTATAGGGAGACAGTGTTTTGCAACCTTGCTAACTTTTGAAAGCTTTGCTGTATTTGGGTTTTAAGGTTTACTTTCGCGGATGCCTAAATAATAGCAAAGTTTTCAAGCCTTGTAAGAGTAAAAGGTGTTTAAAAAGCTTATAGCGCAAGGTGCGCGACAGTTATAATGGACTACACGCCAAGAACGGCTTTGTGTAGGGCAATCCAACATTTTGCGGATTTGTTGGGTAAGGTATTGCCCCAATCTAACCAACAAATACCCTTAACTCGAATCGGTTACTGGAGAGGGTTAATAGGGGAGTGCGGGGATGAGAAAGATGGGATTTGGAAGAAGTGTTTAGAAAAAATTGTAAAAATTAACCTCAGTAGTTTGCTGTTGTCAGACCAAAATATTGCGGCATTTGCTGACATTGGTATCAAGTATTTTGCTTAGAAGCCTGATTATAAAGGATTTATTACAGAATGTGGTGCAAAATTTAGCATGAATTAACGTAGATTTACAGAATGTTGCTGGAAGTAGAGATTTTTTTCTCTATGTTTTTGTTACAATTATTGAAATTTTTCCCTAAAAATACCACTATGGCTTTATACGCAGAATTACATAGACATCTAGGCGGTTCCGTCGTACCCAGAGTTTTGTGGCGATATTTCGAGCGACATTCTTCGGAGTTGATTTCCCGCTTTGCTGACTATTCAGAATTTGAAGATTTTTACACCCGCCCACGCAATACTCTAGATGAGTATCTAGAATTGCACACCCTAGTAGAAAGTGTCCAAACTGTAGAGACTTTGCCTTACTTTATCTATCGCTTGCTGCGCGGTGCTTACATTTTTGAAAATTTGGCTTATTTGGAACTGCGCTATACTCCGTATTTACGGACACCTGAGCATCTGAGTCAATCAGACAGAATTGACAAGATGGCAGAAATTGTGCAGGTAGTAGGAAAAGCTAGCCATTTGCCAGAATATCCGATTGTTACTAGCCAAATTCTGTGTATGCACACGCGTTTACCTTATGAGGTGAACAAAGCGATTATTGATTTGGCGGCGCAAAATAAACAGTATGTCTGTGGAGTAGATGTAGCTGGGGGTGATAGCTATTATGCCGATCGCCTCCAAGAATGGATTAGTCTATATGATTATGCGCGATCGCAGGGCGTGAACACCACTGGACATTTATTTGAAACTACCGCTGGTTGTTACCCCCAACTATTACCCTACCTGATGCGAATTGGTCACGGCATTCAAATTCCCTTATTGTATCCAGAATTACTTAAGGATTTAGCTAGACGCGGGCAGTGTTTGGAGGTTTGCCCGACAACTTATTTGAAAACTGGTACTTTACAGGATATACGTCAACTCAAAATAGTTTTTGACCGTTGTTTTGATGCTGGGGTCGATATCGCTATTTGTACTGATAATGCTGGTTTACACAATGTACGTTTGCCTTGGGAATATGAAAATCTCTTGACTTACGACATTATTAATTTTCAACAACTCCAAGCTTGTCAGGATGCAGCTTTCCGCCATGCTTTTGCTTGGCCTTACAGGCAACGTCCGGCATCATTATTGAATGGGTTGCTGAAACATGAATCACCTAAAGTTCTGGCACTGAGCGAAAATAATTAGAAAAGAAGTTAAAATTCAGAATTCAGAAGTCAGAATTCAGCAATGCTTGAAATGTAGATTAACACCTGCCAGTGATTGTTGACTTTTGACGTTGCAGCAGGACGTAACACTTTTACTATTTCAGGACTTACGCAAAAACGCTAATTTACCAAAAACATGGGTTTAAAGCCTCGCCCTTCAAGGGCGACTTTGCTTAATCTAGGAAGAATCTGAGTTTTTAGCTTCAGATTTTTGGTAAAATACTAATATGAAAACACTGAAGTTTAAGCTATATCAACACAAAAGAAATAGATACCTCAAGCGCATAATAAATGCTGCTGGGGTAATTTATAATCATTGCATTGCTCTACACAAACGCTACTATCGGATGTGGGGTAAGCATTTAAGTTGTGCGAAACTTCAGTCTCATATTGCCAAATTAAGAAAGCGTAATCTCTGCTGGCAATCGGTAGGTTCTCAAGCAGTACAAGATATTTGTCAACGTATTGAGAAAGCCTACCAATTATTCTTCAAACACAATAGAAAAGGAGTTAAACCACCAGGATTTAAGAAGGTGAAAAAATACAAATCATTCACCCTCAAACAAGCAGGTTATAAGTTTTTAGGTGGCAACAAAGTAAAAATAGGTCAGCGAGTTTATCAATTTTGGAAATCCAGAGAGATTGAGGGAACAATCAAAACATTAACCATAAAACGTACACCCTTGGGTGAATTGTTTATGGTTGTGGTAGTTGATAATTGTGCTGAGTCACAAACCAAGTCCACGACTAGTAAAATAGCGGGGTTTGATTTTGGGTTAAAGACATTTCTCACTTGCTCAGATGGTACTTTAATTGAGTCACCCCAATTTTTGAAGCAGTCCCTAAACGCCATCAAAATAGCCAGCAGACAGCATTCCAAAAAGTTGAAAGGCTCAATCAATCGAGAACGAGCTAGAAAGAATTTGGTACGCAGATACGAGGATATTTCTCATCGTCGGCGTGATTGGTTTTGGAAATTAGCGCATGAACTAACTGATAAGTTTGATGTGCTGTGTTTTGAAACACTCAACCTCAAAGGAATGCAGCGTCTTTGGGGTCGAAAGATATCAGATT
>JAVRCH010000095.1:0-30810 GCA_034530795.1 Nostoc sp. DedQUE12a
TTAAGAGTTCTTCTAACTCGAGCTCAGGCTGATTCATTATTTCTAGGTCAGGCTGATATATGCTTTCGAGTACGTTGTTAGCCTGGTTCATGCCGCGTTCCTCATGCTCCTTGCAGAATCAATTACTCAAGATGTGTTTAATGCTCTTTAAAACGAGCTTGTTGACAACCGAAAATAAGCTTTTTGGCAGATTTACCAGAGATATTTTCGGCACTTTTGCACCTCTGTTGGAGGGCTTTTTACTTTAGTTGAAGTCACTAATAAAAGGTGACTTGCTCAATGAAAGTAAATGTCATATGTGTTGCTATCACACATATTTATTAAGTGACTGGTCTTAAAAAAAGACTCACCTTTACCAAAAACTTGCCAATCGATACAAACAAATTCAGACTTTTGGCAGATTTTCGTAGTAAAGACTCTTCCGATTGTAGCCTGTTTCACAGAAATTGCACTCTATTTTGTGTATCGATCGTGAATTTATTAAACAAGTGTTAGCCACTTTTACCAAAAAGACATTAAACACGGGAATTACACCCTTAAATATTGTCTAAACTTTTCGGAATTGCAGTGGTTCTTTGATTACGTTTAAAAGTTAAGTACACTTTGTTTTGATCGATTTCATGTATTTTACACAACATTAATTACTGAGAAAGAGTGCATTGCTATGTTAACTCAGGTGAAAAGTCTTAACCTATCTATTTTACATTTCCTTCATAAATCATGAGTCCTTGGATCAATCAAAGTGAGTTTTTCCTATGAATAAATACAACAACAGCGGTGGTACTTGCCTGAAACAAGTTAACCTTCTGCGTAATCATTACCTTAACTTAGGAGTTCAGGTTGTCGCACAATCGACCCGATCGCAGATCGCTTTAGGTTTAACTAATTTGGTCTTATTCACACGTTAGCGCACTGTGGCGATTTCAGCCCTATGAAACTTGACAAACTCTTCTTATTGTATACAACGATATTTTAATCAATTCAAAAATGATTTGCCCTGAAGATCGTTGATGTTAGTTTACCTAAGGCACAAGTACATTGAATACATCCAATGCAATAGCTATTCCGAGGGTGGTACATGAAGATATTAACAAGTTTTCAGTCAGATGGTGTTTGCTCCCACTAGGCATTGCGTTGAGCAAAGAAAACTCAAAGATTTAGCTGATGACTTAGTTGAGAAGCTTTTTTCAGTAAAGTATTTGTGATATTAAATACTTTTGATTCGGTAAAATCTTCTCATTTTGTCATCTGAATTATGAGAAATCCTCAAGATACTTATTAACTGTTGTTTGATAGATGATATTTAGTTATGTTATTCAAGCATAACAAATGCGTTTCTCGCTGGTGGGCAAAATTAATCAGCGAGTCAGCACAAAAGGCATTAACCGACTATTTTCCAACAATGTTGGTATTGTTACTTGTACTTTAACATTGATTTTTTTAAATCTTTACAATAACTCCGATTATATGATGAGTTGCTAACTGAAAAATTGAGATTTTTTGTAGTATGTGTATTAATGAATTATAGTTTTTGCAGGCTTGAATTTATTAGCCGCCAAACCCTCAAGGCAAGGGGGTTTTTCTTTTTCCCCTTGTCCTTTAAAGGTCAAGTGGGGTTTGAGAAATATAGATTGTCGAACTACCGTGGTGTTGGGGTAGCATTTAGATTTGCAGAAAAATTGGCTGGGACAATTACCTGGTCAACTATGTGAACGATGCCATTGCTAGCTGGGATATCGGGCTGAGTCACTTTAGCGTTGTTGACGGTTATAGTTTTAGTACTGGGATCGACTGTGATTTTTACGGAAGTGCCCTCCACAGTTTTTACTTGTCCGGATTTTAACTCTTGGGAGGTAATTCGACCGGGTATAACGTGGTAAGCCAAAAGCCTGACTAATTGTTGTTTGTTAGCAGGTTGTAAAAGTTTATCTAAAGTAGCTTTTGGTAAAGCAGAGAAAGCTGCGTCAGTAGGTGCAAAAACTGTGTAAGGGCCTGGTGTAGTCAATTGGTCATTTATGCCGGCGGCTCCCACTGCTTTTATGAGAGTTTGAAACTGTCCCTGAGCTAATGCTGATTTTGCCAGCTCTGCGAAATTTTGGCTAGGAGCGGGAGTTTGTGTGATGGGAGAAGGAGTTGTTATGGGGGTTTGAGTAACCGGAGGGATAGTTGCTGTGGGAGTTTCAGTGACAGGCTCAGCGCAAGCAGACAGAGCAACCAAACTACTTATGCCAACAATATTAAAAAATATTTTTCTTACTATGTCTTTAGTCGCTTTCATAACTTTGTTTAAAATCCAGTTGAATAGGTAATTATTAACAATAATTAATGAATTGATGAATATAGTCACTTATCTAACGGTATAGTTTGTAGTCAGAAAAAATATCAAAACAAAACATTGAGCAATTTTTTAGTTTGCCATCAGTCAAAAGACTTAAGTTTTTGGATTTTTAATTATGTAGCAGTACAGCTATAGTAAACTTTAAGGATACTGAGCAATTGCTTCTCTAGGTAAGGATTGTGCTTTTATCTGAATTGTATTCTTCTATAACCCTGTCGCCTGTTGTCTTTCGCCTGGGTTAAATTCTAAGATTTATCTTTGGATAAAGATGGAAATAATAGCAGTAATCAAAAAATAATGGGTAATAGATTTTCTATCCATTACCCATTACCAGGGTCACAAATTATTAGAGTGGTGAGAAAAAATTGAATTAAATATCTAGATCCGTGAAGTTGAGTTTAGAACCATAGGTTTCAATAAATTCTCTTCGAGGTGCGACACGATCGCCCATTAAAATAGTGAAAATGCGATCAGCTTCGGCAGCGTCTTCAATTTCGACTTGCTTCATTTTGCGAGTTTCTGGGTTCATTGTGGTATCCCAGAGTTGTTGTGGCATCATTTCACCCAAACCTTTGAAGCGTTGGATGGTGTAGTTGGCATTGGCTGGAAATTTGGCGATAACTTGGTCTTTTTCGCGATCGCTGTAGCAATATTCATGATTGCGCCCGCGTTCTACCTTAAACAGTGGTGGACAAGCAATATAAATAAAGCCTTGTTCAATGAGCGATCGCTGATAGCGATAGAAGAAAGTTAACAACAAAGTCCGGATGTGCGCTCCATCTACGTCAGCGTCAGTCATAATCACTATGCGGTGATAGCGCAGTTGGGAGGCGTCGAATTCTTCGCCTTTGACACCTAAACCGAGTGCTGTAATTAACGCTTGAACTTCGTTATTTTTATAAATTTTGGCGTCGTCGGTTTTTTCAATGTTGAGGATTTTACCACGTAGAGGCAAGATAGCTTGAGTGCGGCGATCGCGTCCTTGCTTGGCACTTCCACCGGCTGAGTCCCCTTCTACGATGAAAATCTCTGATTCGCTGGGGTCGCGAGAACTACAATCTGCCAATTTACCAGGTAATGGTGAAGATTCCAGTACCGATTTGCGTCTGACTAATTCCCGTGCATGACGCGCGGCTTCTGCGGCTTTGAAAGCTTGGATGGCTTTATCTAAAATCGCATCAGCGATAGCGGGGTGAAATTCTAGGTATTCGGTGAGGACTTCTCCTACCAAAGAATCGACAATTCCCCTGACTTCGGTGTTACCGAGTTTGGTTTTGGTTTGTCCTTCAAATTCTGGGTCGGGGACTTTTACAGAAATTACCGCCGTTAAGCCTTCGCGGACGTGTTCGCCACTGAGGTTGGGTTCATTTTCTTTAATTTTATTTCGCTTGCGGGCGATCGCATTTAATGTGCGAGTCAGAACTGCTTTCAACCCTTCTAAGTGGGTACCACCATCCACTGTGCGGATATTGTTAGCAAAACCTAACACATTATCCGTATAAGCATCAGTACACCACTGTAAAGAAACTTCCACTTGAACGTTATTCCGTTCGCCCTGGACATAGATAATTTCTTCATGTAGTGGCTGCTTTTCGCGGTTCATGTAAGCGATATATTCTTTAATCCCACCCTTGTATTCGTAGGATTCTACCTTGGGTGTATCGCTTTTGAGTAATTCTAGGCGGTGGTCAGTAAAGGTAATTTTGACACCAGCGTTCAGATACGCCAATTCCCGTAGGCGACCTGATAAAGTAATGTAATCAAACTCAATGCTAGTGGTAAAAATTTGAACATCTGGCTTGAAGGTAACAGAAGTTCCAGTTCTAGCTTCTTTATAAGGCTTGACTTGCAAATCGGTAACTGGCGTGCCCCGTTCATAGCGTTGGGTATGAACCTTTTTATCTCGCCAAACTGTAACTTCTACAATCTCAGATAAGGCATTAACGACAGAAATACCAACTCCATGCAATCCTCCAGAAACTTTATAGCCACCGCCGCCAAACTTACCCCCGGCGTGCAGTACCGTCATCACGGTTTCCAAAGCTGATTTTCCCGTTCGTGAGTGAGTATCTGTGGGAATACCGCGACCATCATCTGTTACAGTTACAGAACCATCAGCATTGATATCCACCTCTATATGGGTGCAGTAACCCGCCAAAGCCTCATCAATTGAATTGTCCACCACCTCGTAAACTAAATGGTGGAGTCCTCGCGGCCCGGTAGTACCGATGTACATTCCTGGTCGTTTGCGGACGGCTTCCAGACCTTCCAGAACTTGAATCTGATCGGCACTGTAACTGCTCGTCATGTAAATTCTCCTGATGCGTGGGGTTTAACTCGCCGAAAGGCAAATAAAAGTAAAAACACTCCAAAATTGTAACACAAAAGCCTTGCTGGCGTCTGTAGGGCATTTTCAAGAGAAGTTTATACAGGGGTTGCAGTCCAGTGTAAGAGGGCGGAGGGGACAAGGGCAAAGGGCAAAGGGCAAACCGAAGATCCCTCCTTTTCCCTTTAACCTTTCCCCTTTTCCCTACCCGAAGGGTTTTGACTAATGACTAATGACTAATGACAAAATTAATTGTAATTTGTGGGGCGACGGCAACAGGTAAGTCGGGGTTGGCTTTGGCTTTGGCAATGCGGTTGGATTCTGTAATTGTCAGTGCTGACTCCCGTCAAGTTTATCGTGAGTTTGATATTGGTACGGCGAAGCCAAGTCTGGCTGAGCAAAAATTAGTGCCACACTACTTAATAGATATCTGCGACCCGACAGACACGATGACAGTAGCAGACTACCAACAAAAAGCGCAAGCCTTAATCAATTCTCTTCCATCTCTGTCACCAATCTTCATGGTTGGCGGTACTGGTTTATACATACGTTCTATTGTTCAAGGGATGAAAATTCCTCGTGTGGCACCGCAAAATGAATTGCGATCGCAACTTGAATCTCTCGGTCAAAATCAACTTTATGCAATGCTACAACAAGTCGATCCTGTTGCTGCACAAAAAATTCATGCCAATGATTCAGTGCGAACTTTACGAGCGTTAGAAGTATATTATGTAACTGGATATCCAATTTCAGAACAGCAAGGGGAGAATCCACCAAATTATCCGATTTTGCAAATTGGGTTGGATTGTGATGTTGAAAAATTAGGCGCTCGTATTCAACAGCGTACTGAGCAAATGATAGCAAATGGTTTGGTAGCTGAAGTGGAATATCTCTGTCAAAAATATGGCGCTGATTTGCCTTTATTGAATACTTTAGGATATCAAGAAATCAAGCAATATTTAGCTGGGGATATTTCCTTAGATACAGCTAAAGAATTAACCATTTTGCATACAAGACAATTTGCCAAGCGACAACGTACTTGGTTTAAAGCATATTCACAAATTGAGTGGTTTGATGCTGAAGATCCTGATTTATTAGAGAAAGTTTGGCGGCGAATAAATGAGTTTATCAATTGTACAAGTTAGTAAGATTTTTTTGCTTATACAAAGACGCAAAAAAACTTTGCGTCTTTACAGCGAGTGTCTTAAAGAGTGTCAGGATCTACCCCCATAGCCCGTAGCCTATCTGCTAGTAATTGACTGCGTTGTTCTGCTTGTTCAGCACGTTGTCGTTCCTGTTCAGCACGTTGCCGTTCCTGTTCAGCAAGTTCATCTCCAGTTGGTAAAACAGTTCCATCTTGGTAGCACCAGCGTAACCAAGTATCTTGTCTATTTTCAAATTCACCTTGCCATAGAGTTATACCTAAACCAACTTGTTCTAACCAAGTTTCTGAAGTTTCAAAGTAGCGTGTTCCTCTAAGTTCATAAACATGCAATATTTTTTCTGCTAATTGCTGATTTGGGTCATATACGATGTAGTAACTAGCCCGCATGTGTTCATAAATTTTCAGCTTTTTGCCCAGTTCATCACCTTCTTTATTAGAGACAATTTCGAGGACTACTTCGGGAGGTTTGCCAAAACGCCAAACCAGATAACAACGATTTTGTTTTTCCCACCAATTCTCAGGCACTTGTACATCCAAGCTGAGAAAAATGTCGGGTACAATTGCGGGTTGACCGTCTGTATAGTATAAACCGACATTGGCTGCTGCTAAAAAAGTCTGATTTTGTAGAGAAGTGTAAAGAGAGCCAACCAAGAGCCGTTGTTGTTTTTCAGAAGCAAAATTGTCCACAGGTGTATCATCTTCAGTGACTAGCTGGTTGGCATCTGGCACATAATAATCATCATCATTGATTAAAACTTGCTGAACCATGATTTTATCCAGTATTTAAGAGCGTTATTTCTAGATTAGTTGATTGCATGTAATACAACACTAACTAATTTTGTATACTGTATTCAAAAATTACAGAATCCTTGAATTTACTGGATGGGGATAATCCTTCTTCCAAACTAACGAATAACGCCAGAATAAGTGCTTTCTAATCTTGGCGTTGCTCAATAATTTTGTATAAGTTCGTCTTGCTTGGGATAAAGTTAAATACTTATCTCGTGCAAGATGCTCTCTCATTGCTACTGCTGCTTCTGATGATGGTTGAATATGCCTATTTTTGCTTCTCTGAAGCAACCAATTTAAAGGAACGGCAACAAAATCGCTCAACATGTCTTGCACATTTTCATACTTTAATAAATCCAAAATCACCAGACTACCACCAGGTTTCAAAGCAGTTTTTAAATTAGGCAACAAGTTTTCTATTGGTAAATGATGAACTGTAGCTATAGAAACGATCGCATCAAATTGCTCAACTTGAAATTCCCACTGCAAAATATCACCAACTTGAAACTCAATATTTGTATACTGTCTTGAACGTTCCTTGGCAACCTCTATCATATTCGGGGATAAGTCGATCGCAACAACTCTGTCAGCACGTTTAGCGAGATGACGTGAAAATTCACCTGTTCCGCAACCAATATCTAGGACAGTTTCGCATCGCTTTGGTAAGTGTTTGAGGAGAAAATGGTGATAGTGATTATTATGATCCCACCCCTGTTGGTCATACAGAGCAATGCGATCAAAATCATTCTGGATTTTTTGTGTCAGGTTCTTATTCATACTGCTTTGTTACATAGCACAATACTGAATCTAACTCATACTTTTTCTGTAATCCCTCAAAACACTTCCTTGCACCTTCTATACTCAAATCATGCGATCACCCTTGATCTCCCATGAACTGCTATTCTTGCAACAATGGTAATTACAGCCATATCAACCAGGCTTAAACATCTACCTTTAACTCTAAAAACCTATGCTTACCCAAGATAAAAAACAACGTAACTGGAAACCCATTATCAAAGCATTCGAGGCTGTAGTTGGCAAAAATGGTGTGGTACAACGCCGTGAGGAACTTATTACTTATGAATGCGATGGTTTAACCGGCTATCGTCAACGTCCGGCTGTGGTGGTTTTACCGAGAACTACAGAACAAGTTGCCGAAGTTGTGAAAATATGTAACCAATACTCTATCCCGTTCATAGCACGCGGTTCTGGCACAGGTTTATCTGGCGGCGCTTTACCATTGGAAGATTCGGTTTTAATTGTCACTTCTTTAATGCGGCAAATCCTCAGCATTGATTTGGAAAATCAACGCACAGTTGTGCAACCAGGTGTGATTAATAGTTGGGTAACACAAGCGGTTAGCGGTGCTGGTTTTTACTACGCTCCCGATCCTTCAAGTCAAATTATTTGCTCTATTGGCGGAAATATTGCGGAAAATTCTGGTGGGGTACATTGTCTCAAATATGGCGTGACTACTAACCACGTTTTAGGATTAAAAATTGTCACGCCGTCAGGGGAAATTGTTGATTTAGGCGGACAAATTCCAGAAATGCCTGGTTATGATTTAACTGGTGTTTTTGTTGGTTCTGAAGGTACTTTAGGAATTGCTACAGAAATTACTTTGCGAATTCTCAAAAGTGCAGAATCAATTTGTGTATTATTAGCAGATTTTACTAGTATTGAAGCTGCTGGGGCTACTGTTTCTGACATCATCAGCGCTGGAATAATTCCTGGCGGGATGGAAATGATGGATAATTTTAGTATCAACGCCGTTGAAGATGTTGTTGCAACTAATTGTTATCCTCGTGATGCTACTGCGATTTTGCTGATAGAAATTGATGGTTTAGAAGTTGAGGTTACAGGTAATAAGCAACGAGTTACAGAAATTTGTCAAAAGAATGGTGCGCGTAATGTTACTTCTGCTAGCGACCCGGAAACGCGATTAAAATTATGGAAAGGACGTAAAGCTGCTTTTGCTGCGGCTGGGCATTTAAGCCCAGATTATTATGTGCAAGACGGTGTGATTCCCCGGACTCAGTTACCTTATGTACTGCATGAAATTGAGATTTTAAGTGAACAATATGGTTACCGAGTTGCAAACGTATTTCACGCTGGTGATGGCAATCTTCATCCACTAATTCTTTATGATAATTCTGTGCCTGGAGCATTAGAAAAAGTCGAAGAAATGGGAGGTAAAATTCTCAAACTTTGCGTCCAAGTTGGTGGTAGCATTTCTGGCGAACATGGCATTGGTGCAGAGAAAAAGTGCTATATGCCGCAAATGTTTAGCCAAGTTGATTTAGAAACTATGCAATGGATAAGGCAAGTTTTTAATCCTCAAGGTTTAGCAAATCCTGAAAAGATATTCCCAACACCACGAACTTGTGGTGAAGCCGCAAATGCATCGCCTATCAAGCAATTTGAAGGTGTGGAAAGATTTTAAGAAAACAGTGAGATAAAGAGTTTATAAAGTTCAGGGTTTTCACTGAATGTAAAAAGTCATATAAAAGT
Organism: Nostoc sp. DedQUE12a; assembly: GCA_034530795.1. Taxonomy (GTDB): domain Bacteria; phylum Cyanobacteriota; class Cyanobacteriia; order Cyanobacteriales; family Nostocaceae; genus Nostoc. The sequence continues at coordinate 9,130 of JAVRCH010000095.1, forward strand.
ATAGCGTTGGATGGCGATCGCCACCCAACGCATTTTGTTTATTAAGGTATCAAAAAGACGAGCGAAAGACTTGTGTTTTCCCGGATGATATGAGTAGGATTATACGTAAGTAATTTGAACTATAGAATTTCCTACACAACACCATTGTGAATGGATCAATGGGATAGCTGGGCTTTGATGAAAAATCTGGGCTAAGCTTCTATCCGTGCTTTCAAATTGCTGAGTTATAAACAATACGAAAAAAAAGGATAACCGGATGCGTCTGAGAAAGCTAGTCAACTATGGGATTTTTGTGCTGGTAATTGTCATCAGCTGCGGCCTAACGACAGTTGCCCGTGGTTTTGACATTCCACCCCCAACTCAGAAAATTGAGTTCGCCCAACAGACGAGCGATCTCATGCTTGCCACGTTATTTGCTGCACTGACGCAGGAGTTCGACGAGACTACGCCGGATAACGTAGAGCAAGGCAAGCACTCCATCTCGCTGATATTTAACGATCGCAATAAAGATATGCGGCTAGTCGGCACCTTTGGGCCGCTCCGAGAAAGCGATCGCCCCCAAGACAACTTCGAGCGTCAGGCAAACAACCTGGCGCTGGTAGGGCAGACATACACATCCGTTCAGCGCGTAGACGATCAATGGTATTATCGACGCTCGATTCCCCTGAGCAACTTCAGGGCGGAATGTGCGCTCTGCCATATCAATTACGCCCCTGGCCCCACATCAGACTGGGTGGGTGCCCTCATGCTCAGAGTGCCGATCAAAAGGTAAGCAACTGACAAAAAAATAAAATATGTAGGGGATAGGAGTCAGTACTAGCGATGGCAACATTGACTCCTTTTTTTGTAGTAAATTTAACTATGTCTGATTGCACGTTTTAGGGAATTTAATCATCATTTATTCACATATTCCGGAGAATTATAATTTAATTTCGTAGTTATATATAATATTGCGATCGCATTCGATAACGCTGACAAATGAATCAGGTTGCACGCCGTTTTTTTTCTTACTTTCTGTGTTTGGGATTAGTAATCACCATAACAGTTTTTTCACACTCTTCAGGCCTAGTTTATTCTCAAAAAACAAGTCCTTTAAGTACAGAAATTCGCGGTGTTTGGCTGACTAATGTTGCTAGCGGTGTACTATTTGTACCTTGGGGTATTAATCGCGCTCTCAATCAATTATCAGCTCTCAACTTTAATACAATTTATCCTGTAGTTTGGAACCGAGGGCATACTTTTTATCAGAGTGCTGTAGCTAAAATGACCACAGGGTCAGATACTCAACCTTTAGTCAAGTTTATGCATGGTGGACAAGATGTTTTAACAAAGATAGTCAGACTTGCCAAAAATAAAGATTTGAGAGTGATTCCCTGGTTTGAATATGGATTTATGACACCCCATTATTCAGAATTAGCAAGGCGTTATCCTGACTGGTTGACAATTGGGCAAAAAGGTGTGAATTCTATTCAAGATACTCCACCAGAAGAAATCGACAATGGTTTAGTAAATAAGCAAGCTTGGCTAAATCCTTTACATCCACAAGTGCAAGAATTTATCCAAGGGTTAATTGTGGAAGTAGTCAAAAATTACGATGTTGATGGTATTCAACTTGACGATCACTTTGGGATGCCTGTACAGTTTGGTTACGATCGCTTCACTATAGAACTTTATCAACAAGAACATCAAGGCAAAAATCCCCCAAACGATCCTTTCAACTCAGAATGGATGCGTTGGCGAGCAGACAAAATTACTGATTTCATGGCAGAAATCTATCAAGCTGTTAAGGCAGCCAACCCAAAAGCTAAAATATCTTTGTCTCCCAACTACCAAGCTTTTGCCTATAAATACTATTTGCAAGACTGGGAAAATTGGGTAAAAAAAGGCTTAGTTGATGAGTTAATTTTGCAGGTATATCGAAGTGACAAAAACTCTTTTATCGCTCAACTCGAACAACCATCTGTGAAATTGGCTCAAACTTTAATTCCAGTTGGAATTGGTATATTATCTGGAACGGTGCATAATCCAGTAAAAATGCCCCAAATTAAAGCACAGGTGCAAGCAGTACGCGATCGCAATTTTGACGGGATCTCCTTTTTTTACTGGGAGAGTCTGTGGGGTTACATCGTACCCGAATCACCTCAACAGCGACGCAAAGCTTTTCTTGATATGTTTGATTAAAACAAAAGGGATTGGGGAGATGGCAACGCCTTGGGAAAAGGGGAAAGGCTAAAGGGAAAAGGAGGGATCTTTCTTTTCCTCTTTGCCCTTTACCCTTTGCCCTTTCCCCAATCCCCAATCCTTAGTCCCCTCGATGCCATTATTTAACTTTACTTTTCTCTGGACTTTAGCTACTTTTAGCGGTTTTTTGTTGAGTTTGTTGTTAATTGAAATTGGTGAAAAGCCTGATATTGGAGTAGTGGAAGCTGCCATCGGCGGATTTGCGATCGCACTTCCTCAAGGTTTTCTTCTCAAGCAACCCATAGCTTGTATCAGGTGGATTTTGTCAAGTCTTTTGGGTTGGAGTATCATCACTGCCATCGGTATTGGTGGCTTGGGTTGGTTTGTATTTAACACTCAATTTCTGCCTTTGAGAATTCTCTACGGGGCAATTTATGGAGGACTCGGCGGCTTAGGAATTGGTTTAACACAATGGTTAGCAATTTCCCAACCTGCCTCTGTGGCGTGGCGATGGATATTTGTCTCTTCGGTAAGTTGGGCAGTTGCCATTCCTTGCGGTTCTGCTGTTGGGATTATTTTACGCCGCTTGACTCACTTATTCTTAGGTGAAGTCATCGGATTAGCTATTACTTGGCTGCTGGTTGGTATGCTGACTGGAATCAATGCTCATAAATTGCGATCGTGAATCATGGATTGGGCATTGGGCATGGGGAATAGTGGATGAGTCTTTGATATTTAACGATGAATGTTTTATGGCCGCCTACGAACCTTTGATATTCAACGACGAACCTTTGATATTCAACGACGAGCCGTTGAACTCTACTCTTCTTCCCCAATGCCCAATGCCCAATGCCCAATGCCCATTTAAAATATTAAGAATTATTAATTTAATTGATAAAACTTGATGATTGCACCTAAGGATATGCAACAATTCTGGAAAAACGGTTCAAAATCTAGTAATTTTGTCTCACCTGCAAATACATTTTCGCCTTCAAAAAGCAGGATTTGTTAAGCTGACTCCTATTAGCTTTCCCAAATTTCCGATCGCGAAGTAGAGAAAGATCCAAATTTCCACGAGCAACAGCTGACAAAACTTTGCCTGAGGCGCAACTGTATCTACTACAACCACAACAACAAGAGAGCGCCGAGAAGAGTCAGTAATACCAGACAGGGACTCTCGCATGAATATAAATCCGACTGAATCAACTATACAACTGACACAATTACCACCTCCTCAGGTTCTCTTCGGCACAGAAGTAGATAAAACAAGTAGCAGCGAGCAGTTTCTACTGAGTATGTACGATTCTGTGCAGGCATCAATATTTGTAGTGGATGTACTAGAAGATGGAGACTTTCGATATCTAGCACTCAATCCCACTCATGAGCGTTGGATAGGCATAACTTCAGACGATCTGCGGGGCAAAAAACCAGAAGATATTCTTTCGCCCATTGATGCTGCAAGGGTGCGTCAGCGTTACGCTGACTGTGTATTATTTGGCAAAACTATTTCTTACAAACAATGTTTGCAGTTCCAAGGTGTTCCAACTTGGTGGAGTACAACTTTGACTCCATTACGGGATGCAAACTCCAGGATTTATCGATTAATTGGTACTAGTAGTAATATCACTTCTATTAAAGAAACAGAACAAGCAGTAGAACTCCAGGCACAACGGGAGCAACTGATAGAAGCGATCGCCTCTAGGATTCACCAATCTGTAGAATTAGAGACAATTCTCCATCAGACAACACAAGAGCTGCGGCAGTTTTTAAAGAGCGATCGCGTGCTAATATATCGCTTTGGTGCTGATAGTAACGGAGTGGTGATTGCTGAATCAACTGTGGCTAATAGCGATCCCCTGTTAGGAAAAAATATTGCCGATCCCTGCTTTGGTAGTCAATATCAACAACAATATAGCCAGGGTTACACTCAAGTTATTGAAGATATTCATACAGCGGGGTTACATCCTTGCCATATAGATTTCCTGGCATCTTTGCACGTGAGAGCAAATTTAGTCGTGCCAATTTTTTTGAAGCAAGATGTGTGGGGATTATTAATTGCTCACCATTGCCATCAGCCGCGTCAATGGCAAGAAATGGAAACTAACTTGCTCAAACAGCTGGCAACTCAAATTGGCATTGCTATCCAACAGTCAGAACTTCATCAGCAACTCAACGATTTCAAAGTCAAAATCGAGTTGCACAAACAAAAACACATCAATCAGTTGCAGCAAGTAAGAAACTTTCAAACCTTGGTGCGACAGATGACGGAGCAAATCCGCGATAGTGTCGATGAAACTCAGGTTTTGCAGACAGTTACCCAGGAATTAGTATACTTACTCAACCTTGACCGTTGCCAAATCGAACTTTATAACACCTGTCAAACCCAGGTACATATTACTTACGAGTACACTACTAATTTACCCAAGTCCTTGGGATTGACTAAAGAAATAGCAGAGCGTCCCGAAGTTTATCAACCACTTTTGCAAAAACAACCTTTGCAATTTTTGGAAATTGTACCTGGATGGCAACCAAAATTGTTAGTTGTTGCTCAGATGGCTTGTCCAATTTTCGATACTCAAGGAATTTTGGGAAATATTTGGTTGACAAGACCAACACAAGAGTCCTTTGATGAATTTGAAGTTGGGCTAGTGCAGCAGATAGCAAATGAATGTGCGATCGCTATTCGCCAAGGGCAACTTTACCAAAAAACCCAGGCACAGGTAAAAGAATTAGAAAAACGCGAACGACTCAAAAATGAATTTCTCAGAACCCTGTCCCAAGAACTGCGGACACCAATAACCAGCATCAGCCTTGCATCTCAAACCCTCGAAAGTGTGCTTGCACCAGAACAAATATTAGATATAGAAATAGTTCCGCAGCTTTTACAGATATTGCATAACGAATGTGCGCGAGAGAGCAAGTTAATTAACGACCTACTCACACTCACATCTTTAGAAGCCGAACCAAATCCCCCAACTTTGATTCCCATTGACTTACAAAGCTGGCTTCACCCCATCATTGAAACTTTTCGAGATGTTACCAACTGCCAGCGCCAGCAGTTAAACCTAAATATCGATCGCACACTCCCACTTTTAGAGACAGATATCACAGACCTAGAACGGATTGTTACCGAACTGCTCAACCATGCCTGCAAATACACGCCGGCAGGTGAATCCATCACAGTTTGGGCTGAACTGATAGGCGACGCAGTACAACTTCAAATTACCAGTTCTGGAATCGAACTTACTAGCAACGAACTGTCACGAATTTTTGAGCCTTTCTATCACCTTTCCAAACACGATCCTTGGAAACATAACGGCACCGGACTCGAATTGGCATTAGTGCAGAAAATGGTCAAACATTTAGGCGGGTCAATTTGTGTAGAAAGTGCAGCAGGCCAAACCACCTTTACCGTCCAATTTCCCCTTTAATTCGTTTTTTGGGCTGTTGCAGTGGCAAAATGATGAGAAGTTTGCTAAGATAGTTGTTTGTTTGGGTGACTAGCTCAACGGTAGAGCATCGGACTCTTAATCCGCTGGTTCTGAGTTCGAATCTCAGGTCACCCACTTTTTGAGTATTTTAACTTATGCCTATTTTGGGAGTTAATATTACTTTCTTACAGAAGATAAAAAATCTTCCCTCTGCCTTTCTTGATCATTGCGAGTGCAACGCTACTCCTACTGGCTGTTGGACTTGCGATTTCACCGCTTCAACAATGGCATCAGCATCAATTTTGGCAGCATGAAGCAGTTCTTCAGGGCTGCCTGAACCTGGCATCTCACTAACTGCCAACTTAATTAGCCGCACCGGGGTTTCATCGTAACTAGGACTACTATTAGTAGCCGCAAAAACATCTAGTACTGCTGCGCCTAATCCGCCTTCTAACCAATGGTCTTCAACAACGACTAAATTACCTTCGGTATCGCGTGCAGCTTGATGAAGTGTTTTGGTATCAATGGGTTTGACGGAGTAGGCATCAATGACACGCACTGTAATACCTTCGTTTTTCAGACGATCGTAAGCTTTCAAAGCTTCGTGTAAAGTAATGCCAGCAGCAATGATAGCAGCTCGATCGCTGTCTGAACTACGGACTACTTTACTACCACCAATGGGAAAATCTTCATCAGATTCATAAATTACAGGTGTGTTTTCCCTGGTAGTGCGGAGGTAGACAATGCCATTGCGATCGCTCATTTGTGCCACTAGTTTAGCAGTCTGGTTGGCATCGCTGGGATACAGTACAGTACTACTCCATACTGCCCGGAATGCTGCTAAATCCTCCAGTGCCATTTGTGAAGGGCCATCCTGACCAATAGATACCCCAGCATGGGAACCGACTAATTTAATGTTGGCGCGGGAAACAGCCGCCATCCGCACAAAATCGTAACCCCGACTCAAGAAAGCAGCGAAACTCGATGCAAAGGGTTTGTATTTTCGTACCTGCAAACCCACCGCCGCTGCAATCATTTGTTGTTCGGCAATGTACATCTCAAAGTAGCGCTCAGGATAAGCTTCTGCGAAATCTTCAGCATAAGTGGAATTACTAACTTCGGCATCAAGGACAACTACATTTGGTTGAGCAGCTCCCAGTGCTACTAAAGCGTCCCCGTATGCTCTACGTGTTGCGACCTTTGCGGCTTTGTTATAAATGGGAAGTTGCAGCGGTTGAGGGTTACCTGTAACAACTGATTGGCCTTGTTCTTCGGGTTTGTTGACTGGAATTCTGATTTGGCGTTCGCCACCCAACTCGGCGATCGCTTCTTTTTCGGCATCGGGTTTAAGTGCTTTACCGTGCCAACCACCTAAATCTTCCAACGAGGCTACACCTTTGCCTTTCTTTGTGCGAGCAATAATTACAGTGGGGCGATCGTTGATACTCAAAGCAGCGCTAAAAGCTTGGTCAATCTCCGCCAAATCGTGACCATCAATTTCGATCGCTTGCCAGCCAAAAGCTGTAGCGCGTGCAGCATAGGCTTGTGTGTTCCAGCCTAATTCAGTCTGACCCCGCTGTCCTAGACGATTGACATCGATAATAGCGATCAGATTGTCTAAGCTGTAATGTGAAGCGCGATCGAAAGCCTCCCAGACAGACCCCTCAGCTGTTTCGCTATCACCTAGCAACACCCAGATATGATATGGCAACTGGTCTAAATATTTACCTGCTAAAGCCACCCCTACACCAATTGGCAATCCTTGTCCTAAGGAGCCAGTTGCCACATCAACCCAAGGTAAAACAGGTGTGGGATGGCCTTCTAAGCGGCTGCCCAATTGCCGCAGTGAGATTAACTCCTCATCAGTAATTACCCCGGCAGCTTTATACATCGCATATAGTAAAGGTGCAGCATGTCCTTTAGAGAGAATAAAGCGATCGTTATTAGGGCTGTCTGGATTCTCAAAATCGTAGCGCAGATATTTAGAAAGTAAAACCGCCATCAGATCGGCTGGTGACATGGACGACGTAGGGTGACCTGAACCAGCAACAGTTGTAGCGCGAATGCTATCTACACGCAACTGTTGTGCTAATTCATGCCATTGGTGTAGTTGCTCCTGTATGGCCATAGTGGTATTCCTAAATCAAAATCAAATTTATTGCAGCGAATCTTTTATCTAATCACTTGTGTTTTTGCGAAATCTAACTTCAAAAGTTGCTTAAAATTGTAGATATTGGGTTCTATAATCAGGTAATGATTAAATAACTAATGTCTAACCATTCTGAATTAGGAATTAAAGGATTTTAACTCAAAAATGGTGTATTTTTCAATTAAAAGCAGACAAGAATATAACAATTATTGTGCAGAGATTTATTTCACTCTCCTTGGGTTTACTTTAGGAACAAGGAGCCACTATCGCTTCTTTCTAATGGAGTAAATAAGTTTATTTCTTAGGATATATAATGTTCTAAATTAGAATAAATAAAGTATTGTATTTTTAGATAATTTTACAATTTTTCAGATATTAATTTAAAGCAAAAATTCGTCTTAATGAACAATATTTATTCACTATCAACTATTTTTATAGTCTCAATATTAAATAGTACAGCTAGCTGTGCGGATATACTAAGCTGTAGCGCATTTAACGCAGTAGAAATTTTCGTTTTGGCGTTGACTGTTGATGGTTAACTGTCAACAGCCAACAACATGAGTGACTTTGCAATTTCAAAGCATAATAGCTTTCTAGGTGTTAATTGATGAGATTTATTGTTCTGCTACCGTTGCCGCTTCATTTTGCTGAAATTTTGGGAAAAATTTCTTAGATATCCAGTCAGTGGAGATGTGAGATAGCAATCCCAGAGGGCCAGCAAAGAAACACAAAGCTAGGGAATGAATTGTCCAAATACCTGTTTTTTGACCTTCTAAGTATATCCAGCGACCAACAAACAAATCCATTACTAAATAATGAACCCAACCCGTTGCAGCAACTTTTTCATCTGCAAAAAGTCGGGCAACATTAGCTAATTCCAAATTCGAGAAATCTTGGGCGTTTTCTGGCGTAACGCTGTTGACGAACAAATACAAATATACTCCAGCTAACAGCACAAAAGGCAGATATGATGCCATTATTCGCTGTGTTACTTTCCAATTCGGCAATAAAATCATCAAAGCCCAAAAAGGCAAAACGAAAAGATTCGCAATGTTAAATATTTGAGAAATTGTCATAGTTTTCTAAAGTGGGGAATAGGGCATGGGGCAAGCAGGAAGTGTGGGAGGTGTGGGAGGTGTGGGAGGTGTGGGAGGGGTGGGAGGTGTGGGAGGTGTGGGAGGGGTGGGAGGTGTGGGAGGGGTGGGAGGTGTGGGAGGGGTGGGAGGTGTGGGAGGTGTGGGAGGTGTGGGAGGAAATGGAAGCATAAATTCTCTTTTTCCCCATCTCCCCACACTCCCCACACTCCCCACACTCCCCACACTCCCCCATCCCCCCATCCCCCCATACCCACACTCCCCCATGCCCAATGCCCAATGCCCAATGCCCAATTAATTTATAAAGCTACAAGTTGGGACTCGATTTCTGAGGATTTTAAATCACGACCGATGAAAACTAAGCGGGTTTGTCTGGGTTCTTCTGGTTGCCAGGGGCGATCGTAAAATTTATCAAATCTGGTTCCTACACCTTGCATTACTAGGCGCATGGGTTTGTTGGGTACTGCCACGAAACCTTTGATTCGATAAATTTCTTGTTCTTGTGCCAATGTTTGCAACCGCTGTTGCAGCTTTTCAGGGTCAAAGGCACGATCCAAAATTAAATTGGCTGAGGTAATTTCTTCGTCGTGGTCGTGGTCTTCTTCGGTGTCGTGATGACTGGGGCGAGAATCTAGGTTGTCTTCGACTGCGGCCTGGAATCCTAATAATATAGATGCATCGAGTTGAGAGCGATTACTTTCGACAATCTTCACCACTCTGGGCAACTCTTGTTTAACCAATTCTTCGACTCTGGCTTTCGTCTTTGCGTCTACCAAGTCAGTTTTATTCAATACCACTAAGTCTGCACAAGCAAGTTGATCTTCAAACAGTTCTTGCAAAGGTGTTTCGTGTTCTATACTATCATCAGCTTGTCGTTGGGCTGCGATCGCCTGGGGATCGCTGGCAAATGTACCTGCTGCTACAGCCGCACAATCAACCACAGTAATCACGGCATCCACCGTGGCTGCATTGCGAATTTCTTGCCAGCGAAAAGCTTTCACCAGTGGTTTTGGTAACGCCAAACCCGAAGTTTCAATCAAAATACAATCAATGCTATCTCGCCGCTTAATTAACTCTTGCATCGTCGGGTAAAACTCTTCCTGAACGGTACAGCATAAGCAGCCGTTGGTTAACTCAAAAATATTGCTCTCACCTTCACCATCCTCAGGGCAAATTTGACAAGATTTCAACAGTTCGCCATCAATACCGAGTTCGCCAAATTCATTGACCAAAACCGCAATACGGCGTCCTTGGTTGTTTTGTAGCAGGTGGCGAATTAGACTAGTTTTTCCACTACCTAAAAAGCCTGTTATTACTGTCACCGGAATTTTTGCAGCCATATTTTGCCTGATGTCTTCAGTATCACAAGTTTTGCTGTTTATCAACTTAGATACTGAAATTATCTTGAGTTTAAATATTGACTTAGTTATTTTAAACTGAAATTCAAGAGTAAGACGCTGCAATTCAAAATTGGGTATGGAGCAGGGGGGAGCAGGGGGAGCAGGAGAAAAGGGAAAAGGGAAAAGGGAAAAGGAATAAATTTAATCTTTCCCCTTTTCCCCTTGTCTTCTTCCTATGCCCCATAACCAATTCTCTTTTTTAAGAATGATTCTCTATTTTGTGGCATAAATTTAGTGAATGCGGGCGATATGTACATAGCAGCGTTGATCACCACGAAGTGACTTATGAATAACTCCACCTATCAGCTAGAAGATTTCACATTAACATTGCCAATTCCGCAAATAGCTCGCATAACTGCCCAGCAATTTGCTCATGAGCAGCCAAATTCTCAAAAAGCAGAGCAAGTCCGGCTGAATACTCTAGCTGTATGGGTGGTAAATGACTATTTGCAAATGATGGATATTCCCACCAATCTCGAAGTTAGTGACAGCTGGAACCCCGTTATGCGGCTGTGCGGGGATGTAGCTGACTTAGAAGTGCCATCAGTTGGCCGTCTGGAGTGTCGCCCTGTTCATCAAAACCAGCAGATATGTTCCATTCCTCCTGAAACTTGGGAAGAACGAGTGGGCTATTTAGTGGTTCAATTTGATGAATCGCTCCAAGAAGCCAAACTACTGGGTTTTGTGCCTACTGTAGCAACTGAAACACTACCTTTGAGACAACTGCAACCATTGGAAGCTTTTATCGACCATATGGCGCAACTGCGGGAATCTCCACTTGCCCCACTAGTAAATTTAACTCAATGGTTTGCTGGTATATTTGAGACGGGCTGGCAAACTGTTGAATCTTTGTGGAATCTACCAGAACTTAGACCAGGTTATGCTTTTCGCAGTACTCAAACTCTAGAAGTAAATGCTTCCAATTCACCAGAATCAATTACTAAACGTGCAAAACTGATTGATTTGGGTATCCAAATTCTCAATCACCCTGTGATATTGATTGTGGAAATTACTCCTTCAGAGGATCGACAAACCAGTATCCACCTTCAGTTGCACGCAACTGGTAGCCAAATCTACTTACCACCAGGAGTTCATCTTACCGTTCTAGATAGTTCGGGAGCAGTCTTTTTAGATGCTCAATCTAGAAAATCAGATAATTACATTCAGTTACAGTTTCGGGGCGAACCCAGAGAAGAATTTAGCGTTAGGGTAGCATTGAATGGTACTAGTATTACAGAGCATTTCCGGATTTAAAGTATATACGTATCTTCCCTGTTTGTCGGTAATTTATAAGTAACTAATTGATTAATTAAAAATTCAAATCACCTTTTTGGGACTTTCAAAAAAGTTCTGTACACGCTTGGTGAAGCTTTTCACCAGATATCAGAGGTTTGCGAGTTTGCACAGAAACAGGGATACCGACGGTCATGGGTAAGTTAGTAGTTCTGAAATTCGGAGAGGGTAGTTTTGAGCAGGGGTTTGCTGTCACCCTCCAAATTGGTGAAGAACACGAGCGTGCTACAACAGAAGTCACGGGCAAATTACCTCCATTTCCCGAAATGCCGCTCTACTATAGTCATTGGCAGTCTAGTTATCGGCAGATAGGCAATCGTTATCGCCTCCATGCTGAGCAAGTGCAAGTGACGAATGTATCGATGATCCAAGACTGCGAAAACACTTCTCATATTTTACGGGCACGTTTTAATACCTGGTTGAAAGCAGAAGAGTTCCGCTCTGTAAGAGAAAAATGGTTAGAAAGATTGTCTTCTACAGAAGAAGTACGGGTAATTTTACAAACAGAAAATAGTCAATTACAGCTATTACCTTGGCATTTGTGGGACTTATTGGAACGCTATCCCAAGGCTGAAATCGCCCTATCTTCACCAACTTACGATCGCGTTCACAAGTCACGCACTCCCAATCCTTTAGTCAAAATTTTGGCAATTGTTGGTAATAGTCAAGGAATTGACACCCAGGCAGATCGAGTTTTATTGCAACAGTGTAGCAACGCCGAAGTCAATTTTATCGTGGAACCACAACGCAAAGAATTAACTGAGCATCTGTGGGGAAAAAACTGGGATATTCTCTTTTTTGCCGGACATAGTTCTAGTCAGGGAAATGGAGAAAGCGGACGAATTTACCTGAATAAAACTGATAGTCTCACCATTGGCGAGTTAAAGTATGCTCTGAGGAAAGCCATTGAAAATGGTTTGCAACTAGCTATATTCAATTCCTGCGATGGGTTGGGATTGGCACGAGAATTAGCTGATTTACAAATTCCTCAAATAATTGTCATGCGCGAACCGGTTCCAGACCAGGTTGCTCAAGAGTTTTTAAAGTATTTTCTCCAAGGCTTTGCTAGTGGAGAGTCTTTGTATCAATCAGTGCGCCAAGCGCGGGAACGGTTACAAGGACTTGAAGATCGATTTCCTTGTGCGACTTGGCTACCAGTGATTTGCCAAAATCCAGCTCAGACACCCCCCACTTGGGATGAATTAAGGTCTAGAGAAATTGAAGAGATGCCGAATTTATCTCCGTCCATTAAACGCAGATTTAGCATCACTTTGTTATCCAGTTTGGCAGTTACAGCCTTTGTTGTTGGGGCAAGGTTGCTGGGAATCCTAGAAGCTACAGAGATTCAAGCCTTTGACCAAATGATCCGATCGCGTCCACCAGAAGGAATTGATTCTCGACTGCTGGTAATCACCATCGATGATGATGATTTGGCAACTCAAAGAAAAAATGGTGAGTCTTTAATTGGGGCTTCCATTTCCGAGAAATCTCTCAACAAAGTTTTAGAAAAACTCAATCAATACCAACCCAGAGCGATCGGCTTAGATATCTACCGTGATTTTAATGCCAAACAGCCAGATTTAATTACTCGTCTGCAAAAAACTCCAAATTTAATTGGCGTATGTAAAGGAAGCGATGGCACAGCCAATATCAGAGGTATTCAGCCGCCTCCAGAAATCCCAAAAACAAATATCGGCTTTAGTGACTTTATTCATGACCGTGATGGAGTTATCCGTCGCCATCTTTTATTCATGAACCAAGAGCCGACATCATTTTGTTCTACCTCATACTCATTCAGTTTACAACTGGCTTCCCTTTATCTGCGACCTTCAGGAATCCGAGTCAAATTCACCCCCGAAGGAAATTTGCAGCTGGGTAAGACTGTTTTTCCAAATCTCAAGTCTCGTAGTGGTGGGTATCAAAATATTAATGCCGATGGCGGTCAAATCTTACTCAACTACCGTTCTCCAAAAGAAGTTGCCGAACAGGTGACACTAACAGAATTTTTATCTAGTCCAGTTAATCCCAATGCTGTTAAAGACCGGATTGTTTTGATTGGTGTCATATCAAGAGGAGATTCTCCAGATACTTGGCCAACACCTTACGGAGTTCCTCTAGACGACCAAATACCAGGAGTTTTGATACAAGCACACATGGTCAGCCAAATTCTCAGCGCTGTTGAAGATGGGCGTCCATTGTTGCGGGTTTGGTCACTGTGGCTGGAAGTAGCTTGGATTTGCGGCTGGTCTGTGGTGGGAGGAGTCCTAGCTTGGCGAAACCTTTCACTTCCCTGGTTGGGATTAGCAGTGGGCGTTACCTCTAGTGTTTTGTATGTAGCTTGCTTTGGTCTGTTAATTTGGGGTGCTTGGATACCTTTTGTACCCTCAGCTTTGTCCTTACTAGCCACCATTGGCTTGATGTCAATTTATAATTTCAAAACAATAATTCCTAGTGCAAATACTTAGAAATTGGGGAGTGGGGAGACAAGGGGGAAAGGAAAGATCCCTCATGTACCCTTTTCCCTTTTCCCTTTTCCCTACCCAAAGGGTTTTGCCCAATGCCCAATTTAAAATCTAAAATCCTATGAGGTAATGTTTTTATGAAGTGTAATTTACAATCAATAAAACTATTTTTAGTATTAGCTTTAAGCTGCACCAGTTTACTAGCTAGCGAGACTTCTAGTCTTGGTCGTGGACTTGGCGATCGCTCTAATTCTAAAACGATCGTTGCTCAAACTCCACCTTTTCAACAACCCCCAGTCCCACCCGGCCCCCCTCCTGGAGGACGTGTCCGGGGCGGGGCTACGCGGGGAAACGGAACAGCATGTCCAGCTGCTAAACCTGACCTCACGGCTTTAGTGCCATTTACTGAGGAAGCTGATGATGTGGTTAATGTCTGGTCGCAAACGACGTTAGAACGTCCAAGTTGGTTTTTTTATATGCCATATACCAAAGATGTGGCTTATGCAGTGGAATTTGTGCTGCAAGATGGGGACTCTAACCAAGTCTACAAAAAAGCGATCGCTCTGATAGATAAGCCAGGAGTTATAAGTGTTTCTCTACCTAGCACTGCTCCGGCTTTAGCATTAAACAAAGAATATCGCTGGTTTTTCAGCGTTAACTGCGATAAACAAAAAAATGCCCCCTGGACTTACGTTGAAGGGGTAATAAAACGAGTTGACCTCGGTGAATCAACACTTAAAGAACTAGAAAACGCAGCTCCTCTCAAACGCTATACAATCTATGCCCAAAAAGGTATATGGCACGAAGCACTAGCGATACTAGCTCAACTGCGTCAGAAAAACCCACAAGATGCTGCATTTGAGAGACAGTGGCAGAATATACTCGCCAGTATCCGCTTAGATGATGTTGCCAAAGAACCGCTTTTTTTAGATAAGCCTTAGACTTTGGGCATGGGGCAAGCAGGAAGTGTAGGAGGGGTGGGAGGTGTGGGAGGATAGGGAAAAAATCTTTCCCCCCTCTCTCCCCACACTCCCCACACTTCCCCATCTCCCCGTCTCCCTACTTAGCGCTGACTAAACCATTTTGCCTCAGCAGAGCGATCGTACTTGGTTCGCGACCCCGGAAAGTTTTAAACACCTGCATTGGATGTTTTCCGCCACCAAGTGCTAGTACGGTATCTCGATAACGGCGTCCTGTAGCTTTTATCGCTTCTTCATTTTCTAGTCCAGCTTCTTCAAAAGCGGCAAAAGCATCGGCACTTAGTACTTCAGCCCACTTGTAGCTGTAGTAACCCGCTGCGTAGCCGCCTTCAAATATGTGTCCAAAAGCACACAACATTGAATCTTCTGGAAGCGGTTGTAAAACCGTAGTAGTCTTAGCTATGCGATGACGCACATCTGCGGGGGTTTCATCACCATCAGAACGATAGCGGTAGTGTAGTTCTAAATCAACGGTGCTAAAGTGAAGCTGCCGCAACATGGCAGTACCACTCATATAATTACGCGCTGCTAGCAGTTTTTGATAATAATGTTCTGGTAGAGCTTCCCCGGTTTGGTAATGCTTAGCCATACCGAATAAAGTCAGTCGCTCATAGCACCAGTTTTCCATAAACTGGCTAGGTAATTCCACTGCATCCCATTCCACATTGTTGATGCCTGCTGCTCCTGCATAATCGACCTTGGTCAGCATATGGTGTAATCCATGACCAAACTCGTGAAACAAAGTCTCGACTTCATAGAAAGTCATCAAACTAGGTTTGCCATCTACTGGCGGAGTTTGGTTACATATCAAGTAACTCACAGGTAAGCGGATGCTAGTTACACCATTTTCCGTGATTTTGGCACGATTGATACACACATCCATCCAAGCGCCACCGCGTTTTTCTGCGGGACGGCTATAGGGGTCTAAGTAGAAGTAAGCTATGGGAGAACCAGTTTCATCAGCAATTTGAAAATAACGGACATCCTCATGCCATACTGGGCCTTGACCGTCGGCAGGGGTAACAGTGACGCCAAATAATCGCTTCACAAGTCCAAATAAGCCATCCAGTACTTGAGGAAGGGGAAAGTAAGGACGTAATTCTTCAGCTGTAAAGGCAAATTTGGCTTCTCGTTGGCGTTCTGCCCAAAAGTTAATATCCCAGTGTTTTAAATTTTGATATTCTTTTCCATGTGATGCAGCGAAAGCTTGGAGTTCTTCTAAGTCTTTGACAGCAGCATCATAACTAGCTTGACGTAGTTCTTCTAATAATGCTTCCACTGCTTGAACATTAGGAGCCATTTTACTTGCAAGACTCAACTCGGCATAACTACCAAAACCTAGTAAATCTGCGAGTTCTTGGCGTAATTCTAAAATCCGCTCAATTAAAGGGTTGTTATCTAAATCGCCACTAGAAGCGCGGGTGATATAAGCTTTGTAAAGCTTTTCGCGTAAATCTTGGCGGGTGCTGTGCTGCATGAAAGGGCCGTAACTGGGGAAGTCCAAAGTAATACGCCAAGGGCCATTTTCTGGGGTGGCTTTAATTTCACCAGCCTCACGAGCAGCTTGGGCTGCTAAACTCACTAAGCTTGGCGGTAAACCGTCAATTTCGGCTTTTGTTGTCAGGGTTAAGCTAAAACTTTTAGTAGCATCCAGTACATGGTTAGAGAATTTCGTAGAAAGTTCTGCTAATTCCATCTGAATGACATTGAAACGCTCTCTGGCTTCTCCTTCTAAGCCAACACCAGAAAGTTCTGCATCTCGAATGGCGGCTTCTACAATCCGCTGTTGGGCTGGTTCTAAAGTTTCCCAACCATCGCTAGCGCGGAGTACTTTAAACGCATTGTAGATGGGTTGGCTTTGACCGAGCTTATTGATAAATTGTATTACCTCTGGCTGTATGATTTCATGAGCTTCCCGCAGTTCCGGGCTATTTTTAACACCCATTAAATGATTTACTGCCCCCCAACTCCAGGTAAGCCGTTCAGTCAGCTTTTCTAAGGGTTCCACTAAACCTTCCCAAGTAGGCTCTACATTAGCCTCTAAAACCGCAAGCTGCTGGTCAAGTTCTGCTAGCAATTGGTTAAAGGCTGGTACTACTCGTTCTGGTTTAATCTCTGCAAATGGAGGTAAGCCAGTGCCTTGGAGTAAAGGGTTGTCAAAAAGAATGGTACTTGCACTCATGTTTTTCGTTGAACTGCGGATGAATAAAAATCAACAATGATTTCTATTTATATATTTATTTATATATCTTCTAATGTAGCGATCGCTGTGCTGATTAGTCTCGCCAGTTTGGCAAAATCAAAAGTACTGGGGCATGGGGCATTGGGCATTGGGCATTGGGCATTGGGCATGGGGCAAAAGAAAGATCTCTGTTTTCTCTTTAACCTTTACCCTTTTCCCTTAGCGAAGCCATGTCCTCATCTCGCTACTTTCCATTCTCTAAGTATTTGCGCTACTAGTCAGCTACAACTAGGGCGATCGCAAAGCCGTCGTATCCTTTACTACCTACTGTCTGGAGTGCGGTGGTACTTACACGCGGCTCAGATGCCAGCAATTCGTTGAAGCGACGCACTCCTTGGACGCTGGCATCATTACTGGCTGTATCGATTACTGCTCCATTACGGACAACATTATCGGCAATAATCAGGCTACCTCGACGGGAAAGTTTCAGCGCCCATGCTAAGTAATCAGGATTGTTGGGCTTGTCGGCGTCGATGAAAATCAAGTCAAATGGGCCTCGACCTTCGGCGGCGAGTTGTGGCAGTGTAGAGAGTGCTTGCCCAAGACGCAATTCCACTACATCGCTCAGACCGGCGCGTGCAATGTTGTTCTGGGCAACTTCGGCGTGTTTGGCATCGGCTTCGAGGGTAATTAAGTAACCGTTACTGGGTAATGCCCGTGCCAACCAAATTGTACTGTAACCGCCCAAAGTACCAATCTCTAAAATCGTGCGTGCCCCTTGGAGTTGCGCCAACAGCAGCAGTAGCTTCCCCTGATTCGGTGAAACGTTGTGCGGTGGCAAACCGGCGACGGCGCTGGCTTCCAGTGCTGCATCTAGCACTGAGTCAGAGGGCACAAATAGGTCAGTGAGGTAACGGTCAACCGCAGTCCATTGTTCCTGAGTCATGGATGTATCCTTTCAAAAAAATAGAGGGATTGGTATTCCTCCTGCCTCCTGCCCCCTGCCTCCTTAAACTACCTGCTTTACATGTGATTTTGCCAATTCGCTAGGTGCGATCGCCCCATTTTCTGTAATGATGGCTGTTATTAATTCGGCTGGGGTGACATCAAATGCTGGGTTGTAAAAATCTACACCAGAAGGTGTGAGCATTGTATCACCGACTTGATAGATTTCTGTGGGATCGCGTTCTTCAATGGGAATTTTGCTGCCATTGGCTAATTCAAAATCAACCGTGGAAAGGGGTGCGGCGACGAAGAAGGGTATATTATGTGCTTTAGCTGCGATCGCTACGCTATATGTACCAATTTTATTCGCAGTGTCACCGTTAGCGGCAATGCGATCGGCACCCACAACTACTGCATGAATTAAACCCTGTTTCATGCAATGGGCTGCCATGTTATCAGTAATTAATGTCACTGGAATGCCTTCTTGGACGCATTCCCAAGTGGTAAGTTTTGCGCCTTGCAAACGCGGGCGGGTTTCGTCGGCAAATACACGCTCTAAACGTCCTTGCCGCCAAGCAGAACGCACAACACCCAAGGCTGTACCATAACCTGCGGTGGCTAATGCTCCGGCGTTACAGTGGGTAAGCAATGTCAGCTTTTCTGGGGTAGTAGGCAAAACTGTTAAGCCATTGTCACCGATCGCTTTACACGTTTGCAAATCTTCAGTGTTGATTGCTTGGGCAGTTTCCAACAGAATTTGTTTGATTTCTTCTACTGTTCCCAAGGTTTCGTAGGCTGTTTTGAGCATCCGGCTGATTGCCCAAAATAAGTTTACGGCTGTGGGACGAGTAGAACGCAACAATTGGGCAACTTTATCTAAGTGTTGCAAAAATTCGTGGCGATCGCTTGTCTGAATTTCCCTTGCACCAAGATACATTCCGTATGCCGCAGCTACACCAATTGCAGGCGCACCCCGCACAATCATCGTTTTAATCGCCCGCGCCATATCTTCACTGCGCTGAATTTCCACGAATGTATATTCGTTGGGTAAGCGAGTTTGGTCAATTAGTGACACTGAGTCGTTGTGCCAAATGACTGGATAAACCTGGTTTGTAGAACCTGTCAACATAATTCGTAATTGATAATTCGTAATTGGAAGACGCTTATTTATTCGGTAAGCGAGTTTTGGCTCAAAATCTTATGTGCTAAACGGATCAGTGTAAATATTTATTTATACGTTAGTGTAGTTTACCGTAGATATCGCTTTAATGGATTAATGGAAGGAGGCGTAGGCGCAGTCCGCCATAGGCATCGCTAATAAGTCTTTAAGTTTCTTGATTGCCTCGCCTTAAATAGCGGACTTCTTCTAACAAAATATTAAATCTCTGATCGTTTTCTTCTTGTCGTTGCTTTATTAATTCCATATCTCGCTGACTTTGAGCAGCCACTTGTAACAAAGCTTGAACAGTTACCCTCAGACCATCAACACTATCACGCACCTCAGTAACGCTTTCTCGCAGTTCAGTAACGCTTTCCCGCAGATTTTCCCGCACCTCAGTAATGCTTTCCCGCAGTTCAGTAACACTTTCCCGCAGTTCAGTAACGCTTGAAGCTAATCCATCCACCATTTCATCAGTCCATCTCTCAATCGTCATTTGATTTTTCCAAATTCAATCCAGTTTATTTTTATTCTAATTTATTAATCTTTCTCTCATCCTCTTTCTCTGTGTTCTCTGCGCCTCTGCGGTTCGTTCTCTTATCCCTCAAATTTAATGAGATGCACCAGTAGTACTTTTTCAAGCTAGTTTTGAGAGTTTTTAGTAAGCACTTTAGTGCTGAAAATAATGACTGAAGTGCTTACTAAGAACTTGCTTATCTATCAATTGAAAATTGACAAAGTACTACGCAATCAGACTAAAATTGCTAGTACTCAAAGTAATATTAGAATTCCCTAAACGGGCAAACTCAAACACTGTTACTGCGCCCAAAACATTGCCATCCTGGTTATAGAATAAGCTGCCACTACTTTGGCTAAAGACAATACGCGCATTACTAGCATTGACGGATTGATTATTAGCGACAACAGCAAAGTCAGTTAAAGCCTGTCCTACAGTATTAGTAATAGCATTAAAGGTGGTTTTACTCAGCACAATTTGGTCTTGTCCCGCTTCAAAGTCAGTGATGGTATCAATACCTAAGCTGGTGTTAAACGCACTATTACTTTGGAACAGATATTTATCACTACCAATTCCACCTGTAAGAGTATCATTACCATTACCTCCCAAGAGGGTGTCATTTCCTGCTAACCCTTGGAGTTGGTCATTTCCATCACCACCAATTAGAGTGTTATTCAGTGTATTGCCAGTGAGAATATCATTACCTGTGCCACCCGTTGTATTTTCAATAACGTTGTTGGCAGAAAGAATGAGATTTAGATTGCTATTAACTGTTTGCGAAGTTGTAACACCTAGATTTAGATTGACGGCAACTGTAGTACCGCTAAAGTCAATAGTGTCAGTACCGCCTGTTGAGGTTTCTATAATTGTGTCAGTTCCCAAAGCACTATTAGCTAGGAAAGAATAAGCATCATTTCCTGTTAACCCTTGGAGTCGGTCATTTCCACCACCACCAATTAAAGTATTATTCAGTGTATTACCAGTGAGAGTGTCATTACCTGTGCCACCTGTTGCGTTTTCGATAACGTTGTTGGCAGAGAGAATGAGGTTGAGATTGTTATTAACCGTTTGCGAAGTTGTTACACCTAAATTTAGGTTGATGGCAACTGTAGTACCGCTAAAGTTAATAGTATCAGTACCGCCTGTTTCTATAATTGTGTCGGTTCCCAAGGCAGTATTCGCTACAAAAGAATAAGTATCATTTCCTGTTAATCCTTGGAGTCGGTCATTTCCGCCACCACCAATTAAAGTGTTATTCAGTGTATTACCAGTGAGAGTATCATTACCTGTGCCACCGATTGCATTTTCGATAACGTTATCGGCAGAGAGAATGAGGTTGAGATTGCTATTAACCGTTTGCGAAGTTGTTACACCTAAATTTAGATTGACGGCAACTGTAGTACCGCTAAAGTTAATAGTATCAGTACCGCCTGTTGCGGTTTCTATAATTGTGTCGGTTCCCAAGGCACTATTAGCTAGGAAAGAATAAGTATCATTCCCTGCGCCGCCATACAAGGTATCATTGTCCTCACCACCTAATAATCTGTCATCTCCTTGTTCGCCAAACAAACGGTCATTCCCATCATCACCAACAAGGGTATCGTTACCGAAACCACCAAACAAATCATCATTGTAAGCAGTTCCTGTAATGTTGTTATTTACAACTGCACTGTTGAAAATAAAATCACTCGCTTGTAATTGGCTGCTGCTAATGCCATTGAGTTTGAGTCGATAATAATAATCGCCGTCTAACACTCGATATCTGACGCTAATGATGGCATTACCATCTATATCATTAGTTGTCAGCAATAACAGATTATTAAAGTCACTGATGCCTAGAGTTCTAAGATCTATTTTGTCTTGTCCCTTTTGAAAATCTATGACGATA